>NZ_SCKV01000001.1:0-801461 GCF_014155795.1 Pantoea hericii
CGCAGGCTGCCGGACGCCGGGATTGTTAAGGGGCGGGCGTACGCCCCTTAACGCGTCCGCCTGAACGGGCAACCTGAAACTCCCCACCGCCTGGCGGGCGTAACCCGCTCAGTGTCAGCCCGCTGCAAAGCTGCCCGCTTCCAGGTGGAAGCTACCGCGCAGCCTGCTGCAAGGCGCAAACCTCACCCCCTCCCATGCGCCCGCTTAACCAGTGTCGGAAATACAAACAGCGACTGCCCCACGCCGCGATTGGTCAGCGACCAGATAGCCACTGAGCAGAGCGAACACAGACCGACTATCGCCACCGGATAGAAGCAAGCCCAGAGAAACGAAAACCACGCCTGCTCAAACAGATGATGACGCTGCGCGAACAGAATCGCAGACATACCAAAGAACTCGATGAAGATACGATGGATAACGTAAATCTGCAGTGTATTGCGGCCAACCCAGTTGAGATAGCGCATGCTGAAATGCTGATTCAGCCAGCGGCACGCGGCAATACTGAACAACACAGCCAGTACGCACAGGAACAGACTCTTATCCAGACCGAAAATCACATGAATCCCCGCGACCGCTGCCAGTAGCGCCCAGGGCATCAGATTCTCGCGCCGCCACTCACTCAGGCGCAGCATGGTCTGACTCCAGAACGCACCTAACAGGAAGAACAGGAAATATTGGGCCAGACTCTGGGGACCCCAGAACGGAATCACTTTTTCCACCGCGAGGTAATTCAGCAGGATCGCCACCAATACCAGGGCCAGCTTATATTGACGAAAAACTTTGGCACAGAGGAAATAGAGCCCCAGCCCATACAAATACCATGACGTACTCATGGCCATAAAGGTCAGTTTCAGGAACTCGAATAGTGAACCCGCATAGGCGGCATTGAGATTCTGGGAAATGCGCTGGCCGGTAATTTCAGTAGAGATGCCTATGATGGACCACCACTGAATAAAGCCCCATAGAATATAGAGATAAAAGAGATTGGTAATACGACTGGTAAACACCTGTTTCCAGGGCCGGTTAATAATGCCATTCGTCGCCAGCAATCCTGAAACAAAGAAAAAGGCAGGCATACGCAGCGGCGACAATACCGTATTAAACTGTATCCATATTTCGGCAGGAATCCATCCGGCAGTGAGATATTTCATGGTTCCTTCAAAGCCGGGTAAAACCGTGTGGTACAGGACCACCAGCAATATGCAGGCGCCCTTAAGGGTATCTACCCATAATATCTGGTCTGACTTAGTCTGGCTCATTCAATGACTCCTGCTGTGTAGGTCAGAATGCTGGAATGTAAAAGCGAGGAAAGCAGTTTTGCTTTTATGGTTATCCAGCGATTATTCGCCATTGAGCCGAAGTTGAATGTAGCGAAACTCTTAAAAGCCGTGGAGTGGCCCTGCTGCTACAGTTATTTACCTGACCGAACGTTTCCTTACACTTATTAATTGATGAAGCGATACGCTTATTACCGCCACCTCACTCAAAGAAAACGATAATATTCCCTGATGATCGCTAAAATACAAATAAGAGAAAGTGGCATCAGTAAAAGCCATTTAATATCCGATGAAAAGAAAAGATTTGTCAGATGTGCCAAAAGGTTTAACGGCTAAATAAATAGTTATGATATTGCGCCGCACACTCAGGAAAAAGCAGTCCATTGCTGCGTTAAAACAGGCGTACGGGAGGGATAAAACTGCCTTCCGGAGAAGGCAGTGGAATTACTGATTAAGGAATTTATCGAGGAACTGACGGGTTCGCGGCTGCTGAGGGTTACTGAACAACGCTTTCGCGTCGCCCTGCTCGACAATACGTCCCTGGTCCATAAAAATGGCGCGGTCCGCAACGTCGCGGGCAAAACTCATCTCATGCGTGACGATAACCATGGTACGTTTCTCCTCGGCCAGGGCACGAATGGTGCTGAGCACTTCGCCTACCAGCTCCGGGTCCAGCGCAGAGGTCGGCTCGTCGAACAGAATGACTTCCGGCCGCATCGCCAGTGCACGCGCAATTGCCACGCGCTGCTGCTGTCCTCCTGACAGACGGCGCGGATAGCTCTCCTCCTTACCATTCAGCCCGACCTTCTCCAGCAGAGTGCGGGCACGGGCTATTGCATCCGCTTTCGGCTCGCCTTTAACAATGACCGGCCCTTCAATAATGTTCTCCATCACGGAACGGTGCGGAAACAGATTGAAGTTCTGGAAGACAAAGCCGACCTGCTGACGCAAACGACGCACCTGCTCTTTCTGCTTGCTCTGCGCCAGCGCGGCATCGACAGTAATCTCCCCGACGCGGATGGTGCCGCTATCCGGCACTTCCAGCAGATTAATACTGCGCAGCAGCGTGGTTTTACCTGAGCCGCTGGGGCCGATAATCGCCACCACTTCACCAGCGGCAACATCAAGGTCGATGTCGTGGAGCACCGTCTGGCCGTTAAACGATTTCACCAGCTTTCTGACTTCAATGGCGCTCATTTCGACTCCGAATCCTGACGATTAACATGCTGTTCCAGCCGGTTCTGCAACGCAGACAACACCGTTGCCATCACCCAGTAGATTAGCGAGGCCGCCAGATACATGGTGAAGACTTCCAGCGTGCGTGAGGTGATCAACTGCGCCTGACGGAACAGTTCCGGCACCTGAATGGTCGCTGCCAGCGAGGTATCTTTCACCAGACTGATAAAGCTGTTGCCCAGCGGTGGCAACGCGGTGCGCGCTGCCTGCGGCAGAATGACCCGGCGCAGCGTTTGCCAGCGCGTCATGCCGATACTGGCCGCCGCTTCCCACTGACCGCGTTCAATCGATGAAATCGCGCCGCGCAGTGACTCTGAGGCGTAAGCGGCGGTATTCAGGGAAAGACCAATCATCGCAGAGGGGATCGGATCCAGTTCAATGCCAAACTGCGGCAGGCCGTAATAGATCATAAAAAGCTGGGCGATTAACGGCGTGCCACGGAAAATCGAGACATAGATCCGCGCCAGCCAGCGAACCGGCCAGAAGCGTGACAGACGCATCAGCGCCAGAATAAAGCCCAGCAGCAGACCAAAGAACATCCCGCCGATGCTGAGCTGCAGCGTAAACAGCGCGCCCTTTAATAAAAAAGGTGCTGAATCCAGCACCAGTTGAAGACTTTCCTGCATTATTTCGTCACATCCGCGCCAAACCATTTCTGAGACAGCTTGCTCAGCGAGCCATCTTTCTGCATATCAGCAATAGCCTGGTTGACCGCTTTCAGCAGATCGTCGTTACCTTTACGCATCGCCACGCCCGATTCCTGACGGGAGAACGCATCGCCCGCGACGGCCATGGTGTCACCGGTTTTCTTCACCAGATCCAGCGCGGCCAGACGGTCAACCAGAATCGCATTCAGACGGCCAGAACGCAGATCCTGATATTTGGTCGGGTCATCATCATAGGTACGGATGTCCACGCCCTTCACATTCTCGCGCAGCCACTGCTCGTAGTTAGTGCCCAGACCCACGCCCACTTTCTTACCGGCCAGATCAGCCGGTTTGGTGATGGTGCTGGCGTTGGCTTTCATGGTCAGTGCCTGAATACCGGAGACTGTGTATGGCGTAGAGAAGTCATACTTCTTCTTGCGCTCATCAGAGATAGTGACCTGGTTGATCACCACATCTATGCGCTTCGCGTCGAGTGACGCCAGCATGCCATCCCACTTGGTGGGTTTAAGGCTCGCTTTGACGCCCATGTGCTGCGCCAGCTGTTCCGCGAATTCCACTTCAAAACCGGTCAGCTTGCCCTTTTCATCCTGAAAGCTGAATGGCGGATAAGTGCCTTCCAGCCCCACCAGCAGCGTGCCGCGCTCTTTAATTTTGTTCAGCAGGTTTTCCGCTGCAAAGGTTTTAACGTTGACGCCTGCAATCAGCGCCACAGCCATAACGCCCATCACCATCTGACGACCTGCACGAGAAAAGGACATATTCACCCCATTATTGACAGTATTGTGTGTGTGTTCTTATAAGGGCAGCACCGCGTATCGCTGCCTGTTCAAAATGATAACGCACGGAGTATAAACTGTTTTATTCGCTTGTCTCAGACTGAAGGATGATAAGCAAATAACGCCGGTGCCCCGCCCGTATGAATAAACAGCAACGGACCTTCACGACGGAAACGATTCTGGCTGATGCCATCCAGCAGTCCGGCCATCGCCTTGCCGGTGTAAACCGGATCCAGCAGGATCCCTTCCAGCTGCGCCAGCAGTTTTACCGCCGCCATACCTTCATCATTCGGCTCGCCGTAGCGTGGCGCAAAATAGTCATCCCACAGGGTGATAGATGCCTTAACCTGTACTTCCAGCTTCTCTGCCAGCGACTGACGCAGCCGCTCAACCAGCGGCAGCTGCGCGTCAACCTGACGTGAAACGGTGACGCCCACCAGCTCGGTTTCCGGCAGCAGATGCTCCAGTCCTACCGCCAGTCCGGCATGGGTGCCAGCACTACCGGAAGCAACGATCACGGCGGCGAAATCAACCACGCCTTCGCTCTGATGCGCGATCTCCTGTGCACACTCCACATAGCCTAGTGCACCCAGCGCATTTGAGCCGCCGACCGGCACGATGTAAGGACGAAAGCCCTGGGCTTCCAGCCGGGTTGCCTCTTCAGCCAGCTGTTCGGTGGGATTGTGCAGCGCATCCACCATGATCACTTCAGCATCCATCAGATCCAGTAACAGACGGTTGCCGTTGCTCAGGTAGTTTTCAGCGTGTGTACCGATCGGGTTTTCCAGCAGCGCTACGCACTTCAGGCCAAGCCGGGCAGCGACTGCCGCCGTCTGACGCACATGGTTGGACTGAATAGCGCCCGCAGTCAGTAACACATCGGCACCTTCACGCAGGGCATCGGCCGCCAGAAATTCCAGCTTGCGCAGCTTGTTGCCACCCATCGCGACAGGCGTGAAGTCATCGCGTTTGATGAAAATATCGCGCCCCAGATAATCAGAAAGCCGTGGCAGATGTTCTAACGGCGTCGGTGCGCCCAGCAGTTCAAGACGAGGAAATTGGTGTAACAAATGCAAAGACAATGCGGCCTCCGTTTGGGCACGGGAATTATCCTTACAGTGTTGCAGAAGATGCGAAAAGGATCACCCTGATTCAGGTGTCAGCAGATGCGGTGTGACGGAAGTGCAGGGAAAAAACCAGGAGGAAGAAGCGCCGTGCTCCCCCGCCCCTTTTTCCCGGCTGGCGGGAAAAGAGGATTGTGCCACAGGCACGCGGGGGAACAATCGGTGCAGATCAGGCTTACGCCTGCTGCCAGCCTAAGAACTGATCGTACTTGCGCAGCGCAATGCGGTAATTGTTATTACCGGCATCGGGCAAATCGCTTTCCAGACACTGATGCCAGCTATTTCCTTTAAGCTTTTCAGCCGGGAAATTTTTGGCTTTCAGCATCTCATCCAGTCGACGGAGACGCACCACATACTCACGAATCGTGCTCGGGCTCATCTCTGTCTGTTCAAACAGATACTGTTTAAACGCCATAATGTCGAAGTAATTAGGATGGGTATTGCAAAAAATATCACTACAAAAACGACAAAGCGCGGTCAGCTCGGGCTGAAGTTTCAGCCACAGCTGTTCATCAATCATCTGGTCCATCCGAGCGATGGCCTCTTTATTGATGATCTGGCCACGAAAAACGAGCGCCATTCGATCTAATACCTTGCCACAGTGTGAACAATTGCTCTGGCTGTGTTTATAGTCTTTAAGATAACGACTTAACGGTCTGGCTTTGGTCTTGGCTCCCATTACTGAGTCCCCGGTTTCTTATAATTTTGAATCGCCAGGAACTGATACTGCTAGCGCGCTCCCGCAAGTCGGGCCCGCAGGCGTTTAATCGCCTGACTGTGCAGCTGGCTGACACGGGATTCACCCACATCAAGCACCGCACCAATCTCTTTCAGGTTCAGTTCTTCCTGGTAGTACAGTGTCAGCACCATCTTTTCACGATCGGGTAACGCTTCGATCGCTTCAATGACGCGCTCACGCAGACTCCCTTCAAGCAACTGGTGAAGTGGATTGGCTTCTTCATGGCCTTCCGTCACCAGCTCCGCGCTGTCGCCGTGCTCTTCCCGATACTCGTCGTAGGAGAAAAGTTGACTGTTGTTGGTGTCCAGCAGGATCTGCCGGTACTCCTCCATTGAAACGTTCAGCTGCTGCGCGACTTCCTGCTCGGAAGCAGAACGCCCCAGCGACTGTTCAACTCTGTGCATTGCGCCAGCCACCTCACGTGCGTTACGACGCACGCTGCGTGGTGCCCAGTCCCGACTGCGAAGCTCATCGAGCATTGCGCCACGAATACGCTGCACGGCGTAGGTGGTAAAGGCTGTACCCTGAAGCGCGTCGTAGCGCTCTACGGCATTTAACAGCCCTATCCCACCTGCCTGCAGCAAGTCGTCAAGCTCAACACTTGCCGGCAGGCGAACCTGCAGACGCAACGCTTCATGACGCACCAGCGGCACGTAGCGCTGCCAGAGCGAATGCTTGTCCATCACGCCTTCGGCGGTATAGAAATCGTTCACGTTGACTACCCTGCGTTAATGAAGTTATCGGCATGATTATGCAATTCTGTAGCGTTTTCGATTGACTGAATAGGCGGGGTAAAACGAGGCTATTTCATTTTGTAACGTCAGAGTGCAGATCCTTCTGCACTCATCAGGGAAAATTAACGACGGGCGCGAAGCCGTTGCCGCGTGGCGGGTGGTACGGCGGCCCACAGGCTGCAGACGCGACCATCCAGCTCCTGATACCAGGGCGCGATATGCTGCCGCGCCTCCTCGCCAGGGTGCACCTGAATCTCTCCCGACTCACCATTTATGCTAATCAGTCGGTTAATAAACAATCGCTGTAAATCGCTGCGTAAAAACAGGCCATTATCGATGCTGTTATCGGCCAGAACGCCGTCATCGCCTTCCTGCGTATCGATATGGCAGGCTTCCACCCACGGCCAGTTATGCCGGTCGGTCAGCTCGGTGCCGGTCATCACACAGGCGCCGTAGCGCGCTTTGACACCGGCGCTGAATTCCGCCTGACTGGCGCGTTGCAGCACCCGCGCTTTAACCTGACGCCCCACTTCCGTCCCCGGCATCACCGCCACAGGGACTTTGTGCTGCGGCGTACTCAGCACCACGATGAACTGAATGCGCTGCGACTGCGGAAAGCAGGGATCGGCCTGCGGACTGAAGAGCTGCCAGTAAGCATCATCATCATCCTGATGCATCAGCACCAGTTTATAGCCACGACTGTTCAACAGGTTTTGTGCCGTGGCGGATTGCGGATCGATCATCGCGAAAACCTGGCTGCTGCCCATCACTTTCCACAGGTTTTCGCGCTTCTCGTTCTCGCTGCGACGGAAATAGAGGAAAGAGAGATTCTGCTTCAGGTAGTGCTCAAAGCGACGCAGGTAATTTTTTCGCTCGTTGTCATGGGAGATGAACAGCAGGTCCTCCAGCGGACTGTTACTCTCCTCCTGTGCAAACACCGCACGAATTTTTAGCGTACGCAGGCCCGTTGAGGGACTGAGTAACGCGCGGGCTGTCAGCTCTTTCTCATCAGGGTATTGCAAAGCATAACGCCGGGCGATCTCGTCGAAGGTCAGCCGCTCGCCCGGTAACAGGTCGTAATTGAAGCGCATAGACACTCCACAAAGTGAAAATCAAAATTGATGTTGTTCTGTAGAGAGTTATCGGCAGGCGTGGGGGGAACTGTAACTGACTGAGTGAATCCGGGGATGAGAAAAGCACTCTGTACCTTATGGTCAGAGAACGCGTTAGCGGTATGCTGCCTGATATCACGTATAAGCGCCCCGGAAAGGCTGGTATGAATAATTGCCAGCATTCCGGAGCGCACTCTTCATGACACGACGATGCCAGACCATGACTGGCAGGGAGATATGGCCGATACCATTTAAAACATCGTTATCTCAGCAGGTAAATCAGCGACAGATCGTCATTGACTTTAACCTTATCAATCTCTTCCAGGAACGCTATTACCGACTGCGGAGTATGTTTTGTTATTGAGTGGTAGCTGTAGATGATATTAATCATATCCTCTTCGTTAACAGTTCCAGTCAGCTCAACATTGGCTGCGATTAGTGACTTAAGCAGGAACCATTCTGCCGTCAGAAGATACAAACTCAGTAACGGGCTGCGCGTTTCGTCATTAGGAAAAAACTCATCATAAATGCGGTACTGAATATAGTTACTCATTATCCATGGGCGCTCAGTAAGCCACGGCATGACCTGATTCTGCCAGACGCTGTCCAGTCGGATCATAGACTGACTGACGTCATCGGTTTTAGCCCCTTCAGCCTGAATGTAGATAAGCTTATTGACGTAGTGATTCAGAGTGGAAAAGGCGCGTTTATCTTTCCTGGTGCCTAACCATGACTGCATTCGTAAAAGTAATGACCATTGCAGATTATAGTCGGGCCTGATATCGGCCAGTTGCTGCCTGATTTCGCCCTGAGCCAGGTTGTTGAGCACGTCACAAAAATGATTCTCCATCTGTTCCAGCCAATCCTCGCCCTGGCTGACTCTTTCAGCGCCCAGCAAGAAAGTGGCCAGCGCGTAAAAAGCTTCATCCAGCTTCTCGCCGCTTAGTTTAACCAGATTGAGACACATCAGATTCAGCAGCTTCTTTTGCTGATTGAGCTCTTTGGCTTTGTTAGCTTCAGCCTGTGGTCTGAGGGCCTGCGCAAAGAGCATCGCATCCGGTGCCGCTAATAACTGACGAGTCGCCTCCGGGCAGGAGAGCGCCAGGGTTTTTTGCTGCTCAGTTTTAAAAAATCGGGACTTTCTGGGATAGCTGGCGCAGGTGTCACTCAGAGCGGAGGCGCCCAGGCTGGCGTGTACTTTGCACAATCGGGCTTCATCCATAAAGCCACAGTTGCCCGCTGCGTTAAGTTTCATGACACCCCAACTAGCAAAACTTTTTCGGGTGATATCAATGTTCTCAACAGCCAGGTTCTTTATTTCAATGACAGAGGATTTTAAATAGCGATTAACTGTAGGTTTATCAAGGGTGACATCCCAGCCCTGACAGCAGTGATCACGACACGCACTGCCAATACATTTAAAGGCGCTGACAAAAAGCGGTTCGACGACAACAATATTTTTCATTATTTATCTGCTCTGCAAAGGCACATTGAGAATGCGATTACTGACCAATATAAATGAATATGGAGAGGTTGATTGACTGAGAAACAGTGAAAAAATGGGCTAATCGTACGCATAAAAAAACCCCACCGAAGCGGGGTTTTGAATGGGGTCAGAAGGCGATTAGCCCTGCAGCAGAGACAGAACCTGCTGTGGAACCTGGTTAGCTTTAGCCAACACTGAGTTACCAGCCTGCTGTACGATCTGCGCTTTAGACATGTTTGAAACTTCAGTAGCGTAGTCAGCATCCTGAATACGAGACTGTGCTGCAGACAGGTTAGTGGTGGTGTTGTTCAGGTTAGTTACCGCTGAGTTCAGACGGTTCTGTACTGCACCCAGGCTTGAACGGAAGGTATCGACAGATGCGATAGCTTTGTCCAGCATTGCCAGTGGATCTGCAGACGCTGCACCAGCGAACTGAGCCGTTGGGGTAGCAGTTGACAGTTCAACAGTAACTTTGTTGTCCGTACCAGTTTTGGTGTTGTCATCAGTCAGAGCAGTACCAGCAGTTGTTGCGTAGTTTTTGCCCTGGAAGGTCACATAACCCTGAGCTGCGCCAGTTGAATCTGTACCCACTTTGATCAGCTGATTAGCCTGAGTCGCTGCGGTGGTTAAACCATTGTCGGTATCGGTATACGCAACATCAGCCTTGTTCAGAGTCACTGCACCAGTGGTGTGGTTGATAGAAGCTGCGTAGAAATCGCTGCCGCTCTGTACAACGAACTGTGCTGATGCTGTGCCATCTGCTTTCAGGGTGTTGTGCAGGCTCAGGCTTGATGCATCAACAGTTGAACCGGTAGCGGTGCTCAGTGAAGTGGCAGCAGCTGACAGGTCAACTGCAACAGGTGCAGTTGCAGCAGCACCAGTAATCTGAGTGATAGAATCGCTAACTTTCAGTGAGTTGCCTGCAACTGAGAAGCCGGCCAGACCCAGAGTAGAAGAGTCAATCTTCTTCAGGTCGATGTCGATAGTCTGACCATCGTTAGCGCCAACCTGGATAGACATTTTACCGTCTTTAGCCAGCACGTTCACGCCGTTGAACTGAGTCTGACCCGATACGCGGTCAATTTCGCTCAGACGGGATTTGATTTCGTCCTGGATTGAGGTTTTGTCAGAATCAGAGTTAGTACCGTTCTGAGCCTGTACAGTCAGTTCACGAACACGCTGTAAGTTGTTGTTGATTTCTGACAGTGCGCCTTCAGTAGTCTGCGCAGCAGAGATACCGTCGTTAGCGTTACGGGCAGCCTGAGTCAGGCCCTTGATGTTAGAGGTGAAACGGTTGGCAATTGCCTGACCAGCAGCGTCATCTTTCGCGCTGTTGATACGTAAACCAGAAGACAGACGCTCCATTGAAGTAGACAGAGCTGACTGGTTCTTGTTGATGTTGTTCTGAGTGATCAGCGAGAGGCTGTTGGTATTAATGACTTGGGCCATGATGAATTTTCCTGTTAATCAAGTCTTTCGGTTAAGGTGTGGGCTTCAACCCGCCGGCTTCAGCGCCGTCAAAGTTGTTATCGTCTGCCGTTTAACAACCTTTAGAATTTTTTTAGTACCAGGCGAATTTTTCTGCTTCAACCTGTCACGTTTTAAGTTATCGCCACCCGTCCGAACTTCTTTAGACTTAATTCATTAATTTTCTAGCCGCTGAATTACCCTTCTCTATAGTGCTTATTTACCTCATTACCCTAAGGCAAATACCCTTAAACTTTCCTTATTCAAGGCCGATAACCCAGGTATCAATTTCTCTGTCGACCTTATAAAGGAATTAACATGGCTAGTATAAGCAACCTTGGTGTGGGCTCCGGCCTGCCACTCAGTACCATGCTTGACAGTTTGACCACCGCTGAAAAAGCTGCACTTACACCTATATCTACCCAGCAGTCGGCTTATACGGCCAAACTCAGTGCCTATGCCTCCCTGAAAAGTTCACTGACGACGTTCCAGACCGCGAACACTAAGCTGAACAGTGCAGATCTGTTTACCGCCACCACCGCAAGCAGCAGCTCGACGGCGTTTAGCGCGACCACCTCTGGCAGTACAGTGGCCGGAAAATATTCTATCAGCGTCACACAGCTGGCGCAGGCGCAGGTCCTGACCTCTTCGGTGCAGAGCAGCAACACTGCTGCACTGGGCGACAGCTCTGTGGCCAGCCGCAGCATCGCGATTACCTTAAAAGATGGCACCAGCAAAAGCATAACGCTCTCCAGCGATCAGACCTCGCTGACTGGCATGCGTGATGCGATTAATGGTGCGAATGCAGGCATCACCGCCAGCATCATAAAGGTGTCAGACGGCAGCTTCCGTCTCTCTATGAGCGCCAATAAAACCGGTAGCGATAATGCGGTAGCAAAGATTGCGGTCACCGGCGACAGCACGCTGCAGGGGATTGTGGGTTTTGACGCATCCGCCAGTAGCAATGTGATGACAGAAAGCGTTAAAGCACAGAATGCCGAGCTCACAGTCAACAACGTTGCGATTGAGAACAGTAGCAACCAGATCAGTGATGCACTGGAAGGCATTACCTTAAATCTGACCGCGACGACGGTTGGCGATCAGTCACTGACGATTACCAAAGATACCTCAAAAGCGTCCAGCGCAATCAGCGGCTGGGTAAGTGCTTATAATACGTTACTGGATCAGTTCAATACCCTGACCAAATACACCAAGGTTGATACGAACAGTGGTTCCCAGGACGCCAGTAATGGTGCCCTGCTCGGTGACAGCACATTGCGCACGATTGAAACGCAGCTGAAAAGCATGCTGACCAACGCGCAAAGCTCCTCTTCCTACAAATCGCTGGGTCAGATTGGCATCACCACCGATCCTCAGACCGGTTCATTGGTCATTGATACGACGAAGGTCAGTGCAGCGCTGGATAAAGATGCCGCTGGTGTGAAAGAGATGATCGTGGGTGACGGTAAAACCACCGGTATTACCACCAAAATCGCAACCAACATCACGGGCTGGTTATCGACCAAGGGGATTGTTCAGGCGGCCACCGATGGCGTCAGCAAGACACTGAATACCTTAACTGCGCTCTATAACACCACCAGCGATCGTATTGATGCGGATATCGCACGCTATAAAACACAGTTTACTCAGCTTGATCTGGCCATCAGTAAACTCAACTCGACCAGTACGTATCTGACGCAGCAGTTCGATACGTCAAGTTCTTCAAGTAAATCCTAGGAGTGACCATGTACAGCGCTACAGGCACCAAAGCCTATGCAAAAATTGGCGTAGAAAGCGCCGTCATGAGCGCCACCCAGCAGCAGCTGGTGGGTATGCTGTTCGACGGCGCACTGAGCGCGTTAATCCGCGCCCGCTTGTTTATGCAGGATGGCAATATTGAAGGCAAAGGCAGTTCTATCTCCAAAGCCATCAATATCATTGAAGCAGGCCTGAAAGAGGGCCTGCTTGAAAACAGTGGTGATGAACTGGCAGACAATCTGCTGGATCTTTACAACTACATGACCCGTCGCCTGCTGCATGCCAACCTGCACAATGATGTTGCAGCGGTCGAGGAGGTCGAAGGCCTGCTGCGCAATATTGCGGACGCGTGGAAAGAAGTAGTTCAATCTCACCTGATTCAGGACGCCGTTTAATGACCACTGCACCGCATCTGATTACCGTTTACCAACAGTTACTCGATCTCAGCCAGGGAATGCTGCGTCATGCAGTACAGGGCGAATGGGATGAATTGATCAGCAGGGAGATGGAGTATGTCAGTGCGGTGCAGAACTTAGCCCAATCGACAGAAGCTGTGTCGCCTTCATCGCAGACGCAGGAGCAGTTACGCCCGGTGCTGCGTCGTATACTGGATAACGAAAGCGAAGTAAAACGTCTGCTGCAGGCGCGGATGGATGAGCTGGCCTCGCTGGTAGGTCAGAACACCCGTCAGAAATCGGTCATGTCTGCCTACAGTAGTCAGGGCGGCCTAGTTATGGTGCCGCGCGAAACGCTCTCCTGATCCCCTTCTCTGCTACGCCGCCAGATTTATTTCTCTGCGCGGCGTCTCTTTTCTGCCGCTTACTCCATACTTGATTCTCATCATCCCCTGGAGTGTGGTACATGCAAAACCCAACGTTATTACAGTTTTTCCATTGGTATTACCCGGATGGCAGCAAACTGTGGCCTGAGGTCGCCGATCGTGCAGCCTGGCTCAGCGAAATTGGAATCAGTATGGTGTGGTTACCGCCCTGCTACAAAGGGGGTTCAGGCGGCTATTCAGTCGGTTACGACAGTTACGATTTGTTCGACTTGGGGGAATTTGATCAAAAAGGCGGTGTTGCCACCAAATATGGCGACAAAACGCAATTACTGGCGGCAGCAGAAGCCCTGCGCAGCCACAACGTTGGGGTACTGCTGGATGTGGTGCTGAACCACAAAATGGGCGCTGATGAGAAAGAGGCGATCAGTGTTAACCGCGTCAACCCGGATAACCGTGATGAAATCTACGAAGAGGTTGTCGAGTGCGAAGCCTGGACGAAATTCACCTTTCCGGCCCGTGCCGGGGAATATTCTAAGTTTGTCTGGGATCACAAGTGCTTTAGCGGCGTAGACCACATTGAGAATCCGGACGAAAACGGCGTGTTTAAAATCATCAATGACTATACCGCCGAAGGCTGGAACGATCAGGTCGATAACGAACTGGGTAACTTCGACTATCTGATGGGTGCCAACATCGATTTCCGTAACAATGCGGTCCGGGAAGAGCTGAAATACTGGGCGCGCTGGGTGATGGAACAGGTGCCCTGCACCGGCTTTCGTCTGGATGCGGTAAAACATATTCCGGCCTGGTTTTACAAAGAGTGGATCGAGCATATTCAGGAGGTCGCTGAGGAGCCGATGTTCATCGTCGCAGAATACTGGTCGTTTGAAACTGAGAAGCTGCAGGAGTATGTGCATCAGGTGGAAGGCAAAACCATGCTGTTCGATGCGCCACTGCACATGAACTTCCATCAGGCCTCAACAGCGGGCAGCGCCTACGATATGAGCCAGATTTTTGCCAACTCGCTGGTCGTGGCTGATCCATGGCATGCCGTAACGATCGTGGCTAACCACGACACCCAGCCGCTTCAGTCGCTGGAAGCGCCGGTTGAAGCCTGGTTTAAACCGCTGGCCTATGCACTGATCCTGCTGCGTGAACAGGGCGTACCGACCATTTTCTATCCCGATCTGTTTGGGGCGACCTATGAAGATGAAGGCGGCGACGGCGAGAAACACAAAATTGAAATGCCGGTGATCCCGGAACTGGAAGGGTTAATCCGGGCGCGCCAGCAATATGGCTGGGGCGTACAGACCGACTATTTTGATCATCCTAACTGCGTGGCATTCAGCCGCAGCGGCACCGAAACGCAGCCAGGCTGTGTGGTGATCATGTCAAATGGCGATGCAGGTGAGAAAAGCGTGCCGATGGGTGAAGGTTTTGCCGGTAAGGTCTGGCGCGATCACCTGGGCAACCGTGAAGAGACAATTACCGCCGACGAGCATGGCACAGCAGTCTTTGCCTGTAACGGTGGCAGCGTCAGCGTCTGGGTCATCGCAGAATAAGTTAGCAACAAAATAAGGGATGCAGTAAAAAC
The DNA here is from genome assembly GCF_014155795.1 of Pantoea hericii. Taxonomy (NCBI): domain Bacteria; kingdom Pseudomonadati; phylum Pseudomonadota; class Gammaproteobacteria; order Enterobacterales; family Erwiniaceae; genus Pantoea; species Pantoea hericii. Next base: position 14,753 of record NZ_SCKV01000001.1, read on the forward strand.
GAAAACCGCCCCGGCAGACAAGTGCGTTAACGGCACTCTGCCTGTTGGGGCGGTTTTGCTATGGATCGACTGTTATGACTTCGCGTTATTCTCGGTAATCGCCGTGCGCAGCAGTTGCGGTTCGATGTTCTGAATCACGGCGGTTTTTGGCTGCTTTGCCACTTCTTCCAGTGCCTGCTGGCACTCTACTGTCGGACGCGCCACTTTGCGCAGGGTCATCCTGTCGTAGCTCAGCTCGCCATTATCGACCACCAGCGGCATCACCCGCATTTTACGTGTTACATTCACATAATCGCCATTTAATCGGGTCAGTTTGCCCGGCTTCGCGATCACCCGCATCCACTGACGGCAATCCAGCGTGCTGCCATCGGCATTAATGATCAGACTGGCTATCGCCTTGTCGCTGATCAGGCTGCTCTGTGGGCCGACGGTTTGCCAGGTCCCCTGCAGATCAGCAGGTGCCGGTGTCTGCACCGCATTTTCATAATCGTTGATTTGCGCACAACCACTCAATGCCAGCGCGGCAATCAGCATCCACTTTTTCATGTTTAATCCCTAAGATCACGTCAATGGCGGCTACGTTATAATTTTTCCACCGCGTTACGCAAGATATCTGGATGTTAAGAGGCCACGCAGACGATGATTGCGGCGGAACGAAACCCGTAGTGAGGTCTGCATAAAGCATTTTAACCGGAAAATTGTTGGCGAAGCAGGTTCATCTCTTATCTTTGCCACGCCTGACAAGCAGGAGACAACCCGCTACACTGACGCGCTGCAATAGACTTTCAGGAATATGAATATGAAAACGCCAGAAGCTTACTATGCCCAGGCACGCGAGATGTTTTTTACCGCGCATCCAGACTTTCAATCCGCACTTGACGAATTAACTGAAAGCGATGCCCGCGCCGCCAACCTGTCATTGCGCCAATTGCGCGAATGGCATGCCGAACGTATCTATGCGGCCTTTTTGCGCCAGAAGAATCTGGATGGAATGATCTTCTCCATTCAGCTCGCTGAGCCAGATAAAGCGGTGGCGGCTGAAGCGATCGAGACTTATCTCAAATCTCACGCTGAATCATTGGGTATGAGCTGGGAAGAGTTTTGCATTAAAAACGAACTTTAATACGCGCTGCAGAGAAGAGGCCGGTAAAGCACAACGCCTGCCAGCATGAAAGTAGCTGAAGAATGTGTACCCGGTTAAGAGAGTAGTCACTTTTCCGCAGGACTCGGATCATGACCATCCCTGAACGACGCCTGCGCCTGCACTGCCTCTGAAGATGTTGATAAATATCCATCTCCAGAGGCGAATTTTTCCTGCCCTACTCTCTCTCTTCCGTCGCTTTACCCTTCACTTCAACATAACTTGCCACAGCCAGCAGACGATTAATGTGCGTCAGCAGCAGATCAACATCCGATTGCAGAAACCCGGTCGACGATTGCGAAGCGGTAATGATGGCATCCTGCACCGTTTCTGAAATGGTCAGCGAGTTGTCCTGTTTCGCCTGCACCAGCAGCGCTGCAACCAGCAGGGACTGCGCTTCAAGCTGCGCCGTCAACTCTTTTGCATCGACATCCATCTTTGCCAGTTTTAGCAGAATATCTATTACCAGTTGTCGCATCGCGGACCTCCTGAAAAGTAAGCCGTCATTATGTCGTGATGCGTGCGCATTTTTCCAGTTGAAGATCGTGTTTTACACGACATAAAAATTTACGCGAAATCACGCGCCATGCCTTGCCACTGTTTTTATTTACAGTATTATATGTCAGCGATTTTGCCCTGAATGGATTGCCATCATGTTTGTTGAGTTGATTTATGACAAGCGCAACGTTGCCGGTTTACCGGGTGCCCGCGAGATGATTCGTGAGGAGCTGGAAAAGCGGGTGCATCGGGTGTTTCCTGACATTGAAGTTAAGGTCAAGCCGATGGAACGTAACGCGATTGATACTGATTTGAGTAAGAACGATAAAGCGACGGTTGCGCGGATTGTTGAAGAGATGTTCGACGAAGCGGAGATGTGGCTGGTGGCCGATTAATCCTTTAACGGCCACCGCATCAGTTAGCGGGAGATGACTTAGCTCTCCTGCTCGCTGTGATTAATTTCAATCTCGATGTCCTGAATGGCGGCATCCAAATCTTCCAACAGCTTGCCCTGCTTATTCAGCAATGCATCGATTCGGTCGGCGTTCGTCTTATCTTTGTATTCACCGGCGTCAAACGCTAACCAATGGCTGGACAGCGTTTCGGTGTTGGTCTGCGCATAGTGGCGCATCTCTTTTAGCTGAGACGTCACATCACGCAGATAGTCAGTTTTGGTCTTGGTTTCTGTTGAATCGCTCATGCTAAATTTCCTTCTGGTCAGTTATCCAAAGTGGTTAGGCTTAGCGGTTCATCGACCGGCCAATCATCGGGCCTGCATTCAGGTACAAAATGTTGCCCGGAGATTTAAAACTAGTCGATAATAGCGAAGCCGCACTAAGAATAATCGGAAGTTACGGTGTCTGGCCCGGTTTTGCGGACGTCTGGTTGTCTTCAGAAACGACCTCTTTCACTCTACTCAGTGTTTTATCAGCGGTACGATCCGGTATCACATCAAGCTTATGTTGTAATGCTGTGACCTTTTCCGTCAGCACCTCGACCCTTTCATCACGTAGTGCCGCTATTGCCCGGTAATCCGCCCTAATCTCCTCGACTCGTTTGTTTGCGGTATTACTGACATAAAGAAAAATAATCGTCATCAGGATGCAAATCATCGAACAACTGAGAAGAATGCAGCCGAGGATAACTTTACGCCTGTATGATATTGGAGCCCTGGTATTATCAATCATTGCCATTGCTGCGATCCTCCAGAGTTGAGATAAGCCGATCAACTTCATTACGAAATTTGTCGTTTTGATCGGTTTCGGTCATTGCTAGCAAAATCCCTACCGCATTCTTGATTAACCGAAGATCGGTTTCGAGTGTCGAGATTCGCCGCAAATTCCTGTCGTGCCGTTCGCGTAATTCATCGTTTTCCTCCCGTATCAGCAGGTTGCTCTCTTTCAGCAACACCACCTGCTCTTTGTAGCTGGTAATAATTTCGCCGCCCGCTCGGTTACTGGTTACGATTGACGCGATACCCGCCAATAACGGTTTCCAGAACAGTGCTGCTGCGCCTCCACCCAGAACTAACGCTCCCATACTGGTAATCAGACTACTTTCCATGCCATACCCCTTTTTCCGGTTAGGTCGCTGGAACATATTGCGTGCTGAAAAGCCACGTCCTCCGCTTGAAATTTAATTTTACTTAAATACCATGCTTAAGTATACTTAAATCACTTTCAACCAATATGTCAAGCTTATGAAAAACGAAACGCTGGGTGACCGAATCCGCCTCCGACGGAAATCACTGCAATTAACGCAGAAGCAATTGGCACAACAGGTAAAAGTGTCCCATGTAGCGATTTCGCAATGGGAAAAAGAGGAGACGCTTCCGCGCGGTGAGAATCTGCTACGGCTCGCCGAAGCGCTGGGTTGTGCCCCGGCTTTTCTGATAGATGGGGATGGCCCTGTTTTCAGCGAAAGTGCTTATGGCGGTCTTCACCAGATTCCGCTGCTTAATCAGCGTGATGTGACACGATGGCTGACGGATGACAGTTCAGTCAGACACGAATTGCTGATGCACAACGATATGGCGCTTTCACAACAGAGCTTTGCCTTTCGTGTAGAAGAACAGGCAATGATGCCCGCGATTGTGCGGGATGATGTGGTGATCATCGATCCGCAAGTTTCACCCCAGCCTGGCGATAGCGTGCTGGCATTACAGCAGCAGATTGCTCTGATCCGTACCTGGCGGCAACGTAGTAGTGAAGGTGGCGTTACGCAGTTTGAGCTGGCCCCCATTAACATCAACTTTCCTGAATTGCATTCCAGTCGGGAGAACCTGAAGCTAATTGGTACGGTGGTGGAACTGCGCCGCTACCGGCAGTCATAAAAAAACCCGCCAATGCGGGTTAATTTTTTATCGTACAACAGTGCACAGCGTCCGGGTCTGGTAACTACAGGGCGTCGGTGAGTTGATCCACGACCACATTGCCCTGCAGATCGGTCTGCATAATGCGGTAGTTCACTGGCCATGAGCGGCGGGTACTGAGTTTATCGAACAGTGTGACACCGCCTTTTTTAACGCCCTGACGATTAACGATAATCCACTCGGTCACCTCTTCCTGACCACGATTTCTCAGGCTTAGGGAGCGTTGTTCAATTAACTGATCTTCTGCTTCAATCTTTAAATGGTCTCGTAACATATTTTCTATCTCCTGGTAACGGAGGCCACTATATGCTTTTCATTAATCAGTTCAATCGAATTTATTTATCGATGTTTTTATCGACCTGGAATGTGACCTGTCGCAAGCGATATGGCAAGTTTGTCCATTTCTGCATCAGGCATTTCCCGTTAGCATTGAGCTGCTGTACACCAAAACATCAAAAGATAACATGTTCAGTATGAGAGAAACTCCGATTAGCCCGCTTCTGGCGGGCTTTTTTTTGCCTTTAATTCCATGCTAATGCGGGATCTCAGGGCTGGTCTAGACTTAAACGACTGGGACAACAGGAGTGAATTATGTTTAAGCACAATACGAATGAAGAACGTAAGAAAGAAGGTGATGTCAGCAAAGGCCTGCCCGAAGCAGCACCTAACGCCGGTAATGCGTATGAGGAAGATGATCATCCCGCCACCGATGCACCAAAAGACCATGGTGAAGTGCCGCGGAAAAATGATGACAGTCAGGATGATAAAAAAGATCCCTACAAAGCAACCTGAAGGACGAGAGGCGCGCCCGGTGGGCGCGCTGGTCAGCATCAGGATTTAATAAAATCAGTCAGCTGATGCTGATGTGTAACCAGCCACTCAGGAAAATGTTCAGCGGTAATCGGCAATATTTCCATTCTTCTTGGGCGATTCCAGATATCAATGTTGTTCTCAACGCAGCGCCGGATATGATCCGGGTTATTGAATTCAGGACAGTTATGTTCGGTATGTGAAATCGACGCCATTTTTTCACTTATGCGTTCATCGCTCATCACCCATGAAAAATGCCATCCTCCATCCTTAATGACTTTCGTTCGCAAGCCGAGCCATTTCCAGCGCCACCAGCTGTCGCGTATGGGTGTTCCACGGCGCTTAACGTTGCGCAGTAATTCCGGTTGTCCCATGAAAAAGGTTCGTAATGTTTTAAACGTCACCATTTTTGCCAGTGTGGCACAACGCGGTGTACCGTCATTGTTCAATACACGTACATTATATTTAAAATTGAAATATTGCTGGTGCAATGTTGTACAGAGGTGACGATGGCTAAAGGCTTTAATCGCTTCAGGTCGGGGAATTTCATCGACGTCTGACACAATAATAATATCATCATCCTGCGCGCCAGCCAGACCTTGCATAATCTGATTCCGTGCAGTGGATTCATTCTCCCAGGGATCGGTCTCGCCCGCCTTAACCAGAGAGCTATTCGACTGAAAGGCGTGCTGATAAAATACTGGCGCAATATCGTTGACGACATAAATAATTTTATCGCGAAAACGGTCGAATTTCTCAATGTCAAAATTAAGCTTGCATCGGCGTTTACCCGTAAAGGTATAAAGCGATTCAACAATGACAAACCGGTCAACAACATGCTCAAGCGTGTTCAGACGCATTTCAAGCAAAACATCTTCATCGTAGTATAAAAAACAGTCATAAATCATAGTCATCAGAGGCACTTAAGTAGAAAATTTTCATCAGGACAATGGTGTTAATGGCACTTAACAAACGTCGGCATACCTTTTTATAAGGCTGATTTATATGCGTCTGATAGATGCGGTATTTAACTGCGTTAAACTTTCCGTGTTTATTGTAAGCTGGCTAACAATGTAACAGTAGAATAAATTATTGTTGCAGCTAAAAGATATACGATGCTTTATTTATCAGGCCGGATGTTACATTTACTTAGCGACGCTAGCAATATTAAGCGCAAATTTTTGATTGAAAATCAGCGGAACAACTGAGTTCCCGATGTTAGTTGTCGACAAAATAACGCTTATGATTTAGCAGATGAAGAAGATCATTATTGCTCTGAGCCTGACACTGCTGGCGGACATGGATAGTGAACGGGTTGGGCTGCGCCTGTATACGAAAACGGCTTATTTTGATGGTCTTGCCTTACCGGAGTGGCACAGGACCGGAGATTCAATCTGGAGCAGGATAATCCGCTACTTACTGGTTAAAAGCGGTTTAACATGGTGCAGGATAATGAAACAGTAGCCTGGGTTGAAAGGACAAAGTTAAGTCATCATCAAACCAGTGCGACATTTTACTATGACCCAAAAGCACCAGGTGTCATCACTCCATAGTTGCGATAATCACGGGCATTTGCAGTAATAACTCAACTTACTTAGCTGGCTCGCAATCATAGTCACCCCGAATGCGGATCTGACTCTGACTGGAGCGGACGATTTCTGCCCTTAACAACCCTTTGCCATCGCGGTTCGTCTGCTCCATATCCACCATTCCCGGCGCTTTGCTATTTTTGACCCGGATTTTCACCGTTGCGTTGCTGTAGTCACCCTTCTCTCTGGCAAACGTCACTTTCTGGGTTTTTGCCCGTTCACCATTAACTGAAAACCAGCCACTCTTATCCTGCTTAAGGTAAAAGGGTCCGCACTGCATGGCGGCAATGCCGGGAGCTGATAGGCTAATCAACGATGCGATAAGGATAATTATTTTTAGCACTGTGCTGGCGTCCTGCTGATGGGCGATGAGTCGATAGCGCCGAAAAGTGAGGTGCCCGGTGCGTAACGACTAATAATGAACAGTATAGCCAATGACGCCTGCATTGACGTCAGTACAGGGTCATAGGCTTAGCAAAAGGACTGACATTATTGCTGACATTCAAGTCTGCTTATCTTAAGGCAAACAGAAAGATTTAATGCGCAGGTCAGTATAACTAAACCTGCATATTCATGATTTCGCTGTACGCCGACACCAGTTTGTTCCTGACCTGAATTCCCATCTGCATTGAGATTGACGATTTCTGCAGATCGACCATCACATCATTCAATGCGATGCCGGGTTTCCCCATTTCAAAATCCTGCGCCTGGGTGCGTGCGGTAGTCTGCGTCTCGCTGATCTTATCCAGCGCCGCTTTCATGGTCGCGCCGAAATCGATCTGATTGGGTGCTTCACTGCTGCGATTACTGGCCTGCAGTGAGGTCGCCTGTAGCTGCTGCAGTACGCCGTCAATTGCCTGAATGGACATGAACGATACCTTTTAAAGAGGGTGACATTTTTGATGTGAGCAAAAGTTAGCACGTTGTCAATGAGACAAAGCCGCTAAATAACATCAAAAACCCTACCTTATCCAGCCATCGAATTTTGCTTATCACCTAATAATGCCTGGCATTGAAGTGGAAATTTTATCTACGCAGGTCAGGGAGTCTGTTTTGCCATCTCAACTTACCCGGTCAATTACGTCAGGCAGGAAACGGTCATGAATGCGAGTACAGCCGCCACAACAGAACAAGAAAAGAAAGGCTTCGGTGACCTGTTAGCTCGCCTGCGCGCAAATCCGCGTATTCCTTTAGTCATCGCCGCGGCTGCTGTCATAGCAATCGTGATCGCGATGGTGCTCTGGGCGAAACAGCCATCTTATAGCGTCCTTTATAATAACCTCACTGATGAGGATGGCGGTGCCATCGTCACGCAGCTGACGCAGATGAACATTCCCTATCGCTTCGCCGAAAACGGCGGCGCATTAATGGTGCCTGAAGCGAATGTGCATGAGCTGCGTCTGCGTCTGGCTCAGCAGGGTCTGCCGAAAGGCGGCTCGGTAGGCTTCGAGCTGCTGGATAAAGAGAAGTTCGGTATCAGCCAGTTCAGCGAGCAGGTTAACTACCAGCGCGCGCTGGAAGGCGAACTGGCACGCACCATCGAATCGCTGGGCCCGGTCAAAAGTGCCCGTGTTCATCTGGCGATGCCTAAACCCACCTTATTTGTGCGTGAGCAGAAAGCGCCCTCCGCCTCTGTCACCTTAACGCTGCAACCTGGCCGTGCGCTGGACGAAGGTCAGATTCAGGCCATTGCCCACATGGTCTCAAGCAGCGTCGCCGGTTTACCGCCGGGCAACGTGACGGTGGTCGATCAGACCGGACGCCTGCTGACTCGTTCTGATTCTGCCGGTCGCGATCTGAATGACGCGCAGCTGAAATACTCCTCTGAAGTTGAAGCGCGTTACCAGCAACGTATTGAAGCAATCCTGAATCCGATTCTTGGCCAGGGCAATGTGCATGCGCAGGTTACCGCGCAGATTAACTTCGACACTGCCGAGCAGACTGACGAGAAATATCAGCCTAACGCTAATCCGTCGAACTCAGCGATTCGTTCGCGTCAGACCAGCACCAGCGATCAATCAGGCAGCCCTTATCCGGGCGGCGTGCCGGGCGCACTTTCTAACCAGCCGGCGCCAGCCAACACCGCGCCGGTGACGACGCCGAACAACAATGCAGCCAACGGTCAGGCCGCGAATGGTCAGAATAACGCGGCGAACAACGCCAGCCAGACCACCAGCACTGCACCGGCCAGCTCAGGCCCGACGAATTCACGTCGTGATGACACGGTGAACTACGAGCTGGATCGCACTATCCGTCATACAAAGGTTAACGTCGGCGACGTACAGCGCCTGTCGGTTGCGGTGGTGGTGAACTTCCGTGCAGATGATAAAGGCAAAGCCGTTGCGCTGAACGAACAACAACTGAAGCAGATTGAAGACCTGACACGCGAAGCGATGGGCTACTCCCAGAGCCGTGGGGACAGCATTAACGTGGTGAACTCGCAGTTTAACACCACTGAACCTGTGACCACTGATTTGCCATTCTGGCAACAGCAGTCCTTCTTTGATCAGCTGATGGATGCCGGTAAGTGGCTGCTGGTTGCTCTGGTCGCCTTCGTCCTCTACCGCAAGATGGTTCGTCCGCATCTGGTTCGCAAGCAGGCCGCAGAGAAAGCCGCTGCTGAAGCCGTTGCCGCCCGTGCCGCTACTGATCAGCCGCAGGAAGAAGCCTTTAATGTGCAGCTCAGCAAAGATGAGCTGGATCAGGAACGTAAGTCAAACAACCGCATGAGCGCAGAAGTGATGAGTCAACGCATCCGCGACATGTCAGAAAACGATCCGCGCGTCGTCGCGCTGGTAATTCGCGAATGGATGAGTAAAGAGCTATGAGTCTGACCGGAACCGAAAAAAGCGCCATCCTCATGATGACCATTGGTGAAGAGCGTGCTGCGGAAGTTTTCAAACACCTGAATCAGCGCGAGGTGCAGCATCTTAGTGGTGCGATGGCCAATATGCGTCAGGTGTCGCACAAACAGCTGACAGAGGTGCTGCGTGAGTTCGAAGCAGATGCTGAGCAGTTCGCGGCACTGAGCCTTAACTCTAACGAATACCTGCGTTCAGTGCTGACACGTGCACTGGGCGAAGAGCGTGCCTCCAGCCTGCTGGAGGACATTCTCGAAACGCGCGAAACCACCAGCGGTATGGAAACGCTCAACTTTATGGAACCGCAGGCCGCCGCCGACCTTATTCGCGACGAGCATCCACAGATTATCGCGACCATCCTGGTGCACCTCAAGCGTGCCCAGGCAGCGGATATCGTGGCGCTGTTCGACGAACGTCTGCGTCACGATGTGATGCTGCGTATCGCGACATTCGGTGGTGTGCAGCCAGCCGCGCTGGCCGAACTGACCGAAGTACTGAACGGCCTGCTGGATGGCACCAACCTCAAGCGCGCGAAGATGGGCGGCGTGAGAACGGCAGCCGAGATCATCAACCTGATGAAAACGCAGCAGGAAGAGGCCGTTATCGAAGCGGTACGCGACTTCGATGGCGAACTCGCACAGAAAATTATCGACGAGATGTTCCTGTTCGAAAACCTGGTGGCCGTGGACGACCGCAGCATCCAGCGTCTGTTGCAGGAAGTGGAGTCCGAGCAGCTGCTGGTTGCACTGAAAGGTGCCGAACAGCCACTGCGCGAGAAATTCCTCAAAAACATGTCAGCCCGTGCGGCCGATATCCTGCGCGACGATCTGGCCAACCGTGGTCCGGTTCGGATGTCGGCAGTGGAAAACGAACAGAAAGCAATCCTGCTGGTGGTTCGCCGCCTGGCCGAATCTGGCGAGATGGTGATTGGTGGTGGCGAGGAAACGTATGTCTGATGCATTTTCTGCCCGCCCCTGGCAGCTGTGGCAGCCCAATGATTTAGGCCGTTTTGATGAGCCTGAACCGGCGCTGCAGCCAGAAATCTACGACGCTGAAGATGGCGATGGCGTTGATGAGCAGCAACAGCAGCTTGAACGTCTGCAGCAGCAGATGCGGAAAGAGGCACAGAGTCAGGGTTACAACGAAGGTTATCAGCAGGGTGTGACCGAAGGACAGAAAGCGGGCTATGACGCCGGTTTTCAGCAGGGTCTGGCCGATGCCCAGCAGCAGCAGGCGCCACTTCAGGCGCGGATGCAGCAACTGGTAACGGAGTTCCAGAACACGCTGGAATCCCTGGACAGCGTCATCGCTGCCCGTCTGATGCAGCTGGCGCTGGAAGCGGCTCGCTCGGTGATTGGTCAGGCGACCACGGTAGATGGCACCGCCCTGCTGCGCCAGATTCAGGGTTTACTGCAGCAGGAACCAATGTTCAGCGGCAAACCGCAGCTGCGTGTTCACCCGGATGATTTACAACGTATTGAGCAGACCCTGGGTCCGACGCTGGATCTGCATGGCTGGCGTCTGATCGCTGACAGCACCCTGCATCCTGGCGGCTGCAAACTCAGCGCAGAAGATGGCGATCTGGATGCCAGCGTCGCGACGCGCTGGCAGGAACTTTGCCGTCTTGCTGCACCTGGAGAAATTTAATGACCACCCGTCTGAATCGCTGGCTTGGCTCGCTCGACGCCTTTGAGAAACGGATCGCCCAGGTGCAGCCGGTGCGCCGTTATGGCCGCCTGACCCGCGCCACCGGCCTGGTGCTGGAAGCGACCGGCTTACAGCTGCCACTGGGTGCAACCTGTGTGATCGAACGCAACGATGGCAAAACCATCAGTGAAATCGAAAGCGAAGTGGTGGGATTCAACGGGCAGAAACTGCTGATGATGCCACTGGAAGAAGTGGACGGCATTTTACCGGGTGCGCGTGTCTATGCGCGCCAGAACGGTGAGAACCCGCAGGCAGGCAAACAGATGATGCTGGGCCCGGAACTGCTGGGCCGCGTACTTGATGGCAGCGGTCGACCGCTGGATGGCCTGCCGTCGCCGGATACCGGCTATCGCGCACCGCTGAACACCCCGCCGTTTAACCCGCTGCAGCGTACGCCGATTACCGACGTGCTGGATACCGGCGTGCGGGCAATTAACGCCCTGCTGACGGTCGGTCGCGGACAGCGTATGGGCCTGTTCGCCGGTTCGGGCGTGGGTAAAAGCGTCCTGCTCGGCATGATGGCGCGCTATACCAAAGCCGACGTGATCGTGGTCGGTCTGATTGGCGAACGTGGCCGTGAAGTAAAAGATTTTATCGAGAACATTCTCGGTGCTGAAGGCCGTGCGCGTTCAGTGGTTATTGCCGCGCCGGCCGACGTGTCACCGCTGCTGCGTATGCAGGGTGCCGCTTACGCCACCCGCATCGCGGAAGATTTTCGCGACCGCGGCAAGCATGTGTTGCTGATTATGGATTCCCTGACCCGCTACGCCATGGCGCAGCGTGAGATCGCCCTGGCAATCGGTGAACCGCCCGCAACCAAAGGCTATCCGCCTTCCGTATTCGCCAAACTGCCTGCGCTGGTTGAGCGTGCCGGTAACGGCATCGACGGCGGCGGCTCGATCACTGCCTTCTATACCGTACTGACCGAAGGCGACGATCAGCAGGATCCGATTGCGGACTCTGCGCGCGCCATTCTCGACGGCCACATCGTGCTGTCGCGCCGGCTGGGCGAAGCGGGTCACTATCCGGCCATCGATATTGAAGCCTCGATCAGCCGTGCGATGACGCATCTGATCGATGAGAACCACTATGCACAGGTGCGCCAGTTTAAGCAGTTGCTTTCCAGCTTCCAGCGAAACCGCGATCTGGTCAGCGTCGGCGCCTATGCCGCCGGCAGCGATCCGATGCTGGATAAAGCGATCACGCTCTATCCGCAGATGGAAGCTTTCCTGCAACAGGGCATCTTTGAGCGCAGCGATTATGACGACGCCAGCCTGCATCTGCATGCGCTGTTTGGCTAGTCACACGAATTAACACGAGGTAACGGCAATGAAAACTGCAAATGCCATCGATACGCTGCGCGACCTAGCGGAGCAGGATCTCGAACGTGCCGCCATCTACTTAGGCGATATGCGTCGCGGCCAGCACGCCGCTAACGAGCAGCTGACGATGCTGCTCGACTATCAGGATGAGTATCGCAACAAGCTCAACGACGATATGTCATCCGGTATCGCCAGCACCCGCTGGACCAACTATCACCAGTTTATTCAGACGCTGGAAAAAGCGATCGAGCAGCATCGTAACCAGCTCAATAACTGGAATCAGCGGCTGGAACAGGCGCTGATCAACTGGCGCGACAAACAGCAGCGGCTGAACGCTTATCAGACGCTGATAACGCGTGCAGCAGAAAATGCATTACGACAGGAAAACCGTCTCGATCAGAAACGGATGGACGAATTTGCCCAACGGGCCGCATCGAGGAGAGGCGAATGATTACGCTGCCACATATTGCCACGAAAGCGTCGGTTAAAACCGACGCGGAACCATCAGTTTCAACCGATCTTGCAGCGGGTGAAGACGCGCTGCCTAAGGACTTTCTGACTGCGCTGGGAAACCAGCTGCTCGGCCTGGCGAAACAGCATGGGAAAGTGGCGCAATCCGCTGACGCTAAAGCAGAAAAGACTGATGACGCCCGCCCGAAGGCCCCCCTGAATGCACTGATGGCGGCGCTGGATAATCCTGCTGCGCTGACCGCCCTGTTTAAACCGGAAAATATTAAAGCTGGGTCAAAATCAGCCGATGATAAAGACAAGCCGGACGTGGCACCCTTAAGCGCCACTGACATGCAAAATGTGCAGGCGTTGTTCGCCATGTTACCCGGTGCGGTGACACCGACAGCGACACCGTCGACCCCGGTCAGCAGTGAGGCGGGCGAGCTGATTGCCCAGACCGACACCGGCCGGAAAAGTCAGACATCGCTGACGCAACTGCTGAGCAGCGCACAGCCGGGCCACGAAGCAGGTGACGATGAGAAGGCTGAAGTCAGAAGCGACGCACAAAGCAAACCTGCCGTCGCGACTGCCGCCAGCCAGAGCAACACCGCTGCGCAGAGTGCAACAGGCAATGGCCTGACGCTTGATAGCAGTTTTCAGCAGGCACTGAGCAATATGGTTAAGCAGGATGATCAAGCGATCAAAGCCAGCACCAGCGATAGCACGATCAACGCGATGCCCGTTGCCACCGCCAGCAGCCTGCCCGCCGCGGTGACCGCCTCCGCGACCATCAGCACCCCGTCAACGCCAACGCTGAACTCACAGCTGGGCAGCGACGAGTGGCAACAGGCGCTGAGTCAGCAGATTGTGATGTTCACGCGTAACGGCCAGCAGAACGCGGAATTGCGTTTACATCCGGCAGACCTTGGCGCTATCCAGATCAGCCTGAAACTGGATAACGACCAGGCACAAATTAATCTGGTTTCCGGCCATAGCCACGTCAGAGCGGCACTGGAAGCCGCAATACCGCAGCTGCGCAGTGCACTGGCAGAAAGCGGTATTAACCTGGGCGAGAGCCAGGTGAGCAGTGACAGTTCCGCGCAGGGCCAGCAATTCCAGCAACAACAGGAGGCGCGCCGCGATGGACAGCACGGCCGCTTCTCCCTCACCCAGGACAGCGACACCGACATTACGCCGATTGCCGTTCCCGCCGCCCTTCAGGCTCGTGTTAGCGGCAACAGCGCCGTCGATACTTTCGCCTGACAGCGGCAAACGCTGAAGGTAAGCGTAAAACCCGCGTCTTATCTACCCATTGGTTTGACTTAAGACGCGGATAATCTGTCCCGTGAGCCGAGAGGCTTGCCCATAATTCACAGGAAGTAACTGCAACCATGTCTGATAACGCGAAAGCAAAAGGCCGCAAACGTAAACTCTTAATACCAGTGTTGCTCATTGTAACGCTGGCCGCTTGCAGCGCGGCAGGGTATGCAGTCTGGCGAATGATGAATAAACATGAGGGCGATAAGCCTGAGGTGGCGAAAGTTGAACCGCCTCCCGCTCCGGTCTTTTTTGCACTTGATACATTTACGGTTAACCTGGTCAATCCCGACAACGATCCCGACCGCGTGCTTTACGTAGGCTTTACCCTGCGTCTGGCCGATGAGGATACCCGGCGTCGGTTGAATGACTATCTGCCTGAGGTGCGCAGCCGTTTGCTGCTGCTGCTCTCGCGTCAAAGCGCTGCGACGCTGGCGACAGAGCAAGGAAAGCAGGCGCTTGTTGAACAAATCAAACAGGCGCTGACACCCCCGCTGGTAAAAGGTCAACCTCCGCAGGCTGTAAGCGACGTGCTGTTTACTGCCTTCATTTTGAGGTGAATCAATGGGCGATAGCATTCTTTCCCAGGCTGAAATTGACGCCCTTTTAAACGGCGACAGTGGCAGCGCGGAAGAAGAAAAGAAACAAAACGGACCGGAAGGCGATATTCGTCCTTACGATCCGAATACCCAGCGCCGCGTGGTGCGCGAGCGTTTGCAGGCGCTGGAGATTATTAACGAGCGTTTTGCCCGTAGTTTCCGTATGGCGCTGTTTAACCTGCTGCGCCGTAGCCCGGATATCAGCGTCGGGGCGATCAAGATTCAGCCGTATCATGAGTTTGCCCGCAATCTGCCGGTGCCAACCAACCTGAACCTGATCCACCTGAAACCGTTGCGTGGTACAGCGCTGGTGGTGTTCTCACCAAGCCTGGTGTTTATCGCTGTCGACAACCTGTTTGGTGGCGACGGACGTTTTCCGACGAAAGTTGAAGGCCGTGAGTTTACCCATACCGAGCAGCGCGTTATTCGCCGCATGCTGAAGCTGGCGCTGGATGGTTACAGCGACGCATGGAAAGCCATTTATCCACTGGACGTTGAGTATGTACGTTCAGAGATGCAGGTAAAGTTCACCAACATCACCACTTCACCGAACGATATCGTGGTTAACACGCCGTTCCAGGTGGAGATTGGTAACCTGGTGGGTGAGTTTAATATCTGCATCCCGTTTTCAATGATTGAACCGCTGCGCGAGCTGCTGGTGAACCCACCGCTCGAAAACTCTCGTCAGGAAGATAACCACTGGCGCGACAACCTGGTCAAACAGGTGCAGCACTCTGAGCTGGAATTGATTGCGCACTTTGCCGAAACCTCACTGCGTCTGTCACGGATTTTGCAGCTGAAACCCGGTGACGTGCTGCCGATTGAGAAGCCGGAACGCATTATCGCCCATGTCGATAGCGTCCCGGTCTTAACCAGCCAATATGGCACGATGAATGGTCAGTACGCGCTCCGTGTCGAACACCTGATTAACCCGATTTTGAATTCGCTGAACGAGGAACAGCCCCATGACTGACAGTAATAAACCGTCTGACGATATCTCTGCGGACGATCTGTGGGCTGAAGCGATGAATGAGCAGGTCGGCAGCAGCAGTGCGCCGCAGACCGACGACGTCTTCAAATCATTCGACAGCGGCAACGTTGCTGGATCGCTGCAGGATATCGATCTGATTATGGATATCCCGGTGAAACTCACCGTGGAACTGGGTCGCACCAAAATGACCATTAAAGAGCTGCTGCGTTTAACGCAGGGTTCGGTGGTCTCGCTGGATGGCCTGGCAGGTGAACCGCTTGATATTCTGATCAACGGCTACCTGATCGCTCAGGGTGAAGTTGTCGTGGTGAACGACAAATATGGCGTGCGCATCACTGACATCATCACCCCATCTGAACGTATGCGTCGTCTGAGTCGCTAAGAGTCACACTATGAATAGCCAGAATCAAACGCTGCAACCGGCTGCACCGCACGCTCAGGCGATCTCAACCGGCTCTATGCTGGCTCAGGTCAGCAGCGTATTAGCCGTAATTATCTTATTGATTCTGGCCTGCGCCTGGCTGGCACGCCGTGTCGGCTTCGCGCCGAAAAAGGTCAGCAGCCAGGAGCTTAAACTCACCGCCAGCGTATCGGTGGGCCAGCGTGAGCGGGTGGTGATTATCGATACCGCCGATGCCCGTCTGGTGCTGGGCGTCACCGCACAGCAGGTTACCCATCTGCACACGCTGCCGCCGGGTGAACCGATCACTGTGACGCCGGTGAACAGTGCGCCACAGGATTTTCGTCAGCTGTTACAGAACCTGGTTAAACGTCCCGGAAAACCACAATGATGCGTCGACTGCTTCCTTTACTGCCACTGCTGTTACTGGCACCGGTTGCCCATGCCCAGCTGCCGGGCCTGGTGAGCCACTCACTGCCGAACGGCGGTCAGAGCTGGTCCCTGCCGGTTCAGACGCTGGTTTTTATCACTGCACTGACCTTTATTCCGGCCGTGCTGCTGATGATGACCAGTTTCACCCGTATCATCATCGTGTTTGGCTTACTGCGTAACGCCCTTGGCACGCCCTCGGCGCCGCCTAACCAGGTGCTGCTTGGACTGTCGCTGTTTCTGACCTTCTTTATTATGGCGCCGACGTTCGACAAAATTTATCAGGACGCTTATCTGCCATTCAGTCAGGACAAGATCAGCATGGATGTGGCGATCGATAAAGGCGCCCAGCCACTGCGCGAATTTATGCTGCGTCAGACCCGCGAAGCCGATTTAGCGCTGTTTGCCCGTCTGGCGAATACCGCCCCAATTGCCGGCCCTGAAGCGGTGCCGATGCGCATTCTGTTGCCCGCCTATGTCACCAGCGAGTTGAAGACGGCGTTCCAGATTGGCTTTACCGTGTTTATCCCGTTCCTGATCATCGATCTTGTGGTTGCCAGTGTGCTGATGGCGCTGGGAATGATGATGGTCCCGCCAGCGTCTATCGCGCTGCCGTTTAAACTGATGCTGTTTGTTCTGGTCGATGGCTGGCAACTGCTGGTCGGTTCACTGGCGCAAAGCTTCTACTCCTGATCCCCCTTTTCTTACCGGAGCAACATATGACACCTGAATCAGTAATGGTAATGGGACAGGAAGCGATGCGCGTCGCCCTGATGCTGGCCGCCCCGCTGCTGCTGGCAGCCCTGGTCAGTGGCCTGCTGATCAGCCTGATCCAGGCGGCGACGCAGGTCAACGAACAGACCTTATCCTTTATTCCTAAGATTCTGGCCGTTGCCACCACCGGTATCATTGCCGGTCCGTGGATGCTGAATCTGCTGCTGGATTATATCCGTACCGTCTTTACTAACCTGCCATACATCATCGGCTGATGATTACTCTCGATAGCAGCCAGTTGGTTCATTGGGTCAGCCAGTTCTTCTGGCCTCTGGTGCGCATCATGGCATTATTCGCCACTGCTCCCATCCTCAATGAACGATCTATCAGCAAGCGTGTCAAAATCGGTCTGGCGGTGATGATCACCTGGCTGGTCATGCCGCTGTTACCGGCTGTTAATGTGACGCTGTTTTCACCTCCCGGCTTTCTGCTGCTGATTCAGCAGATGCTGATAGGTATTGCCCTCGGCTTCACCATGCAGTTCGCGTTTGCGGCTGTGCGCCTTGCCGGTGAAGTGATTGGTTTGCAGATGGGCATCTCGTTCGCCACCTTTTTCGATCCCGGCAGCCGCCTGAACATGCCAGTGCTGGCCCGTTTTCTCGACATGCTGGCGATGCTGCTGTTCCTGACCTTTAACGGGCATCTGTGGCTGATTTCGCTGCTGGTGGACAGTTTTCATACGCTGCCGATTGGCGGTGAGCCGGTAAATGCCAACGCGTTCATGGCACTGGTGAAGTCGGGCGGATTAATTTTCCTTAACGGCATGATGTTAGCGCTGCCCTTAATCGTTTTGTTACTCATGGTAAATCTGGTACTGGGTTTGTTAAATCGTGTTTCACCACAGTTATCAATCTTCGCAATTGGCTTCCCTATTACCTTATCAGTTGGAATTTTAACCATCAGCTTGCTGATGCCCCTGCTAGCCCCGTTCTGTGAACGTTTATTCGGAGAAATTTTTGATTTACTCGCCCTGTTCCTGACAGAACTATCCCGTCCCTGAACATTAAGTTTCTAACTACCTTTGCAAAATGACACTTAAGTATCACAAAACCATCCATGCATCTTCAGAACCATGTTTTCCAGAATGCAACTAAGGAAATTCTGATAAACGTGCGCAGAGTCTGAAAATAATTCTTATTAAACCGGGCTTCGCGTATTTTAGTTGGGTGGTTCACAGAAGCGGTCAGACTGTGAATGTGCAGGCTAAATCGGCAAATCACTGTATTTACAAGAAAAAATTCTTTAAGTGATTTTTCTTGTTAAAAAAGTGTTTTTCCGGCATTGTCAACGCACGCTGAGACTTCACACTTTCGTAAAACAAATGTTTTTGAGAATTGTCCTATCAGAAAACGCTTTGTTTTCTAGGATAGTGATACAGCTCTCAAAAATGCGTCTTACTGCTTCCGACACTTCACTGGCACTCCCCCGCCATGGTCGGAGAGTGTGTGACGTCATGGCGGCACAAAATTTTTGCAGAACGGGTCAGGGATGAAGACTTTTACGGGCGGTTGCCTGTTGCCAAACTGCACGAGCAGAATAAAAAGTATCTAAGAAATCTCTCTCGTACCGCAACGCGTATTCATCGTTGATTTAAACGGATAACAAATTGGTGAGGGTCGCTATTATGCCAACTATTATTATGGATTCCTGCAACTACACACGCCTGGGATTATCAGACTATATGTCTTTAAAAGGAGTTAAGAAGAAAAATATCTCTTCTGTCTCCGATATTGAGCAACTACAGCAGAAATGTGAGCAATTAAATCCTGGTGTCGTCTTTATTAATGAAGATTGTTTCATTCATGAGTCAGATTCCAGTGAACGTATTCGCAGTATTATTACGCAGCATCCGGACACACTGTTCTTTATATTCATGGCGATTAGCAATATCCATTTTGAGGAATATCTCTACGTTCGTAAGAACCTGATTATTACATCAAAATCGATGAAGACATCGACCCTGGACTCCTTACTCGGCACCTATTTGCAGAAGAAGCTTAACCAGTCTGCACGCATCTCTTCTGGCATGGATGTTCATCCATTAACGTTGAGCCAGACTGAGTCAAACATGCTGAAGATGTGGATGTCAGGTCATGATACCATTCAGATCTCAGATAAAATGCAAATTAAGGCCAAAACGGTATCGTCACACAAAGGTAATATTAAACGCAAAATCAAAACCCATAATAAGCAGGTTATTTATCATGTGGTGCGTTTGACCGATAATGTGACCTCGGGTATTTACGTTAATATTCGCTGATCGTAAATCCTGAAGAACCGGCCGCTATGGCCGGTTTTTTTTTGCACTAAATTGCGATCCATGTCTCATTCTTACTGCTAACCTTTTTCGCTCTTTTGCCGATGTTATGCCTTATAACAACAGCCTCAAGAGAGCAAGGATATGAACACTGCATTAGATAATGATGGACAGAAAAGCGCTGGCATCTGGCAGAATCTCCGCCTGGTGCCGCTGTTTAGCCTGATCTTCGGCGGCATTTTGCTGCTGTTCGCACTCTGCATTGGTGTCGCCAGTTACTTTCTGATTTTAAGCAACCACTCACTTGATGATGCCACGGACGAAATTCAGGTTCGTATGGGCCTTTCTAACAGTTCAAACCACCTGCGTACTGCGCGACTGACCATTATTCAGGCGGGTGCCGCCGCGCGTATCGGTGAAATGGACGATTTTCGTGCCAATATCGCCGCCGCTGAAAAACGTATTCAACAGGCAAAGCAGGGGTTCGCGGTCTATATGGCGCGTGTAGTGAAGACGCCAGCAGACGTTGAACTGGACGCCACACTGCAGACCCGCTTCAACAATTACATCAATAAAGGCCTGATACCGATGATCGATTCCGGTAAACAGGGCAGTTTTGAGGGCATTATCGCTCAGGAGACGGACGTTACCCGCAAGCTGGATGACGAGTACAACGCGGTATTACTCAAAGCGATCAAGATTCGTACTGACCGCGCCAATGCCATTACCGCTGAAGCGGATCAGCAATCGCGCATCGGCTTTATCTCAATGGCTGTGGCGTTCAGTGCCGCACTGGTGCTGGTGCTGCTGACCTTTGTGTTCCTGCGCCGCGTGGTCATTAGCCCCCTGCGTCAGTCTGTGCTGCGTATCGAGCGTATTGCGCAGGGCGATCTGACCTCCGCCCCCCTGCCCTTTGGTCGCAGTGAGATTGGTACACTGATCCACAATCTGCAGCTGATGCAGCAGTCGCTGGTGACCACCGTGGGTACGGTGCGTGAAGGCGCAGTGGCCATTTATCAGGGTTCCAGCGAAATATCAGCCGGTAACACCGATCTCTCATCCCGTACCGAGCAGCAGGCAGCGGCACTGGAGCAGACCGCAGCCAGCATGGAACAACTTACCGCCACAGTGAAACAGAACGCCGAGAATGCGCATCACGCCAGTCAACTCGCCGCAGATGCCTCAGGCAAAGCGCGCAGCGGAGGCGATCTGGTCAATAATGTCGTGAAAACCATGACCAATATTTCCGGCAGCTCGAAGAAAATCGCTGAGATCACCAATGTCATTAATAGCATTGCGTTCCAGACCAATATTCTGGCGCTGAACGCGGCGGTTGAAGCGGCACGGGCCGGTGAACAGGGACGTGGTTTTGCGGTGGTAGCGAGCGAAGTGCGAAATCTGGCCCAGCGCAGTGCGCAGGCTGCTAAAGAGATAGAATCTTTAATAGCGGAGTCGGTTACGCTGATCAATGACGGTTCGCATCAGGTCGGCGCGGCCGGGAACACGATGGGTGAAATTGTAGAAGCAGTCCGTCGCGTCACCGACATTATGTCAGAGATTGCCGCAGCGTCGGATGAACAGAGCCGTGGCATTCAGCAGGTGAGCCAGGCGGTTACCGAGATGGATAACGTTACCCAGCAGAACACCTCTCTGGTGGAAGAAGCTTCAGCCGCAGCAGCCTCGCTTGAAGATCAGGCCGGTAAATTAACACAGGCGGTGGCCGCATTCCGCCTGCACAATTCCCCCGCTACCGCAGGTGTGGCTCCACGCGCCGCTGCACCACTCAAAACACCGGCACTGGCAGCACGTCCTGCGCTCGCCACCGGTACTGATAACTGGGAAACCTTCTAAGCTCTTCGGCAATCATCCCGGGCGGGCGACGACTGCCGGGGGATTACCAACAGCAAAAAGCCGCGTTTCCGTATACCGGAACGCGGCTTTTTTATTGCGCCTCAGGTTCAGGCATCGTGGCAAGGCTCTACAAAAATGCCATCCGGCTGGTTTGTTTCATTGAAAAACCAGATACCCAATGGGTAATCTTCCAGCGCCACTAAAAACATAGTGCCTTCATTGAATGGCTCCATAGCCAGAATGTTGCCTGTGCGACGTGGGCCGCCATCGGTTTTAACGCTGACGCGGTCATTTACCTTCATTTCGGTTCTCCAGATAATATCCTGAATACAGTCTAAACGAAGAACCGTGCCAATGCAGCGCGTTACCGGCGGGCAATAACCCAGACGGCGTGAATGATGCCCGGGATATAACCACAGATCGTCAGCAGGATGTTCAGCCAGAATGCGCCGCCAAAACCAACCTGCATAAACACGCCCAGTGGTGGCAGCAATATCGCGATAATAATTCGTAAAATGTCCATGACCATTCCTTTAGGTATTGATAAAAATCAGCTTTATTATCAACTATAGCTGAATATGCTCTGTCAGGACATAAAGTCAGGTAAATCTGAGTAAGGATAAAGTTTTGCAGTATTTTAACGTTTTACCGCAAGATTTCTTACGCGCCTCGCCTATACACTTCCCTGACTGCACCACCCCAATAGGTGCAGCCAACATGCAAGTAACAAGGATTTTGCCCGCGCAGCGCGGGCTTTTTTTTGCCTGAAATTTGCCCGCGCCCGCCTTTCTGCATCAGGTTCTATACTCAATATTCTGTTTGCTCTCAGGAGTCAGAAAATGAAAGACGAAATGCAGCACAGCGAGGGTCAGCCTTCAGATTTACAGGTTGATATCGAGGGTTTACTAACGGCTATTCAGGCCAGAACGTCTGGAGAGATTCGGGAGTATATGGATCAGGACCAGCAGCCACGGCTGGAAGTTGAAGGCCGGGTTTTTCACTCCTACACCGAACTGGCAGAGGCGTTTGAGATCGACATTTCGAATTATCGCGCCTGAGAATTTGATGGCTGAAATCGATTTCAAAAAAATACCCGGCGGGAAGGCCGGGTAAAAAACTCATTCGTTACACCAGGGAATTCTTAACACCTCTGCAGATTACCCTATCCCTGGATTGAAACAAGCATCAGATATGCACATTTTTGCAACATGTCAGACAGATATGGAAAAATGTTACCGGAAACACCGCGCCAGCTGGTCATTGCGCCCCGCACACTTCATGCATCCCTCGGATTATTGCGACCTGGTTTTAAGAATTATCCTGGATTTCGGGCCAATGACGCAGGAAAAAAAGTGTGAGCCATATTCAACTATAATATTGAAAAATCGCCGCTTTAGCCGCGAACGTGATGAAAGGAGCCTGTTAATGCCCGATCTCCACCAACCGTTAATGGTTATTACCGATCTGGATGGTTCACTACTGGACCATCATACCTATCGCTGGGATGCGGCCACCGAGTGGCTCAACACGCTGAAACACCATGCGGTTCCGCTGGTGATCTGTTCCAGCAAAACAGCGGCCGAAATTATTCCGCTGCAAAAAAGGCTCGGCATCAGCGGTTCGCCGTTTATTGCTGAGAATGGCGCAGTGATACAGACACAGGATCAACAGCGGATTCGCCTGCCTGATAACACGCTGACTTATGACAACCTCTGTCTGCGCCTGGCTGCTTTAAAAAAAGATTTTCGCTTTACCGGTTTTCATGACTTCTCTGATCCGGAAGTTGCCTCAATGACTGGATTAAGCGAAGCGGAATCAGCGCTGTCCCGTCAGCGCGACGCTTCTGAAGTCATTGTCTGGCGCGACAGTGACGAAGCCTTTGATCGTTTTCATGACGCACTACGCGCTCAAGGCCTGGCGCTGACCCAGGGCGGACGTTTCTGGCATGTCCTGCCCGCCGGGAGCGGCAAAGGCGAAGCGCTACGCTGGCTGCTGGATCACTTCCCCGGAGAGACACGCACCACAATCGGCCTGGGCGACGGGCCTAATGATGCGCCGATGCTGGATGCGGTTGATTATGCCGTGGTGATTAAAGGCTACAGTAAAACGCCGGTGACACTCAGCCGGACCGACCCTGCTCAGGTTTATCACACGGCTCATCATGGCCCTGAAGGCTGGCGTGAAGGGCTGGACTATTTTCTGACTCAATCTCAATAAGCTGCCCACGGGCATTAAAAGGATGATGCGATGAGTGACTTTTACCAGAATGGCGTAATCACTAACTTCCACAACCTTACCCACCGCAGTGTGGAGTCGCTGGAAAAAGAGATGGTACGCTTTGCCCGCAAACGCAAAATGGGGCTGATCCTGCCATCGCTATTTTCTGAACTTGAAGGCCCGGCGCTGACAAAAATCGTTGATGAACTGGCTAAAGTGCCTTATCTGGATGAAATCGTGATTGGTCTGGACCGTGCCGACCGCGACCAGTTCCTGTTTGCCCGCGAATTCTTCTCCCGTCTGCCGCAACGGCATCGCATTCTGTGGAACGATGGCCCACGCCTCAAGGCGATCGATGCGGAACTGGATAAAGAGGGTCTGTCACCCACCAATCCGGGTAAAGGCCGCAATGTCTGGTTTTGTACCGGTTATACCCTGGCGTCGGACCGCACCAGCTGTGTGGCATTGCATGACTGCGATATTGTCACCTATGAGCGCGGCATGCTGGCCCGTCTGCTTTACCCGCTGGCAAACCCGGCGTTTCAGTATGAATTCTGTAAAGGGTTCTATGCGCGGGTTGCGGATGGCAAGCTTAATGGCCGCGTAGGCCGTCTTCTGGTCGGGCCGCTGCTGCGCTCGCTGCAGAAAGTCTATGGCCATTCCGAATATCTGGATTATCTGTCGAGCTTCCGCTATCCGCTCTCCGGCGAGTTCGCTATGCGAACCCATGTGCTGAACGGCATTAAAATCCCCGGCGACTGGGGGCTTGAGATTGGTGTGCTGTCAGAGATTTACCGCAACTACACCACCCGTCAGTCGTGCCAGGTGGAAATCGCCGATAATTACGATCACAAGCATCAGCCACTGGCGGAAGATGATGGCACCGGCGGCCTGAAGCGTATGAGCAGCGATATCGTCCAGTCACTGCTGCGTAAGCTCGCCACCATGGGTGTGCCGTTGACCAGCGACTCGTTTCGTGTTTTGAAGGCAACCTATTACCGTAATGCGCTGGATATGATGGAGACCTATAACCACGAAGCGGCGATGAACGGGCTGAAGTTTGATCAGCATGTGGAAGAGGCAGCAGTAGAGATGTTTACCCAGTCCATTCTGGAAGCGGGCCAGGCTTTTATTGAGCGACCTAACGATAAGCCGTTTATACCGAGCTGGAGCCGTGTCCAGTCTGCTTTTCCGGACGTGCTGCAGCGTATCTATCAGGCCGTTGAAGAGGATAACGACGGGAATGTCTGAAACAGGACGGCACAGGGACGTGCCGGGCCATCAATAAACTTTAAGCGGGCCTGGCGGGTCAATGGACCCACAGGCCTGTATGCTATTAGCTCGCCAGTTGCTCAGGATTCAGGGCGCTCAGCTCATCACTACGAAAGGCTTCACTGCGCACAGCATAACCGTCGTACCAGCGGCATTCCACCATGCCACTCGCGAAGCCGGTCACCACCATCGTCTGTCCCTGTTCCTTGTGCTGCACTTCTTCACTGATTGCGAAAACCATATTGCGCTCCTTTGATTACCTGTGTGTTATTAACCTGAGTGACTATTTTCTTTATAGCAGGCGAAGAAGGTTCCTGCCTGTTAAGGCACGCAAAAAAAGGGCAAATTCGGAATTAATCAGCTGGATATGCGGAAAATAAAAAAAGCGGATAAAAACTTATCCGCTTTGATGAAGTCTTGACGCTGACGTCAGATTTTACAGCCTTCGCAATCGGCTTCGTCGCCGAGATCATCCGGCACTTCGCTGGCTTTTTTCTCCGCTTTCGCTTCAGCCTGCTCAAGTTGTGCGTCGATATCAAATTCAAACATGTCGTCGTTCATCGTCATTCTCCTGACCGTAAATCACAGTGCGCTTTATACCGATTTTCCGCGCACTCTGGCAATAAGGTTAACCACTAACAGCACGATCGACCCAATGATAAAACCAAGCACCAGGTTTGCGCCATTACTCAGGAGCATGGCGATCCAGCCGTTAAAGCCGCTGCTGACTTGCCCGATGAGGTGATGCAGCGGTTCAATGCCATGCACCACGATGCCACCACCCACAAGGAACATCGCGATGGTGCCGACCACTGAAAGAATCTTCATCAACCAGGGCGCTGCAGCCAGCAGCACGCTGCCGATGCCCTGCGCAAGCCGCGAGGTTTTTTCACGCAGCCAGAAGCCAAGGTCATCAATTTTCACGATGGCGGCCACGATGCCGTACACGCCAATGGTGACCAGAATCGCGATGCCCGCCAGAATAATCACCTGGTTAAGCAGCGGTGCGTCCGACACAATCCCTAAGGTAATCGCGACAATTTCAGCAGAGAGAATGAAATCCGTGCGCACCGCCCCTTTGATCTTCTTCTTCTCGAACTCGGCCGCATTCTCTTTAGCCAGTGAGTCAAGTCGCTGCTTGCGCGCTTCCGGTGATTTGCTCTGCTTATCCTGTTGTAGCGTGTGCATGACCTTTTCAACGCCTTCGTAACAGAGATAGGCCCCGCCAATCATCAGCAGCGGCGTGATAAGCCAGGGCGCAAACGCAGAGATGACCAGCGCCATGGGCACCAGGATCAGTTTGTTGAGGAACGAGCCCTTGGCAACGCCCCAGACCACAGGCAGCTCACGATTGGCTTTTACGCCGGTGACCTGCTGTGCATTCAGCGACAGATCGTCGCCCAGTACGCCAGCGGTTTTTTTTGCCGCCACTTTCCCCATGACGGAAATATCGTCCAGAAGTGTTGCAATATCATCAAGTAAAGTCAGTAAACTGGTGCCTGCCAAAATTCTTATCCTTAGTCTGGTTCGTTATGTTGACAACATGGGCAGCGCTCAATTTCCGTAACGGTCATCTCTGCGATGCCCTCACAATCCCACTCCACCCGTACCGTCTCACCTGCTTTGCCTTCAGCATGCAAATATTTGCTGACTGGGCTTTCGGTCATGCCGGTAATCTCCTCCGTGGCAATAAGCCTGTCACCGCAGTAGACCCGCGCAGTCGCTTTGGTGTTAACCATCCGCTCGTCACGAATCTGATAGAGGCGTTTTACCGTCAGTTTTATGCTGCTCATTTAGGCTCCTGGCCACGGAGAAAGCGCAGATCTAACCAATTATGTTACTGATTAGCAATCAGCGTTGTAATGATGAATACCCTGATGGTCGACCTCGGCACTCTCCGACATCGCCATCAGCCACTCCTCCAGCCGCTCCAGCAGATCCTGATCCGTCAGGCGCAGTTTGCCCCGTAGCGCACACTCCCAGATGATCAGTACTTTCCAGCCGCCCTCCTGCAGCTGGCGCACATAGCGCCGATCACGTTCAACATTGCTGTTGATTTTGCCGGTCCAGAACTCTGTTCGCGTCGCCGGCATCTTAAACAGATAGCAGTGATGGCGATGCCAGAAACAGCCATGAACAAAGATGATTGCCTGCTGTTCTGTCAGAACGAAATCAGGCCGACCCGGCAGGTTTTTATCCTGCACGCGAAAGCTGAATCCCCGGTCTTTCAGCAACAGTGCAATACGTTGCTCAATGGCCGTATCCTGAGCGCGAATAGCACGCATATTTTTGCTGCGCGTTTCGCTGGAGTGAACATCAGCCATAACCTCTCCTTTTTTGCTGGTTCTGTAACTTTAGTCTGCGCCACGAAAAGCGAAAGCTGTCGCCGGATGAGTTCGGAGAGTATGCCGCAAAAACAGAACTTTCCGGGGCGCTGGCACGGGGCACATCCCGGCAATTTCCTCATAGCGTCTGGAGTGATAGCATAGGCGCCTTACTGTTAAGGAAAAACGCATGCATTCCGCCGCTCTCGCTGCCCCACTCTCTGCTGCACCCTCATCTGCTGACGCGTCTGAGCTTGTTCAGCAGGTGCTGGCAATCTATTCAGTTCGTGATCTTACGGCCCGCCTGCATCAGGCAGGGTTTTCCTGCTGGACGCCATCACTGCTGAACCGGATCCGTCAGGGTAAAAGCGCCTTGCCGCCGTTGTGCGAGGCGGAGCTGTCGCTGCTGCAAAGTCTGCTGCCGACCCGACCGGCCCATTATGATAATCCTGAGTTTCGTTTCATCGATCTTTTTGCCGGGATTGGCGGCATTCGTAAAGGATTCGAGGCAATTGGCGGCAAGTGCGTCTTCACCAGTGAATGGAATAAAGAGGCGGTTCGCACTTACAAAGCCAATCACTACAGCGATCCGCTGGAACATCACTTTAATACCGATATCCGTCAGGTTACCCAGCCGGAAGGTCTGACCGATGACGACGCGATTTACCGCGCGATTGATGCGGCGATCCCTGATCACCAGGTACTGCTGGCGGGTTTTCCCTGTCAGCCCTTTTCGCTGGCGGGCGTCAGCAAGAAAAATGCGATGGGACGCGCGCACGGTTTTGAGTGTCAGGTGCAGGGCACGCTGTTTTTCGATGTCGCCCGTATTCTGGCCGCCAAGAAACCGCCCTTCTTTGTGCTGGAGAATGTGAAAAACCTTAAGAGCCATGATAAAGGCCGCACCTTCGCCATTATCATGGAGACGCTGGATGAGCTGGGCTATGACGTGGCCGATGCCGGAGCCGGTAGCCCGGACGCCAAAGTGATCGACGCGCGTCACTTTCTGCCACAGCATCGCGAACGCATTGTGCTGGTGGGTATCCGCCGCGACCTGAAGAAGCAGGACTTTACGCTACGCGACATTCGCCGTTTCTATCCGGCGCAGGTGCCCAGCCTGCAGAGCCTGCTGGAGCGCGCGCCAGACGACAAATATATTCTGTCGCCGGTGTTATGGCGCTACCTCTACCAGTATGCGAAAAAACATAAAGCGAAAGGCAATGGCTTTGGTTTTGGTCTTAACGATCCGCGTAATCCTGATTGCTGCGTGCGGACGCTGTCGGCGCGGTACTATAAAGATGGCTCAGAAATTCTGATTGACCGCGGCTGGGACAGCGCTGTTGGCGAAGCAGCGTTTCAGGATGCAGACAATATGGCACGACGGCCCCGTCGTCTCTCCCCGCGCGAGTGCGCCCGTCTGATGGGCTTCGATGTGCCTGGCCGTGAGCCGTTCCGCATTCCGGTCTCGGACACGCAGGCTTATAAACAGTTTGGGAACTCGGTGGTTGTGCCGGTGTTTGCGGCAGTCGCGCAGCTGCTGCTGCCACATATACGTCAGCTGAAATCGTAATGGTTCTGAAATAAAAAAACCCGTCCTGCGACGGGTTTCTGTTTTATTTCTTCTTCTTGCTCTGTTTCTTGAGCAGCAGACGAATCTGCTTCAACTCGCTGGCGCTCAATCCATCGGATTTCACGTCAGTGGCACCTGATCCCTCAGTCCCCTCTTCGGTGATGTCCTGATTATCAATCGCCGGATGGGGATGCGTTTCCAGACTGGCCTGCAAACGTTGCACAATTTCCTGACTCATTGAAATCTGGTTTTCCAGCGCCAGCTGTTTAATCGTTTCTTTCAACTCAGGATCAATTTTAATTGTTAAATTAACAGTTTCGGTCATCGGGCAGCTCCTTTTTGTTATCGCTACACGCTACCGGATGCCCGTTTCGATTAATATACTGTCATAAAAATTTAATATTCAGTTTTCAATGGGGTGAAGTCACGCAGTACGCCCTCATCCAGCCCCACCAGATTGCCCTGCAGTTCGGCATAAAGTTTCGCCATGTAGCGCACCAGGAAATCGGCGTTATGCTCAGCTAACATGCGGCCGGTTTCGGTGTGCATGGTTTCCGGCAGGCGCAACAGCTTCTTCTGAAAATGGTCCAGCGTCCACTTAACATCATTCAGCTCGCGATCTCTGCCCAGCGGGTCCTGACTGTCAAATAACGGGCGATTCAGCGCACCCGCCGTGTAAAAAACGCGCGCCAGTCCGATTGCGCCCAGTGACTCCAGCCGGTCAGCATCCTGGACGATTTTAGCTTCCAGTGTCTGAGGCGGTATGCCAGCACTGAAACTGTGAGTTTTAACGGCATGCATCACCGCATCAATCTTCTCAGCAGGGAAATCGAGAAAGTCCTGCTGCAGAATGCGCTGGGTTTCCGTGGCGGCATAGGTTGAGGCGAGATGACGTTCCGGATGATTTTTTGGCAGATTAACCACATCGTGAAAATAACAGGCGGTGAGCACTACCAATGGATCAGCGGGTGTACCCGTCATGATTCGCTGCGCGCTCATCCAGACGCGCCGTAAATGGGCAATATCGTGCGCGCCGTCGTCGTGGATCCAGTTCGCCTGAAACCAGCTTTCATAGCGAGATTGCCAGAGTGTGAGTGACATAGTCTATCTCCCTGTAGTGACCGACAGCAGATTCTCTGTCGTGTTCAGTGCACGAACGGCAAGCCATCATAGCGACTGGCTAATGACACTTTTTTTACAGTGCTGTTGAAAAGAGCGGCGCTGCCAGTTTTTCGGGCAGAAAAATGAGATCTGGATCATCTGTATAGCATCTCTGTTACACAATAACCGCAATTTCGGCGGTTTTCAGCCTTTCCTCAGTGAATTGCTGCTAAGAAAATTAGTTTAACAGCTGTAATGTTTTGTCGATGTTTAACCGATAATACAGACCCTGTTTAACTTTTTTTTGTCACGTGTTTAATTGTAAAACTGTGCACAAAAGCAGGTGAAAAAGTCTGAAAAGGTTCCTATTTTTATCGTTATAACGTACTGTATCCGGGCTAATCGTCGTGTTGCGTCCATGATATATAAAGCGTTGGTGCGCTTTTTGCATTTTGCGTTTTTTTAATACCCAACGTGACAACTTTAAAGTGACTGTCAGGCGACAAATTATTAAGCAAAATGATTTAAAGCTTTTATGATGACTCTGAGATGTGACGTGAATGGATGTTTACAGCAGTAACCGGGTTCTACTAATAAAAAAGAGGTAATCAATGAAAGAACGGCCGATTCTTTTTTCCGAACAGCGTGTTCGTGCCCTGTTGGTTGGCCAGCAAACGCAAACCCGGCGCATTATGAAAACTCAGGCTTTCGGTCCGGGACAGGATCATCACGAGGGCGTGCACGCCTTCGATGTGAGTGCTAACCATCTGCACGGCTACAAAATGATGTCGATGGCTGACATCAGCTATCAATGCCCCTATGGCAAACCGGGTGACATACTCTGGGTGCGTGAAACCTGGCGTGGCCCAATGGTGCCAGAGAGCGATCTGGCCGAATATGAACGTGACCCGACGCCGTTTCGCCTGCCGGAATATTGCCAGTATCGGGCCGACAGTAATGAGCTGGGTCAGCATGCACTGAGTACGCCAGAGGCCGAAGAGTTTGGCTGGCAGACCGCCATCCATATGCCTCGCTGGGCCAGCCGTATCAACCTCGAAATTACCGGCGTCCGCGCGGAGAAAATTCAGGACATCAGTGAAGATGACATCCGGGCAGAGGGCGTACAGACCGATTCGCACTTCCTGAATAACTTCTTCACCATGAACGCCAACTCAGAATCGCCTAAAGAGGCGTATCGCAAAGCCTGGGAAAAACAGTACGGCGCGACCAGCTGGGAAGTGAATCCCTGGGTCTGGGTCATTGAATTTCAGCGCATCGAACGCAACTAATGCTTTAGCCCTGCGCTTTGCGGGTTGAATCACAGACAACGGTCGCGCTAACGGGTTGAATAGACAGCCTTCAGCCCTGTAGCCAGCAACTGGTGCCAGCATTCGATGCTGGCATTTTTATATCTGCCGCGTCAGGATAGTGAAATAGTCCGATTCTGTGCGGGAGTTGCGATGTTTAAATGGCCCTGGAAAACGCATGACGACATGCTGGCTACATTACCGTGGCAGCAGGGTCTGGCACAGCCGGTATTCAGCCTGCTCAGCAATGACGAGCAACAGGCGTTGGTTGAGCTGGCAAAGCGCTTTCTGCAGCAGAAAAAACTGGTGCCTCTCGAGGGTGCACAGCTTGATGAACTGCGCAGCGTGCGCATCGCCCTGCTCTTTTCTCTGCCTGTCCTGAAGCTGGGTCTGGAGTGGCTGGACGGTTTTCACGATGTGCTGATCTATCCCGAGCCATTCGAGGTCGACGATCACTGGCAGGATGAGCATGGGCTGGTTCACAGTGCGCCTGCCGTTCACTCAGGACAGAGCTGGACACAGGGACCGGTAGTCCTCAACTGGCTGGATATTCAGGACTCCTTTGACCTCTCCGGCTTTAATCTGGTTATTCATGAGGTGGCACATAAGCTGGATGCGCGCGGCAGTGGTTACACCAGCGGTGTTCCGGTGATACCGCTGCGAGACGTGGCGCAGTGGGAAAAGGATTTGCGTGCCGCGATGGCAGAAATTGAGAGTGAGGTCGAGCTGGTGGGCGAACAGGCTGCCACTATTGATCCTTATGCCGCCAGCGATCCGGCTGAGTGCTTCGCTGTGCTCTCAGAATATTTCTTTACGGCCCCGGTTCTGCTGGCAGAACGCTTTCCCGCCATGTATCAGCATCTGCGACAGTTTTATCAGCAGGATCCGCTGACCCGGATCGCTACTGACACGGCGCAAACTGCTTAAATCCCGATCGCTTTGCGTTAAACCTAGCCAGTTGAATGATAATGTATTTTTTGCTGTTGACACCTTAGAGCGACGCCGTTAATATTCGCCTCGTTCAAACGATTCCTCTGTAGTTCAGTCGGTAGAACGGCGGACTGTTAATCCGTATGTCACTGGTTCGAGTCCAGTCAGAGGAGCCAGAATTAGAGAAAGCAGATATCTTCGGATATCTGCTTTTTTGCTTTATACCCGTTGGATATCCCTTCCTTCATATTTATCCCCTTTCAATTAAAAACACGTCATCCCACACCCTTTTTCAGATATGCATTTTGGCAATGGTTGTTCCATTTCATTATTGGCCAATAAGCGGTAGATGCCGTTATGGCACAAACTTGTCACAAAGAAAAAACGCCGGGCTTTTTAGATCTGAGATTGATACTCGTGGCGTAAGAGACGTTCAGGAGACGTCATTATTGTTTTGCCTGAGTGCATTTTTGCCAAATTGAACCTCTACTCATCAACGGACTCAGCCTCTCAATCCCCTTGCGTAAAAAAGCCCGCTCAGATTACGGGTCTTCAAACACACAAAACACAACAACCACTATTTTTCATGATAGCGATGCACAGCCGGATAATATTCCAGCCCATACAGCTGGCTCAGCGGCAGCAGCAGCTCGACATTGATATCATGCCCATGCTGACTCACTCCGGGGCCACTCAGCAGCTGTTCAAACCAGGCTATCAGTTTCTGTTTCATCTCAGGTTCTCCGCATCGGTTGATAACCTGAGTAAACCTGTTTGTGCGCGCAATCTGAAGCAAAAATTTCTGCGCTGCTTATGCCGGAGATGGCATAAGCAGCCTGCCCGGCTGATTAGTCAGCGCCAGAAACAGGTCTGTTACTGCGTAATCAGCGTCACCCAGTTCGCGCCTTTACCAGCAGGTGCTTCAGCGACCCGTTTCAGTTCGCCGCTGGCAGGATCGATAGCGTAACTGCCAATCACGGCACTCTTCTCGCCGCTGACGATCAGCCATTTGCCCTTTGCATCGATAGCTATACTGCGCGGCTGTTTTTCAACCGGCCAGCTGCCGATTAGCGTTAACTCACCGGATTGTTTATCCACCCGGTAGCCGCTGACGGTGCTGGAGGTGCGCTCGGTCACGTAGATAAATTGCCCATCCGGCGTAATTTTGATGTCTGCCGCCCAGATGCGCGGTGTCGGATCGCTGTAACCCGCCGGGCGCTGCTCGCCATGCTGCAGGTTATATTTCTTCGCCACCGCATTTGGCCAGCGTTTCAGCTCTGTCAGTGAGCCATCCGCCGCGCGCCGGAATTGGGTGATGGTGCCGCTCATTTCCGTGAGGTTATAGAGAAAACGATTATCCGGCGAGATCACCGAATGCCGCGCACCGCTGTTCTTCTCTCCCTGAACAAAGCCGGTGCCCAGTGGCGTGATGGCCCCGTCACTGGCAAAGGTATATTGCAGCACCCGATCCGCGCCAAGATTGCCAACGTAGAGTGAATGGTTAGTGACGTCGGTAATTACGGAATGGGCATGGGGCCCGGTTTTCACTTCGCCCGTGACCTGCGCGGTCACAATCCCTTTGTCATCAATCCGGTTGCTGGTGACGATATCGCTGTCATAGGAGGCGGCCAGCAGATAGCGTCCGCTCTTATCAGTGGTAATCCACGGGAAGCTGGCTGCAACCGGCGTTACCGCCAGTTTCTGCAAATCACCCTGCGGCCCGGTAACGCGCCAGCTGATGATCGAATAAGGCGGACTGCGCAGCGCACCATAGAGATGTTTACCATCCGGGCTGGCCGCCAGCGGCATGATTTTTTTTCCGGCCGGCGTATCGCCCCACCATTTCAGGCTGCCGTTCGCCTCACTGAGCTGATAGCGGGAAACGGTGCCGGATTCAGCATTCGACACATAGACAAAGGTTGTCGCCCACAGCGGGCAGCTACACAGCAGCGGCAGAAGTGCCAGCGCCGTTTTGAGACGGATCATAGGGTCACCTTGATAAGTAGTCTCTGCGTCAGTGCGCAGCAGGCATTACGCTAACCCCGTCTGATGAGGCTGGCTTTGTGCAACTGTCTGAATTTAGGACCAGAAGTCTGGAGATGTGACGGAGATGTTATTTTTTGGGGCGGGAATGAGATTTAACGCCTCCCCCAGAATCAGGGAAGGCGTAAGCAGAACGCTAACCGGTTTTGGCGATCATCTTCCGGTAGCGATCGAGCCACTTACCGCTATTGAGCCGCCACCAGAAGAAGATGCCGCGCACCGTCCAGTCGAGGAACATCCCCAGCCAGACACCGGTGACGCCCATCCCAAGCACAATGCCGAGCAGATAACCGGCCACCACACGGGCGCACCACATGCTGAACATTGAGACATACATGGTGTAACGCGCATCACGCGCGCCCTTAAGTCCGGCGGGCAGCACCCAGGACGCGGCCCATAGCGGCATAAAGAGCGCGTTAAGCCAGAGCAGGTGCTTCGTTACGTTTATCACCTCCGGATCGCTGGTATAGAAGCGGGCCAGTAACCCAGCCAGCGGTACGGTCAACAGCGCTATCGCACTCAGACATGCCGTCGCCAGCCAGAAAACATGCCGCACCTGGCGTTCCGCCTGGAACACCTGATTCCTGCCTAATCGTGTGCCAGTAATAATGGTGGATGCAGAGCCCAGCGCATTGCCCGGCAGGTTGATCAGGGATGCAACAGAGAACGCGATGAAGTTACCGGCAATTTCACTGGTGCCCATCCCTGCAACAAAGACCTGGGTCAGGAGTTTGCCGCCGTTGAACAACACAGACTCGATACTGGCAGGCACACCTATGCCTAAAACTTCCATCAGGATGCTGCTGTTCCAGCGCCGGAAATAGCTCGATAGCGTGATTTTCAGCGAGGCGTTAAAGCCGATCATCAGCACGTAAATCACCGCGATCGCCCCGATATAGCGGGTGATGGTAAGTCCGAGTCCGGCCCCGACAAAGCCTAAACCGTCCCACGAGAAGCAGCCATAAATCAGCACGCTACTGATGATGATGTTCAGGATGTTCATGCCGCCGTTAATCAGCATCGGAATTTTGGTGTTGCCTGCACCGCGCAGCGCCCCGCTGCCGATCAGTGTGATGGCCGCAGCCGGATAGCTCCAGGCGGACGTCTGCAGATAGCTCAGCGCCAGTTCTTTCACTTTGGGATCGGCTGCACCGGCGATCGCATCGACAATCAAATGGCCCCAGAACTCAATGGCGATCACCAGCACAAAGGCAAGTATCGTCATCATAGCCAGCGACTGTCGCGTGGCGGCGCGGGCGCGCTTCCCGTTGCGTTTTGCCAGGCTGAACGCCACCACCACCGTGGTGCCGAGATCGATGGCGGCAAAGAATGAGATGATCACCATGTTGAAGCTGTCAGCCAGGCCCACGCCTGCCATCGCCTCTTTACCCAGCCAGCTGACCAGGAAGGTGCTCAGAACGCCCATCAACAACACACAGGCGTTCTCGAAGAAGATAGGCACTGCCAGTGGCGATATTTCACGCCAGTAGAGCGTGCGATAAGAGCGGCGTTTTGGATACCACGCCGTGCGCCTGATCGCCTGCATCACTGCTACGCCGGGATTTTGCAAAGGATTACCAAATCAGAAGTGACTGGATAGGAGATCTAATGATGATAGGGGGCTGAGAAATATGCAAAGTCTTTCCGGCGCAAATTAATCATGGTTACAAACTTTTTAATCCCGTTACGGCAGATTCTGCCTCACCGCCCTGTCCGCTGTAGCAATTCTGATTATTTACCTGACGTTATGATCGATTACCGCCGGCTTGCATAAGGCTGCTTTACGGCGCATTCGTCATCCGTAACGCAGTTAATGACGGCTAATCATCCTGTCTGATAGTAAAGATTTACTTAACGGAACTCAGTGCGACTGACTCATCCTTAAAACCGTACTGCTCAGATTTCCCGCTTCGTTAGCGCGAAAAATCAGCAATCACAGATTCTTCACCAATCTCTGCAGCAAACCCGCTAAGCTTGGGGCAAATTGCGGAAAAAAATGGAAGGAGAAACCATGCCGACACTACGGAAAAACCTGACCAGCCAGCAGGCGCTGGATGAACTTGAACGCCTCTACGACAGTGCCGTTGATGCGCTGCGTGCGGCGATTAAAGTCTTCACCGAAAACGGCACGCTGCCGGATGAGGCCGATCGGGCAGCGGGACTGTTTGTCTACCCCGAGCTTCGCATCACCTGGCACGGCGAAGGCCCGCAGCAGAACCGCACACGTGCCTGGGGACGTTTTACCCACACCGGCAGTTACAGCACCACCGTCACCCGTCCGGCGTTGCTGCGTCACTATATTGCGGAACAGCTGGCAATGCTGGAGAAGGAGTATCAGCTGGAGATTGACGTGGTGCCGTCCAGCCAGGAGATCCCCTATCCTTACGTGATCGACGGCTCCGATCTGTCACTGGATCGCACCATGAGTGCCGGTATTGCACGCCACTTCCCGACCACCGAGCTGTCACAGATTGGCGATGAGACCACCGACGGTCTGTTCCACGCTGACGCCAAATTCCCGCTGTCGCATTTTGACGCACTGCGCACCGACTTCTCGCTGGCCCGCCTGCGTCATTACACCGGCACCAGCGTGGAGCACTTCCAGCCGTTTGTGCTGTTCACTAACTACACCCGTTATGTTGACGAGTTTGTGCGCTGGGCGATTGAGCAGGTACGTGATCCCAATACCCCTTACGACAGCCTGGCCTGTGCCGGCGATGTAGTGCTGACCTCGGACACCGCCGACAGTGAGTCGATGCTTTCTGATCTGGCGTGGAAGAAGCACCAGATGCCAGCCTGGCATCTGACTTCGCCGAATCGCCGTGGTATTACGTTGATCAATATCGGCGTCGGCCCGTCGAATGCTAAAACCATCTGCGATCATCTCGCGGTAATGCGCCCTCACGCCTGGCTGATGATTGGTCACTGTGGCGGTCTGCGTGAGAGCCAGCGAATTGGCGATTACGTGCTGGCCCACGCCTATCTGCGTGACGATCACGTGCTCGACAGCGTGCTTCCGCCAGACATCCCGGTGCCTAGCATTGCCGAAGTGCAGCGCGCGCTCTACGACGCCACAAAAGCTGTGAGTAATATGCCTGGCGAAGAGGTGAAGCAGCGTCTGCGTACTGGCACCGTGGTGACCACTGACGATCGCAACTGGGAGTTACGTTACTCCGCGTCGGCTCTGCGCTTTAACCTGAGCCGCGCCGTCGCAGTCGATATGGAGAGCGCCACTATTGCCGCGCAGGGTTATCGCTTCCGTGTGCCGTATGGCACGCTGCTGTGCGTTTCGGATAAGCCGCTGCACGGCGAGATTAAGCTGCCTGGTCAGGCGAACCGCTTCTACGAAGGGGCGATTTCGGAGCATCTGCAGATTGGCATTCATGCGGTTGAGTTGCTGCGCGCCGAGGGTGATAAGTTGCATTCGCGTAAGTTGCGGACGTTCAATGAGCCGCCTTTCAGGTAAGTTTTTCGCCGCTGGCGAGGGGGAGTGTTCGCTGCGCGAACGGGCGGGCTGCGGAGCTGGGGCTGGTGTTAGTTCGCTGCGCGAACGGGCTATGAGAGGGTTTCGTTCGCCTGGCGGGCTGCGTACGCTAAAGCCAGGGTGTTCGCTGCGCGAACGGGCTATGAGAAGGTTTCGTTCGCCTGGTGAGCTGGCCAGTTTCAGTTACGCCTCTGCAGGCGACCAACAAGGGGGCGCCAGTCGCCGCGCCCCCTTGACCCCGGGCTCCGGCCTGCTTCACCGCCGCTTCGCGGTCCCTTCGCTTCTTCCGGATTTCTTACGGACCGGCGGGACGCGCCATCCCTGGCGCGAACCCGCCTCTTCGCGGCATCCCTGCCGCTCGTCCTGAAATCCCTCATCCGCTCAGCGGTTCTGACGGCCTCCCTTCCCCGCTTTTATCTCTTCTGTTTGTATTGGGTACGTCATCGCTGTAAGTCCGGAGGATTGTCTGCGGCTCTCTGCCTGGCAGGAAGAATGGCTCTTCACCCTATCAAATGTTGCCTCTTCTTTTTAATGCTGGTGCATTGCCGCTGATAGTTTTCAAAATTAGCTCTGGTTTTCAAACCACCAGACAACGCTATGTCCGATAAAAACCAGGATATTAAAGGCGGGGGTTTACCAGAGGCATCCGAAGCGCTGAGGAACAACCGGAGGCAAGGATGAGCCGACAGGACGTCGGCGAAAGGACGGCTCGCGCCAGGGATGGCGCGTCCGGACGGTCCGCGGGCCGCAGGGCGTGACGAAGGTACCCCGCAACGCGGGGCGCGCAGGCTGCCGGACGCCGGGATTGTTAAGGGGCGGGCGTTCGCCCCTTGACGCGTCCGCCTGCACAGGCAACCTGAAACTCCCCACCGCCTGGCGGGCGTAACCTGCTCAGTGGGCAGGCACCGCGCAACGTAACATTGTCATAGCAGGCCCGCTGCAAAGCGAAACCAGTGCAGCTCTTCCCCCGCTTTCAGCGGCCTGAACTCCCCCACCGGGCAGGAAACCTACCGGCTGGGGTTTCCCCGAGGCATCCGAAGCACTGAGGAACAACCGGAGGCAAGGATGAGCCGACAGGACGTCGGCGAAAGGACGGAACGCACCAGGGATGGCGCGTCCGGACGGTCCGCAGGCCGCAGGGCGTGACGAAGGCACCCCGCAACGCGGGGCGCGCAGGCTGCCGGACGCCGGGATTGTTAAGGGGCGGGCGTACGCCCCTTAACGCGTCCGCCTGCACGGGCAAACTGAAACTCCCCACCGCCTGGCGCGCGTAACCTTCTCAGCGTAACCCGCTCAGCGCCAGCCCGCCGCAAGGCGTAACATCCCTGCCGCCAGGCAACAGCTAAGCACTCAGCCATCCCAGCTTAATCACAAACAGAATCGACAGAATCACCAGCGCCGCATTTATCTCTTTCACACGACCGCTCAGCAACTTCACCAGCGTCCAGGTAATGAAACCAAACGCAATGCCGTTAGCAATAGAATAAGTCAGCGGCATGGTCAACGCAGTCACGGTGACTGGCGCAGCGGTAGTAATATCTTTCCAGTCAATATCAGCCAGACCGGATGTCATCAGCACAGCCACAAACAGCAGCGCAGGTGCGGTGGCATAGACCGGCACGCTGGAAGCCAGCGGCGAGAAGAACAGCGCCAGCAGGAACAGCACACCTACTACGATCGCCGTCAGGCCGGTACGGCCTCCAGCACTCACACCCGCCGCCGATTCCACATAACTGGTGGTGGTCGAGGTGCCGAGCAGCGAACCAAACAGTGCAGCGGCACTGTCGGCAATCAGCGCACGGCCCATCTTCGGCACGTTACCCTGCTCATCAGCCAGACCGGCACGTTTGGTCACGCCCAGCAGTGTGCCGGTGTTATCAAACACATCGACAAACAGGAAGGCAAAAATCACGCTGACCAGGCCAACGTTAAATGCCCCGGCAATATCAAGCTGCAAAAAGGTCGGTGCAATCGATGGCGGAGCTGAGAAAACGCCCGCGAACGGCGACAGGCCAATGCCCATGGAGATAAAGGTCACCAGCAGAATGCCGATCAGCACCGCACCGGTTACGCGGCGTGCTTCCAGCACCACGATCACCACAAAGCCCAGCATTGCCAGCAGCGGGCCGGGTTTAGTCAGATCGCCAATACCCACCAGCGTCGCCGGGTTATCAACCACGATGCCTGCCCCTTCCAGCGCAATAATTGCCAGAAACAGCCCGATACCAGCGCCAATCCCGGCACGCAGCGGCAGCGGGATACTGGCAATAATCCACTCACGAATCTTAAACAGTGACATCGCGAAGAAAATTACCGCCGAAAGAAACACCGCACCCAGCGCAATCTGCCACGTGTAGCCCATATGCAGCACCACGGTATAGGTGAAGAAAGCGTTCAGTCCCATACCCGGCGCCAGCGCAATCGGATAGTTGGCAATCAGCCCCATCAGCACACAACCAATCGCCGCCGCCAGACAGGTCGCGACAAATACCGCGCCCTTGTCCATGCCGGTTGCGCCCAGAATGCTCGGGTTCACAAACAGAATATAAGCCATCGCCAGGAAGGTGGTGATCCCGGCGATAATCTCGGTACGAACCGTCGTGTTATGCGCTTTGAGTTTGAATAGTTTTTCTAACATCATCATCTCTCGATACAGGAGACAGGAGTCTCACTTGCCAAAGGGGTTTGCATGCTGATTTATTCTGTTTCCGGGACATTGTCCTGGCCGCTGCATACTTGCTTGCCAGAACCGCCTGAAATCCCTGTGTAACCTGTTGGCCTAAGCAATTGCCATGCCACCTGCCGACGCAATCGATTACCTGGCAGAGCCGGCCACGCCTAAGAAGATTCCGAATCAAAACAGGGCGCGATTATGGTGCAATGCACCGATTCCGCGCAATCGTTTTCCTGCGGCAAATGCGTCACCCTGAAAAACTCTGCGCCAGCGCACGCTTCCGCACTCTCACAGGCGAAGCTGGTCACGTTTCAGCACGCTGCCTC
Organism: Pantoea hericii; assembly: GCF_014155795.1. NCBI lineage: Bacteria > Pseudomonadati > Pseudomonadota > Gammaproteobacteria > Enterobacterales > Erwiniaceae > Pantoea > Pantoea hericii. The sequence continues at coordinate 55,365 of NZ_SCKV01000001.1, forward strand.
AGCAACCATTTCTGGCCTGTGTAGACTCCAGAATTAACTCCTTCGTAACATTGAGGCCGCGCCATGAAGCCAGCGATTTTGGTGGTGGATGATGATCCTGCTGTCTGCGACGTCCTGCAGGATGCATTAAGTGAACATCTGTTAACTGTCTACAGCTGTCATCAGGGACGCGAGGCGCTCTCCATGCTCAGCGAACACCCGGAAATTTCGCTGGTGATGCTGGATATGATGTTGCCCGATACCAACGGATTGCTGGTGTTGCAGCAGCTCCAGCGTCAGCGGCCGGACGTGCTGGTGATTATGCTGACGGGCATGGGTTCGGAAGCGGAGATGGTCGTGGGTCTGGAGATGGGCGCAGATGACTATATTGCCAAACCTTTTAATCCACGCGTGGTAGTGGCGCGCGCCCGTGCAGCACTGCGTCGCAGCGGACGCATTGCGCAGGCTCACCCCGAACAGGCGGGCTGGCGTTTTGGCGGCTGGCAACTGGACGATGGCCGCTGCCAGCTGTTTAATCCGCAGCATGAACTGGTGCCGCTGACCCAGGGAGAATACAGCCTGCTGCACGCGCTGGTGCGCCATGCCCGCAAAGTACTGACCCGTGATCAGTTGCTGGAGCTGACCCACAGCGAAAGCCTGGACGTATTTGACCGTACCATCGATGTGCTGATCATGCGACTGCGCCGCAAAATCGAAACTAACCCGCATCAGCCCGACCTGATTCGCACCATTCGCGGGCTGGGCTATGTCTTTTCCGCTGACGTGATGAAACCCGAAGCCGCGCTACGCGCCAGCCAGATCGCCTGAATCACTTTACCCGGCCTGCGTTCCGCTGGCCGGTACTCATCCCTCATAACTTCCGCCATAGGCGCGCGGCACCAGATCGACCTGCGCCTCTCCGCTCTGAATGACGGTGAGAATCGTTTCAGCCACGCGCTGCGGCGTATGCGCAATTGCGGCGCTCTGCTGTGCCTGCGCAATCGCAACGTCCTGCCCCGATTTCACCGACTGGTAAAATTCCGAGACGGTCATGAATGGATAAACAGCAGATACCGTTATCCCGGCGTCCGCCAGTTCCAGCCGTGCCACGCCGGAGAGCATATTCAGTCCCGCTTTGGAACTGGTATAGGCCGCCGATCCCGGCCAGGTTGCCAGGGTTGCACCGGAACTGACGTTGATAATGCACCCCTCGCCCTGCGCCCGCATCTGCGGGATCACCGCCTGCATCATCATCAGCGGCGCGATCAGATTCAGGTCGAGCAGCGCTCTGAACTCGCTTGCAGCAATCTCCTCAACCGCCGCGAACAACCCCTGCCCGGCATTGTTGATTAACACATCAATCCGGCCAAAGCGTGCTATCCCCTGCCTGACAGCATCTGCAATCTGCTCTGGCTGCGTCACATCGCAGGCCACAGCCAGTGCTTTGCCTGATTCTCCCACGAGGGCAACCAGGCGGTCTTTGCGTCGTGCCAGTAAAATAACCTGCGCACCCGCCTCCAGCGCCGCACGCGCGGTGGCTTCTCCGATGCCCGACGATGCACCGGTAATCATAATCACGGCGTTCTCAATTCTCATGTCATCCCCTCCAGTAAAATGGTCAGAGAGCGAGAATAATCCTCAGCCGATTGTGCGGCGGCTGTAATCCTGCCTAAAATTTGCCTGTTACTGCTTTTCTCACTCTGCACACGGCAACCGCCGGAGAGGTGTCCCATAAACAGGCTTGATGCGATAAGAGATGAAATGCTGGCATGCACGGCTGATGAACTCACGGCGACGGCGATTCCGCGCGTGGATTTTTACCGCGTCAGTCAGCCGATGCCCCTGCCGCCGGAAATCTATTCGCCTTTCGTCAGCCTGATACTGCAGGGAGAAAAAAGGCTGCAGATGGGCGAACGCTCTCTCCGCTATTCCGCCGGAGAGATGTTCACGGCGTCGTTCGACCTGCCCGCCACAGGCGAAATTACAGAGGCCAGTGAAATCTCACCTTATCTGGCGGTGCGCCTGACACTGGATTTCACTGCTATCAGCGAACTATTGCATCAGATGCCCATGACCGATGCGCCCAAAACAAAGAGTGGCATGTCAGTCAATCGGGTGGATGAGGCGCTGGTGGATGCCTGGCTGCGGATGGTGCGCCTGATAGCAAAGCCTGGCGAGATTAGGGTGATGGCGCCGTTAGTAGAGCGCGAGATTCTTTATCGGCTGTTGCTGAGCCCACAGGGCGGTTTACTGCGTCAGGCAGCAGAGGTGAACGGGTATTTCGCGAAGATCAGAAAGGCGCTGGTCTGGTTGCGTACACACTATGCCGCCGCGCTTCGTATTGAGGATATGGCGGCGATTGCGGGCATGAGTCTCTCAGCCTTTCATCGTGGTTTCCGGGCCAGCACCGGACTTTCCCCGCTGCAGTATCAAAAACATCTCCGGCTTTACGAGGCGCGCAAGACGCTTATGTTACGCCCCGGTAATGTCGCCGCTGTTGCGGCAGATGTGGGCTACGAAAGTCTGACGCAGTTTACCCGTGAATATGCACGCCTGTTCGGTGAGCCCCCCGCCCGCAGTATCAGAAAACTCAGGCTGAATAACGCTGAACACCTCGCGAAATCATTGAGGTGAACACAGCGCACGCTCAGCGCGGCCTGACGCCGTGAGGCCGGCAATGTTGCACTGAGATTTTGCACTGAGATTGATTGAAAAGATTCAGGGAATGAACGCAATAAATGCGGCTCAGAGAAAGGCATGCGCATAGTCATTACACAGCAGCCAGCGCGGCGCTTCATCCTCATCCAGCGGGTTGAAACGGGCCAGCGGTGTCAGAAACACATTGTCGTTCTCGTCATCATTGGGCATCGACACTTCGCCCACCAGCACGTCACCAAAGCCGCTTTCGCCCCAGAAGCTGTGCCAGATCCCCGCCTCCAAAGTCACACTTTCACCCGGTGAAAGCCGCAGCTGTGTTCCGGCCCCATGGGTCTGTCGCATGCCATCCAGCGACACCACCACCGGCGAGTCGGCCAGCCCGTCTCCGTCGCGGTTATGCAGTTCAACAATCAGGTTGCCACCACCGCGATTGATGATGTCCTCCATCTTGCGCGGATGGTAGTGCATAGGTGTCAGTTGCCCTTCACGTACGTGCATAATTTTTTCGGCGTAGGGTTTATGCCAGGGCTGTCCGCCAGGGGAGCCATTACGCAGAGTAAACAGCGTCAATCCGGTCTGAAAAAAATCAGCCGCACCAAAACTGGTGAGATCCCAGCCCAGCCGCAGCGCCAGAATCTCCTGTATCACTTCACGATCCTGCGCGCGCCACTGACGGATGCTGTAATCGGCCCAGGACGGAAGATGCACATCCTGCTGCCGGAAAAATTCGCGGGTATGTTGCAGGTAGTCGTTAACCTCTGAACGTTGCATATTGGCCTCCTGAATGCGGCACCCGAAGGTGCCGCTCTAACGCTTATTTCACCGTCCAGCCCTGATAGCTGCCGATATTATTACGATCGATCAGCTTCACCGGGATCAGCACAGGTTTATCCGGAGCCGGTTTGCCCTGCAGAATGTCATAGCCAATCTCAACCGCTTTGGCAGCCATCACCTGCGGGTCCTGAGCTGGCGTGGCGACAAACAGTGAGTTTTTACGCTTCAATGCCTCTTCCCCGTCCGGCGATCCATCGACGCCCACGATAAAGAACTCGCTGCGCTGCGCCTGTTTCGCCGCTAAATCCGCACCGATAGCCGTCGGATCATTGATGGCAAATACCGCATCAATTTTTGGATTAGCCGAGAGCAGACCGGTCATCACTTCCAGTCCGCCTTCACGACTGCCTTTGGCGTTCTGGTTGGAGGAGAGCAGCTTGATGTCCGGATGGGTTTTCAGCTCGTTCATGCAGCCTTCAACACGGTTCTGCACGGCAGAGACAGGCGGTCCGTTGATGATCACCACATTGCCTTTGTTCTTCAGACGGTCAGAGATATATTTACAGGCCATTGCGCCTGCCTGGGTGTTATCGGAGGTGATGGTCGCATTCGCGCCATCGGCTGCCACGTCAACCGCGACCACTACGATACCGGCGTCACGCGCCCGTTTAACGGCTGGGGCGATCCCTTTTGAGTCGGCGGCGTTGAGGATAATCATGTCGACTTTTGCTGCAATAAAGTTATCAATCTGGCCGACCTGCTGACCAAGATCGTAACCGCTGGAGACCAGCGTGACGTTAACTTTATCGCCCGCCAGCTGACGCGCCTTCATCTCTGCGCCTTTAGTGATCTGCACGAAGAAGGGGTTAGCCAGATCGCCGACCGTTACGCCGATAGATTTGAGTTCTTTTGCCTGAGCCAGGCCGGTGCTGAACAGCGTTGCCGCCAGCAGCCCGGTTACAATCGGATTAAAACGCATAGACCTTCTCCTGCTGTTTTCAAGGTGCCAACCACTTAATGGCGTTTTTTAGGTGGCGGAGGCCAGATAACGCATCCGCCCTTTTAAGCCTCAACTCACATGATGACGGGTACGGTATTTGTCGATCAGGACGGCGATGATGATCACTGCGCCTTTGATCACCAGCTGCCAGAAATAGGAGACACCCATCAGCGTCATGCCGTTATTCAGCGTGGCGATAATCAGTGCGCCAATCAGTGTGCCGGTGATGGTGCCGATACCACCGACAAAGCTGGTGCCGCCGAGAATCACCGCGGCAATCGCATCCAGCTCATAACCGACGCCCAGGTTGCCGTTGGCGCTGTAGAGCCGCGAGGCACTCATCAGCCCGGCCAGCCCCGACAGCAGGCCACTCATGCCGTAGACAAACAGCAGCACGACGCCAACCTTGATGCCCGTCAGGCGTGCAGCCTGGATATTGCCACCGACGGCGTAGATATGGACGCCCAGTGTGGTGCGACGCAGGATGAACCAGCAGATGGCAATCACCGCAAAGGCAATCACAATCAGCCACGGCACCGGCCCGAGATAGCCGTTGCCAATCCATTCAAAGTTAATATCGGAGTTGATCACCGTGGTGCCGTTCGCCAGCAGATACGCCGCTCCGCGCAATGCGGTGTAGGTACCCAGCGTGACAATAAAGGGGGGCAATCCGGCCCAGGCGACCAGGATGCCGTTGAACAGCCCCATCACCAGACCCGCGCCCAGCGCCATCGGAATGGTCAGGGAGGCGAGCATCGGGTCCAGCGACGCCACCAGCGCCACCACCGCCGTGGTGCCCAGCATCGACCCCACCGACAGATCGATACCGCCGGTGAGGATGACGAAAGTCATGCCCGCCGCCAGCACAATGTTGATCGACGCCTGACGGGTAATGTTGAGCAGGTTGGCTTCAGTAAAAAAGTTTGGCGTGACGAAACCAAATACCGCCACGATCAGGATCAGAATCGGCAGGATACCCACCGTTTGCAGCAGATCGCCCATCAGGGCGCGTTTCAGCGTCGGCGCTTTGGTGCGGGCCAGTTGTGTCATGGTGGTCTCCTTAGATTTCGCCTGTTGACGCGCTGTGCGCACCGGTTGCCAGCGTCATAATATTTTCCTGACTGATGTGGCTGCCCTCCAGCTCACCGACGATGGTGCCTTCGTGCATCACGTAAACGCGGTCACTCATCCCGACCACTTCCGGCAGTTCGCTGGAGATCATTAAAATCGCCACGCCCTGCCGCGCCATCTCCTGCATCATGCGGTAGATCTCGCTTTTAGCGCCGACATCGACGCCGCGCGTCGGCTCATCCAGAATCAGGATGCGCGGGCCAATCGCCACCCAGCGCGAGATCAGCAGCTTTTGCTGGTTCCCGCCGGACAGACCGCCCGCCCGGACCTGAGCATGCGGAACACGAATATTGAGTGAGGCGATCGCCTCATTGGCGATGGTCTGCCCTTTGCGTCGGTTGAGCATCCCGTAACTGGCGTCACGTTCCAGCGTCGCCATCACAATATTCTCCTGCGCGGCCATCTCCAGAAACAGTCCCTGCTCTTTGCGGTTCTCGGTGAGGAAGCCGATGCCACGGGCAATCGCATCACGCGGCGAATGAATGGTGACCATCTCACCGTCGATCCAGATCTCGCCCTCTTTCGGCTTATGTACGCCGAAGATCAGCTGCGCCAGCTCGCTGCGACCGGCGCCTACCAGCCCGGCCAGTCCGACAATTTCTCCGGCCCGCACTGCCAGACTGCTGGGATGCACTTTGCCGCCGTCGGTAAGGTGATTCACCGCCAGCCGGATGTCGCCTAAAGGGATCGCGCGGTCTTTGTTAAACAGGTCGCTGAGCGGGCGTCCGACCATCATCCGCACCAGTTCACTGGCGTTAAGCTGGTCACGGGTCAGGCTGCCCACATATTGCCCATCACGCAGCACGCTGACGCGGTCAGACAGCTCATACACTTCCGCCATACGATGGCTGATGTAGATAATCGCCATGCCTTCGCTGCGCAGCCGTTTGATTAATGCAAACAGCTGTTCGGTTTCGCGGTTAGAGAGCGCGGCGGTCGGCTCATCCATTACCAGAATGCGGCTGTTGCGCTGCAGCGCACGGGCGATCTCCACCTGCTGCTGCTCGGCGATGCTCAGACGACTGACTAAATCCCAGGCGCTGAACTGTGCGCCGAGCCGGTCAATGACCCGCTGCGCCTCTTCAGCCATCTGCCGCCGCTTTACCAGCCCGCCGGGTGCAATTTCGCTACCCAGAAAAATGTTCTCTGCCACCGTCAGGTTAGGTGCCAGGTTGATCTCCTGATAAATCAGGGTAATCCCGGCAGCCAGCGCCTCTTTCGGCCCTTTCAGTGCCCAGGGCTTTCCTTCAATTAAAATTTCCCCGCTGCTGGCGGTATAGGCACCAGCCAGAATCTTCATCAGTGTGCTTTTACCCGCGCCGTTCTCTCCCATCAGCGCGTGAACCTCACCGGGATACACCGTGAGATCGACACCCTTCAGGGCATAAAAATTGCCGAAGCGTCGGGTAATTCCCCGCATTTCCAGTATTGGTGTGGCTGTCATCGCCTCGCTCCTGCGGACTGTGGATAGCCGCCAGTAAAACAACGCCAGATAAACGGAAAATGTCAGCGGCCGTTCATATTTGTCATAAACGCCCGACATCACGCTCCTATACTCGGCGCATCGTTGCAGTGATTAAGAGGTCGTGGGATGCAGCGCAGTTATCCGTGGCAGGCCGGGGCGCGTGGACGCCTGTTGATGTTCAATCTGCTGGTGGTGTCGGTTACGCTGATGGTAAGCGTGGTGGCGATCATCGGCTTTCGTCATGCCGGCGCGATTCAGGAACAGGCCCAGGCGCAGACGCTGGCAGATATGAACGGCAGCCTGGCGCTGGCGCGCGATACTGCCAATGTGGCGACGGCGGCCGTGCGGCTGTCGCAGGTGGTCGGGGCACTGGAGTATCAGAGCGAATCACAGCGCCTGCAGCAGAATCAGCAGGCGTTGCAGCAGTCGCTGAGCCTGCTGGCCAGCGCACCGCTGGCGGCCCGTCAGCCGGAGCGCATCGCGCGGATCCGCGCCCGCAGCCTGATGCTGGAGCAGACGATTAATAGCCTGCTGCTGAATGGCCATCAGCGGCATCTGCAGCGCAATAACATGCTGAGTGATCTGTGGCAGACCCAGATTCTGCTCAGCCATATCAACCAGCTGGTGCAGCGGGAACAGCTCATACTGCCGGATGCCGCACTACGCGAACAAACCGAACGGCTGATCACCATCGCCATTCGCACACCCACGCCCATTGCCGTCATTGAACAGCTTCAGCAGGTGATGACGCAGTGGCGCAGCGTGCCGCTGACGGGCGTCACGGGCGAGAACGTGCAGCGACTCCTGATTACCCAGCAACGCCTGCTGCCGCTGGCGGAGGCGCTGGAGCAGAGCGACCTGGCAATCGCCTATGCTACCTACCGGATTAAAGCACTGGTGGCGATGCTGAATGACGATATCAATGCGTCAGTGCAGCAGGTTGCGCTGCAAAGTGAGGCGCGTACCCAGGCCACTCACCACGAACTTGATTCGATCATCGGCTTTATCGCGCTGTTTGTGCTGCTGGCGCTGGCGATTACCGGCTATGCCGGAATCTACATCTACCGCAATCTCGGATCGAGCCTGACAGCGATTGCCGGCGCGATGACGCGTCTGGCGCAGGGCGAACAGAACGTCAGCGTGCCGGGGCTGCAACGGCGTGACGAACTGGGGGAACTGGCGCGGGCCTTTAACGTCTTTGCCCGAAATACCGCCTCGCTGGCCCACACCTCACGGCTGCTGAAAGAGAAGAGTAACCAGCTGGAGTCCACCTTCCTGGCGATGCGCGACGGCTTTGCCCTGTTTGATCACAATGGTCAGCTGGTGGTGTGGAATGCGCAGTATGCCGAACTGCTCGGCCTTTCGCCGCGTGAGGTCCATCGTGGCGTCCACTATCAGCAACTGCTGGCACCGCTGGCGGTGGATCTGCACGATCCCGGTGAGCAGCAGGAGATCCGTCTGGCCGATGGCCGTACGCTGGAACTGCGCTTTAGCCCGATTCCGCGGCGCGGCATGGTCAATACCGTGCTGGACCGCACCTCACGTAAAACCCTGGAAGAAGCGCTCCAGCACAGCCAGAAGATGAAGGCGGTCGGTCAGCTGACCGGCGGGCTGGCGCACGACTTTAACAATCTGCTGGCGGTGATTATCGGCAGTCTGGCGCTGACTGAAGGCCAGCTGATGCCCGGCCCCCTCGCCACCCGCATTGAGCGGGCGCGGCAGGCGGCCGATCGCGCCGCCCAGCTGACGCAGCGCCTGCTGGCCTTCTCACGCAAACAGGCGCTTTATCCGCGCGCGGTGTCGGTGGTGACGCTGGTGGATAACCTGCAGGGGTTGCTTCAGCACTCGCTGCTGCCGGGACAGCAGCTGGTTATTGATGCCCAGCGCCCCGGCTGGCCCGCCTGGATCGATGCCAGCCAGCTGGAAAATGCGCTGATGAATCTGGTGGTGAATGCGCGCGATGCCATGCACCAGCAAAACGGCGAAATCCGGCTGCGCATCTGGAATCAGCGTCGTCTGGAGGGGGGAGAAAAACGTGACCGCGTCACAATTGAGGTGATCGACCACGGCTGCGGCATGTCCGCCGACGTGCGCGAACAGGTTTTCGAGCCTTTCTTTACCACCAAAGCGACCGGCAGTGGCAGCGGGCTTGGACTGTCCATGGTTTACGGCTTTGTGCGGCAGTCAGGCGGACAGATAGAACTGGAAACTGCGCCGGGCCAGGGCACCACGGTGCGTCTCTTGTTGCCGCGCGCAGCGGAAGCCGCCGTTATCGCCCCGCCACCGCCTGTGCCCGGTGAGGCTGACCTTGCAGCAGATGTTGAAGCGGCCAGTAACCGGCTGGTGCTGGTGCTGGATGATGAACCGGCGGTACGGCAGACACTGTGCGAGCATCTGCATCAGCTGGGTTATCTGACGCTGGAATGTGGCGACGGTGAAGAGGCGCTGGCGCTGCTGCGCCAGACACCGGATATCGACCTGCTGATCAGCGACCTGATGCTACCCGGCGAGATTAACGGCGCAGAGGTGATCCGGCAGGCCCATCAGAACTGGCCACAGCTGGCGACATTGCTTATCAGCGGTCAGGATCTGCGCCACCAGCCGGTCACGCTGCCGCTGTGTGAACGGCTGGCGAAACCCTGGCAGCAGGCACAACTGGTGAAGGCGCTACAGCGCGCCTGGCAGCGCAGCGAACGGCTTAATCGCGCGCAGCAGGCTGCCACAACGGCACCGGTTTCCCACTGATGTAGCGCTTACGCAGGCGGCTGGAGATCACATCCATGACCATCACCACCACCACCAGGATCAGCGTCAGGAACATCACCACATCCCAGTTCCACAGGCGCATGTTCTCGGCGTAGACCAGACCGACACCACCCGCGCCGACAAAGCCCAGCACCGCTGCCGAGCGGGTATTGGACTCAATCTGGTAAAGGCTCAGCGCCAGAAACTGCGGGAATGACTGGGTAAAGATGCCGAAGCGGTGTTTCTGCAAACTGTTGGCGCCCACGGCACTCAGTCCGCGACCTGGCGATCGCTCCACCGCTTCGTGCCCTTCGGCGTAGAGTTTGCCGAGCAGACCGACATCCTGCAGGATAATCGCCAGCACCCCGGCCAGCGGCCCCATGCCGACCGCACGCACGAATATCAGCCCCCAGATCGCCATGTCGATGCCGCGTAACACATCGAACACACGGCGCATCAGAAACGCCAGCGGTTTTGCCGCGCCATCGTGCATTACGTTGCGTGCCGCCAGAAACGAGAGCGGCAGCGCCAGCAGCGAGGCGGTCAGCGTCCCGGCGAACACAATCCCCAGGGTAATCCCGACCTGCGAAAAATAGTAGCCAAACGGCCAGTTCATGAAGTCATGCCAGACAAACATTCGCAGGAAATAGCGTCCAAGTTGCTGGCAGCCCATCAGCAGGCGCGACCATTCCAGGCCAAATACGGAAAAGAAAAAAAGATAGTAGAGCAGCACCGCCAGCGCCATCAGCCCTATGCGGCGCAGATAGCGCGGCTGCGCGGCAAAGAGTTCACGATGCTGCTGCTTCATTAGCGTGACATCAGGTACGTGGCTCATCATGTCCGATCTCCTGTCACACGGCGACGAAGCTGGCCAGATAGCGTATCCAGCAGCGATACCACAATCAGAATCAGCAGCAGCGTGATACTGACCTGATCGTAGCGGTCCAGTTTGATATTGGTCATCAGCTCCTGGCCGATGCCGCCCGCGCCAACCAGCCCGAGGATGGTTGAAGAGCGGAAGTTAATTTCCAGTCGCATAAAGCTGTAAGAGAGAAAGACCGGTTTAACCTGTGGCCAGAAGGCGAAGCGCATCCGCTGCAGCTTGCTGGCGCCACAGGCGGCCAGGCCGCGCACCGGCTTATCCGATGCCGACTCAATCGCCTCATAAAACAGCTTGGTCAGGCTGCCCACGGTGTGCAGCGCCAGCGCCAGAAAGCCGGGGATCGCCCCAATGCCAAAGGCCATCACAAACATCACTGCCCACGCCAGTTCCGGCATGGTGCGCAGAAAGGCGACAAAGGCACGAATGGTCATCCGCACGCTGACCGGCGTCTGGGTGTTGTCGGCGGCGAAAAAGGCCAGCACCGCCGCCATGGCCACCGCGATCAGCGTCGAAGCCAGCGCCAGCTGCAGCGTTTCCCAGATCAGTGGCAGCTGAATCGGCAGACGGTAGCCCCAGTAGGCCAGCGAACCTTCGGTTTTGCCATCGGCAAACAGCAGCGGCAGATGCAGCACCGGCAGGATTTCATGCAGATAGTCAAAAAAGTGCGGCAGCGACTGCCAGACGGTGAGCAGATTAAATTCTGCCACCCTGCCCGCCGCCAGATAGAGTGCCACCAGCAGCAGTGACCAGAGCAGCGTGTCACGTTTCTGCTGGCGTCGGATGCGTTGGTAGTAGTGTTCGAATTCGGTCAAAGGAGGATCTCCGGCGCTAAAGCAGCGGGACGCAGGCGGGGTTGCCGCGTCCCGCTCTCCCCGCCTCGACGGGGAAAGTCAGGGCACCGTCGGCCTTAGCCGCGGCTGCCTTTCATCAGGTCACGTTTCATATCGATGATGTTTTTATAGTCAGCGACCGTCGCCTCACCGATATGCTGTTCACCACCCACGGCTTTTACGAAGCAGGCGTGATCGTCCTTATCCAGTTTTTTAATCGCCGACACCACTTTCGCTTTGAAGTCAGCGGGCAGCTTGTTGCTGACCAGCACCGGGCCGTTAGGGATCAGCGGCGACTGCCAGATGATGCGGATCTGCTTCATCAGGTCCGGATGGTCCATGCGGATCAATCGGCCAAAGGCGCCAGAGGTGTAACCGCTGTTGTAGTCACCGACCAGGGACGTCCAGGTGACTGCGCCATCAAACTGGTTATTCAGCACGCCCAGGATGTCCTGCTCATGACCGCCAGAGAAAGTGACGCTGGAGAAGAAGTTGTTATATTTGTCATCCACCGTGCCGCCGAACATCTTCTTAAACGCCTGGTTTGGCATCAGGAAGCCGGACGTCGAATCGGGATCGGCCATACCGAATGATTTGCCTTTCAGGTCTTCCAGCTTTTTATACGGGCTGTCCGCTTTAACGATGACGACAGAGTGGTAGCCACGTGACTGATCTTTGTCATCGACGACAATACCCACCACATCCACCGCTTTCGGGTCCTGAATGTAGACCGACGCAAACGAAGCCGGTGACATGCTCAGCACCATATCGATCTTGCCGCCCAGCAGGCCCTGAATCACGCCGGAATAGTCAGAGGCGTTGCGCATCTGGGTATCCACACCCAGCTCTTTATCCAAGAAGGTTTTTACACACTGATTATCGCCAATCTGCTGGGTGGCGTTCTGCCCGCCCATAATCCCCAGATTAAGCTGTTTCGGCGCATCCGCTGCGCTGACACCAAACGCCATGACACTGGTCAGAAGTGCTAAAGAAGTCAGTTTCATTCGGAATTATTCTCTTGCTGTGGACGTTAATGGATTTGGTTAAGTTCATCGCCGTACAGCTGGTGCAACAGGCTGTCGGTGAGTCGGGAAGGATGGCCATCAAACAGCACGACACCGCGCTGAATGCCAATAACCCGGGTGCAGTAGCTTTTGACCAGCTCAATCGAGTGCAGGTTGACCATCACGCTGATGCCCTGCTCGCTGACCTGGCGCAGCACATCCATAATGCGTTTGGTATTTTTAGGGTCGAGTGAGGCCACCGGCTCATCAGCCAGCAGGATTTTGGGGTTCTGCATCAGGGCGCGGCAGATCGCCACGCGCTGCATCTGTCCGCCTGAGAGATTTTCGGCCCGCTGCAGCGCCTGCGGCAGCATGTTCATCCACTGCAGCAGTTCGATGGCGTGCGCGCGGTCCTGGTCAGAAAAGATTTTGAAGAAGGATTTCAGCGTGCTGGTCTGGCTCAGGCGGCCCAGCAGCACGTTGGTCAGCACGTCGAGGCGCGGCACCAGACAGAAATCCTGAAAGATCATGCCGCACTGACTGCGCCATTCGCGCAGCTGGCGGCTGTTAAGCGTGACCACGTTACGATCTGCTTCGCCCTGATGCAGACTGATAATCGCACCGGACGTCGCGTTAATTGTGCCGTTGAGCATGTGCAGCAGTGTCGATTTACCCGCACCAGAGCGGCCAATCACCGCCACCAGCTCACCGGCGTGCAGGTCGAAACTGACCTGATCCAGCACCTGCGTGTCGCCATAGGCTTTACTCAGTTTCTGCACCGACAACACTTTTTGTCCGCTGAGGCTGGCCGGTGGCAGATCGTTGTCGACCACCGTTTTCAGAAGTGCCTGTGCCATGGTGTTCTCCGTCATCGCTGATTGCGTTCTGCCGGTTATTAAGGCGTGACGCGATGAACACGAGATGACAGCCAGATGATCAAACCGTGACAGGCCAGTGCGCGCCGCACAGCAAAGTCTGGCCGTCACGGGCTGGCAGCACGCCTTCTGGCAACGGGTTTTCGGCTAACCAGTTATCCATCTCATGACTGAGGTGAGTGAGCCAGGTCTGACGCGGCTTGAGCCTCTCTGCTATCGCCAGCGCCTGGGTCAGATCATTGTGATTTCGAGGCTCTGCACGGGGTGGATCGTTGCAGTCAATCACCAGTTGATCCAGCGGCTGGCCGCGCAGGAAGTCGGCGGTGTCGGGCGGCAGTCCGCAGGTATCACACAGCCAGGCGAGCCGGGTGTCATGCCAGTCAAACAGATAACCGTGCGTCAGCTTTGAATGCTGCAGCGGCAGCGGCGTAACCTGCAGCTCGCCAAAGGCATGCGCCACAAAAGGGGTTAAAGCGGGACGGAAATCCAGCAGGCCAGGGTGTTTGTAGAGATCGTCACAGCCACGCGGATCGGGCGGTCCCCAGACCGGAATCGGCGCGCCCACGCCCCAGCGCAGCGCAAACAGGCCCTGAACATGATCCATGTGATAATGCGTCAACAGAATGCGGGTCAGCGAGCCAGGCGGAAAGCGTGATGCCAGCAGCGGCAGACCGGCATCCAGCAGGATGCGTTCGTGGCCAGACTCAATCAGCGCACTGCAGGGCGCCCGTGCATGAGTGCTGTTACGCTGCGCCCGCTGACAGGCGTGACAGTCGCAGCCCGGCAGCGGCGCGGCAGTCACACCGCCAGTGCCAAGAAAAGTGAGTTTCATGGATGCGCTCCTGGTCGCGTATATCGCTGCCGGGCGCTTACTGCCCGTGCCGGAAAAGTCGATGTCATTGATGCGCCTCCAGTATCTGGCGAAGCTGGCAGACGGTTTCCGCCAGCGCGCCGTCGTTGTTGAGGATCAGACAGCCGTCGGGCTGCGGCTGGGCAGCACGCGCCAGCCGCCGGGCAATCTCCGCCTCATCTTCCCGTCCACGCTGACGCAGCCGCGCCGCCAGCACAGCGGGCGACACCTGCAGACAGACCGGCAGCAGCTGTGAGCCAAAGCGGGCCTGTGCCTGAGCCAGATGCAGCCGCGACCCGTTCACCACCACATTCTGTCCACGCAGCAGCCACTGTTCTGTCTCACAGCCAATGCCGTAGCGGAAACCGTGGGCTTCCCAGCTTACGGCAAACAGACCGAGCGCGGCGCGGCGGGCAAACTCCGACTCGGTGAGTGCCACATGGTTTTCACCGCCCGCATCGGCGGCGCGGGTGATGTAGCGATGGGCGATCAACAGTTTGGGCGGCGGTGCCTCCCGCAGCGCATCCAGCAGGCTATCCTTGCCGGAGCCGGAGGGACCGGTGAGCCAGATCAGCCGCGCCATCAGTACACCTGCCGGCCTTTGCTCCAGACGTGCCGCACGTGCGGGTAGCCGTGTGCGGTGTGCGCCAGCACCAGGTCGGCGCGGCAACCTTCCGCGATGACGCCGCGATCCTCCAATCCTAATGCGCGGGCCGGATTACAGGTCACCAGCGCGATGGCCTGCGCCATGCCCAGGCTGTTGCGCTCGTCATCCGCCAGCCGGAACGCGGCATCCAGCAGGCTGGCCGGGTAGTAATCGGACGACAGAATGTTCAGCAAGCCGTGTGACGCCAGTTCCCAGGCGGCGACGTTGCCGGAGTGCGAGCCGCCGCGCACGATGTTGGGTGCACCCATCAGCACCTGCATGTTGCGATAGCGTGAGGCACGTGCAGCTTCCAGCGTGGTCGGAAACTCCGCAATGCGACTGCCTGCCGCATGGGACTCTTCCACATGCGCGGCGGTGGCGTCATCATGGCTGGCAATGGCGATGCCATGTTCCCGGCACAGTCCGGCAATCGCCTGACGATTGGGCTGCGACCACGCTGCCGCGAGGGTGAGCTGGTCATGCTCGAACTGATCCATCTCGGCGTCATTAAGCTGATATTTACCCTGATAATATTCGCGATATTTGGTTAGCGACGCGTACTGACGCTGGCCCGGCGAATGGTCCATCAGCGACACCAGCGCCAGCTCCGGCGTGCCCATCAGCGCTTCAAACAGCGGCGCAGTGGTAGGATGCGGCAGTTCACAGCGCAGATGCAGCAGATGCTCAGCCCGGTTCAGTCCCTTGCGGTTGCTGTCGCGGATGGCGTTGATCATCTTGCTGAGGTTATCCAGCCGGTGCCCGCCGTCGCGCACATCCCCGACGCCGATCGCGTCCAGCACCGTGGTAATGCCGCTGGAAACCATCAGCGCATCGTGGCTGCTCATCGCCGAGTGTGCGGGCCAGTCCACTTTCGGGCGCGGGGTGAAAAACTTGTCGAGGTTATCGGTGTGCAGTTCCACCAGACCTGGCAGCAGCCAGGCACCTTCACCATCCAGCGCACCGGGCTGCTGGCTGGTGGTTTCGCTGAAGCTGCTAATGCGCTCATCGCGGAACTCCAGTGACCCGCTGACCACTTCATTTTCCAGCACCAGTCTGACGTTATTGATGATCATGCCTGCACTCCTGTGTCGATCGGGTGCATCAGGTGCAGCCGGTCGGCGACCCGCTCGCGCACCGCCCGATCGTGAAAAATACCGACGATGGCGGCACCACGTGCGCGCGCCTGTTCAATTAAGCTCACCACCGCCTCGCTGTTGACGTTGTCGAGCGAGGCAGTGGGTTCATCCAGCAGCAGCACCGGATAATCGGCGATAAAGCCGCGTGCGATATTCACGCGCTGCTGCTCACCGCCAGAAAAGGTAGACGGGGCGAGCGACCAGAGACGCTGCGGCACATTCAGCCGGCTGAGCAGTTCGGCGGCCCGCGCTTCGCAGAATTCTCGATCAACGCCGCGCTCCAGCAGCGGCTGCATCACAATCTCCAGCGTCGGCACGCGTGGGATCACCCGCAGAAACTGGCTGACCCAGCCCAGCGTGTCGCGACGCAGGGCGATAATCTGGCGCGCTGATGCCTGCGCCATGTCGATCCATTCACCCTGATGTGCAACCCGTATATGACCGCTGTCGGGCTGATAGTTGCCGTAAAGCGCGCGCAGCAGCGTGGATTTGCCACTGCCGGAATGACCGTGCAGTACCACGCATTCGCCCTCGCCCACCATCAGGCTGGCGTTGTGCAGCACCGGCAGCGCCGCGCCGTTCTGGTTGTGCAGCACAAAGGTTTTACACAGATTTTCTACCCGCAGGCGCGGAGTGAGCGTTGTCATTTAGTTGAGCACCGAAGAGACCAGCAGTTGAGTGTAAGGATGATGAGGATCGTCCAGAACACGGTCAGTCAGACCGCTCTCCACCACCCGCCCCTGTTTCATCACCAGCAGGCGATGCGCCAGCAGTCGCGCCACCCCGAGATCGTGGGTGACAATCACCACCGCCAGATTCAGCTCGCGCACCAGGGTGCGCAGCAGATCCAGTAGTCGCGCCTGCACCGAGACATCCAGCCCGCCGGTCGGCTCATCCATAAACATCAGCTGAGGCTGCGTCACCAGGTTGCGGGCAATCTGCAGACGCTGCTGCATCCCGCCGGAAAAAGTGGTCGGCAGATCGTCGATGCGACTGGCATCAATCTCCACCGCCTGCAGCCAGCGGCTCGCCTCGGCGCGGATGTCGCCATAGTTCCGCTGGCCGGTCGCCATCAGCCGTTCGCCAATGTTACCGCCCGCGCTGACCTGCGCACGCAGCCCGTCCATCGGATGCTGATGCACCACGCCCCACTCGGTGCGCAGCAGGCGACGGCGGTCGCTTTCACTCATCTCATAGAGGTCGCGGTTCTGATAGTGAATGCTGCCCTGCTGCGGCGTCAGACGGGCCGACAGGCTCTTCAGCAGCGTGGTTTTACCGGAGCCGGACTCGCCGACAATCCCCAGTACTTCGCCAGGCCAGAGATCAAAACTGACCTGCTCAAACCCTTTGCCCGGCGCATAAAGATGGGTGAGCTGGTTCACCGCAAGCAGCGGCTGTTCACTGTGCATGTTGCTGTTCCTGCTGCTGATGGCAAAAGTCGGTGTCGGAGCAGACAAACATCCGCGTTCCCTGATCGTCCATCACCACCTCATCGAGGTAGCTGTGGCGCGATCCGCACAGCGCGCAGGGTTCATCCCACTGCTGCACGGTGAAGGGGTGATCGTCGAAGTCCAGGCTCTCCACGCGGGTATAAGGCGGCAAGGCGTAGATGCGCTTTTCACGCCCGGCACCAAACAGCTGCAGCGCGGGCATCATGTGCATTTTCGGGTTGTCGAATTTGGGGATCGGCGACGGATCCATCACGTAGCGATCGTTAACCCGGACCGGATAGGCGTAGGTCGTGGCGATATGGCCATAGCGGGCGATATCTTCATACAGCTTCACCTGCATGATGCCGTACTCCTCCAGCGCATGCATGGTGCGGGTCTCGGTTTCGCGCGGTTCGATAAAACGCAGCGGCTCTGGAATCGGCACCTGGAATATCAGGATCTGGTCTTCCTCCAGCGGCGTTTCCGGGATGCGGTGCCGGGTCTGGATCAGGGTGGCATCGGCGGTGCGTTCGGTGGTTGCGGCCCCGCTGACCCGCTTAAAGAACTGACGTATTGACACCGCATTGGTGGTGTCATCAGCGCCCTGATCGATCACCTTCAGCACATCCTGATCGCCAATCACGCTGGCGGTAATCTGGATGCCGCCTGTACCCCAGCCGTAAGGCATTGGCATCTCGCGTCCGGCGAACGGCACCTGATAGCCGGGGATCGCCACCGCTTTCAGGATGGCGCGACGGATGGTGCGTTTGGTCTGCTCATCGAGATAGCCATTGTTATAGCCGGTGAGTTCAGCCATGGTTGCGCTCCTGATAATCGTGCTGCAGTTGTTTCAGCAACTCCAGCTCAGCCTGGAAATCGACGTAGTGCGGCAGCTTGAGATGCGAGACAAAGCCCGCGGCTTCGACGTTGTCGGCGTGCGACAGCACAAACTCTTCGTCCTGCGCCGGGCTGGTCACGCGCTCATTCTGCTCGCGGCTTTGCAGCGCCCGATCCACCAGCGCCATCGCCATCGCCTTGCGTTCGGCACGGCCAAACACCAGCCCGTAGCCACGGGTAAACTGCGGCGCGGCGTCATCACTGTGGGCGACGCCGTTGACCATTTCACATTCGGTCAGCAGCACTTCCCCAATCTCCAGCTCAAAGCCCAGCTCTTCGGGACAGATGCTGACGCTGAGATAGCCGGTGCGGATCTCGCCGGCAAAGGGATGGGTACGGCCATAGCCGCGCTGGGTCGAATAGCCCAGCGCCAGCAGAAAACCTTCATCGCCGCGCACCAGCTGTTGCAGCCGTGCAGCGCGCGAAGCAGGAAAGCGCATTGGCTCGCGGGTGATATCAACCGGCTCGCTGCCGTCATCACTCTCGGCGGTGGCCAGTCCTTCTTCAGTCATCATGCTGAACATGTGCGGACACTGATCCGGCACCGAACGGTCGTCACGCGGCGCGGCAGGCGTTTCACCGTTTGCCAGCAGGGTGAAGTCGAGCAGACGGTGGCTATAGTCATAGGTTGGCCCCAGCACCTGGCCGCCCGGCAGATCTTTATAGACCGCCGAGATGCGGCGTTCGATGCGCATCGAACCGGTCGCCAGCGGCGTGCTCTCTGCCAGACGTGGCAGCGTGGTGCGATAGGCACGCAGCAGAAAAATCGCCTCGACCAGATCGCCACTGGCCTGCTTAATCGCCAGCGCCGCCAGTTCAGGATCGTATATGCCGCCTTCGGTCATTACCCGATCCACCGCCAGCCCCAGCTGCTGCGCCACCTGATCGCAGCCGAGTTCCGCTACTGCCCGATCGCCCCGTCGCAGATCGGCCTGTAACTGATGGGCATTAGAGATGGCTTTTTCGCCCCCTTTCACCGCGACATACATCAGCACACCTCCACAACGGTGGTGCGCGGCACGGCCATGATCGCTTCGCCACAGGTGAAGATCA
Source organism: Pantoea hericii (assembly GCF_014155795.1). Lineage (NCBI taxonomy): Bacteria > Pseudomonadati > Pseudomonadota > Gammaproteobacteria > Enterobacterales > Erwiniaceae > Pantoea > Pantoea hericii. The sequence continues at coordinate 74,721 of NZ_SCKV01000001.1, forward strand.
GATCCACGCCCTGCGGGAACGGATGCGGACGGGTGCGCAGATATTCCAGCACGCTTTCCGGCAGCTGTGGTGCAATAGCACGGGTTTCCCGCAGGCCAGGGCCGGAGAGGCGCAGCGTTAATCCGCCATTCAGCGACGGCACTTCGATAATCAGCGTGGTGCTTTTCTCCGGCGACATATTGTCACCCGCCGCGAACTGCGTCGGATCGGGCTGCGCTGTTGCATGGCTCAGGGCGAAGGGGGCGTCCTGCTGCGTAGTGATGGGTGCACCGGTATGGAAGCGCAGATTGTTACGCAGCTGTTCATTGTCAATTTGCGCATCCAGCCAGACCGGACTTTCCTGATCGACCAGCGTCAGCAGCAATGCTGTGGCCGCCGGTGACAGTGCGCCCCAGCCCTGCTGCAGCGGCAGCGAGACCATCACGCCCGGCTCGCTCATCGCTTTCAAAATACGGCGAAACGCACGCTGCGCATCCGCGACCGGATGGTTAAAACTTGCCAGTAAAGTCATCAGTTATCTCCGCGAACCAGCGTAAAGAAATCCACTTTGCTGCTGGCGATTTCACGGGCGCGCAGCTGTCGCTGCTCCTCGCGCCACGCCGCCAGCGGGGTAATAATCTTCTCTTCCAGCAACTGCCGTGTTTCCGGCTGCTGCAACAGCGCATCCAGCAGGGCGCAGCGTTCGGCATGGGCTTTGTCGCGCCCCAGCAGATAGCTGTAACCCAGGGTACCGTCGCTCAGTTGCACCACCGCACGTGTCACCGTGGCATCGCCCATGACAAAGCGTTTGCCGGTAGCGCCCATCCGCGCCTGGAGTCGCGTCAGCCCAATCTCTGCCGGACGGACCAGGGTGAATTCGGGCTGGAGGCTAAGCGCCTGCCAGTGCGCTTCAAGCAAGGCGGCGCTGCTGTGCGCCAGTACCGACAGCCAGCGCTGGCGATCTGTTTGCTGTTCCATTAGTGCTCCAGAGTCAGTTCGATCATGTCGCCGCGCGTCAGGCTGACGGAGTATTCCGCCACCGCGCCATCACTGGTTTTGTTGAGCGTCCGCACGCAGAGCAGCGGCGCATGCAGGGCGATGTCGAGCTGCCGGCACTCTTTGGCCTGCGCCCGGCGGGTGCTGATACGCGTCTGAGTGCGCACCAGCTGTTTGCCGGTGTGTTCCACTAAGAAGTCGTGCAGCGAGCCGCTGTTAAATTGCTGAAGCTGCGGCCACCAGCTGAGGTCGGCGAGGAAATGATTAATCAGGCAGAGCGGCACGCCATTGGCGCGACGCAGGGTGCGCAGATGAATGACGTTGTCGCCCTCTTTCACGCCCAGCGCATTGGCGACGTCGTTGCTGGCCGGACGCAGTACCGCCAGCAGCCGTTCGCTGGTCGGGTGACTCCCCTGCTCCATCAGGTTCTGACTGAAGCGCGCCTGGGCATGCAGCGGATAGTCATAAGGACGCATCAATACCAGGATGCCAACACCGTGACGGCGCTGCAGCAGCCCTTTGTGCACCAGCTCATCGACAGCCCGGCGCAGCGTGTGGCGGTTGACCTCGTAGTGATCGGCCAGCTGCTGCTCGGAAGGAAGATAGTCGCCGCAGCGGTAGCGCTCTTTCAGCGCCTGCTCCAGTTGTGCGGCAACAGCCTGATAAACAGTGGTCGGATGTCTGGATAACTCCATCACGATGAAATCCTCACGGGTTACAGAGTGGGAACGCAGTGATAAGACGCTGCGGGATGGTGTTAGCCTGAGGGAAGCAGATGACAGAACCGTGACGCGGGGGTGAAGGAGAGGTGAATGCAGGGGCGTCTACCCTATTAGCGGGACGGTTTCACGCCGGATGCCGTGATTCAAACCAGGGCGTAATGAGCATATGCGGGATTGCCAGTGCGGCCAGTACAGCAAACAATGGCTGAATTCCCGCGTTGTCCACAGGATGCATCACCACAATGGTTCCCGCAGCCAGCAGAAGAGCCGCCGTCAGTACCGGCCAGGTGGCTTGCAGGTAGCGGAGATAGCTGGTGCACTTCAGCTGATCGCGCCGCTGTCGGGTTTGCGGCAGCGCATGTAAAATTAAGAATCCCATTGAAAAACCGACGAAAGGTGGAAGCAGTAACAACGCCAGTGTACCCGTCAGAAGACGCCTGTCCTGACGAACGAAACCCGCAAAAATAAGCCCTGACGCACAGAGTCCCCCTGTAATGGCAATGCCCACAGCAAGAGCGTCCGGCATTGAAAATCCTGGTGCCGCCTCATGCAGAATTGCGCTAAATGCCTGCAGATGCAGTGTCGCTGGGGCCGCTATCATACTTATCCCCCGCGCCAGACGTTCGGGGCTGCGTCCATCAGGGGCGTCTTCAAGCGCAAAATGCAGGGCAGATGCCAGAAGAAAAACGGGCAACGCCAGCGCCGGAGCACCGTGCCACCAGAACAGACAGATCAAGATGACCAGTCCATAGGCGGCAAGAAACGGGAACTGACGCTCGCGTTTAACGACGTCAAGATCGCTGGCACCGTGTGCCATGCCGATAACGCCAATGGCCAGGGTCGCAAACAGCACTTGCCCCGCAGGGGGGCTGAAAGAGGCAGCGAGCGCTGCCCCCCAGAGTCCTGCCCAGCCGAACCGCACCTGGGCTGTCATCTCCTCACAGCACCAACAGGCGTAGTATGAGAGAGCGCTTTTTTCATATTAGCCGCAGCGTAGAAGGCGTAGAAAACTTTAGCGATAATATCCAGAATCAGGAATGCCTGAACAGATGTCGCATCAGTGATGACACTGAGACCTTCCGGACCGACCAGAAAAACGATCGGATAGATAAACCACACGAGGGTCAGCAAGGCTACATTCTTGTTGTAGGCACCTGCCAGCGCGTTGCCTCGCGTCGCGGCCAGTGCGCGCAGTGGCCCCCAGAGCAGATAAACAACGCCCAGAAATGCCGCACACGACCATGAATACCACACCCATTTCGCGACAGGATTTTCCGCCAGGGAAGAGACCAGGCCGGTGATAATCATCATCACATCCAGCACAATGATGGCAGTCAGAAAGCCGCCCATTTCTCCTGGTTTACCCTGTTCATGGAAAGCCAGCATGACCAACCCGGCCAGTAAGAGAGGCGTGGTGATGGACCAGTCAGCGTAACGCGCCAGGTACACTATCGTGCCACTGTCCAGCGTGAGATTGCCAAACCCAAACGCCATGGCCAGATAGGCTGTGGCGGCAATAAACGGCACTGACGCGTGCACGAGTGTATGGTGACCAAAGGGATATTTCTTATCACCGGTCACGTAAATAATCAGTGACGCAATGGCCATGACCGAAAACCCAATCATAAATGCGGTTTGATCCATTTTACTCTCTCCTGTGCTAAAACGCCGGTATGGTGCCAGCCCTGCCGCTATGAATTAGCGTTAATAAAAGACGGTTATATTCGTTCAACGAATATGCTGTCAGTATATGGCGATATAGATAATTTGCCCGGCGAGCGAAATTTACACTGTTAATTTTAAGCAATCTGATTAAATTAACGTCTTTTACTGGCCTTCTGAGCGTCACATAAAAAAACCAATGTAAAGTTATGTTTCTCAGCGTTTCGCTTTCCTACCAAACCTTCCATATAGCCAGGATTCTTACACGCATAACTATTTGATTTAATTGAAATATAATATTCTGAAAATCAGAACTCTTTGCCCCTGCATAAACTGACAAAAATGCAAAAATTTTATTTTTGAGTGGTAAATCTGAAACCAGCCGTTATGAAAACGGCGTCGTGTGACGCTTCACACTGGCGAAACGGCATTAATAAAATCGTTTCTGATTCTCTATGATTGATAATAAAGGGATGAACAGAGAATGAAAATTTTGCGTATTATTTATCCAGACTCTAATAAGCAGCACATCAGGAAACGGAAGTTTTTCACAGACAGAATCTATCCCTCATCATGGTTACATTGTGTCTGTGAAAAGGACAACGGGCATTAGGGTATACACTGGAACGACCTAAAGCCGCACGTAAAGGAGAGAATATGTACGGACCGGATCCGGCCAATCCCCATCCAATGGAAGGCTTCCCACAAGTTTGTTTTATTAAAAACAGGGTGAAAAACCCCAACATCATCATCGGTGATTTTACGTATTATGATGACCCTGAAGGCGCAGAAAACTTCGAGCGCAATGTCCTTTATCACTTCCCGTTTATTGGCGACAAACTCATTATTGGAAAATTTTGCGCTATAGCGAAAGGCGTTCAGTTCATTATGAATGGGGCTAACCACAGCATGACGGGGTTCTCCACTTATCCGTTCTACATCTTCGGAAACGGATGGGAAGCAAGCCAGCCTCACGCCAGTGACCTGCCTGATAAAGGCGATACAGTGATTGGCAATGACGTATGGATTGGTTATCAGGCGCTGATTATGCCAGGCATTAAAATCGGTAACGGCGCGATCATTTCGTTACGTTCTGTCGTCACGTCGGATGTCCCGGCATATTCGATTGTGGGGGGTAATCCAGCCAGGGTTATCAGGCAGCGTTTTAACGATGAGACCATATCCATACTCGAGAAGCTGGCCTGGTGGGACTGGCCTGTGGAAAAGATTACCCAAAACCTCCCGGCAATCCGCTCTGCTAATGTTGAAGCCTTGCCAGATAAATAGCTATGCAGAATCACCCACGTTCGCTGCGGGCAAAGGGTGATGCGCATTCGTAATGTGTATGGATAATCGCGCGCAGCGTGCTCTGCAAACATGTCAGAATTTAACGCTGGAGCGCGGATTTAAACAGGAGTCGTTATGCTGTACATATTCAGTGGCCTTCCCGGTTGTGGAAAAAGCACGGTCGCTAAAATGTTATCTGAAAAATTAAAAGCGGTGTATTTACGCGTCGATACGATCGAACAGGTACTGCGTAATGAATCAGCAGCGTTCAGAGAGATTGGCCCTGAAGGCTATTTCATCCTCTATGCGCTTGCGCGGGAGAATCTCAGACTGGGACTACCCGTTGTCACTGACTCAGTAAATGATCTTAATCTGGTGCGAGATAGTTTTCGTGATATCGCACTATCATCAGGTGTTCCCTTTCTGGAAATCGAAATCCTTTGTTCGGATCCGGAACAGCATCGGGCTCGTGTAGAGAACAGAATCTCAGAAATTCCTGGCTTAAAAGTGCCTGACTGGCAGGCCGTCATGGATCGTGATTATGAACCCTAGAGAAGGGATCATCTGCAGCTGGATACCGCAAAATTATCGCCCGCTGCGTGCGTCGATATAATTCTCAAAGCGAGCCTTCCGTTCTGAGCGCATTTAGCCCGCATCCTTGACGGCAATAAATTTTTTTGACCCTCAGGCTGCACCCTGCCCTACACGGGATTGAAACCGGTAAAACAGGGCCAGTCACGCTATGTTCTCAGCCTGTGCGGTAATAAACGCTGGCTGAATCCGGATTGGCTCAGAGCTTAAATGAGCTGACCTCTGTCAGCAGCCTGCCCGCCTGCTGACTCAGTGAGCCCGCAGCGGCAGACATCTGCTCTACCATTGCGGCATTCTGCTGCAGATTGCTTTCCATCTGCGTGACCGCAATGTTCACCTGGTCGATCCCATAACTCTGCTCTTTAGAGGAAGTATTGACCTGATTAATCAATTGCGTCGTTTCATCAACAACACTCAGAGCTTCATTCATTCGCGACGTCACATTCGCTGCGTATACCACGCCTTTATCCACATTCTGGATTGCTTCTTCAATCAGACCCCGGATATCCTGGGCTGCTACAGAAGAACGCTGTGACAATGAGCGGACCTCGCCGGCGACCACGGCAAACCCCTTGCCCTGCTCCCCGGCACGGGCGGCTTCCACTGCAGCGTTAAGCGCCAGAATGTTGGTCTGAAACGCAATGCCATCAATAATGGAGATAATTTCTGAAACCTTATTTGAAGAGACAGAGATATCGTTGATGGCACTTGTTAAATCATTCAGCTCACGGTTGCTATGGTTGACGATGGATTGCACTTTACCGATGAAGTTATTCGCCTCTGTCGCGTTATCCATATTGTGTTTCACGGTGGCCGACAGCTCGTTCATACTGGCTGCGGTTTGCTCAAGTGAAGAAGCCTGAGACTCTGAGCGTGATGACAGATCATCATTGCTGTGAGCGATTTCCTCTGACGCCGTATCCACCTCTTTGCTGGCATCCCGGACGCCTGACAGAACCTCCCGAAACTTAGTCACAAGGGCATTAAAACTGCCAGCCGTTGCGCCCAGTTCATCTTTTTTATTGAGATTTACCCGAAGAGTCAGGTCCAGGGTTTCCTCGATGGTTTTCATGGTGCTCTGTAAATTCTGCAGGCCTTTTCTGATATAGCTCAGGACAGAGTACGAAGAAAGGGCTGTCATTAACACCGCGGCTGCAATAATGCTGCTCAGAAGCCATAACGTATGCAGATACTCGGCATGATTTTCCGCTGCAAATTTGTTGGCAACCTGATAGTTATAAGCCAGGATGTCCTTCAGATTCTGGCTTACCACAACCGATGCCGCCGCTGTCTCTCCCTGATCGGAAACCATAGCCCTGGCCGCATCAATGCCGCCGGTCTGATAAACGCCCACCATCTTATTCACTTTCTCGAGATAGACGCCGAAATCCTGAATAGTCTGGCTTATCAACTGGCCGTCGTTATCGTCTGTAATCAGGTGAGATTTATAATAATCCATTGCCTCGCGCGTTTTGGTCAGATATTCCTTTGCGGTGACCATATGCTTTTCAAATATCGCTTTATCGGTAACCAGAAGACCCATCAGTATCTGCCGTCTTGCTTCTTCACGAAGCTGAGAGATTTCACTGATTTTGTTAATGCTGGGCAGAGAGTTGGTCGCCACATACTCGAACCGATCCTGTGCGCCGCCCAGAGAGCGGATACTGATAATGCCCAAAAAAAGCAGCGCCAGAAGTGTAAAGGTAAAGACCAGCGTAAGTTTCTTTAAAATTGTCATGAGAGGTTACCCGAGGGAGATGTCAAGATACCTTTCTTTTATCGGCTATCCTAAAACACACTTTATGGTCAGACGGTGAAACTAAGCAGTTATTGTTATGTTTTTTGAGAGATATCGAAGTTTGCACTCATTACGATAATTGACCTTTTCCGGATAATCCGGCGACGCGGCACGACCGGCGACGCCCGTACATGACGCGACACCATGAGAGGAAAAAGCGAGAAACGCTTGCATATCACTGCCGGACACCATAGAGTGGAAAAAAGCTAAAAATCACGTGCAGGTTATAACCTGTCCCTTAAGCGGCTGTCTGAATTAATAAAATTACTGTGAAAAATGGGCTGCATCAGCCTCGGACCCGCTGAATACATCAAAATACTTACTGATATCTTTCAGCGATTTCACAGGCTTGCTTATCCGGACTGATACAGCTTACAGCCGGTAATGCGTTCAGCCACCGGGTCAGCCGTACCCTTTCCCTATGCTCGTCTGAACGAGCCTCGTTGCCAGGAAGATTGAGGATCACAGGAATAAATCTGAATGTTTGTTGCTACAGTAAATCGGGTGCGCCCGATCATTAATGCAGTGCGGAGGTTAACCACGTCCTCTTCAGATCAACCTCTCATCGCACGCAAAATTCTGTCGCCAGGGATTGTAGCAACCCGTTCACTCTCATTTTGTGGCGAACGGGTAAGTGAGCAGGCTGACTGCGCCTGCTATTTCGTTTTGCAGGATGCAGTCAGGTTCTTCATCTAACAACAGACATAGTTGGGCAATGACTTTTGCACGGGTGACTGGCTCGCCATCATAAAAAAGAGCCTCCACCGCCTTACCAATGTGAACATGCAGTGCATTAACGGCGTTATCGTCACACATTTACCACCTCCGATGACATAAACCCGAAAGGAGACCACCGGATGCCAGAAACGACGTCGGGCGGCCCCTCAGAATGCAGGACAACGATGATCAGAAGGTTTCCCAGTTTGCTTTCGACGCCATCAGGGATACTGAGGGTTGTACGTTGCGCCTGGTGGTCTGCGCCCTGGGTGTAAACGCCCCAGAAGACGGCACACGGAAAACGGCAACGGTTTTTTCAAGCTCAAGCGCCTGTTCTTCGAGACTGCTGGCCGCAGCAGAAGACTCCTCAACCAGCGCAGCGTTTTGCTGGGTTGTACTATCCATTTCCGTCATGGCCTGTGCAATCTGGGTAATGCCGCGATTCTGTTCGTCTGATGCAGCGGCAATTTCACCCATGATGTCCCTTACCTGCGTCACGGACCTGACGATACCCTCCATTGTCACGCCGGCGCGGTTTACCAGCTCAGTACCGTTACTCACTCTGTCCAGTGATTCCCGAATCAGCACTTCTATCTCTTTTGCGGCCAGTGAACTGCGCTGTGCAAGATTGCGCACTTCGCCTGCCACAACGGCAAAGCCCCGGCCCTGCTCACCTGCGCGCGCGGCCTCTACTGCCGCATTCAACGCCAGAATATTCGTCTGGAAAGCGATACCGTTAATAACGGTGATGATTTCGCCGATTTTGCCTGAGCTCTGACTTATTCCGCCCATTGTGGTTATCACCTCACTGATGATTTCCCCGCCGCAGCTGGCATTGTGCGACGCCTCCGTGGCCAGCTGACTGGCGTGATGGGCGTTCTCCGCATTCAACTTAACGGTGGAGGTTAATTCCTCCATGCTGGCAGCCGTCTCAACCACGGCAGCCGACTGCTGTTCTGTGCGCGATGAGAGGTCGGTATTTCCTGCTGCAATCTCAGACGAGGCGCGGGCGACGTTATTCACCCCATCCCGGACCCGGGAGATGATGTTACGCAGGCTCAGGTTCATGGCACCCATGGCAGTCATCAGTTCGCCAAGCTCATCAGTACGGGAACTGGTTATTTCGGCGGTCAGGTCACCTTCAGCGATACGCTGTGCCGAAGAAAGCGTCTCTCTCAGCGGAACGGTGATGCTGCGGGTCATTCTCCAGGCAATCAGGAGACTGAGAGTGATACAGACAAGGGTGGCAAAACCAATCTGCCACAGTGCGGTATGCATGTATTTCTGAGCCTGTTCAGACTGAAAGAACGCGAGGTCAGTGATTGACTGATTCAGTTTTCCCGCCGCTGCGGTCATTTCATCTGAGGCGCGTTTTTCGACCTGCACTGACTGGAGATAATTATTTAACAGCGTGGTGCCTGAGGTGGCTTTTTGCGCCACATCGGCCAGAAGCGCACCGAGTGAGGTGTCAGCGAGACCACTAAGCTGACTGACGAGTGGTGAAAAACCGTCTTTGATTTCGTTAAACTTATTCAGTGTGGAAGCATCTGGCCCATGCATGAACGCCTGAACATAAAATGCAGCCTGTTCAGTTTTGAGGCTGAGAGCCAGCAGGGGTGCAGTAAGGTCTGCCGGGACATAAGCCTGTCGGGCAGCCAGTTTTTCCGCCACTGACGTCAGTCCGAGAGCCTGAATATCATTCAGAGAAAGGGCTGCACTGTGGTTGCTTGCGAGAAAGTGCTGACGCTTTTCCTGATACTGAGCCAGAGCAGTATTGAGCGCAGAAAGCTTTTCACGACCGCCTGTTGACCAGGAATATTTCTCAAGATTTTTGTACAAAGCAGACAACTGATTCATCGCCTCACCGTTGAGTTCGATGAATTTAGTGTCGCGGGTGTACTGAAATAGCGTGCGGTTCAGCCTCGCTTTCGCCAGTGCATCAACCATTTGTACCGTGACGTCGCGCTTTTCCGAGTTATCCTGGATTTTTAAAAAACAGAGGGCAGCAAGGACTGATATAGCCAGTGACGCCAGTATAACCAGCAAAAACCCCAGAGTAAGTTTCCTGCCTATATTGAATTTTGACACTTTTTTTATAATATTCATTTTAATAATCCTGGTGTTGAAAAGTACCTGAGACTGACATTTCCTCAGGGTTACGTTACATATCGGCATAGCGACGATATTTATTAGAGCCACTTTCATCACCCGCCCTTAAATAATGATATTTATTGATGCAGATCACCTCCCTTAATATTTGTATCTGGCCGTGTAAATTAAGACCCTGATAATTCACCAAGTTATCATTCAGACTCTAACCTGAAAGGCTCTGCTGAAAAAAAGCGATAACCTATTCCGCACGCTTCTGATTTTATTGTACAAATTAAAAGACATGAGACGGAATAGCATGTTAACTGAATAAATAGAGAGAAATAACCTTCAGATCTTAAGGTTTATTAAGCTTTGTGTTTTTACCTGGAAAGGTATTACCGGAAGGACAGGGGAAAAAGGGCATTTCAGCCTTCTTGTTTTCCAGAATAAGAATACGAGGTCAACGCGTTACTGAATTTTGTAAGCAGCCGATTATGCAAATGAAAAATCATTAACAGGCCTGCTTTTTCATTCAGTCCGGAACCTGCGGGAGGATCTTTTTTCCAGCACGTGCATCAGGGCTAGCGGCACATCCGGTTTAGCGGCTGCCCATCAGCTTTTCAACTTCTTCGGGTTTGTCATGCACACCAAAGCGGTCAACGAGAGTGCGGATCGCCCCGTTCATGCCTCTGACGTCCACCTCGGCACCTTTGCGACGGAACTTAATCACGATGCGGTTCAGCACGCTGACCGACGTGATGTCCCAGAAATGGGCGAGCGACACGTCGATGACCACGCGATCCAGCGCCTCGTGGAAATCGAAGTGATGGATAAACCGGTCAGCCGAGGCAAAGAAGACCTGCCCGGTTACGGTATAGGTGCGTGTCTCGCCCTTCAGCACCGAGGAGACCGCCATAAAGCAGGCCACTTTGGTGGCAAAGTTCAGCGACGCAATCAGCACGCCGGTCAGTACCCAAACGCCAGATTGTGGGTGGCCACCACCACGGCAACGGTCGCTACGCTGCGCTGGATGACTTTTTTCGGCAACAGCGCAATCTGGCTGATTGTGCAGCAGGGTGCCATTGACCTGCCGCAGAGGATCGTGAGCGATCAGACGCTGGCACTGTTCAACTTCCCTGAGCACTTCCCCTTCAGCTCGCTGCTCTCCTTTATTGCCATGGCGATGGTGGCCGTGCTCTTTGTCACCTCTGCGGACTCAGGCGCCAGGGTGGTCGATACGCTGGCATCGGGCGGCACCGACAAGCCCCCCTGTCGGTATGGCCTGTTTAAGGCTTTACGCGTTGACGCCTGTTTGCAACAGTAAACGCCGTTCCGCACCTCAAAACCCGCTATTCAGCTATTTCCCTTGCTGACTTTTCACCCCCGCTATCCGTCAGTGACGCCCTCACCTGTGGCAGGCTTTCCGGGTAATTCTGCTGAATAAACTCAATCATCTTTTCCCGGACGTAACAGCGCAGATCAAAAGCGATTGGCGAGTTCTGGGCAGTCATCAGCATCCTGATGGTCATGGTTTTTTCGGTGGTATCCGTCACCTGAAGTACAGACGTTTCCCCATCCCAGAGTTTGGTTTCACTCAGGACTTTTTCAAACTGCCTGCGCAGCGGCTCCAGCGGCTCCAGCGGCATGGAGTAATCCACGTAGAGAAATACCGATCCTAAAATCTGGGCATTATTACGCGTCCAGTTCTGAAACGGATTCTCAGTGAAGTAAGTAATTGGCAGCACCAGACGGCGCAAATCCCAGATGCGCACCACCACATAGGTCAGGTTGATCTCCTCAATCCAGCCCCACTCTTTTTCCACCACCACCGCGTCATCAATTTTGATAGGCTGGGTAAAGGCGATCTGAATACCGGCAAACAGATTAACCAGCGACTTCTGTAAGGCGAAACCAATAATGATACCGGCAACACCTGCACCGGCCAGAATAGTGGTGCCGAATTTACGGACGCCAGGAAAGCTCAGCAGTATCAGTGAAATGCAGAACAGTACCAGGATGACAATAACCACTTTTTTGACATAGATAATCTGCGTACGAATTTTTCGTGCACGAAGATTATTCGAAATATTAATGTCATAGCGGATATAGAGCATATCCTGCGCCACATTGGTCAGCCGTATCAGGACCGAACAGAATGACATAATAATAAAGACGTTGATGATGTTAGTGATTAACTCAAGCGACTCAGGGTGAAAGTTAATGTAGTTAATCCCGACATTGATCATTAATAGCGGTACGAAAAAGAACATGGACCCGCTAAGGTGCTTCTCAAGGGATTTGAACAGCTTTCTGTCGCGACTCTGCCAGTAGCGGATAAAGGCCAGCAGGATAAGCCGGGCCAGGAAGCCCACGATAAACGAAAGCGAGACGAGTAATACAACAGGCACCCATGACGGGAAACCAGATAACTCACCGAATAACAATGGCATTATTTTCCCTTATAGTCAGCTGGCAACCTCAGGCTGTCAGCGAAGTGACAAACTCAGTAACCGTTGTCTGCACGGCTATCCGTTCGTAACACATTTAGCGCCCATGAGTATGAACCATCGCAGCGAAGTTGGCAGGAAATGCGCGATGATACGGCAGATTTACCTCAATGGCCCAAGCGAGCGGTCGGACTATCCCGCCCGGCGTAGCGGAAAATTCAGTAGCAAGTATTGAATCGATGATGAAGCTGGGTCAGCCCATGGGCCTGGTGGTCACAGCAGAAGGCGTGGAAACACAGGGGCAGATGTCTGCACTGGCGGATGCAGGCTGTAATCAGCTCCAGGGCTATCTGTTCAGTCAGGCGGTGCCCGACCTGAGACGCTGATGAAGAGAGCTGCGCCAGACAGTCGGTATCATCACCTGACGGGATAGCCTGAGCGGAGTTGTACGCTCAGGTTATCCGCCAGAAAGACTAACTGCCCAGGCTGTCCAGCAGTGCGGCAGAGGTGGCAACCGCGCCAAAGATGCCGCCCTGCATATGGATCATACTCAGCGCCGCCTCATGATGACGCCGCTCCGTTGCGGCACAGCAATCAGATAGCACCAGACACTCGAAACCGCGATCGTTGGCTTCACGTAGCGTGGTATGAACGCAGACATCGGTGGTTATACCGGTGAGAATCAGATTACGTATGCCACGACTGCGCAGTATCAGCTCCAGATCGGTGGCGTAAAATGACCCCTTACCTGGCTTATCAATCACGACCTCATCCGGCAACGGGGTCAGCTCCGGAATAATCTCCCAGCCTGGCTCGCCGCGCACCAGAATGCGGCCGCACGGTCCGACATCGCCAATGCCGGCATTCATCCGTCTCGAACGCCACCGTTTATTGGCGGGCAAATCGCTGAGGTCGGGCCGATGCCCTTCACGGGTATGGATAATCGGAAACTGCCGGGCGCGCATCGCGGCCAGCACCTGCTGCAACGGGGCGATGGGAGCGCGGGTCAGGCTGACGTCATAGCCCATGCTATCGACATAGCCGCCGACGCCACAGAAGTCGGTCTGCATATCAATCACAATCAACGCCGTGTCAGCCGGGGTGAAACTGCCGTCAAACGGCCAGGCGTAGGGGGTTGAATTAACGCTGTAATCGGGCATTGGTGTTCTCCATTACCGGGCGCGGCATGCGCATTTTGCTGATCAGGCTGTAGCTGATGGCGGCGGTCACCAGACCAATCACTGCTTCACCGAACTGTGGGAAAGCCACATGGGCGATTACCGCACACAGGCTACCTATTGCCCAGGCGGCAAACGCTGTGCCACGGAATCGCTGCGCCGGACGCTGCTCACTGATGCGCGCCATAAAGATCAAATCCACAATCATCACGGCACCAAATGGTGGCACCACGATCCCGAGCAGGCTGAGCCACTCCAGGAAGTAAGACCAGACGCCCGCCAGTGCCAGCGCGCCACCAATGGCGCCGAGGATCAGCGTCCACAGACGCATTTTGCTGCTGAACAGATGACTGAAGCCCACTGCACCGTTGTAGAGGCAGTGTGTGCAGACCGATCCCAGATTAATAAAGACAAACAGGCAGGCCACCACCGACAGGATGGCACTGTGCCCCATCAGCATCGGCAGGAAGTTACCGCCATTAGTCAGCGGATCCACCGCCGCGCCTGCGGCTACAATTACCACGCCGAACAGATACGAGATGACGTTCGCAACCGGAAAAGCGGAGAAGGCAGCGATGACCGCTGAGCGTCCATTCTTCGACCAGCGGGTAAAGTCAGCGGTCATGGTGCCGGAGTCGGCAAACCCGGCCACCACCATGGTGACGGCGGTGCCCATGCTCATTGCGCCGGCGGCGCTGGCGCTGCCTTTCCACTGCGTCACCACGGAGAAGTCATGCTGTTTGCTGATCAGCCACAGTGCCACCATTCCCAGCACCACAAACAGCGGCGCGGCGATCATCCCCAGCACGGACAGCGCCCGCACGCCCAGGAACGTGATGCCGGTGTAGAGGATCATGGCAAAGGCCGTCACCGCCAGCGCATTCCAGCCGAAGGTCTGATTAATCACCGTGCCGGTAAGGCCGGTCTGGAAGGCATACCAGCCGATCACCACCGTCGAGAGAAAACCCGAGACCAGGATGTAGCCTTTGCTGCCAAAGGTGCGTCTGGCCTGCAAAGCAAAGTTCATTCCGCTGTTTCCGGCGTACCAGCTCAACGCGCCGACATAGGCGAAGAGCACCAGGTTCCCCAGCAGGATGGCGATCAGCGCGGGCCAGAAGCCCAGATGCCAGGTAATGATGCCGCCAAACAGCGCATTGGTGAGGATCATTGGAAATCCAAACCAGACCGCTGAAACAGAGCGGGTTGAATGACGATGCGTCAGCGGCACCGGCTCATGTTCAAATTCCTGCTCCAGCGCAGGTGTGTCAGACGTTTTCATTGGGCGATTCCGGGTTGAAGGTGATTCCACGGCTGAATGCGCTCGAAAGCGGCACTGGCAGCCAGCACTAAAGCATCATCAAGATGACGACCAACAATCTGCATACCGACCGGCAGGCCGCTGGCGGTGAAACCGGCAGGCACTGACGCGGCGGGCTGGCCGGTGAAGTTGAACGGGAAGCAGAATGAGAGCCAGTGATCGTTGCGAACCATGCGACTATCAATGATCTCCGGTCCCTGCATTCCCAGCGGAAACGGCGGCACGGCCAGCGTCGGCGTGATCAACAGATCAAAGCGCTGCATAAAGCGCCACAGGCTATTGCTGACCGCTTTGCGGGTGGCGATGGCATCGGTAAAGTTCTCTGCCCGCCAGTCGCGCTGTAACATAGCGACCAGATGCGGTGACATCGTGCTGCCCTGCTCCACCATCATCTGGCGCATGCCGGTGAGATCACTTTCCATCGCCACCAGTGCGCCAAAAGCGGCTGACGGATCCGGGAAGCCAGGATCGGCCAGCTCCAGTTCCGCACCGATTTCAGCAGCAAATCGCCTTACCGCCGCGCTGACAACAGCGCGGACTTCCGGGTCAACGGCCACATAGCCAAAATCTGCGCTGAATGCGATACGCAACTTGCCAGGCAGATGTTCTGGTGCACCCAGCCAGTCAACGTCGCTGCAGGGGATCGAGTGGCGGTCCCGTATATCCGGTCCTGCCATCAGTGACATCATCAGGGCGGCATCGCGCACGCTGCGCGTCATCGGCCCGATATGCTCCAGCGACTCCCAGCTTGAGACGCCGGGATAGCGTTCATCACGACAGCCAGGCCATAACGGCACCCGCCCCATCGACGCCTTGAAGCCAAAAATGCCGCAGTGCGCCGCCGGAATACGCACTGACCCGCCGCCATCGCTGCCCAGTGCAATCGGGCAAAGGCGTGCCGCCACCGCCGCCCCGGAACCCGCGCTGGAACCGCCCGGCGTCATCGCCAGATTCCAGGGATTGCGCGGCGACGGAAACAGCGGATTGTGTCCAACACCGCTGTAGCCAAACTCCGGCGCGGTGGTTTTACCCAGCAGAATGGCGTCGGCGGCCAGTAGCCGTTCCACCGTGATGTCGTCATCTTCCGGTACGAACTCTTTGTATGCTGCTGAACCGGAGGTAGTGCGGACGTTTGCGGTGCAGATGAGATCTTTTACCGCCAGCGGCACGCCTGCCAGCGCGCCCAGTGTTTCTCCCCGCGCACGTCGGTCATCTATGGCTTTAGCCTGTGCCATCGCAAGCTCGGGTGTCGGGGTGCAAAAGGCCTGCACCGTCGGTTCACGCTGTTCCATCCTCGCCAGCGCCGCAGCGGTCAGTTCGCAGGCTGATACTTCCCCGTTGCGGATCAGAGCGACCATCGTCGTGGCATCGTCGTCTAATAAGGAGTCAAACATGGGTTACCTCGCCAAAAGTGTACCCATGATCTAGTGCATGAAGCGTGCCAGATAGCCGCGAACTCAAGGGGCTGGGTCAGGGATGCGAGGTGGAATACGGGCTGGGATACAAGATCGAATTCTTATGGTGTCAGAAGCGGGTCGCTGTTTATTTTTTCAGCACAGTGATGGCGCAGGGCTGCGCAATAAGGGTGCGTGCCAGGTGAATGGTTTGTGGGCTGGCTTACAGAACGGTGTTGTTAATGCGCAACAGCGGCTGAAATGCTGGAATGAATAACCTCACTTTTACCATGGATGTTTGACGGTGCTGAGCAGGAACTGAAAAATCGAGTTTCAGGGATTCATATGTTACGGCAGGGATGAGAAGTGCGTATTGAAGAAGATATTTATCTCGAAAACTACGAAATCAGACGAAAAAGATTTATTTATGACCGCCAGATTTATCACAGCTACGTTTTTGTTGGCGGCAGCGAAACTTACACTGTCATCGTTGGCGACCGGATAGATGAACAGACCTTTACCCGCATCGGATATCGGATGCCACCCGGTATCTCCTTTCCTGTTAACGGGCTGGCTGAGGTCTGTTTTGACGTGTTCGATGGTCTGGAGTGCATGAGCGATTTTCGCCACATCAGCATTCCCGGATTAGGTAGTGCAGTCGTTTTAAAAAGTGTAGTACTTGCGTTAATGGCACACCATGAAAGCTTCTCTATCGGCGGTTTTGTTTTCCAGCCTGCGTCTGGCGAGATCGTTGAACGCAATCGTCCGACGCCTCTGGAAGAGATCTACGACGTCATGCTTGGGTTAAAAAATGAACTACGCTACAATCGCCGAACAGGGTTGCCGAAGAAAGCGCCGCAACCTTTAATCCCGGACTGTTTCCAGGCTTATAAAGTAGTGACTACAGGGAGAGCTTGCTATGTCGTTTTATGATACACACGATGAAACAACCCCTTTGGCTCCGGTTGAAACCCGATATAAAGAGTTAAGGGCACTTTTGATTGCAGAGTGGCTGGCCCGGCCCGATCTGCCCGCCATTAAAGCTCAGTTAGCTCAGGCGAGAAAACGTTCCTCATCTGCCCTGTTGCGCCGCAAGCTGAAAGAACTGAATGCGCGCGACATGCAGGAAGCAAAGATCCCCGATTAGCACTCAAAGGCCCGATAAACGGGCCTTTCGTATTTTAATAGCTTCTGGTTCACCCGCAGGCGGCTTCCCGCCACCCACAATTCACCTCTATTCCGGAAAATCCGTCTCCACCGACGTCTGTTTCCACGCGTCTATCTCAGCCAGCCGCTCTTTGAGCTTACCTGTCACGGCGTCATGGCCCCAGGCACCCATCACCAGATGACGTGGCGGGTTTTCATGCTCGGTAATAGCAATCATCGCCGCGGCGGCCCGCGCCGGATCGCCCTTCTGAGTGCCGCTGTATTCGGATGTCGCTTTCATCCGCGCGGCGGCGGTCTCCGCATAGTCTGGCAGCGTGCTCGGCGTCTGATGCAGTGAGCGTCCGGCCCAGTCGGTGCGGAACGGACCTGGCTCAACACAGGTCACGTGAATGCCCAGCGGACCGGCTTCCAGCGCCAGCGAATCGGACCAGCCTTCCACCGCATGTTTGCTGGCAGAGTAGTAGCCTGAGCTGGCAAAACCGATTAAGCCTGCCACTGAGGTAATGTTGATCACGTGGCCGCTGCGCGCCTTTCTCATTGCGGGCAGCACGGCGCGGGTCAGGGCAAACAGACCGAAAACGTTGGCATCAAACTGCGCGCGGATTTCGCTTTCCACACCCTCTTCCACCGAGCTCTGATAACCGTAACCGGCGTTGTTTACCAGCACATCAATGGTGCCGAACGTGTCCAGGGCCGCACTGACGGCCTGGTCAATACTCAACTGCTGCGTCACATCCAGCGCTACCGCCAGTGCGTTGTCGTGTCCCTCAACCAGATCGGCAATGGACGCGGTATCACGCGCCGTCACAACCACCTTAAAGCCACGCGCGATGGTCTGCTGCGCCAGTTCACGACCAAAACCGGTCGAACATCCCGAGATTAACCAGACAGGGCTGGAATGAGCAGTCATAACAAGACTCCCGTTGAGAATGATGAAGGGGTTTAAGACCCGGACGCGAGGGCATCCGGGAATAAAGGTTAGTGAGACGCGACCGCCCCACTTAGCCCTTAATGCTTTTTATGAAACAGCTGACTGGCGGTGTCGCTGATGATTTGCGCTGCGCCGCGATCGCCCTTCACCATCGACGCCATAAAGGCTTTCGCCTGCTTAAAGGTGATGTGTGGCGGTAATGGCGCGACTTCCGGATCGGTTTTCACCTCCAGTAATACCGGGCGATCGGCGCTGAGCGCACGCTGCCAGGCACCTGCCAGATCGTCAGGATTGTCGACAAAAATACCGACCATTCCCAGCGACTGCGCAAACTCAGCGTACTTCACATCCGGCAGCTGCTGTGACGCGTCGAAGCGTGGGTTACCC
The DNA here is from genome assembly GCF_014155795.1 of Pantoea hericii. Taxonomy (NCBI): domain Bacteria; kingdom Pseudomonadati; phylum Pseudomonadota; class Gammaproteobacteria; order Enterobacterales; family Erwiniaceae; genus Pantoea; species Pantoea hericii. Next base: position 93,386 of record NZ_SCKV01000001.1, read on the forward strand.
TCCATCACGCGCTGCTCCCAGGTGACCTGATTCAGATCCTGATTGTTGAACACGCAGACAATCAGGCGCGGATCGGCCCACTGCTGCCAGTATTTCTGAATAGTGATCAGCTCGGCCATGTTGTTCATCTGCATCGCACCGTCTCCCACCAGCGCCACCACCGGTTTTTCCGGGTGAGCAAATTTCGCGGCAATCGCGTAAGGCACCGCCGCGCCCATACAGGCCAGACCGCCGGAGAGTGACGCGCGCTGTCCCTGCTTCACCCGATAGTCGCGGGCAAACCAGTTGGCGCAGGAGCCGGAATCCGAGGTGACAATGGCGTTGTCCGGTAACTGAGGTGACATCTCCCACACTACCCGCTGCGGATTGACCGGATTAGCCGGTGCCATGGCACGCTCTTCCATCAGCGTCCACCAGTCACGTACCTGAACCGCAATATCCTCCTGCCAGCTGCGATCCGCTTTATGCTCCAGCAGCGGCAGCAGCGCGCGCAGCGTTTCTGCCGCATCGCCATGCAGGTTCACTTCGCTGGGATAGCGCAGGCCCAGCATGGCGGGATCGATGTCTATCTGCACCGCACGCGCCTTGCCCTCTTCCGGCAGAAATTCCGTCCACGGGAAGCCGCTGCCAATCATCAGCAGGGTGTCGCAGTTTTGCATTAAATCGGATGAAGGTTTCGTGCCGAGCAGGCCAATCGAGCCGGTAACAAACGGCGCGTCGTCCGGCAGCACATCTTTGCCCAGCAGCGCTTTTGCGACTCCGGCACCCAGCACATTGGCAACCTGTACCACCTCAACGGCGGCGTTGCGTGCGCCCGCACCGATGAGAATCGCCACTTTTTTACCGGCGTTAAGCACGTCGGCAGCGCGTTGCAGGTCCGCTTCGTAGGGGATAACTTTGGGACGCTGATAGCCGCTGCCGGAATGGGTGAAGCCATGCAGATGCTGCGGCGGCTGCCACTCTTCATCCTGAATATCTTTAGGGATGATGATCACCGCCACGCCGTTTTGCGCTTTGGCAATGCGCACGCCACGATCCAGCAGATGGCGCACCTGTGTCGGGGTCGAAGCTTCCTGAACGAAGTTAGCGACGTCCGAGAAGATGCGGTCCAGGTTCATCTCCTGCTGATAGCTGGCTCCCCGCGCAGTCGCTTCTGCCTGTCCGGCAATTGCCAGCACCGGCGCATGGTCCATTTTGGCGTCATAAAGCCCGGTCAGCAGATGGGTTGCGCCCGGCCCGCCAGTTGAGAGACAGACGCCCAGCTCCCCAGTAAACTTCGCGTGCCCGGCCGCCATAAAGGCCGCCATCTCCTCGTGCCGCACCTGAATAAATTCGATGCCGTCACCTTTAGCGTTAGCGCGCTGGATAGCTCCCAGCACGCCGTTAATCCCGTCACCTGGATAGCCGTAGATGCGTGTGACGCCCCACTCTTTCAGGCGCTGGACAAAAAAATCACTGGTTTTCATGCTCATCGTCGCGTTGCCTTCATAGTCCATGCAGACTTAAAGCGTAGTCGACGATGCGCACTCTCCGTTAATTGTTCGCCATGGCCGGGTATCGCTGATGCAAATCACTGAATATTTGATTCATATCCGCCGTTTCGCCTATCTCCGCTACCGCCCGGAATACCTGGGTTTTCAGGAAATGACGCCAGCTGACCGGTGCGCCTGCCAGAAAAGCGGTCAGCAACTGGTAACGCTGAGGTGTCCAGAGCGTTTCAAAGCGATTCCGTGCCTCGCCGTGCTCAAAATGCTGCGCAGCGCGTTGCGGCATCGCGGCGCGCAGGCGTGCTGTGGCTGACTCATCCACACCGTCATCAACGATCACTACGCCATACTGCGCCCGGGCTGCTGCGACGCTGAGATAACCACAGCGCACATCCTGCATGACCGCCTCAGTCTCGCGCTGTGACGGCAGGCCATAACCGCCCGCGCCAGGGCCGCGCACTTCGACCACGTCACCCGGCTGGCAGTGGATTACGTCTGTGTTGCCGTGATTGATAACCTCGCCATCGCGCCGGGTGCGGAAGTAAGAGAGCGCCCCGTTCTGCCCGCCCACCACACCCGCCGAGGCAAACACTGACCGGTTACGGTTGCGCGCGGTAATCGTGGTGTTGGGCGAGAAAATCTCAAATGCCATTTCGGTCGCTAAGCCGCCGCGATAGCGACCTGGGCCGGCGCTGTCCTGAGCCAGCCCGTAACGATGAAAACGGATCGGGACTTCCGCTTCGTTGATCTCAATGGGGGTGTTTTTCAGGAAGGCAGACAGCCCGCCAGAGCCGTCAGGCCCGTCATGACGCGGCGTACCGCCCGCGCCACCACCCACTGGACCCAGAGAAGCAACCACGCTGCGGTTATGCGTCTGCGTGCGGATGTTCATGATTGAATTACCGCCCGGTGAATTGGCGGGAAGACGGTCCGGCATCGCCAGCGAGAAGACGCCGATTGTCGCAATCTGCGACAGTGCACAGGTCAGCGAGCGCATCCCCACCGCCGCCGGTGCTTCACAATTCATCACCGTACCCGGCGGCAGGATCGCCCGGGTCGGTCGCAGTGTTCCCGCGTTCAGCAGCAGCGAACGATCCAGTGTGGAGAGCACATAAGTGACGCCCACCAGCGCCAGCGGATGCCGTTCACGGCCGCCGGTCGGCATGTTCAGTGACGAGGCCAGCTGCGGGTCGCTGCCGGTGTAGTCCAGCTCCAGCTGATCGCCCTGCACCCGCAGTGTAATGGCGATACGGCAGGGATAACCGCCCTCGCCATCTTCATCGGCGTAGTCGGCATAAAAATACTCCCCATCGGGAATGGTGCTGATAATGCTGCGGGCCTGTGCTTCGGCGTAATCGAGAATCCCTTCTATGCCCTGTAAAAAATCGTCGATACCAAAACGGGCGATAATGTCGTGGATTTTACGCTCACCGACGTTAACTGAAGCCAGCTGTGCTTTGAAATCACCCCAGTTCTGGTCCGGCACCCGCACGTTGAGCCGCATGATACTGGCGACCTCTTCATTGAGCTGCCCCTGCCGCATGATTTTCAGTGGCGGGATGCGGATCCCCTCCTGCACGATATCGGTCAACGAGCGCGACAGTGAGGCGGGCACCGCGCCGCCGACGTCGGTGTTATGAATGTGCCCCACCACGAAGCAGACAATTTCGCCCTGGTAAAACACCGGCTTCCAGATGTGGATATCGGGCGAGTGCGTTGCCACATTGCCGGCGTAGGCGTCATTAGTAATGCAGATATCACCGTCGGCGTAATCGTCAATCAGTGCCAGCACCGGCGCATAGTCGATGCCGCTGTACCAGGGTGCGCCAAAACTGCGCGGCGAGGCAAACGCCAGTCCGGTGCGGCTGACAATCTGGCAGGAGAAATCTTCCGTCTCTTTAACAAAGGTGGAGTGCGCGGTACGCATCAGGGTAAAGGCCATCGCATCGGCAGCAGCGGCGCAGTAGTTCGCCAGGATTTGTAAGTTACGTCCATCAATCGCCATATTATGCCTCGTTCGCCGTGATCAGCAGGTTACCAAAGGAATCGACCGTCACGCCCATACCGGGCGGCACGCAGGTGGTGCAATCGTTCTGCGCAATGATGACCGGACCCCGTAACTGATGGCCGGCAAGCAATACGGTTCGCAGCACCACATCCACCTGATGCCATGCGCCGTCGATCCATGCATCGGTCTGTTTCAGCACTGGCACCGGTTCTGTCGCCGTTGCGAGCCGGTTAATCACCGGTTTTGGCGTGGGTGAGGCGATCACCAGCCGCAGGTTAATCAACTGCACCGGTGCCTGCGGGTCACTGTGACCAAACAGCTGCTGATGCTGGCGATCAAAGGCGTCATGCAGCGCAGTGAAATCTGCCTGCGTCAGCCAGCTCGCCTCCAGCGGCACGTCGATTTCAAACGACTGTCCGTGATAGCGCATATCCGCGCTGAACTGCAGGCTATAGGGCATGTCGCTGCCGTGCTCCTGCGTCAGCCAGTTGCAGGCGCGCTGCTGCAAGGCTTCGGCTTCACTGGCTAATGTGTCAGCCAGCGCAGGCGTCAGGTCGCCGTAGAGTGTGCGGATAAAATCGTTGCGGATGTCCGCTACCAGTCCGCCTAATGCGGAGAGCACGCCTGGCGTAGGCGGAACAATCACCCCTTTCATGTTCAGTTCGCGGGCAAGAAAACAGCCCATCATCGGGCCCGCTCCGCCAAAGGCGAGGAACCAGAATTCACGTGGGTCCAGGCCAAAGCGGGACAGCAGGCCACTGGTGTCGCTGTACATGCTGGAGATCGCCAGTTGAATAGCGGTTTCCGCGGTCTCCTCGACCGAAATAGTGAGCGCATCGGCCAGGGGCTGCCAGGCCGCCCGGGCGGCGGCAACATCCACCGTCACGGCGTTATAACCCAGCGCGCCGTGGCCCATCATGCCGCAGGCGGCAAAGGCATCGGTGGCCGTCGGCTGTGTGCCGCCGCGCTGGAAGCAGACCGGACCCGGCAGCGATCCGGCACTGTCCGGTCCCATCTGCAATACGCCCTGCCCGTCAATCCACGCCAGCGAGCCGCCGCCTTGCCCCACTGAGGTGACGGCGACAGAAGGAATAAAGATCGGGAAATCGCCGATGATTTCGCCGTTGCCCTGCGCCACTTTGCCGTCAATGATCACCGCTACGTCGGCGCTGGTGCCGCCAATATCCAGGCTGAGGATTTTGTCAAAACCGCAGGCGCTGGCCAGATAGCTGGCTCCGATTACCCCGGAGGCGGTGCCGGAGAGCACCATCTGGACGCATTCGCGTTTCGCCTGCCCGACGCCCATTACCCCACCGTTGGATTTGGTGATGCGCGGCGGCGGCTTTACGCCAAGCCGTTTCAGTGCCTGCTCAAAGGATTCCAGGTAGTGAATGACCATCGGCTGCACGTAGGCATTAATAGTGGCGGTGATGGTGCGTTCATACTCACGAATAATCGGCCAGATGTCAGCGGAACAGGAGGTCAGCAGCTCAGGCGCGACTTCCTCAATAATCGCTTTAACTGCTGCTTCATTATGCCGGTTGCGATAGCTGTGCAGCAGCGACACGACAATACCCTGACAGCCTGCGGCGCGTGCCTGCTCAATGGCGTCCAGCACGCTCTGACGATCAGGCGCGTGCAGCACATTGCCGTGGGCGTCAATGCGTTCGCGGATGGCAAATACCCGGTCGCGGGTAATCAGCGGTGCGGCGCGCCGGGAGAAAAGATCATGGATATGCGGAATTTTCAGCCGCGCCAGCTCCAGAACATCGCAGAAGCCCTCGGTAGCAAACAGCGCCAGCCGCACACCGCGCCGCTGGATCACCGCGTTAATCCCTACCGTCGTGCCGTGGGTAATGTAGCCAATTTCAGCGGGATCAATGCCCTGATGCTGCTGAAATTGCGTCAGCCCGGTCTCGATTTCGCTGCCAGGTTTGTCCGGGCGTGACAGGACTTTGAGGGTATGGATCTGGTTCGTTTGCTGGTCCAGCACGGCGAAATCAGTAAAGGATCCACCAATATCCACGCCAACGCGGTATCGCATATCGGGTTAACTCCAGAGTTATGAGAGCGGAAATTCCATCAGCGTCTCGGGATGCTGCACAACACGCCAGCCGAGTCGCTGGTAGACCTGATGGGCATCCTGGGTTGAAAGCATCCAGCGGTGCACCGTTTGCAGCTCCGGATGTTCACGGACGCAGGTCGCCAGCCAGCTGCCCAGCCCGTGACCGCGCCAGTTTTCATCAATGATCACGTCGCACAGCCAGCCAAAACGGGTGTAGTCAGTGATCAGTCGGGCAAAACCTATCTGAGTCTGCTGGTGATAAAGACCAAACGGCAGCGAACCGGCAATCGCCCGCGTGGTTTTGGCCTGCGGCTGACCTTTGGCCCAGTAGGACTTCTCCGCCAGCTGAATATGGATCCAGGCAAGGTCCAGCCGCTGGCGATCGGTAGAAATGGTGAACATATCGCGCTGCCACTGCTGATCAGCAATCTGTAATGAGTCCATGGCAACTCCTTGTATCGGTTGAAATCATTTTAAAAGGGTTCGCACGACGGTTGAGGCTGTAGCGCGCCCTGAAACCGGGTGCAGCCACTGAATTTTGTAACGGAAAAAAATTTTATGCTGAGGGAAGATTGGGCAGTTCAAAGCGGTATAGAGGTAACGGGATAACGGGTCAGGCAGGCAGCCAAAAAGCGGGATGGGTGTGACGGCCCTCTCTCCGGTGGACGCAGGAGAGAGGCGACGCCGGGCAGACATTTATACGCCGAACTCCACAGTGTGCTTGCCGATGAGCGATCGTAACGGCACGCTGCTTTTCATGATCGGGGATTTAATCACGATATAGCTGAAGTACTTATCAATGCCGATCTGCGCATCCAGCATCTTCTCAATCACTTCCTGATAATGTTCAATGCTGCGGGTAATAAAGCGCAGCAAATAGTCATAGCCGCCAGTGATCAGATGGCACTCCATCAGCTCATCGACGTCGCGCATCGCACTTTCGAACTTCATAAAATCTTCACGGCGATGGCCTGACAGGGTGACTTCGGTAAAGACGGTCACCGAATCGGTAATGCGGGTGAGATTAATGTGCGCTTCATAACCGGTGATAAAACCAGCCTGTTCCAGACGTTTGACCCGTTGCAGACAGGGACTGGGCGAGAGACCGACGGCGTCGGCGAGGTTAACGTTGCTGATACGGCCATCTTTCTGGAGTTGCACCAGGATGTTGATGTCGATGCGGTCAAGTTTCATTAAGCCGTTCATAGCACCCCCCTCATTGTCAGAGCCTGTTGGGCCAGGCGCTTAATCAAATGTTCAGAACCTCCCGAAGATATAACACGCTTTACCGTAAACGCGCCAGCGCTTCGCAGTGGTTATACCAGCGGGAGGCTTTCAAATTATTCTAACAAAATCAATGAGGAATGCAGATTTAACCCAACCGGCCCGTGGCGCGGGCCAGCGCAATATCAAAGATATGCAGTGCCTCTTCCAGTTGTGAGTCGGTTGTGACCAGCGGCGCCAGGAAACGGATGGTGTTGCGATGCAGGCCGCATTTGATCAGCAGCAATCCTTCCTGGCAGGCGCTGTCGAGGATCTTCTGGGTAAGCGCCGCATCGGGACGCCCCGTTTCGAAGTCGAGAATTTCCACCGCCTGCATAAAGCCCACGCCGCGCACATCACCAATGCAGGCATATTTGTCCGCCAGCTGTCGCAGACGGGCGTTGAGCTGTTCGCCGAGCTGACAGGACCGCTGCAACAGGTTCTCATGTTCAAACAGATCCAGTACCGCCAGCGCCGCCGCACAGCCCAGTGCGTTGCCGCCGTAGGTGCCGCCTAACCCGCCTGGCGTTGGCGCATCCATGATCTCTGCACGGCCAACCACACCGGAAATCGGCAGACCGCCGCCGAGGCTTTTCGCCAGGGTAATTAAATCCGGTTTGATCCCCAACTGCTGGAAGGCAAACATGGTGCCGGTACGCCCAAAGCCGGATTGCACTTCATCGCAAATCAGCAGAATGCCGTGCTGGCTGGTGATACGACGCAGCGCCTGCATAAAGGCCGGTCCGGCTGGCAGGAAGCCGCCATCGCCCTGTACCGGCTCGATGATAATCGCAGCCACACGCTCAGGCAGGATCTGCACGGCGAAGAGCTGATCCATCGCCTTCAGGCAGTCCGCTTCGGTGATGCCGTGCAGCGGGTTCGGGAATGGCAGACGATAGATGTCGCCAGGGAACGGACCAAAGTTCTGTTTGTAAGGCGCGGACATACCGGTCAGGGTGACACCCAGCAGGGTACGCCCATGAAACGCACCATCAAACGCGATGATGCCAGGCCGCTGGGTGTGCGAGCGGGCAATCTTCACCGCATTTTCCACGGCTTCGGCGCCGCTGGTGAAGAAGACGCTTTTGTATGCCTCATCGCCGCCGACCAGTTTGTTCAGCCGCTGTGCCAGTTCAATGTAGCCCGGATAGGCCACCACCTGAAAACAGGCGTGAGAAACCAGACCCAACTGCCTGGTGACCGCATTGACCACCGCAGGGTGATTGTGGCCGACGTTCAGCACGCCGATGCCGCCAACAAAGTCGAGATAGCGATTGCCCTCCACATCCCATACTTCACTGCCTCTGGCGCGTTCGATCACCAGCGGATGGGCGGTCACTACACCGCGCGGCACATTCTGCTCACGTGCCTCCAGTAACAGGCTGTTATCGGAATATGCTTGCTGCTCTGCCATGACATTCTGCATTTTAAACCCTCATCCACGTAACGTTCGGTTGGCTCAAGTATCGCAACCTGCTGGTTTCTTACGCTGCCGTAATTCCCCAGGCAGCGGCATTTCCTGTCAAAATCCCGCTGCATTCAGCAGGGAAATTTCTCTGCCAGCGCCTGACGAATCAGGGCGACAAAAACGTTAATGCCATGCGGGATCAGCGCATCATTGAAGTCGTAAGCGGCATGGTGCAGCGGCTTGCAGGGTGCCGATCCCAGCCACAGATAGGCACCGGGGCGCGCCTGCAGCATAAAAGCAAAATCTTCTGAGGTCAGCGCGGGCTGTGGTGCGAGGTCAGCCGGGATGCCCGCCTGCTTTAGCGCCTCAAGGGAAAACTGCGCTTCCGTTGCGCTGTTGATCGTCGCCGGGTAGTAGCGCCGATAGCTGACCTCTGCGTGCAGGCCGTGGGCGGCGGTGATGTGCGCCGCCATCTGGCGCAAACGCGCTTCAATCGTATCCTGTGCAGTCGGGCTGAAGGTGCGCACCGTGCCGGTGATGTTCGCCTCTGCCGGGATCATGTTGTGTGAAAAGCCACCCTGCATTCGGGTAACGGTGAGCAGCGCGGTTTCGCATGGGTCGAGTGCGCGTGAAACCAGGGTATTCAGCTGCACCACCAGCTCACTGGTCGCCAGCAGCGTATCGCATGTGAGATGAGGCTGCGCAGCGTGACCGCCGCCACCCAGCACCCGAATATCAAAGCGGTCGGCTGCCGCCATGATGGCGCCGGGCCGGGTCTGCACCTGACCGAGGGGCAGTTCAGGCCAGTTATGAATGGCGTAGACCGCCTCACAGGGAAAGCGGCTGAAAAGGCCATCCTCGATCATCGCCTTTGCGCCCGCCTGCCCCTCTTCGGCAGGCTGAAAGATAAAGCAGACGCTGCCGTCAAAGCTGACGTCGCGCGCCAGTTTTTCGGCGGCCCCCAGCAGCATCACAGTATGACCGTCATGGCCGCAGGCGTGACTCACCTGCTCTGCCTGGCTTTGCCACTCTGTGCCGCTCTGATCCTGCATCGGCAATGCATCCATATCGGCGCGCAGGCCGATCATGCGGTCACTGCTGCCCTTTTTCAGTATCCCGACCACGCCGGTTTTACCGATGCCGCGATGCACCTCCATGCCCAGCTGTTGCAGGAAATTCGCCACCATCTCGCTGGTGCGCTGCTCCTGAAAGCCGAGCTCCGGGTGCGCATGCAGATCGCGGCGCAGTGCCACTAAATGTTCCATCTTAATATCCTCGCGAACGGTCAATCTCACCGTGCAGCGGTTCGCCACGCTGGTAGCGCCGCAGGTTTTCCAGCAGTGCCGCAATGGCGCTCTCATTCTGCGTCTGGCTGGCGATGTGTGGGGTGAGCCAGATGGCGGGATGGTGCCAGAACGGATGGCCCTGAGGTAACGGCTCCGGGTCGGTGACATCAATCACGGCAGCACGGAGCTGACCGCTCTCCAGCGCGCCGAGCAGATCGTCATGGTTCAGTTGCGGGCCGCGACCGGCCTGCACCAGCGCCGCGCCCTGGGGTAATTGATTAAACAGGCTGTGGTTCAGCAAACCCCGCGTCGTGTCGGTCAGCGGCAGCAGGCAGATCAGAATTTCGCTGTGGGCCAGGAAGTCAGCGAGCTGATCTGCGCCGTGCCAGCAGCGTACGCCAGGAAAGTGGCGTGGTGTGCGGCTCCAGCCTGCGCAGTCAAAACCCAGCGCCACCAGTTGTGCTAACGCGGCCTGACCCAGTTCGCCCAGCCCCATCACGCCGACCCGCCGCTGTGAGGCGGGTAATGCCACGTGCGCCAGCCACTGCTGCTGGCGCTGCTGATGAAAATAGCGCGGCATATCACGATGCAGCCCGAGCACCGCAAAGGTGACATATTCCACCATGCCCTGCGTCAGACCCGGTTCGATCATCCTGATTACTGGCAGGTCGGGCGGCAGCGCACTGAAGTCAAACTGATCGGCGCCGGCACCCACCGAGAAGAGCAGTTTCAGGTGTGGAAACCGCGCCGGAATGTCTGCCGGAGGCTGCCAGGCAACCAGCGCCTCAACCTGGTCTGGATCACCGGTCTCTGGCCAGATATGCAGGTGAATGTCAGGTGCATGTTCTGCCAGCCAGCGCTGCCAGATCCGCCCACGTTCAGGCTCCGATTTATAGACGATATGCATCAGGCCATCGCCTGCGTCATCAATCCAAACGCCTGCATACCCTGCGGTGTCCAGGGCGTGCCGCGCACCATTGTGGTGGGCGCATCGACCTGAGGAATACCGAGAGAGGTTAGCCAGGCAGCCATCGGCAGCGCGGCGTCGGTGTCGATTCGCAGGAATTCACCCTGTAACGACTGCATCAGCGAGGCGACCAGCGCCTGCGCGATCGCAAAGTCAGCGGCGATTACCGGGCCAATTGCCCAGCCGTGCCCAAAGCGGCGCAGGCTGGCGAAGCCCTGAATCTGCTGTAATGCGTCCTCTAAAATCACCGTCTGACAGTCGCGCAGTAAATGCGCAATAAGCGCCGGGCGATGCATACCGTGTGCCTGCTGATCCAGCGTCACCAGCGTGCTGTGATCGGCCAGTGTCGCCGGGCGCAGCTGGCATCCCGCCGGGATCACAACGTCTGGCAGCGTGGTGACTTCACGGGTCTGGTGCTGACGAATCTCACCACAGCTGACAAACCCGAGCTTTTCATACAAGCCTTTGCCCATTTCAGTGGCGTGCAGACGCACGTTGTAATCCGGTACTTTTTCCAGTTGCGCCAGCATCAGCTGTTTGCCGAGGCCACGCCCCTGCTGCTGGTTATCGACAATCACCAGACCCAGCGTGGCGGCACTGTCGCCCCAGCGCCAGAGCACGGCACTGCCGATCAGCCTGCCCTGCTCTTCAATCACTGTGCCCTCGCCCAGCTGCAGCGCCAGCGCCCAGTCTTCGCGTCGGTGGGGCCATTTCAGTGCCTGCGTCATGCTGAAGCACGGGTCAAGATCGTCTGGCGTCATTGCGCGTATTGTCAGGCTCATTAAAACTCTCCTTACATCATGCCTGGTGTTTCAAGTCCGCTGCCGTCCACCAGACGGCTGTAGCGGTACGGCGTTGGATCAACGATAGGGGTGGCTTCGGTGGCAAGATCCGCCGCCAGTCGACCGGCTCCCGGTCCGATACCGAAGCCGTGGGCGCTGTACCCTGCAGACAGCACCAGCCCCGGCAGTTTCGCCACGGTAGAGATCACCGGAATTGCGTCCGGGGTACTGTCGATCATGCCGCCCCACGACTGCGCCAGCCGGAGGTTCGCCAGCGCCGGGTATTCACGCCGCATCGCCGCCAGCCCCTCTTCCACGATTTTTGCATCGGCAGCCGGATCGAGAATACGCATGCGCTCAAATGGCGACTCGCGGTCAAATGCCCAGCCCCCCATCGCTTCCGGGCCGTTGAAGAACGGCGACAGTCCAAGGTTCAGGGTGAGATTCTTGCGGCGACTTTTGAATGTGGGATAGAACTGACGAGCGTAACGCAGCCCCTGTGCGCCTGGCTCCAGACGCCCGCGACCCGAGACGGAGACGGTGTAACTGCCATCCATCTGCGGCCGGCAGGCAAAGCCCGGCGTGTAGAGCGGCATGGCGATCGCCTGCTCGATAGGCTGAGTACGGAAAGCGGTGCCAATAACGTTGCCCAGCGGCAGATCAATGCCATGACGACGGCAGAACATCGAGGTCCACGCTCCGCCGGCACAGATAACCCGGCTGGTTTTGATCAGACCGCGTTCGGTCCAGACGCCGCTGACACGGCCGCCAGCGATATCCAGCCCGCGCACCGCACACTGCTGAAACAGCATTGCGCCTTTTTTCAGCGCGCCCGCCACCAGCCCAGGCGCAGCGAGGCGCGGTTCGGCGTGACCGTCGGTCGGCGCTGAGAGACCGCCCCGCCACGGAGTGGTGCTGCCCGGCGTCATTGCTTTGGCCTGCTCCGCCGTGAGAATCGAACTGTTTACGCCATAGCCCTTTGCCATCTGGATCCACTTATCCCAGGCCGCAATGTCCGACTCTTCCTGCGTGGCGTAAACCAGCCCGCTGCGGCGGAACCCAAGCTCTTCGCCGGTTTCATCATTTAGCTCACCCCAGCGTTGCAGCGCATAAATAATCAGCGGCAGTTCGCGCTCATCGCGGTTCTGCTGACGACACCAGCCCCAGTTGCGGCTCGACTGCTCTGCCCCTACCAGGCCTTTCTCAATCAGCACAACCTTCACTCCCTGCTTTGCCAGCTCCCAGGTGGCTGCGGCACCGGCAATACCGGCGCCAATCACCACCACATCGGCGGAATCAGGGAAATTCGCACTGTCCTGTACATAACGAATGGGTGCAGGCATAACACAATAACCTCTGTTGTCAGTATCGGGTCTGGCGCAGGGCAATATCGCCGCTGTGCGTAAGTACGTCGCCTGCGCAATGCATCACTGCACTGCAGGCGGGTAAATCAGAGCGCGCTAACTCACTCTGCTTTTAAAATCTCTTCATGCTCATCCAGCCAGCCCTGACGCAGCTCCGGCACCGCGCGCTTCAGCCGCTCGAAATAGAGTTCACTGGTCGGCTTGTCGTAGTCGTTGCGCGCCAGCTGGGTGACAATACGACCGCTCTTCATTACCACAATCTCATCGCACACCGCGCGAACGGCATGCATGTCGTGGCTGATAAAGATCACCGAGAGCCCCAGCTCACGGCGCAGCTCGCTGATTAAGTCGAGTACGGCGGCGGCAACCACGGTATCGAGCGCCGAGGTCACTTCATCACACAGAATCAGGTCCGGTTCAGCCGCCAGCGCACGCGCAAGGTTGACGCGCTGCTTTTGCCCGCCAGAAAGTGCCCAGGGACGCCGCCACAACACGCTGCGTGGCAGCTGTACCAGATCCAGTAGCTGATAAAGTCGCTGCTGGCGGGCCGAACCGCTCAGGCCGTGAAACAGCGTCAGCGGTCGCGACAGGATACGTTCAACGCTGTGGGCCGGATTCAGTGCGGTATCCGCCATCTGGAACACATACTGAATGCGCCGCAGCTCGTTGTCAGGACGTTTTTGCATATCGCCCGCAATGTAGTGGCCGTTAAACAGGATGTGGCCGTGACTGGGGGCATTAAGTCCGGCAATGGCGTGCGCCAGGGTGGTTTTGCCCGAGCCTGATTCACCGATAATGCCAATCGCCTGTCCTTTCCACAGTTTGAGGTTGATCTCCTCAAGAATGCGCACTTTCGAATGGCCGTCGCTGCCGCGCGGGCCATAACCTGCGTTGAGGTCGCGCACCTCCAGCAGCGGCTGAATATCGGCAGCGGCCGGGCACCAGTTGCTGGGCCGCTCTTTCTGCCGCGCGGCGTCCATCAGTAAGCGGGTGTACTCTGCCTTAGGCGCGCCAATCAGATGCGCCGTGCTGCCATACTCCGCCATTTTGCCGCGCAGCAGCACCAGAATCCGGTCAGCCATCTGTGCCACCACGGCCAGATCGTGACTGACGTAAATCGCGGTGACGCCACGCTGCACCACCACGCGGCGAAACGCTTTCAGCACTTCCACCTGGGTGGTCACATCCAGTGCGGTGGTCGGTTCATCGAGGATCACCACATCCGGATCGCCAATCAGCGCCATCGCCGTCATCAGACGCTGTAGCTGTCCGCCCGATACCTGGTGCGGGAAACGGTCGCCTATCGTCTCAGGATTGGGCAGCGCCAGTTCGCGAAACAGGCCTATGGCCTTCTCTTTCGCCGCCTTACGCGTCAGGGTGCCGTGAATAACCACCGGCTCAATGACCTGATCGAGAATCTTCATGCCCGGATTAAACGATGCCGCCGCGCTCTGGGCGATATAGGCGACGTTGTTGCCGCGAAAGGCGCGTAACTGGCCTGGCGTCAGGCTGTTAACATCGGTGCCAGCAACGTGAATGTTACCGTCGGCAATGCGGCAACCGCTGCGGGCATAGCCCATCAGTGCCATGGCGATGGTGGTTTTACCTGAGCCGGATTCGCCAATCAGCGCCAGCACCTCTCCCTTCTGCACGGTAAAATGAATGTCGGAAACCAGGTCAATCTCTTCGCCGCGATCGGTCTGCGCGGTGACGCGCAGTTTATCCACCGATATCACTGGCATGGCGGTATGTGGTGTCACGTTCATGCTCCCTCCTTCGCCAGCGTCATCGGACGCATCGCCTGAAGGCTGTCTATAAACAGGTTGGCGCCAATGGTCAGGCTGGCAATCGCCAGCGCGGGCATCAGGACGGCAGGCGAACCGTCAAATAGCCCCTGCATATTTTCACGCACCAGCGTGCCCCAGTCGGCATACGGCGGCTGAACGCCCAGACCGAGGAAACTCAGCCCGCTCAGCAGCAGCACGATATAGACAAAGCGCAGGCCAAAGTCCGTCAGCATCGGGTGCACCATGTTAGGCAGGATGTCGTGAATGGCGATATACCAGCGGCTTTCGCCCCGCAGCCGTGAAGCACGGACGTAATCCATGCTGCGCAGCGAGCTGGCCATGGCAAAAGCGATACGAAATGCACCCGGCCAGTAGGTGAAAACCGCCGTCAGGATCAGCATCGGCAGCGAGGAGCCAAATACCGCGACGATCATCAGCGACAGCACTTTGCCTGGCAGCACCAGCAGCGCGTCATTGACACGGCCCAGTAACTCCTCCAGCCAGCGTCCCGTGACCGCGGCCAGCAGCGCCAGCAGCGTGCCGATCAGACTGGCCAGCAGCGCCGCACTCAGTGCCAGGCCGATAGAGAATTTCGCGCCGTAGAGAATACGGCTCAGCATGTCGCGTCCCAGATAGTCGGTGCCCAGCAGGTTATCCGCCGTCAGGCCACCCATCAGCGGGCCGCCGCCGATGTCATCAATGCTGTGTGGCGCCAGCGATGTGCCGAATACCGCCATCAGAAGCCAGAACAGCGACATCATCAGACCCAGCCGACCTGACCAGGAAAGAGACTGAAAGAAACGCCAGGGCAACAAGAGAGTATTCATGCGCTTCTCCATTTCGGGTTAAAGGCGATAGTCAGAATGTCGGCCGCCAGCAGCAGCACCAGATAGCAGGCGGCGAACAGCATCACGCAGAGCTGCACCACCGGCAGGTCGCGGTTACTGACCGCATCCACCAGCTGACTGGCCAGACCGGGATAGCTGAAGATGGTTTCGATGATGATCACTCCGCCAAACAGATAGGAGAGACTGAGTGAAATCGCGTTGGCGATAGGGCCGACCGCATTGGGCAGCGCGTGGCGCAGCACGGCGCGGAGCGGCGACACCCCTTTCAGCAGCGCCATCTCCAGATAGGGGCTGTCGAGCTGATTGATAATGGCGGCTCGCGTCATGCGTGCCATCTGCGCCACCAGCACGCAGCAGAGTGTCAGCACCGGCAGCGCGTATGCTTTGAGGTAGCTCAGCAGGTCGCTGTCCGGACTGCCGAACGACATCGCCGACACCCAGTGCAGTTTGACGGCGAAAATCAGCACCGCCACGGTGGCCACCAGAAATTCCGGTACCGCAACCGTCGCCATCGTGCCGATAACCAGTGCCCGATCGAGCCGGGAACCGCGATTCATCGCCGCGATGATGCCGATGATCAGCGCCATCGGCACGCAGATCAGCGTGGTGATACCCGCCAGTTCAAAGGTGGCGGGGATACGCTGCGCCACCAGCTGTGAGACCGGCAGATGGCTGGCAAACGAGGTGCCGAAATCGCCCTGCACCATGCCGGTCAGCCAGTGGATATAGCGCATCAGCAAAGGCTGATCGAGACCCAGCTGCTGCCGTAACGCCGCCACCGTTTCCGGCGTGGCGTTCTGGCCGAGGATCATCTGTGCCGCGTCACCCGGCAGCAGGCTGGTGATGAAAAACACCACCGCCGAGACGATAAGCAAAGTCAGGATGCCGGCGCCAATCCGCCGGGCAATCAGGAACATCATGTATCGGTTCATCGGCGTACTCCTTAAAAGAGCCTGTTGGGCCAGGCGGGGATCAGGCTGACAGCCACGCAAACTCATGGAAGCGATAACCCATCATCATGCCCGACGGCCAGGCCTCTACCCCTTTAACCTTCCTGTTATAACCATCGGTGGAGCTGATAAAGGTGGGGATAATCGTGCCGCAGTGGTCATAGATCAGAGCCTGCATGTCGCCATACATCTGCTTGCGTTTTGCCTGATCGCGCTCACCGCGTGCGGCGACCACCAGCTGATCAAACTGGGGATTTTTCCAGCCCGATTCGTTGTTCGGAGCCGTAGAGAGGTAGAACTGGGAAAAGAGCATATCAAGCGTTGGACGCGGGTTTATCGAGCCATATCCGATCGGATCTTTCATCCAGTGCGAAGACCAGTAACCGTCATAGGGCACGCGGCGTACTTTCACGTTGAGACCCGCCCCACGCGCCATCTGCTGAATCAGCTGTCCGCCTTCGTTCGCGCCTTCGATATTCGGCGTGGTGATGATCTCTACCGTGGAGCCTGTCATGCCTGCCTTTTTGATATGAAATTTCGCTTTTTCAACGTCGAGCGGGCGCGGCTTGAGGTCGGCGTTGTAAAGCGGATGCCACGGCGGAACCGGGGTGTCATTACTGACGTCGCCGTATCCCTGCAGTACGGTTTTCACCAGCATTTCGCGCGGCTGCAGGTATTTCATTGCCAGCACGAAATCTTCGTTGTTACCTGGCTTAACATCGGTGCGGATGATCAGGTTGGTATACATGCCCGATTTACTCTCCAGCACACCAAATTCATTGCTGCCTTTAAGGCGCTTGCAGTCAGCGGCGGTCAGTGTCGACACTATCTGCAGATCGCCCGACATCAGGGCATTGACGCGTGCCGCGCCGTCGGTGACACCAATCAATTCCACCTCATCCAGATGGGGCAGTCCGGGCTTGTAGTAGTTGGGGTTTTTCGTGCCGATGGTGCGCGTCCCCGGCATAAACGTTTTGCAGACAAAGGGACCGGTGCCGATGCCTTTGCTGAAATCGGTGGTGCCATCCTTCACAATTAAAAACGGTGGCGTTGCCAGCATGTAAGGGACATCGAAGTTGGCACTGTTGAGCTCCAGCTGCACCTCATTGTCATTCACCGCACTGAACGATTTAAACTGATCGGCCAGCTTAAAAGCGATAGAGGCGATGGCAGGATCTTTGTGGCGGCTGAGCGAGAAGATCACATCTTTCGCGGTCAGCGGTTTGCCATCGTGAAAGGTCACCCCTTTACGCAGTTTGATATGCCAGGTGATGCCGTCGCTGGATTCAATCGATTCGGCCAGCGCCGGTTTCGCCATCAGGTTTTTATCCAGTTCGGTCAGGCCGCTGTAGAACATAAACTGACGGGTGTAATCCGCACTGTTGTTACTTTTGGCAGGATCGAGCGTGTCGGTGGCTGACGCATTCGACATCGCTGCCCGCAGTTTTCCGCCTTTAACCGGCTTGTCATCCGCCAGTGCTTTCCCTGAAAAACCGATCAGGCCGCTGCTCATCGCTGCTCCCGCGGAGAGGATTTTCATCAGGCTGCGACGTGACAGTGAGCCTTCAGTGATCATGCGCGTCAGTGCCGGATTTACCGCATCAGCATCGTTATTATCAAATTTACTCATCTCTCTACCCTCAATAGTCAGGCGAACCGGGAATGATGTTCTGGCGGTGCTGGTGACCTGGCGGCCAGCACCCGACGGGACGTTATGAAAGGCGATCCTTTGCTTTGTAATAGAGTCCTGCGAGCGGTAAAAACCATGGCTTGCCGTGATAACCGGGTAGCGCGGGCCATGTGTCGCGCTGCCAGGGATTTTCAGTGCGCTTTTCGGTCAGCAGATCGGCCATCACCCGCCCCATCCACACCGACATCTGCGTGCCGTGACCGCTGTAGCCCAGCGAATAGAACAGGCCATCCTGTTCGCCCGCGTGCGGCAGACGGTCGGCGGTCATGTCAACCATGCCGCCCCAGCAGTAATCCACCTCTGCCTGCCCCAACTGCGGCAGCATCTGCGTCATGGCGCGGCGCAGGATCTCGCCGCTGCGCGAATCAGACGTGGGGTTACTGACGGCAAACCGGGCACGGCCGCCAAACACCAGACGGCTGTCAGCAGTCGTGCGAAAGTAGTTGCCGATATTCAGCGAGGTGACGTAAGTCCGATTGTTGGGCAGCACCTGGCGCAGCAGCACCGGGTCCAGCGCTTCGGTCACCACAATAAAGCTGCCGACCGGCACAATGCGGCGCTGAAACCAGGGGAAAGGACCGACGTTGGAGCAGCCGGTCGCCATCAGGACTTTATCCGCCACAATGGTGCCCTGCGCCGTGTGTATCCGGTGCTGATAGCCTTTGAGTCGCTCTAACTTCGTTACCGCGTGATGCGGAAAAATCTTCGCCCCGCTTCGTGCAGCGGCTTCAGCCAGCCCGACGCCAAACTTACCCATGTGCATTTGACCGCCCCGTTTCTGCAGCAGGCCGCCGTGGAAATCGTCGCTGGCGATCTCGTCGCGCACCGCCGTTTTGTCGAGCAGTTCGATCTCCGGGTCCACAGTGCGACGCATCAGTTCATACGCCTCCCGCAGTCCGGCCACGTGCGACGCTTTGCTGGCGAGCTTAAGCTTGCCGCACAGCCGGAAGTCACAGTCGATGGCTTCATCCTGGATCAGTTTCTGGACATAGCTCACCGCATCGTCGAACGCCCGATAGAAGCGGCTGGCCTGTTCCAGACCCTGACTTGCCACCAGCGAGGCGAAGTTCTGCGCTACACCGGTGTTGCAATGGCCGCCGTTGCGCGCCGAAGCCTGGCTCATCACGTCACCACTCTCCAGCAGCACCACACTGATGCCGCGGCGCGCCAGGTTAAGCGCCGCCGAGACGCCGGTGAAACCGCCGCCAATCACTACCACGTCCGCCTGTACGGGCAGCGGTTCGCGGGCGGCGCCGGTAAAGGCGGGAGCGGTGGCCTGCCAGAACGATTCCAGTTTCATGGGGTGTTCCTCAGAGTCCGACGACGCCAGGCAGGCCGCCGATATCTTTGATTTCGGTGTACTGGTAGTAGGGATTCGCCGGTTCATGGCCGCGATTGACCCAGACCTTGTTTTTGATGCCGAGATCGTAGGCGGTCATCAGGTCATAGCGGAAGCTGGAGGAGACATGGAGGATCTCCTCCGGGCCGCAGCCGAGCTTATCCAGCATGTATTCGAAACCTTTCATCTGGGGTTTATATGCGCCCGCTTCTTCAGCGGTGATGGTCAGGTAGATGGGTGCACCCAGACGCGGTTCATGGTGTGGGATCAGGTCTTTCATCGAATTGGTCAGCAGCACCAGCGGAAACTCCTTAGCCACTTTTGCCAGCCCGGCGGGCACATCAGGATGCGGTCCCCAGCTGGCGCAGTCAGTGTAGATAAAGTCGCTGTCGGCTTTGCTCCATGTCACGCCCCACTTTTTGCAGGTGCGCTGAATCGCATTACTGACCACGTCGTAATAGGGTTTCCATGCGCCGAGCACCTCATCCAGCCGGTAGCTGGAAAAGTCGGTAGTAAAGGCATGCATTGCATCCGGGTCGACGCGGTCGCTGAAACAACGCTCCGCCGCGCCAGCCATATCGAAGCGAATCAGTGTGCCGTAACAGTCAAACGTGATGAATTTCGGTTTAAACAGTGCCATGTAACACCCTCGTCATTGTCAGTTGCGCTTAGAAATCGATGAGTACACTTTTCTGGCGCTGGCAGGCCTGAAACGCCTGACGCCCTAAATCTTTACCAATGCCTGAACCCAGGAAGCCACCGGTTGGAATAATGAAGTCGCCGGAGCGTCCATAGCGGTTAATCCAGACGGTGCCCGCCTCTATGGCACGCATCGCCCGCATGGCACGAGGCAGGCTCAGCGTGTGCACGCCGGCACAAAGGCCATAGGTGTCATGGGCGGCCATCGCCAGCCCCTGCTCTTCGTCGTCAAACGTCTGTACTGTCAGCACCGGACCAAAAATCTCCTGCTGCACCGCCGGGTTATCCTGCGCCACGTGGCTCAGCAGTGTGGGCTGCCAGAACCAGCCGTTGTCGGTGTCGGCAAAACGCTCTCCGCCCACCAGCACTTCTGCGCCCTGTGCTTTTGCTGCCTCAATGACCGAGCAGACTTTGTTGCCCTGGCGTTCGTCGATCAGCGGGGCATAACGGCTCTCTTCCTGCCACGTGACACCCGGTTTAAGTTCGCGGCAGAGCTGGGCCAGCCGCTCAACCAGCGGATCGGCGATATTGCGTTGTACGATAAGACGGGTGCCCGCCACGCAAGCCTGCCCGCCGTTAGCGGTAAAGCCGCGCAGAATGCGCTGAGCCAGCACCTCAAGGTCACCCGCGTCATCGAATACCAGTTGTGGACTCTTACCGCCCAGCTCCAGTGTCACGGGTTTCATACCGTGCTGCGCGGCATCGCTCATGATGCGTTTTCCGGTCACGGTCGAGCCGGTAAAGGAGACTTTGCGCACCAGCGGATGGGTCACCAGCGCGCTGCCGGTCACCGCGCCACTGCCCTGAACAATATTCAGTACGCCCGCCGGTAAGCCCGCCTGGATCGCCAGTTCAGCCATACGCACGGTTGAAAACGGGGTCAGTTCAGAGGGTTTGAGCACCACGGCGTTACCCGCCGCCAGCGCCGGTCCGCATTTCCACGACGCCATCGACAGCGGAAAATTCCACGGGGTAATCGCGGCGATGACACCATAAGGTTCAGCAATCAGCATGCCGAGACTGCTGTCACGGGTTGGAAAGAGGTCACCGCTGTATTTGTCGGCGCATTCGGCATAGAAGCGAATCGCTTCGGCGGTGAACGGAATTTCATGCAGCACAACGTCGCTGATTGGACGGGTCGAACCCAGTGCTTCCAGCTGAGCCAGCAGCGTGTCCTGCTCAATCAGATCGGCCCAGCGGCGTAACACGCGACCGCGTTCGCGCGGCGGACAGCCGGACCAGCCGCTGGTTTTCAGCGCCTGATGCGCAACAGTGACAGCGCGATCAACATCCTGCGGCGTCGCGTCCTGCAGCGTGGCATAGACCCTGCCATCCGAGGGACGCTTTACCTCAAATGATGCGCCCTGGCTCTGGCAGTGCTGGCCGCCAATATAATGGCCAGCCGGAAGAGAAACTTTTTCAGGGTCGAAACTTAACATGGAAAAATCCTTATTTGTTACACCCATCAGTTGCTGGTTTATTAGCGTTTTCACTGGCCGATTTCTGTGGCGTTAATAAGCTAATGCAGAAAGTATGCCAGCCGGGCAAAAAATAAAAATGCGTTTAAAACAGCGCAAAAAAATTTTCTGCCGTATTGCCGGGGGATTTTTTGCGGAATTGCCGAACAATTAAAGAGATGATTTACTTCACAAAATTTATGCGCCCTGCTGGTGCAACCTGCACGGAAATTGCACCAAAGCGGATATTAGTGACCAGGCTGCTCATTCTTCGATTCCTGACTCACCGTTTACCGACGTGCCTCACATCCCGGATAAATTCTTTAAATTTTTAAAGAGTATTATTTGACGCCGAAGAATTCAGGTTGCGCATCAGGCAAAAAAAAACGCCAGCCGGATGATCCGGCTGGCGTTCTCTTAATATTTAATTACAAACTGCCAATGTGAAATGTTTTCTGTTCCAGATATTCATCAATTCCGTAGCGGGACCCTTCACGCCCTATACCGGAGAGTTTGACGCCGCCAAATGGCGCGACCTCCAGGGAAATAGCGCCGGTATTAAAGCCGACCATGCCAAACTCCAGCGCTTCCGCCACCCGCCAGGCTCGCCGGATATTCTCGGTAAAGAAATAGGCGCCCAGGCCGTAAGGCGTGTCATTCGCCATCGCAATCGCCTCCTCTTCATCATCAAAGATAAACAACGGCGCGACCGGGCCGAACGTCTCTTCATGGGCGATACGCATACTGGACGTGACCTCACCGAGCACCGTGGGCTGCACAAACGTGCCGTTGCCCTGGCTGATGCCGCCGGTCAGCAGCGTTGCCCCGTGACTGAGCGCATCGTCGATATGGCCGTTCACTTTCTCGACAGCGCGGCTGTTGATTAGCGGGCCTATGGTGCTGTCTGGCGCAAAGCCATCGCCCACTTTCAGGGTAGCAACGGCCTCCAGCAGTCGTGCGGTAAAGCGCGGATAGATACTTCGCTGCACCAGAATACGGTTAGCACAAACGCAGGTCTGACCGGCGTTGCGGAACTTACTGAACATGACGCCGGCAACCGCAATTTCAATATCTGCATCATCAAACACGATCAGCGGCGCGTTGCCGCCCAGCTCCAGACTCAGGCGCTTTATGCTGTTGGCGCTCTGCTGCATCAGCAACTGGCCGATTCGGGTGGAGCCGGTAAACGAAATTTTGCGCACCGTGCGACTTTCAGTCAGCGCCGCACCAATCTCCGTGGGCAGCCCGGTCAGTACCTGCAACACGCCCGACGGGAATCCGGCGCGCTCTGCCAGCACGGCCAGGGCCAGCGCCGAGAGCGGTGTCAGCTCCGAAGGTTTAACGATAATCGGGCAGCCGGCGGCTAACGCCGGAGCAACCTTGCGGGTGATCATTGCAATCGGGAAGTTCCACGGCGTTATAGCCGCAGTCACCCCGACAGGCTGTTTCAGCACCAGGATGCGGCGGTCCTCGCTGGGTGCAGGAATGGTGTCGCCGTAGATTCGACGCGCCTCTTCAGCGAACCATTTCACAAAGCTGGCGCCGTAGAGCACCTCGCCCCGGGCTTCCGCCAGCGGTTTGCCCTGCTCAGCGGTCATGATGATCGCCAGGTCATCAGCATGTTCGACAATCAGCTGATGCCATTTTTCCAGCAGCGCGGCACGGCTGGCATTGGTGGTTTTGCCCCAGCTGATGCGCACCGTTTCTGCATAGGCTATCGCCTGCTCCGTCTCCGCCCGGCCCAGCGCCGGAATGGTGGCCAGCGTTTCGCCCGTAGCGGGATCGATAACCGGCAGCGTGGCGCCCTGATGCGCATCCTGCCAGCGTCCGGCAAAAAGCGCCTGCTGGCGCAGCAGATCGCTATCGGTAAGTTTTAATCGCGACATAACATCCCCTCGTGGTCAGTTAATTCCACTTTATCGTGCCGGGTCAGCGCAGGATGTTGTTGTGCGGGGTGAGAAAGGTGAGTGAAATAGTTTTTCGCGGTGTTTTGAAATTTTATGCCGTGCATAAACAGCCGCGCATCCGGCTGGATGCGCGCACTTTAAATCTGGAAGTCGATAACCGGTTCATCGTCGTTGCTGTAGGAGAGCGCCTGACGTTTGATCTCTTCCAGTGACAGGTTGGCGTTGCAGAGTTCCAGGAACTGCCAGACGTAGTTACGCTGCAGCTGACCGCGTTTGAGGCCGAGCCATACGGTGCTGGCATCGAACAGATGCGTGGCATCCAGGCGTTCCAGCTCTTCATTCTCTTCGGTTTCACACGCCTGGTCGGCCAGGATCCCGACACCCAGACCGAGTTTTACGTAGGTTTTGACTACGTCTGAGTCCTGGGCGCTGAGCACGATATCCGGTTTCAGGCCCGCCGCCTGGAAAGCGCGGTCAACCCGTGAACGTCCGGTAATGCCCTGTCGATACGTGATGAGAGGATAGCGGCTGAGCGTACTCAGTGAGACCGGCTGGTTCTGTACCAGCTCATGTCCTTTCGGCACCAGCAAAGCGTGATGCCAGCTGAACCAGGGGAATGCCGCCAGACTGCTGTTATTCACCAGCATTTCACTGGCGATACCGATATCTGCTTCACCCGCCAGCAGCATGGTGACGATTTCCTGTGGCGATCCCTGATTCAACTCAAGACGGACGTTGGGATAAAGCTGACGGAACGCTTTAATCACTTTCGGCAGGCTGTAGCGCGCCTGAGTATGGGTGGTGGCGATAGTCAGGATGCCGCTGGTTTCATTGGTAAAGACATCAGCCAGTCTTCTTACCTTTCCTGCTTCATCCAGAATGCGTTCGGCAATTGTCAGCAGTGCTTTGCCCGGTTCGGTCATGCCCAGCAGGCGCTTACCACGACGGATAAAGATCTCCACGCCCAGCTCGTCTTCCAGATCGCGAATATGGCGGCTCACACCCGACTGAGAGGTAAAGAGCGTATTAGCGACTTCCGTCAAATTAAACTCACAGCGGGCCGCCTCGCGGATGATTTTAAGCTGCTGGAAATTCACGATATTTACCTCCCTTTACATAATCTGATTCGTTGATGGTAAGAACAATTATTGATAACTGGAAATACTTAAAAATTTGGCTTTATGACTTTAGGGAATAAAGGGTGGGAGTGTTCGCTACGCGAATGGGCTGAGGTGCACGCAGGTGCTGGGGAGTGTTCGCTGCGCGAATGGGCTGAGGTGCACGCAGGTGCTGGGGGGTGTTCGCTGCGCGAACGGGCTGGGGTGCACCTGGGTGCCTGGGGGTGTTCGCTGCGCGAACCGGCGCTGAGAAGGTTTCGTTCGCCTGGCGGGTTGGGGAGTTTCAGTTACGCCTCTGCAGGCGACCAACAAGGGGGCGCCAGTCGCCGCGCCCCCTTGACCCCGGGCTCCGGCCTGCTTCACCGCCGCTTCGCGGTTCCTTCGCTTCTTCCGGATTTCTTACGGACCGGCGGGACGCGCCATCCCTGGCGCAAACCCGCCTCTTCGCGGCATCCCTGCCGCTCGTCCTGAAATCCCTCATCCGCTCAGCGGCTCTGACGGCCTCCTTCCCCGCTTTATCTCTTCTTTTTGTGTTGGTTACGTCATCGCTGTAAGTCTGAAGGATTATCTGCGGCTCTCCGCCTGGCAGGAAGAATGGCCTTCTACCCTCGCTGATATCTCTTATTTTTGTGTCGGGTACGTCATCGCTGTAAGTCTGAAGGATTATCTGCGGCTCTCTGCCTGGCAGGAAGAATGGCTCTTCACCCTATCAAATGTTGCCTCTTCTTTTTAATGCTGGTGCATTGCCGCTGATAGTTTTCAAAATTAGCTTTGGCTTTCAAACCACCAGACAACGCCATGTCCGATAAAAACCAGGATATTAAAGGCAGGGGTTTACCAGAGGCATCCGAAGCGCTGAGGAACAACCGGAGGCAAGGAGGAGCCGACAGGACGCCGGCGAAAGGACGGCTCGCGCCAGGGATGGCGCGTCCGGACGGTCCGCGAGCCGCAGGGCGTGACGAAGGCACCCCGCACAGCGGGGCGCGCAGGCTGCCGGACGCCGGGATTGTTAAGGGGCGGGCGTTCGCCCCTTGACGCGTCCGTCTGCACGGGCAAACTGAAACTCCCCAACGCCTGGCGGGCGTAACCCGCTCAGTGGGCAGGCACCGCGCAACGTAATCTTCTCAGTGTGAAGGTGCAGCAAAGCGAGACCCGCCCCCGCTGCTAAGCGTAATCAGCTCAATACCTGGCCCGCTGCTAAGCGAGATCGATTCCGAATCCGCCCGCTGCAAGCGCCCCTACCCCACTAACATTAACTCCCGCTCCTCAGTCAGCGGCCTGTTCAGCAGC
This sequence comes from Pantoea hericii, assembly GCF_014155795.1. NCBI lineage: Bacteria > Pseudomonadati > Pseudomonadota > Gammaproteobacteria > Enterobacterales > Erwiniaceae > Pantoea > Pantoea hericii. The sequence continues at coordinate 119,101 of NZ_SCKV01000001.1, forward strand.
GACAGCAGGATATTCTTCACCGCCTGTGCGGAAGGCGACAGCGGCAAACGGGCGGAAATGTTCAGCGACAGCGGCAGGCTCAACGATGGACTGTTGATGCGCGACATCCAGGCGTCCGTCGATCCCACCAGCGCACGGGCAGCGGATTCAGGTAATACGGTCACACCCATCCCACTGGAAATCGCTGCGGTCAGAGTAGAAATTGATTCGATCTCTCCGATGATGCGCGCGCTCAGGCGGCGCAGCGAAAATGCCTCATCAACCCGTTTGCGCACGGCGCTGTAGTCGCGTGGTAAAAACAGGCTCATCTGTGCCACATCGGCCAGATCGACGCTGACACCGGGATAATCAGTGGCGCCTACCAGGAAGAGATCCTCTTTCATCAGCGGCATACTGTTAATTCCGGCAGTGGGTGCACGATCGTACAGCACCGCCATATCCAGCTGACCGCTCATCACCTTCTCGTTCAGCACGCTGCCACTGTTTTCGTGCAGGTAGACCAGCACTTCCGGAAACTGATCGCGTACGGTTTGCAGCAGCGGCATGGTCAGCGAGGATGCCGCCGTGCCGGGTGCCAGTCCAATCGACACCTGACCGCTCAGCACCTGACCGGCGTTGATGACCGCGGTCTGGGCCTGCTCGCACTGGCGCAGAATAGTACGCGCATGGCCATAGAGAATCTTACCGGCTTCCGTTGGCGTAACGCCGCGCTTGGTGCGAATCAGTAATTGCTGATCCAGTTCATTCTCCAGTGTCGCGACCTGCTGACTGAGTGCAGGCTGTGCGATGTGCAGCACTTCTGCTGCCTGCGTCAGACTGCCGATATCGACGATTTTAACAAAGTACTTTAGTCGTCTTAAATTCATCTTGCCTCCGTCACTCACCCCGAATAGCGAAATGGGTCTGATCCAATCGCCCTGATAAAAGAGATTTTGCAAGATGCAGGCCAGGTTTAAAGAGCAGCAGTCAGTGTCCAGCCAGATTTTTCCTAACGGCCCGGAAAATAAGCGTTTCTGATTACCTCTTAAGGGTTAATAAGGATCAGGAATGCGTAATCAGTGTGAGTAAGGATCCCGGGCGCACTGTGACAGTGCAGACGCTGCGAGTCAGACGTGCATAAAAGTGATGACAGACTGTACAGTATTAGTGCAGTGGAAACGTATTGCACCTGATGAAGGCTTGCAGGGCCTGAAGCGTAGCGGTAAAGCGCGGGTATAAATGTAAACGCTATCAGCAGGATTTCTTATCGCTGACGAAGGGAGGGAGGAAAGTAAACAGTGCCCTCTCCCGCATGCAGAAGAGGGCAACGCCTGCTGATTAACGTTTTTTGCGGTTACGGTGCATATCGATTGAGACCGCCGCCACGATGATGATCCCTTTGATGATGTCCTGAATGTAGGCATCGACACCAACGAAAGTGAATCCACTTTTAATCAGGCCGAGAATGACCGCGCCGATTAACGTGCCGGTGATACGGCCCACGCCGCCCATCAGGCTGCTGCCGCCGATCACAGCTGCGGCAATCGCATCCAGCTCGTATGACATCCCCATGCTTGACTGACCGCTGCTGACACGCGCCGCCAGGACCACACCCGCCAGGCCAGAGAGTGCACCAGCAATGGTGTAGACGATGATCAGATACTTATTAACGTTAATACCGGAGACTTTCGCCGAGGTCATGTTGCCGCCGATGGCGTAAACATATTTACCGTAGCGGGTATGTTTCAGGGCGATGTGGAACAGCAGCGCCACCACCAGGAAAATCACCACCGGCATTGCACCCTGCCCGATTGAGGTAAAACCGTCGGACAGGAAGCTGATTGGGTTACCCTGGGTGTAATACTGCGCCAGACCGCGTGCCGATACCATCATGCCCAGTGTGGCAATGAACGGTGGAATCCCGGTGCGGGTAATCAGTACGCCGTTGACGACGCCCGCCAGTAAACCGACGCCAATACCGGCCGCGATAGGGATCACCGCAGGCATATTCACCAGCGAGGGATACATCGGTGACAGACTGTCAGACGTCTGCGCCAGGCTCGCGGCAACCACCGCCGCCAGGGCAATCACCGACCCGGAGGAGAGATCGATACCGGTGGTAATGATGACCTGGGTCACGCCAACGGCGATAATCCCGATAATCGCCACCTGCAGGACAATCAGGATCAGACGGTTGGTGTTGAGCAGGAAAGACTGGTCACGCACGTACCAGCCAAACATTTCAAAAATTAACGCAATCCCCACCATCACCACGAAAATGCCGGTATCTTTCGGCAATTTATGACGCAGGCTGGCGAAAAAAGAGGGTTGCTGCGGGGCTGCCGGGGTAGCAGTAGCTTTCATATTGCTCATAGTGGTCTCGCGCCTCACTCGGATGCCAACGACAGAATGGTTTCCTGATCGGCTTCTTCTTTATCGAGGATGCCGGTTATACGCCCGCCGTGCATCACCATCACCCGGTCGCTCATGCCAAGGATTTCCGGCAGTTCAGAGGAGACCATGATGATAGCCACGCCACGGTTGGCAAGTTCACTGATTAAGCGGTAAATCTCCGCTTTAGCGCCGACATCAATGCCGCGCGTCGGTTCGTCCAGAATCAGAATCTTCGGTTGCGCCAGCAGCCAGCGGGCAATCAGGACTTTCTGCTGATTACCGCCGCTGAGGTTGTTGATGATCTGATCCATGGTCGGTGTTTTGATATTCAGGCGACGGATCTGGTCCATGCAGTCCTGCGCCATCTTCACATGGCTGACAAACCCGCTTTTACCGCTGTATTCCGGCATGTTGACGATGCTCATGTTCTCCATCACCGACAGCACCAGAAACAGCCCGGACTTTTTGCGATCTTCGGTCAGAAACGCCATGCCCTTTTCAATCGCCGTGGAAGGTGAGTCGATCGTCACCGGCACGCCATCAATTAAGATCTCGCCGCTGTCGAAGCTCTCCATGCCGAACAGGCTCTCCATCACTTCGCTGCGACCGGCACCCACCAGTCCGGCGACGCCGAGAATTTCACCCCTGCGGACGTTGAAACTGACATCAGTAAAACGATCTTTGCAGGTGAGATTGCGAACCGTCAGGACATCTTCTCCGATGGCGCTGTTGAATTTCGGGAACAGCTGGGTCAGTTCACGTCCCACCATCTGCGTAATCAGCGACTGACGGGTATATTTCGCCGTCTCATCACTGGCAATCCAGGCGCCGTCGCGGAAAATACTGACTTCATCAGTGATGTTAAAAATTTCATCCATCTTGTGACTGATGTAGATGATTGCTTTGCCTTGCTCCCGCAGATCACGAATGATGGTAAACAGGTGCGCCACTTCAGTTTCGGTGAGCGCGGAGGTGGGCTCATCCATGATGACGATATCTGAATCCCAGGAGACCGCTTTGGCAATCTTGACCATCTGCTGTGACGCAATGCTCAGCTCGCCCACCATGCTCTCCGCTTTCAGGCGGATATTCAGCCGGTTGAGCAGCTCCTGCGTCTTCTGATTCAGCCGGGCGTGATCAACAAAACCAAACTTCATTGGCTCACGACCCAGCCAGATATTCTCAGCGACGGTCATGTAGGGCACCAGATTGAGTTCCTGGTGAATCATCGAAATGCCGGAACGCAACGCGTCCATGGTGTCCTGAAACTGCACCGGCTCCCCTTTAATTTTGATGGTGCCCTTATCGGGACGGTACATCCCGATAAGGCACTTCATTAAAGTGGATTTGCCCGCGCCATTTTCGCCCATCAAGGCATGTACCGTTCCCGGACGCACCCGCAACGAGACGTTGTCGAGGGCTTTAACGCCGGGGAAGAACTTGCTGATGCCTTCGGCTTCAAGCGCAAACGCGTTCATACATCACCTCCGTACAGCTGGGTCGGGAACGATTATTTCAGGTTACGGTTGGTAAACTGTTCCATGTTTTCTTTGGTAATCAGCTGGTAAGGAATGTTGATGATTTTCTGGACTTTCTCACCTTTCACCAGTTTGATTGCCGTCTGCACCGCACCTTCACCCTGGCCCTGCGCATCCTGGAATACTGTGGCGACCATCTTGCCCTGCTTCAGCATCTGCAGCGCATCCGGTGTGCCATCGACACCCGCGATCAGGATTTTGTCCGGGTTTTTACCCAGCGCCTGCAGCGCACCAATCGCCATTTCATCGTTGTTCGAGGCGATGGCATTGATCTGATCACCGGCAGTCATCCAGTTACTGACCACATCCACCGCATCGTTACGGGTAAATTTGGCGGTCTGTTTCTGAACGATTTTAATGCCAGGGAATTTAGCTGCGACTTCTTCCACGCCTTTAGTACGGTCGCGGGTCGCTTCGTTTGCCAGGTCACCCATCAGGATGGCAACGTTGCCTTTGCCGTTCATCGCCTTCGCCAGCGCTTCCATCTGTAAGCGTCCGGCCAGTTCTGAGTCGGATCCGACATAAGCCATTTTTCCGGTCAGTTCAGCCCCAGGGCGGCGGTTTACGAAGATCAGCGGAATACCCGCTTTGCTCGCCTGATCCATAATCGGTTTCACCGCATTGGTATCGACCGGGTTAACGATCAGCGCATCAACACCCTGTCCGATAAAGTTTTGTACCTGCTGCAGCTGCTGTGAAACGTCGCCTTTTGCATCCTCAACCTGCCCTTTGACGCCATCTTTCTGCATCTCTTTCTGCATTGAGGTACGCAGAATGGTCAGGAAGTTGTCATCAAACAGCGCCATAGAGACGCCAACCGAAATATCTTTTGCCATAGCGGCGGCAGGTAACATGCAGGCTAACAGTGAGGCGACAATCGTTTTTTTAATGTTCATAGGGACCCTTCTTATTTGTTAACTTGCTCAGTGGCTGCGGACCACGAATGAAAAATATCTTTTACATTCACCCAGCCTGTCTGGCGTCTGTTTCGGAAAATTTGAGGTAAGACTTCAGGTTCTGGCTATTTTTGTGATCGACCACTCCTTTTCACAATCACTTGATCTGCAAACAGTTAGTTTCAAAATGCCGTTTCACTTCTGGCCGATGATGACGACCGTGATGATAAGCAGTTCATTTGTTCCATATGATCTCGTTTTGAAATTTTTATCATAAAAGCACTGAAACGCTTGTTTTAACATCGGCAAATAACAAAACTTTGACATGCATCTAACATCTACTGAGAAATGCCAGCAAAGTGAGATCCTGTTGGCAGTTTGAAAATCCATCAGAAGTGACTAAAAACCGCCAATCCGCTGCTTTTACGAGCATCTGAACGCAAATCAGTAAACAGGGCTTTGACAAGCAGGATCTACGCCGCTAATATTCGCCCCGTTCAAGCGATTCCTCTGTAGTTCAGTCGGTAGAACGGCGGACTGTTAATCCGTATGTCACTGGTTCGAGTCCAGTCAGAGGAGCCAGAATTAGAAAAGCCCGCTCAGGGAAACCTGAGCGGGCTTTTTGCTTTTGTGTTACAGGTCGGCGAATCACTGACAGGTTCAGATGTGAACCATCAAATAACGATGTGCTGTGGGCGCTACTCAGGCGGCCCTGTAGATAGCGTGTCTATCGACCCCCACTGATGTTAGCCAGGAAGCGGTTTAGCATTTGTGCTGTGCCTTTCCGCCATCCTTTTCCTTTGCTGCCTGCCAGAGAAAATGGCGCCAGTGCCTGGTTCTTTCTTTAGTGCAAAGGTTCTGCGAGCTTTCATGCAATCAGTTAAAAAGCCACGCAGGTAAAGACAAACGAAAGTGGGCTTCCCATCATAAAAGTATGATGTCCGACATTAATCACATCAAGTTGTAAGGTTTCCGGGTCGCCGGTAAATTCAGCTAACAGCTTCTCAAAGGTTGGATTATCTGTATTGTCAGTGGGAGAGATAATGATGCGGCTTATAGAGTAATGCGCTGTATTACTGCCCCTTACTTCCCCCCTATTCAGTATGAGGGTTCTTCCTAAATTTTTTTCCTCATTATTGATTAACACCCGTCCATTCAGTAAAAAATATCCGGTTCCGTCCTTGTATAGTCTGAGATCCTGGGCGACATTAAATTTAAGCGTCTGTCCCTCACCACCCAGATCGTATTGGGTAAAAGAGTAACATCTCAGTGGCAATATTAAATTATTTTCAGACCCAAAAAATATAAAACCCAGAAGAATTGCCGTACAGACAGTTGAAATAGCTATCAGAACTCTCACGTTTGGAAACATCATATTAATTCTCGTTAATATGGAAGAAATTATTGCAACTGGTTACATTCCTCTCTTTTCCAAACTTGCAATACGAAATTAATGTTCGGCCATCATCTTTTGGCGAAAAAGACGTATAGTTATCAAAATAGATTTTTTTATTTTTATCACAGACTAAATTATTTTTCTGCTAAAAGAGCAGTTATTTTACTTTTTACTTCTTTCATCTTATTTTCATTGAGATCCTTAACAAAAACCACCTCGCACCCCTCTGCAAGAAAATCTGATTTCAGATAAATGTTGATATTATCCAATGAAGACGTATTGTTTTTAAAGACTAACACCGCAGTTGCAATAAAAACGGGTGAAATGATATACAGGCAAAGAACAATGACTTTCCATGAAAGAAAAGATCCAGGTTTATTTAATAATGCCTTAGGTAAATGAGCCGGTGGGGATGACTCTATTCCGTCAAAGGAGGGGGATTTAACGACAGAATGATTAGTATTTAACTTAATACCAATTTTAGGAATGGTAATGACAATTTCATCACATCCAAATGCGGATAATGCACGTCTCATTATACTCAGGTATTGCGTTAAATTTGCATTTGACCCTCTGAGGTTATGTTTATCCCAGACTTCAACAATCAAATATTCTCTTGTCAGAATATCGCCATTGGAATCAAGAATGAGTGCCAGTAATCGCGCCGAAGGCAGGTTAATCTGAACGGTATCTTTCGTCGGTATATGTCGGAGAGTACTGTCATCCGTATTAAACACTATTGAACCATTAATGGTATACAACACCTTCACATCCCCCCCGATTAAATAAATTCAATCTCAGATTTATCTCACAACATAATACAGTAAAACCCTTTTTGCACGTAGCATTTTTAAAACAAGCGAATAAAAAGCACGGGAACGCGTTGATACCCACTGACTCTGTTTCAGGGAAATCATTGTCCTGATGTCGGAACGCCGTTGCTAATGAAAGTATGAGTATATTCGCACAGCTGAACCTTCCGCTGTCAGAAGGGAATTACGACGATTCAACCAGATTCACGGCAGGAGATGCTCTTTTAAACTCTCCTCCGGATGTCAGGTAGTGGGCAGCCTGCAACAATCGGCGACTGTTTAAGCTAAAAAAATAACAAAAATAGATCATTAAACTAAAAATACAGATAAATTCGAATTACATTCCGTTATTGGTTTTCCTGTATAACACTGTTTCCATCCTGAGGCAGCAAGCCCCGGCCAGTGTGGGGGTTAAGGTGGGTACGCATCTTGCTTCAGCTCGGTGATTATAGATGTACCTGAATCCGCGCCATCTATATGAATGTGAAAAGCAATGACCTGGTAATTTCTTCAACATGCTTTATGGGCATTATAAATAACCCGAAAACACACCAGAGGATTACTGAATATGAAACTTAAATTTAAACATTATTGCACGACTGCCCTTTCCACCTGTGGCTCATCGGGCTCGCTAACTACCTGTGCCGCTTTTTATCTGAAGCTTTTCTCTTCTTAAAAATCTGGTCGTGTATTTTTAAAATGAATTTCTTTGTTAATTTTACGTTTACCTAAAAATCAACAAGGGTATTTTACGATTACGTTTAGTCAGGAATAATTATTCTCTGATAGGGATGTGTTATGTATTTACTTTGTAATAAAAAAACTTACAGGGCAGCCGGGGCTGTACTGGCCGCCGCGATATTAATCAGTAATGGCGCTACTCCGGCTTTTGCGCAGGAGCTGAAGACGGTCACCAATACCAAAGTATTCGAGGTCAAACTGGGTGCCTCACGAGTGATATATAACCCGGACTCCAGCGGAGCGTCTTTATCCATCACCAATGCGCAGGCTTACCCCATACTGGTGCAGGGAAAGGTGCTTGCGGAAGATAAAAAAACACCTGCGCCTTTTATTGTCACCCCGCCAGTTTTCCGTCTGGATGCACAGCAGCAGAACCGCCTGCGAATTATTCGTACCGGCGGTCAAATGGCCGGTGACCATGAAACGCTGCACTGGCTTTGCGTGACCGGTATTCCGCCTAAAGATAGTGATGTCTGGGCTCAGGATGCGAAAGGGACACCGTTAAAGCCCACAGCAGTCACGCTGAACCTGGAAGTCAGCGCAAACAGCTGTATTAAGCTGCTGGTGCGCCCGTCCGGCGTGAGAGGAACGATGATGGATGCCGTATCCGCGCTTAAGTGGCAACGCCAGGGCGATAAGCTGACGGTAACTAACCCTTCCGCATTTTATATGAATTTGTCCTCACTCAGCGTGGGGGAGATGAATATTCCGGATAGGGAATATGTCGCTCCGCACTCTTCCCGCAGCTTTATCCTGCCAAAAGGCGCTGCCGGTCAGGTGAAGTGGACGGTTATCACTGATGAAGGTGGAGAGAGCCGCACGTTTCAGTCGCCGTTGCACTAATAAGGCGCCTGGATAATGCAATATTTTCGGTTTTCTGTGGTGGCCATCGTGGTATCTGCCGGGCTGTTTTCAATGCCGGTGATGGCCCGGACCTGGGAATTTGATGCTTCACAGTTGGGTGGTGGTGTCAGTGATGCGGATATCGCTCTATTTAACCAGGGCGGGCAGCTTCCAGGAACCTATCTGGTTGACGTGTTGCTCAATGGTGAGCAGGTGGATTCCCGTGAAGTGGTTTTTGTTCAGCAGGAAGATTCCCGGGGCATGCCTGTTTTGCAGCCCTGCCTGAGCAGGAAGCAGCTTTTACGTTACGGCATAAAGACGGAAGACTATCCGGCATTGTCCGGCAAAGGCCTGGACGCAAACAAAGATTGTGCTGACATCCGCGTTATTCCGCATGCCAGAGCTGATTTTAATTTCGGGGCACAGCAGCTGGTGCTGAGCGTTCCGCAGATAGCATTGCGCCCTGAAGTAAAGGGCATTTCTCCCCGAGAGCTGTGGGATGAGGGAGTCCCGGCGATCCTGATGAATTACCGGACCGGTACCAGCCATGTGGAATCCCGGGTCGGGAGTAGAAATGTCAATGAATCGCAGTACCTGCAGCTGGAGCCCGGCGCTAACTGGGGACCATGGCGATTACGTAATTCGACGACGTGGCAGAAGAGCCGCGGACAGACCGGCCGCTGGCAGACTCCTTATACCTATCTTGATCGGGGCCTGTATGACATGCAAAGCAGGCTGACGCTGGGAGAGCGTTTCACGCCGTCGGAAATTTTTGACAGCGTACCTTTTCGCGGCGTGATGCTGGGTTCGGATGAAAATATGCTGCCCTTTTCGCAGCGGACTTTTTCACCCGTGGTGCGCGGTATTGCCCGCACTCAGGCCAGGGTAGAAGTGAAGCAGAATGGCTACACGGTTTACAACGCCACGGTAGCGCCCGGCCCGTTTGCCCTGAGTGACTTTGCCGCTGGCGGCTCGGGTGGGGATTTGCAGGTTACCGTATGGGAAGCCGACGGCACTACTCAGGAATTCAGCGTCCCTTATCAGACGCCGGCGATTGCGCTGCAGGAAGGCCACAGCGTGTACAACCTGATGGCCGGGCAGTATCGGGCATCAGATAACACGGTTGATTCGCCTCTGGTTGCACAGGCCACTGTTATGTATGGCCTGCCGTGGAGCCTGACCCTATACGGCGGTTTGCAGGGCGCGGAGCGCTATCAGGCGACGACTGCGGGGCTGGGTATGTTGCTCGGGTCGTGGGGCGCGGTATCTCTGGATGGGACCCACGGCCGTGGGCAGAAGAAAGAGCGTGAAAGTGAAACGGGGGGATACGGACGGCTGCGCTACAGCAAGCGCGTTGAGGTAACCAACACCTCGCTTGATCTGTCCCATACCCGCTATGACGCATCCGGTTTCAGCACGCTGTCTGAGGTAATGGACAGCTATCGGCAGGAAAACCCAGCCGGCAGTGACGCACAACGCCGGTCTGAGACAACCCTGACGCTCAGTCAGTCATTGGGCGGATTGGGGAGTCTCAGCCTGAGCGGTTCTCGCAACAGTTACGGCAACGGGCAAGGGAGTACAGAGTCGTTCAGTGCCGGCTATGGCGTCAGTATACGCGGCGTTTCCCTGTCGCTGAATGCGACGCAGATCCGTAACCGGAACAGCGGCAGTAAATGGCAGGATAACCGGCTGATTAACATGATGGTCAGTATTCCACTGGACCGCTGGCCTGGTGGGGCAACCCGGGCGACCTATCAGATGACGTCGCCTTCATCCGGCGGCAATACACAGCAGGTGGGGCTCAGTGGTCAGGCGTATGACCGCCAGTTGCAGTGGAATGTGAACCAGCGTCAACGTTCGGGGGCGGTGAGCGGAGACCGCAACGACAGCGACCTGAACCTTGGCTGGAGCGGGGGCTACGGCCAGCTGAATGGCCGTTACGGCTACAGTCCGTCTTACCGGCAGACAGGACTGGATGCGTCAGGCGGCATCGTGATTACCCGCAGTAGTGTCACCGCAGGGCAGACGCTGAACGATACCGTGGCACTGGTGGAAGCGCCGGGTGCCTCCGGAGTGGCTGTTGGCGGCTGGCCGGGAGTGAAAACCGATTTTCGTGGCTACACCACACAGTCAGGCCTGCAGCCTTACCGGAAGAATATTGTCAGCCTGGACCCTGCTCGTCTTTCGGCTGATGCAGAAATAAAACAGACGGACGTGACGGTAGTGCCGACGCAGGGCGCGGTTATCCCGGCCACCTTTATCACGCATATTGGCCGGCGGGCGCTGGTGACACTGATACGTCCGGACGGTAAACCGGTTCCTTTTGGGGCACTGGTTACCCCGGAAAACCAGGCGTCATCAGGCAGTGGCATTACCGGTGAAGCCGGACAGGTGTATCTGTCCGGACTGAACGGAAAAGGTGCCCTGATGGCGAGATGGGGAGAGAAGCAACAGTGCCGGGCTGATTACCGTCTGCCGGAAAAACCAGGGCCAGCAGGGCTGTATCTGTCAGAGGCAGTTTGTCGCTGAAAGCAGTTACCGGCTTCCGAAAAAACTGAACAGAAACATCACCCGGAGAAGGGGAATGATGAAAAGAAAAAGATTGTATCTGATAGCGGCAGCACTTTTGACAGTCATGGCCAGCAGCGCTCCGGCTGTCGCGACGGGTAGCCCGCAACTGGTGTTACAGATGAATCATGGCCTGCAGGCGGGTGCTGTCAGAGACGGCACAAAGCTCGGCAGGGGCACGCTGGTCAGCTACGACATTCATACGGGTTTTCAGCTCCGGAGCGATCAGGCTGCATCCGGCCAGCAGGGAGGACGTTATGTGCTGACAGGCCAGCAGAATCCGGCGCATCAGTTGCGGGTGCGTCTGGTGCCACAGCAACAGGTGGTAACGGAAATGGCGGACATGCAGGTGATAACCGTGCATACCGGCGAAGACAGAATGGTTTTTGACATTCTGGCGGATGGCGACCAGAGGGTGAAAGCGGATACCTACTCTTTAAACATCGCTGGTCAGGTGGTCACTCAGTAACGTGCAACAGCCGGGCGCTATATAGAGATTTCACGAATACCCCGTCACTGACATTTTTGGTGACGGGGAGCCATCGGGCACATATGCCTCGATGGTCGGGTAGACGCACTGTCTACGACTTTTAGGGACGACTGCAGTCGTTAATTCAACACAACAAAGGATAGAGATATGAAATTTTTAAACATCAAAACCTCAGCGGCAGCAGCGATAATCATCGCGGGTATTTCATCCCACGCAGCAATCGCAGCGCTGTCCGAAGCCAGTGCTACGTCGGCCGACATTACTTTTACTACTCCGCTCACTGTTTCTAACGTTTTGACACCGGTGTCGGGTCTGTCGGACGGGACTAATAGTGGAATAGTGCTGGCAAATGGTACCATCACTTCGACAGGCGGCGCCTCTCGTCATTACATAGCTTTGGGTATGCCCGGGTCATTAACAGGGTCTGATAACGGCAAGACCCAGGCCACATTAAGGATTAAAGGCAAAAACGACAGCAATAACGGCATTCTTGTAACAATAATCAGGCCTGCTAATACTCCTGACTCTGTTGGCTCTGCTCATTGCTCAGAGTTAAATTTGACATGTAACACCGATTACATTTTATACAGCACTGCCACCAACGGCGTATCAACTTACAATGTTACATTAAGCGGGACGCAGGACGTGAAACCTGATACCTATACCGTCCAGACCACCGCTTACGCGTATGGAGACTGACAGAAATAAAAACATCAGGCGAACACCCTGTAATGTTCAGGGATTTGACTGACTCTGTCGCATTGACGTTAATCAGAAGCATAGGCGAGGAATCCCGCCTATGCTTACAGCTTCAAATTTTCAATCTCAGGTAAGCCAGTTCAGAGAATAGCTTCATATTTCAACATTCATTAACAGTAATCGACACAAATCCTTCTGGTTACATTGTTCTGCCTGTTCGGCAGTAACAGAGATTTACGCAACAAAGAATGTTGTTATCATGTTCAAATCAAATAATGAGATCGCATTAAATTCCTTCTATGCGAGGGTTGTATTTTTTATGCCCGTAAGTACATGAAGGCGAAGGCTATATTAGCGAGTTACTGACAAAGGCGATCTCAGCCAGAAAAGCCAGAATTAAAAAAGCCCGCTCAGTTTTCCCTGAGCGGGCTTTTTGCTTTTCAGCTCTCTTTATCTTTCTGGCAAATTATCCTTTCGCAAAGTTCGCCTGAATGCGCTGTTGCAGATAATCTTCGGCGGTGATGGCCGGATATTTCGCCTGCGGCCCCAGAATCTCCACATCTTTATTAGCCTGACAGAAAAAGGCCAGGCTGTAGCGCGCACCCTGGTATTCGCCGGGCAGTGGGCTTCTCACACGGTGGAAATTTGACGGCAGCTGATCGTCGCTCCAGCGCATCAGCATGTCGCCGATGTTGCAGGTGATCACCTCTTCGCGCGGCTCGATGCTGGTCCACTGCTGACTTTCGCGGTCTTTGCCAGGACATACCTGCAACCCGCCCTGACCGGGACGCTGGAACAGCAGCGTCAGACAGTCAAAATCTGTATGCGCACCCGCGCGCCACATCCCCTGCTCTGACTGCTCAGTGGCATAGTAGTGCAGCATGCGCAGCGTACTCTGGTAAGTTTGCAGGTCCGGATTATGTGCCTGCTCGAAAAAGTGCTCAGGAAAGCCCAGTTTCAGGGCAAAACAAGAAAGCAGTTTCATGCCCAGTTGCCAGCATTGCGATTCAAAATTCAGCATGGTCTCTTTGAAAGCCGGCAGTTCCTGTTCAGTCGGCCATAGCGGTGCCATCAACGGACGGGTGATCTGGTAAGACTCTTTCTGGTCTGGCGTTCGGGTTGATGGTCGCACCTGAGATTTATTCTCCCAGCCTGCGTTACGCGCCAGCGGATATTGCGCTTTTATCTCTTCGGGCAGTAAGAAGAAATCCTCTGTCATGCTGAACGCCTGACGGATATCGCCGAGTGCAATGCCGTGATTGCTGACCTGGAAGAAGCCAATTTCTACGGCTGCGCTCCAGAGTTCGTCGGCGATCTCACTTTTACGGTTTTCGAAATCTGATAAATCGATACAACGCACTTCACGGGCAAAAGTTTCTTCACCCATCGCGCCCATTCCTGCTTCTTTTTCCAGTTCCTGTAATGCATATGCTGTTTGATTTGATTGCGTCATTGTTCTTATCCTTCTTAATCAATAGGGTTAGCGCGCAGCGCGCTGTTGTAAAGTACGGACGGCAGACATTGCCTCATGGCGCATGGCCTCCAAATCGAGTCCGGGGATGACATCGTTTTCGACGATCACCCGGCCATTTATCATCAGTGCCTTAAGCGAAGCGCGTCCGGCACAGGCCACCGGACCAATGGCCATGTCGTGCAGGCCGAAGTAGCGCGGGTCATCCAGCCGATAAATGGCGATATCCGCCAGCCTGCCCACCTGCACGGTGCCGCTTTGTTGCAGGCCAAGGATCTGCGCCCCGCCTGCGCTGCCCCACCGCACCACGTCTTCAACAGATGCTGCGTCGCCGCCGCCTTCAAACGTGCCGCCGTCATAACGCGGTGTCGCCAGCATGCCTTTTCGGGCGCGCTGCAAAAGCCAGGCCGCATGCGCTTCACTTTGCATATCGGCGGCTTCGTTCGATGCCGCACCGTCTACGCCTAATGAAACAGGCACACCGGCCTGTTCCAGCGCCAGCAAATCAGCGATGCCGCTGCCCAGACGCCCGTTGCTTTGCGGGCAGTGTGCAATGCCAGTGCGGGTCTGACCCAGCATCGTGATTTCCTGCGGCAGCAGTTTTACCAGGTGCGCAAACCAGACGTCCTCACCCAGCCAGTCGTGTTCCGCACAAAACTGCACCGGCGTCATGTCGAATCTGGCACGCGCCGCATCAAGATAATCCACGGTTTCCGACAAGTGGCTGTGCAGCCGAATCCCCAGACTGCGGGCCAGTTTCGCCATTTCGCGCAACTCCGCACCGGGTGCAGAATGCAGCAAGGTTGTAGGTGCCATCACCACACGGCGCAGTGACGTTGGTTTCGGATCGTGATAACGACCCACCAGCCGTTCAATATCCGCCATGTAATCCCCGAAGTTTTCCGGGCGCAGCGCCTGCGGCAAATCTTTCTCGATCGCGCGCCCCTGCGTTGCGCCACCCCGACATAGCACAATGCGCATTCCCAGCGCCTCACCTTCACTGAACAGGATTTCCGAGGTATCGAACGGCATATCTGGCCAGTAAAGGTAGTTATGGTCCGCCACCGTCGCGCAGCCGGAACGCAGCAGTTCAGTCAGGCCGATACGCACCGCAAGACGAAAGGTGGATTCATCGAAGGTGGCACGAAAACGATAAGGCGTGGCACTCAGCCATGCGGTCAGGCTTTGGTTCAGCCCCTGCGGTTCCCCTTTTAACAATGACTGAAACAGGTGATGGTGCGTATTCACCCAGGCGGGATAAACCACGCAATCGCGGGCGTCGATCAGCTGCTCGTCGGGCATTGCCGTCAGGGAACCTATCGCCTCGATCACCCCATGACGCACGCGAATATCCGACCCGGCGTGACGCGCTGCCTCTCCCGGCAAGCCGGTGAGGATTGCGTGCGCATTTTTAATCAGTAAAACGTCAGATGACATTGCAACACTCCTCAGGGCTTAACCTGCATCTGGTCGACAATTTCAGTGGTATACGCCTGCTTCCAGTCGGTATTCGCATTCAGCAGTCTGGCGTTCACCATGAAATCACGGGTTTTCTGCCAGCGGGCCTCCGTCATGGTGCCCCACCCCTTCGTTGCCGCATCACCGCCGTCAATCAGATGGTGCGCTTTGATTTGCTGAACGCCCCAGGCCAGCAGGTCGTCCGTCATCTTCGGATTATCCTTTTTGATCAGCGCGTTGCCCGCCGCCGGATTTTGCAGATAGCTTATCCATCCTTCCATCGACGCCTTTACAAACTTAGCCATCGCCTCTTTCCGGCTGCTGATCAGTTCAGGACGGGTGATCAGAATGCCGCCGTAAGGGGGATAGCCGTGCTCCGAGAAGAGGAAGAAATTTGATTTCACACCCGCCTTTTGTGCCTGAAAAACTTCAGAACTGACATAGGCTTGCTGCGCGACATTTTCGTCAGCCACAAAGGGCTGGATATTGAAGGTGTAAGGACGAACCTGTGAATCGCTAAGCTGATAGCGTGCTTTCAGCCATGGCCACCAGGTCGATTGCCCGGAGCTGGAGACTAAAATGGTTTTGTCTTTCAGACCGTCCAGGGAAGTGACTGAAGCATGTGTCAGCAGCCCCTGAGGATCAAACTGGAAAGGGGCGGCGATGGCTTTGGCCTGAAAACCGCGCTGCAGGGATTCGAGTAGCTGGAGATCATAACCGATGATCACGTCCGCGCGCTTTGCCAGCAGCAACTGCATGCCGTTGACCTGCGGGCCGCCAGACTGAATGCTGACATCCAGCCCGTAACGCTTGTAAATGCCTGTGGCCTGCGCCTGATAATAGCCGCCCTGCTCCGCCTGCGCGTACCAGGATGTCAGTAGCGCTATTTTCTCATCGGCGTGTGCCGACAGTGAAAATGCGGCAGGGATCAGCGCGCTCAGCACGCAGCAAGACAGGGGAATGCGGGAAACTGACTTCATTGCTCCTCTCCTAATCATCACCGGAGGGGGCATTGAGCGAATGCGGCTCAGCTCCCCTGACCGGCTCTAAATGAACCGCGAAATGGTTGCTGAGCAATGTCCCGCGCAGTTGCCCGCACTGACCGCTTCTACTCACTGTGGGTTATACAAGAAAGGTGCCAACTCCACGAATGCGCTTTCTCTGCGCTTTAACAGGGGATTGATCGGCGCTGGCTCTGCAACCTTTGATTCATTACAAAGCAGCCAGCACCAGAACAGTGCAAATCAATCCCGATCACCTCGCGGCATCTGGATCTCGCTGAACAACATCTCCAGCTGTTTGAGCATCATCGAGGCGGCCAGCGAAAGCTGTCTTGTCGGGGCGACGCACAACGAAAGGGTGAACGTTTTTAATTGCGGATCGGTCAGCGGAATAAATTGCAGTTCATCGCTTTCCACCTCATCAATGATGTCGAGCCAGCAGAGAATACCGATGCCCATTTTCTCTTTAATCAGCGAGCGGATCATGTGGATGTTATTGGATACCGCGACTTCGTTAATCATGTCGCCGTTGATATTCATCAGCGCCTGGACGGGTTCGGCCAGCATCAGCGGCGCAGCCGGCAGGATAAACGGATATTCCATGCACTGGCTAAAACGCACGTGGCTTCTGTCGCCGAGCGGGTGCCCTTTCGGCACCACAATCCCCAGCTCGATTTCTGCAAAAGCGCGTACCTGCAACTCTCGTGAACTTTGCGGATTAAGCATCAGACCAAAGTCAGCATCGCCAGATATCAGCGCCTGCTGAATGTCCACATTGTTCATGGTGGTCAGCGTGAAAGAGATATTCGGATAATCAGCATGCACCTTCCTGAGCATCGCCGAGAAAAACTGCCGGTTGATGGCGTCAATGGTGGCAATTCGCACGTGTCCGCGCCGCAGACCGCGCAGGTCATCGAGTTGCTCGCAGACGCGGGTGAAATCCTTTTTCCAGTTGTTGGCGGCGTGCAATAGCAGCTCGCCGGCTGCCGTTAGCCGCAATCCGGTCGGGTGCCGTTCAAACAGCGGCATTGCCAGTTCTTTTTCCACCCGCAGGATCTGCCGGTCAATCGACGATGCGGCGACATGTAAGGTTTCTGACGCCTTACGAAACGAGCCCTGGCGGGCAACCTCAGTGAAGTACAGCAGAAACCGTGAGAATGCGAACATGATTGAGTGCTCTCTTTTTTGCAACGGGATGTGCGAATCAAAGCGCTGGACGCAACAGCTTTACAACAATAACGTAGCTTTCATTGCAATGGGAACAATCGTTTCATCGACATTACATCCCGCCGCGGGCTATTCCAGGCCGGATGGCAGCAGGTTATGCGGTGAACAGGTTACCCTGGTTTATGAATGACTCATCAAAATGAATACGGTAAATGACGATGAATGATGCCGGATTAATTCCTGTCACGATCAAGGCGATCGGCGAAAATGGTAAAGGAAATATTTCACTGCAACTTATTGCGCAGGACGGTG
Source organism: Pantoea hericii (assembly GCF_014155795.1). Lineage (NCBI taxonomy): Bacteria > Pseudomonadati > Pseudomonadota > Gammaproteobacteria > Enterobacterales > Erwiniaceae > Pantoea > Pantoea hericii. The sequence goes on from NZ_SCKV01000001.1 coordinate 136,866, forward strand.
GATTATTACCGCCCTGGTTACCCGGTGCGCACATTGACCTTTTCATTCCTGAAATTGGCCCGCGCCAGTATTCTCTCTGCAACGAAAATCACAGCGGGGAATATTATGAAATCTGCGTAAAACTGGCAGACAACGCGACCGGCGGGTCGCACTTTATTCATCATCATTTCAGTGCTAACGACACACTCAATATCTCGATGCCACGTAACCATTTCCCTCTGCCAGCCGCCGGGCGCTATCTGTTATTTGCCGGAGGAATTGGCATTACGCCACTGCTGGCGATGGCGGAACAGATTTCTCGGCAAGGCATTGAATTTGAACTGCACTACTACATTTCGGGCCTGGATAAAGCGGCGTATATACCGCGTCTCACAGCACCTTCACTGGCAAGAAATCTCTTTTTACATGACAGCAGCGCAAACGATTCCCTGCGGCACACGACGCCGCTGAGCCTGTGTCAGCCGGATGCCAATACGCAGGTGATGGCCTGTGGCCCGGATGGGTTTATTAAGCGCCTTGAAGAGATTATGTACACGCACCACTGGCATAAGAATCAATTATCTTTTGAGCGATTCAGCAATAACACTATAAACAAAAATAACGCCAACTCTGAATTTCACATTGAGCTGAAATCCAGCGGAAAACGTTATTTAGTTGGTTCAGACCAAAGCATTGCAGAAGTCTTATTGAGTGCCAGAGTCGATATTATGCTGTCGTGCGAACAGGGTATTTGCGGCTCATGCATTACGGATGTCATCGACGGTATTCCCGATCACCGCGACTGCGTGCTGACAGAAGAAGAGAAAGCGGAGAACACGCAGATTACGCTGTGCTGTTCGCGCGCTAAGAGTCCTGTTCTGGTCCTGGACCTGTAATGCCAACGCGGAGCCTCAATATGAACTTTCCTTCTTTTGCCTCACCGTTAAACGGCATTGCCAACGTTCGCCTTCCCGCCTGGCTGCTTCCTGCCGGGTGGCCTGAGGATGCAGGTGAACCGGTGACGGCAGATCTGCGCGTTGAGGCAGGCAAAATAACTTCCATGACGCCTTTTCAGCCCGACCAGAATGATTTGTGGGACGCACAGGGCATGCTGGCGCTGCCAGGTCTGCTCGAACCTCATGCGCATCTTGATAAAACCTTCACCATTGGTCGCAGCCGTCCCCTAAAACCCGGTCTGCTGGCCGCGATTGAAACCCTGCATGAGGATCACCGGCACTGGACCACGGCAGATCTTCATCAGCGTGCCCGACAGGGAATGGCATGGGCCGCCGCCAACGGCGTAACCCGCCTGCGCACCCATATTGACTGGTTCGATGCCACGCCGCCGCTGGCCTGGACGGCACTGGCCACTATCACACAACCCGGCGTCATGCTGGAACGGGTGGCGCTGGTCCCGCTGACTCTTTTTGCCGACAGCGAGGCCGCTGACCGCATCGCCGCTGCGGTGGCGCAAAGCGGGAACCACTGCCTGCTGGGTGGATTTATCCACTCATCCAACTGGGATCCGGCCGCCATGACCAACCTGATGCGCAGTGCCTCGCGCTGGCAACTGAATCTGGATTTGCATATCGATGAAGAGCTCTCGCCGGTGGCACACGGCCTGAGCTGGCTGGCGCATTACCTGTCAGAAAATAGATTCAGCGGCCATATCTGTTGCAGCCACGGCTGCGCGCTGGCCTCCGGCAGTGAACATCAGGCAGTGGAGGTCCTGCGTTTGCTGGCGGAGCAGCGCGTCACGCTGATTGCACTGCCGATGACCAACCTGCTGTTGCAGGACGCCGTCACCGGCCGTACGCCACGACAGCGCGGCATAACGCTGCTGAAAGAGGCGCAGGCGGCAGGCGTTCCGGTGCTGCTCGGTTGCGATAACGTGCAGGACGCTTTTTGTCCGGCCGGCAGCTACGACCCGCTGGATACGCTGGCCTGTGCCCTGTTCGCACTGCAGCTGGATAACGTTTTTGACTGGCAGTCGCGACTGATCTGCGATGTCGCCGCGCTGAGCGGTGATGCACCGCCCGGCCTGCCACTCGCACCTGGCAGCGATGCCACGCTGATTCTCTTTCCAGGCAGCGACAGCCTGACCTGGCCTTTAAACAGCGCAGCCCGGCTGGTTTTCCACCATGGCAGGCTTGCCCACCAACGTACCTGGAATCCGGAGTTATCCCATGAGTCTTGAAGCGGGTGCGGGTAAACCGCTCGCCAACTATGCCGCGTGGCGCCGCGCGGGCAATTTTGTTTTTCTCTCGGGCGTGATTCCGGTTAATCCGCAGAGCGGGACCATCGTGCGCGGCTTTCAGGATATCCCCGCCGAAGCACGCCTGCTGTTGGGTGAAACCGGCGAATTCTCGACTGATATCAAACAGGGGCCGATCCTCGCCCAGAGCTGGTATGTGCTCGAAAGTATCCGCCACATCATTGAAGACGCCGGCGGGCAGATGAGTGATGTGATCAAGCTGGTGCAGTACTTTCGCAATCTTGATCATTTCCCCTATTACAGCCGGGTCAGAAAGCTTTTTTATCCCGGTCAACCGCCGGTTTCTACCGTGGTTCAGGTCAGCGAAATGCTGCCCTGCGCCGACGTGCTGATTGAAGTGGAAGCCACCGCCTGGTTACCCCAGTCCCGCTAACCCTGACAAGTCCGAACACGAGGCAGAGCATGATTAACGGCTATATTCCCGCAGAACGTTTTCTCCCTTTTCTGAGCTGGACAGCTATCGCTGCTCTGCCCGACAAGGCTAACACCGTGATTGTCTTACCGACCGGCGCCATCGAACAGCATGGCCCGCATCTGCCGTGTTCGGTGGACAGCGTGATTTCCTCCGGCGTCGCGGGTCACGCACTGGCGCGGCTTCCGGAAGAGATTCCGGCCTTCGCGATTCCGCCCATTACTTACGGCAAGTCGGACGAGCATCTGAACTTCCCCGGCACGCTGACCCTGACCGGCGACACGCTGTTGCAGACGGTGCTGGAAATTGCCGAATCGCTCTACCGCGCCGGGTTCCGCAAACTGCTGATGATCAATGGGCACGGCGGACAGCCGCAGGTGCTGCAAATGGCCTCGCGGGAAATGCGCCTGCGTCACGGGGACATGATCATGATCCCGCACGACGTGTTCCGCGTGCCTAACGTGGAAAATCAGTTCCTGAGTGCGCAGGAGCAGAAAATGGCGATGCATGCCGGTCACAGCGAAACGGCAGTGATGCTGGCTCTGGCACCGGAATGCGTTCACATGGAGCACGCAGTCGCCAATTATCCGCCGGCGTTTCCCTGTCCGACGCTGTCATCTGGCCGCCCTGTCGCCGCCTGGGCTTCTTATGATTTTGGTCCGAGCGGCGTAATCGGCGATCCGATTGGCGCAACCGCCGAACAGGGGCACGCGATCCTCGATTCGCTGGCGGCAAGCTGGGCGCAGGCGATCACGGAGATCCACCTGATGGAATGGACAGTCCGCAGCGAACCCACCTGGGGTAAACACCACTGGAACGGCTTTGTGCAAACCCGCTTCACTCCTCCTTCGTCTTCTCTGGCCTCTGAATAAAGGAATTCTCAAGATGAAACTACGGCGTTCACCCACTTACACCCTGCTGGCTCTGCTGCTGAGCGGCGTTTCGGCCAGTTCAATGGCGGAAGAGAAATTCACGTTCCTGACCAACTGGTACGCGCAGGCGGAGCATGGCGGATTTTACGAGGCGCAGGCTAAAGGGTTTTACAAAACCGCCGGTCTGGATGTCAGCATTAAAATGGGCGGCCCGCAGGTTAACGTGATGCAACTGATGGCCGCTGGTCAGGCGGACTGTACGCTCGGCGACAATGGCCAGGCGCTGGAAACCTGGCAGGCTGGCGTGCATGCGGTGACCGTGGCGACGGTGTTCCAGCATTCGCCGACGGTGTTTATCAGCCACGATAAAGTCGGGGCCGGCGAGCAACTGAAAGACAAAACCTTTTTGCTGGCGACCGAGGCGTATACCTCATTCTGGCCCTGGGCGAAAAGTGAACTGGGGCTGGGTAACGCCAAAGTCCGGCCCTACACCTTCAGCGTGCAGCCGTTTCTTGCGGACAATAATCTGGTACAGCAGGGTTATGTGACTTCCGAGCCGTTCTCAATCGAGAAAGGTGGCAAACCGTTCTATGTCTACATGCTTAGCGACTGGGGATATCCGCCTTACGGCAACTCCATTATCTGCATGGCCGACACTGTCAAAAAACGCCCGGCAGCCGTGGCGGCGTTCGTGAAAGCCTCCATGCAGGGCTGGAAGGAATATCTGCAGGACCCCGCCGCGGGCAACGCGCTCATTACCCAGGCTAACCCGCGTATGGGCGCCGACCAGATTGCCTTTGGCATTGCGCAGATGAAGAAGTATGCGCTGGTGACAGGTGGCGACGCGCAAACCGGCGGTATCGGCATCATCACTGAACCTCGTCTGAAAAAGACCTGGGAGATGCTGGTCAAAAATAAACTCATCGACGCGGATAAAGTGCCGTTTGCGCAGACCTATACCCTCGACATGATTAAAGACGCGAAGGTTATGCCATGAATTCAGCCCCGAAACTCACCGTGATGAGCGATGTCCGCTCAGTTATTTCTCCAACCGTTCCGGCTATCGAGGTGTTGTCGGCGGAGAAAATTTACAGCAACGGCACCCGCGCGCTTCTGCCGGTCAATCTGACCATTAATCAGGGCGAATTTGTCACGCTGCTCGGCCCGTCGGGCTGCGGCAAAAGTACGCTGTTAAAAATGGTTGCCGGTCTGGTGGAACCCAGCGACGGCAAGCTGATGCTGTGGCGCCGCGAAAGTCGTGAAAAAGCGCAGGTTCCGCTCTCTTTCGTGTTTCAGGAAGCCACGCTGATGCCGTGGAGTAATGTGCAGAACAACGTGCGTTTGCCGCTGGATCTGGCAGGCGTACCCCGCGCTGAAGCCAATACCCGCGTCAGTGAAGCGCTGGAACTGGTGGGGCTTGGCAAATTTGCCAACGTCCTGCCTCGCGAACTGTCAGGCGGCATGCAGATGCGCGTGTCGATTGCCCGCGGCCTGGTCACGCGCCCGAAGCTGCTGCTGATGGATGAACCGTTCGGCGCGCTCGACGAAATCACCCGCAACAAACTCGACAGCGACCTTCTGCGCCTGTGGCGGGAACAGGGACTGACGGTCGTGTTCGTCACTCACTCGATCCACGAAGCGGTGTTCCTGTCGCAGCGGGTGATCATGATGGCCGCGCGTCCGGGGCGCGTGGTGGAAGATATCGCCATCAACGAACCTTTTCCGCGCAGCGAAGATTTCCGCGTCAGTCCGGCATTTTCACGCTATGCGAAGCAGTTGCAGGACAGCCTGCTGCAAGCCAGCCAATCGGGTATGGAGAAACGGTATGAAAACGCAAAATGCTTCTCCGTGGATCAACAACCCCACGTTTCGCAAAGTGCTCTATCCGGCGGTAGTCGCCGTGGTGGTCATTTTGCTATGGCAAGGCTGGGTGAGCTATTTCAACATCCCTCAGTTTCTGGTGCCGTCACCGGTGGTGATGCTGCAAAGCCTGTGGACACATTGCGGTTCGCTGATGACGTCGCTGCTGTTCACCCTGAAAATCACCCTGATTTCATTTTTACTGTCGATTGTCATCGGTGCAGTCGTGGCGTTCGTACTGGTACAGAACCGCTTTATTGAAACCGCGCTGTTTCCCTACATCGTGTTCCTGCAGGTGACGCCGATCGTCGCCATCGCGCCGTTGATCATCATCTGGGTCAAAGACACCACATTGTCGCTGGTGGTGTGTTCAACGCTGATGGCGGTGTTCCCGATTATTTCCAATACCACACAGGGGCTTCGCAGCGTATCGCCGGGGCTGCTGAGCTATTTTCAGCTGAATCACGCCAGCCGTCTGCAAATCCTCATTCGCCTGCGCATTCCCTCCGCTCTGCCCTATTTCTTCGGCGCACTGCGCATTTCCAGCGGTCTGTCACTGATTGGTGCGGTGGTGGCTGAGTTTGTGGCCGGCACCGGCGGCAATAATACCGGCCTGGCCTACCAGATATTGCAGGCGGGCTATCAGTTGGACATCCCGCTGATGTTTGCCGCTCTGCTGCTTATTTCACTCACCGGCATTGCACTCTTTGGCGCGATTTCCTGGATTTCCCGACGCGTGCTGAGTGCCTGGCATGAAAGCGAAGCCGTGCAATCTCATTAACCTCATTCATCTTTAGGCAGGAAGATTATGGACAGTGAACAACGTCAACAGGCGCTCGCCCTGATTCTGCAGGCGCTGCCTGATCTGGACTGGACTTTACAGGCGCCGAAGGTCAAACGCCTTTCCCGTGATTTTCACTGGTTCAGCCCGGTGCTTAAGCGGCAACTGGAAGACAAACAGGCCGATGCCGTGGTCAGGCCGCGCAGCGAAGAAGAGCTGAGATTACTGGTGAAAGCCTGTGTTCAGCATCAGTTGCCGCTGATCCTGCGCGGCGGCGCGACCGGCAACTACGGCCAGCTGGTGCCACTGGAGGGCGGCATTCTGGTCGATATGACCGGATTCAATCAGGTATGTGAACTGGGCAACGGCGTGGTACGGGCGCAGGCTGGGATCCGGCTGGCGGAGATTGAAACCCTGACCCGGCCAACAGGATGGGAACTGCGCTGCATGCCTTCCACCTACCGGCTCGCCAGTCTGGGCGGCCTTTACGGCGGCGGATTTGGCGGTATCGGCTCCATTAACTACGGCCCACTCGGCGCGCCCGGCAATGTGCTCAGCGTAAAAGTCATGACGATGGAAGCCGAACCACGCATTCTGCAGGTGCCCGCGCCACAGGCATTGCTGCTGCATCATGCCTATGGCAGCAACGGTATTGTGCTTGAGGTGGCGCTGGCACTGGCACCGGTCCATCAGTGGATTGAGAGGCTGGACGTGTTTGATGATTTCACCGACGCGCTGGATTATGCCAATGCCTTTGCCCGTTCGCCGGGGCTGGCAAAACGCCAGCTCGCGCTGTTCGCCGCGCCAATCCCCTCTTATTTCAGTCACCTGAACGGACGCTATCAGGCCAGCCAGCATGCGGTAATCAGTGTGATCGCGCAGGAAAGCGAAGGATTTTGCGCGCATCTGCTGGAAAAATACCGCGGTCAGAGCGCCCTGCGCCAGCCGGCCGACGAAGCGCGTGAGGCTAACGCGTCGCTGATGGAGTATTGCTGGAACCACACCACGCTGCACGCACTTAAAGTTGACAGCTCTCTGACATATTTACAGACAGCGTTTAATCACACCTGTTATCGTCAGCAGATTATCGATATGGCAGCGTTGTTCGGTGATGAGGTTATTTCGCATATTGAATTCCTGCGTGACAATGATGGCAATATTACCGCAAGCGGTTTGCAACTTGTGCGTTATTCAACCGAAGAAAGACTGAATGAAATAATGACAACCTTCCGTGACAATGACGTAAAAATAAATAACCCACATGTTTATCATATTGAGGATGGTAAACAGGGAGAGATTAAACCTGACGTCGTTTCTGTTAAGAAGTGTCTTGATCCTGAAGGATTACTTAACCCCGGCAAGCTCAGAGGCTGGGCGGAACGCGACAACCTCGTATTAGATAAAGACCCTCTGTTATTAATCATTAAATAATAATAAGCCTCCCCACTTCAGGTGACAGAAACAGAGGCGGGGCGGCGATTGCCTGTGTGTGCCCTTAAATAAAAGTTACCGGCAGTTTTTCTGCCGGGCAGCTCTATTACTTTTTGACAGGATGGCACTAATGAGAAATAACCTATTCAGCGTTACGCTGAAGTTGAGCGCTATTGGTGTCGGATTTTCAATTCGCTTTTTATTCCATGGAATAACTAACGTATAAAATACTGAAATTTTATTTCTGCATGCCTGAGCCGATTAGGGATGGAACTAAAGAATGGAGGGGAAATGTAGGATAACGTTCAGACCATACTGAATTTTTAGTGAGATCACTAATTTTATTAGTCGATAACTGAATACGGTCTGAGATAAAAATCAGCGTAATTTTTCGGTGACACCTGACTAACCTTAATGTGATTTAAATTTTAAACAAACTAATCACTGTCACATCAATCTGAAGGCATGAATAATATCTGTAAGAATGTTTAGCAGAGTGGTTTGGAAAGGGGAATCTGCGTAAATACGGAATCATTCAGGATGAAGATGATAGCCTGACAGATAATAAAGATTCTTGCCGGACGTGGGTGTACATTCTTTGCGCCAGTGAGACAACCCCATCATATTAAGAGACGCTGGCGGGTTAACATCGGGCACCGCTTTCTGTGATGATGCGGTGCCCGATAGCGTCAGGGAATCGGTCGACTGTTTTCTGAAGAACTGCGGGAAATCAGGATTATTTTTTACGCCAGAAGAGAAAGGCAGCCAGTGCTGTGAGCATGCCAATCAATGGCATTGTTCCCGCGCCGGCCAGAAAGTTATGCCGATCAATGCCATTCTCTTTTTTGATGTCTGCAAAGCGCGCAGCGGCCTGCTTTTCATCAGGAGCACGCACTTCTTCAGCCTCTTTTATAAACCCCCGGGCAAGCAACTCGCTGGCGCGGTTCATGTCTGACCTTGCCAGGGCAATGGTCTGTTTTCCCTGCGTGTAGAAACAGTAATCTGGCATATTTTGTGCTCACTATTGAGAGTGGGATTTCTACTTTATAGGATAGAGCGCGTGGTAAATAGCATTGCTCATGAATAAAGCTGTTTATATCTGACTGCTTAATCAAAACATTAGCAAAATCCTGCACTTTCCCTTTGTAAACCGTTATCGCTTTTGATCCATACTTTCATAAAATAATTTTGATCAGGATCAAATAAATACAATTCAACTCCATATAATTATAAATTTTTATTTTATTAATCAGAAGCTTGCAATCATTCCTGAAATTATTAGAAGGCAAATAATTTCAACATTAACAATAAAAAGCCAACTCATTAGCCCCTCATGCAATTATAAATAAAATTAAAGGTTATTTTCACCCTGACGATATAAAGATCATCTTTGGCATTATTTAACTTTTTTTTCTTTTCTTCTGCTTCTGAACCTCATTAAAGGTGAACCTCATGGGTCTTTCTCAACGTATCTCTGATATTAAAATCGGAAAAAAACTGGGTGCCGGCTTTATCGTCCTTATCGCTGCCTCCCTTGCCATTACCTTTATGGCTTTTGACTGTTTTCGCAGTATCAAAGACAACTCTGCCCGGCGCTCAATTACCGTGGAAATGGTTAACACCTTAGGCAAAGCACGTCTTAACCGTACCCTCTACCAGTACACCAAAGATCCCAGATTTGCGTCACAGAACGTTCAGGCCCTGAAGGATCTAGAAGCGCTTTATAAACGGCTGGATGGATTCAAATGGGATGAGATTGGTCAGCAGAAAGTCACCCTGATGGGACAGCTGCTCAACGACTATAAGAACCAGCGTGAGAAATTCGTGGCATCCGCGGAAACGACCTCCGCCGCTCTCAATGCGATTAAACCCGGTGCCCTGATCGGTTTTGCACATCAGTTTGAATCGCTCGATATGGCTCAGTCACCGGATGCGGCCCTTCCCGTCATGCATCTGGCTGCCGCACTGTTTGATGCCGCCAATGTTGAAAAAGCGTTTCTGGATAAACCCACAGAGACCAGCAGAGATGCGGTGCTGGAAGAATACACTGCGATTAATACGCTGAGTGAGCAGCTGGACATTTTTGCTCAGCCCACCATTAGTGATGGCACGCGAAACTTACTTAACACGCTTGCGCAGCAGCGCCAGGCTTTAACGCGCTATATCGATGCTTCAGAGAAAGAAAAAGGCGAATCTGCGAGCCTGACTGCTGCTGCTGAACGGCTCAATGCGGCAGTCTCTGACACCTTTGCGTTCCAGTCTCAGCTTTCTGCAGAGTTCATTAAACAGGCGGAGTGGCGTATTGCGTTTGCCGCGCTGATTTGTGCCATTCTGAGCCTGCTGATTGCCTGGCGGATCACCCGCAGCATTACGCAGCCCCTGAAAGAGACACTGAATGCCGCGCAGCGTATCGCCAGCGGTGATTTAACAACCTCGCTGAAAACCACGCGTGGCGATGAGTTAGGTCAGTTGATGCAGGCGGTAGATGCAATGAACATCAGTCTGCAGAACATCATCACCAACGTGCGCGATGGCGTCAGCAGCGTGGCGCGCGCTTCGGCAGAAATTGCCGCAGGCAACACCGACCTGTCATCGCGCACTGAGCAGCAGTCTGCCGCCGTGGTTCAGACAGCTGCCAGTATGGAAGAGCTCTCCTCGACGGTGAAACAGAATGCGGAGAACGCCCACCATGCAAGTCAGCTGGCGACCGATGCGTCGGTGAATGCCGGACGCGGTGGTGAGATTATTCGTGATGTTATCGTCACCATGGACAGCATCAGCCAGAGTTCAGGGAAAATTGGCGAAATCATTCACGTCATCAATAGCATCTCTTTCCAGACTAACATCCTGGCACTCAACGCTGCCGTGGAAGCGGCACGCGCCGGTGAACAGGGGCGCGGGTTTGCGGTGGTTGCAGGTGAAGTGAGAAATCTGGCCCAGCGCAGCTCGCTGGCCGCTAAAGAGATTGAAACGCTGATTCGCGAGTCACTTGACCGGGTGCAGGATGGCTCTGCGTTTGTTGAACGCGCCGGCACCACGATGAATGACATCGTTCGCTCAGTCAGTCAGGTTAAAGACATTATGGGTGAGATTGCTGCCGCATCTGACGAGCAAAACCGCGGCATTTCTCAGATTGCCACGGCCATGGCCGAAATGGATACCACCACGCAACAGAACGCCGCGCTGGTTGAAGAGTCTTCCGCTGCAGCCAGCTCTCTGGAGTCGCAGGCAGATGAACTGGAAAAAACAGTGGCTGTGTTCCGTCTCTCTGCCGTGCAAACCCGGACTCCGGTTCTGACGCCACGTTTAGTACCTGCTGTGCCTGTGGCGGCATCCGCAGACGCCAGCTGGGAGAGTTTTTAACCCGTAGCAACGCGTCAATCTGTTCTGCACGTTAATTCAGCCAGCCTTGTCACAACGAGGCTGGCTGAAATAGTCATTATCTTCAGACAACAAGACAGTCGATAAACAGAAAGCCTACAGCAACGGCCGCCGCAGGCACGACGTGAAGATGTTGAATATAATGGCAGCGATACAATCTGGCTGGACGGCGGGTGCGATGTGTCTCTCGCCTGATTTGTATCAGGCTGGCGGTTTGCAGGCAGAAAGGGATCTGGCAGATTGTAGTAGAAAGGGATAATGTCGCGATCACAGGTGCAGTTTTTGAGGGCAGGAGAAGTGTCGTCCCTGACATTATCTCCGGCCGGTATACGCTCTCGCGCAACCGTTGAGGTCGTCCGCTTCGTCGTTTTCCGGCCGGAGCCGGACTACGTCCACTGGCGTCAGTTCTATCGGGGCTAGTTCAGCTCTTCGTTCAGGCCTGCAAGCGTTCGCAGGTACGGCACCTGCTGCTGGGCAACCGCTGGTGACGTAAAACTACTCAGCCAGTTTCTGGCTTTGTCGATTTTCTCCAGTCGATCAGCGTTGCTTTCAGATTTCGCCATCAAACCCAGCTGAGTAAAGAGTGATGCGATACTGATTTCTTTCTCACCCAGGGCAAGGCTTAGTGCCGCTTCGCCAATAATGACGTGGCCTTTCTCGTCGTTTTGAATTAACACAGAAAATCCTCCATTTGGTACGAATTGATGACAACCTCACCAGAGACTGTAGTCGTTAAAGCGAGACTTGCCCGAATAAATCACTAAAAATCGTGCAAGTTGCTGTTCAAATGTACTAAAAGTTTTTTTCCGGATTGTTCTGTTTGTCTCTGTCACCGTTCCTGCCAGACTGACTGCCCTTATCAGCACTGGATGCAGCCATGAAACTTTCTGTTCTTCTCACGTTGTTAGCCGCGACGGTATGCTCAGTATTTGTTGCTCAGGCGGGGTTCGGAACGCATCAGGCCAGCCAGTCGCTCGCCACACAAAGCGGTGAAACCATTACGGGAGAATAAAGACCCGGTGAAGTCTGCCGTCGTCGTCAGTGACCGGGCAATAGGTTATGATCTCCGGCCCTTTGTCTGCCGGTTGCACCATGTCTGCCATTATCGATACGTTTATCGCCCCACCCTGCTTTGATGAGATCACATTTCTCTTTCAGGATGCACATCTGCTGGTGATCAACAAACCCGGCGGATTGCTGAGCCTGTCAGGTAAAAATCCTCAAAATCTTGATTCGGTGCATCACCGGCTGGTCAGCCTTTTCCCTGGCTGCACGCTGGTGCATCGGCTCGACTTCGGCACATCCGGCCTGATGGTTGTTGCACGAAACAAGGCGATTAACGCCGCCCTCTGCCAGCAGTTCAGCCAGCGTAGCGTGAGCAAAACCTACCAGGCCCTGCTGTGCGGCCATCTGTCCGATGATGAGGGAGTCATTGATGTTGCCATCGCGAAAGATCCGGCGTTGTTTCCCCGGATGACGATATGCGCCATCAGGGGCAAACCCGCGCGGTCACGCTACCGGGTCACTGAACGCGGTTATTATCAGGGAAGTGAGGGAGACGCGTTGCCGGTCACGCGGGTTGAGCTGACGCCCGAAACCGGACGCACCCACCAGCTTCGTATTCACTGTCAGCAGCGGGGGCACCCGATTCTGGGCTGTGATCTTTACGGTGGGCTGTTGATGCCGGGCGCCCAACAGGCAGAAAGGCTGATGCTGCACGCCAGTGGGCTGACGTTTGTTCATCCTGTCAGCGGCGAGGTAATGCAACTCTCTGCCGCCAGCCCGTTCTGAATGGGTCAGAATACAATTACCACATCAAATCATCAGGGACTTTGAAATCAGCATAAGGATCATCTTCGTCCTGTGCTTCTTCGCTTAATGCGCTGTTTAACACGATGGCGCTGGCATCACGCTGCGCAATTTTATCCGCTACGCTGGCCGGGATGATAGCGTACTGGCTCTCACCACTGGCGTCGGCAGCCAGGCGGGCAATGGCGAGACGACCATTAATCAGCTGCGTCTGCGTAGGCTTATCCACCATGATCTTTTTAATCAGGTTATTGTCGGTAAAGTTGAAGGTGATGTTGCCTTTTGCCACATCAATTTTGTTCATCTCAATCAACTGCTTGACCTGGGCTTTGTACTCTTTCGACAGCACAGCCAGCTTCTGCTGTTCGTTCAGCTGCTTATCCCGCTCAAGCTGCGCCTTTTTATTGTCTTCCACCGCGGCTCTGGCTTCGCGCGCCTGAACCCGGGATTTTTTGGCTGTGCGCTGAACCTTGTCCATTTTTTTGCTGGATACCAATCCCGCTTTCAGCATCTGCTCTTGCAAGGTGAGTTTTGTCATTGTGGTCTCTGAGTCGTCTCTGAAGCTGTGAAATTCTATCCGGGATTATACCTGCAATCGTCCGGCGTGTGCCAGGTTGCCGCATCTGCTGCGCCTGCGGTTGCAGGCAGCCTCTCAACACTGTGCTAACATTCCCCGGTCAGAATCACTTTATTGAGCACCATGTCAGAACTAACAAAACGTAAAAATGACCCTGAAGGGCTGAAAAAACGCATCATTGCCGGCGCACTTAAGACGTTTGCAGAATTTGGCATGCAGGGTGCGCGGCTGGAGCAGATTGCTGAGCATGCGCAGACCACGAAACGCATGGTGGTCTATCACTTTGGCAGTAAAGAACAGCTTTATATCGACGTGCTGGAACAGGTTTATCAGCAGATACGTCAGCATGAAACGGGCCTTAACCTTGCGGCGATGGAGCCAGAGCTGGCTATGACACGGCTGGTGGAAGCCAGTTTTGATTACCATGTCGAGCATCCCGATTTTATCCGGCTGGTGTGCAGTGAGAACCTGCTGCGCGGTCGCTATATTTCCCAGTCGGCGCAGATAAAAGCACTGAACCGCAGTGCGCTGGATCTGCTGGATGATATCCTGGCACGGGGTCAGCAACAGGGCGTGTTTACATCCGGCGTGCAGACCATTGATGTTCATCGCCTGATCAGTAGCATCTGCGTTCACCACGTTTCGAACCGTTATACTTTCAACGCTCTGTTTAGCCCTGATAATAGCGAAGCGGAGAGTATTCGCCGCAATCGTCAGCTGGCTGTCACCGCAACGTTACGTTACATCCGTAAATAATTACCGGCATTCCTGACTGCATTTGGCAATAGTCTACGCTTAGTGATACTTGTCTTTTAAATGCAATAATAAGGAATACTGTTGTGACCAGAGACGCACGCCTCTATCCGCTTCGTCAGACCCATATTAAACCCGATGATGATGCACTGTGGAACTGGGCGCAGAACGCGCAGATCGGCCGTCGTCAGCAGGTTCATCGTCCCGCCAGTGAAGCGGAATTACAGACACTTCTTCGGGAGTCACGCGGTCAGATTCGGGTGATTGGCAGCAAGCTGTCGCCAGGCCGCATGCTGCACGTCGCTGATGATGATGTGCTGCTTGATCTCAGCGCACTGAGTGGCCAGCTCGCCAGCGATGAAGAGAGCGTGACCTTTGGTGGCGCGACCCCGCTTGAGCAGGTTTATCGCAGCCTGACCGAAATGAACCGCATGCTGGCATCTTCGCCAGGTGTGATAGCGATTCAGACGCTGGCCGGTGCGATGGCGACCGGCACGCACGGCCAGGGTTTGCAGCAGAGTTCGATTGCCGATGAGGCGCTGGCAATCCGGATGGTGCTGGCCGATGGCAGCGTGCGCGAATTTGTTCGTGGTGAGGCTGACTTCCCGGCCGCGCAGGTTTCTCTCGGGGCGCTGGGCATTGTTACTGCGGTAAAACTTCGTACGCAGCCGTTTCGCATTTTCACCTGCCACAAGAATGCCGTGTCCGCCGATACGCTTGAAGAGGACCTGTTGCGCTGGAACAACGACTATCCGCTGAGCAAAGCGTGGTGGTTTGTTGACGACAACCTGATGCACGTCTGGAACGCCCATGAAGCGAGTGCCGAAGAGCGTAATCGCTATGAAGCACAGGGTCGTCAGGTGGTGGAACATGAGGGTGAGGTTGATGAGAGTCTTAACGACACTATCGACCAGACGCTGGCGCATATGCATCGCGATACTCAGATTGAGGGCAAAGGGGGAAAACAGTTCCGCACCGTTACCCGTTTTCGTGATTTCACCGATGTTACCGGTGACATCTACCAGCTCTTCTGCCGTGGCATTGCAGTTCCCCAGATCAATGTGGAAATCGGCGTACCGCTGGCAAAAACGCCGGCCATTATTCGCCGGATCAAGCAGTGGTATGCCGAAAACCGTCCGCATATGCACTACCCGATTATCCTGCGCTGCACTGGCGCATCATCAGCCTGGCTCAGCCCGGCAACTGACCAGCCCACCTGCTTTTTCGGCTTTGTCGTCTATTACGCCGATGATGGCTCGCTATCTCAGGAAGGGCTGCACTTCCTGACTGAAGTGGAAAAATTGCTCGCCGAGGAGGGTGGACGCCCGCACTGGGGCAAGTATTACGACGAAGAACGCTACAACTGGCGTGAGATCTATCCGAAGTGGGACGCCTTCCGCGCCCTGCGCAGCCAGCTCGACCCGCAGGGCCGACTGGGTAACGACTACATCACGCCACTTTTTGACTGATTGAGGAAAGCTATGTTTGCCTGGGTAACGCTGTTAACACAACCCGATTATCTGGTGGGCGTGAAAGCGCTGCACCGTTCGCTGAAAGAGAGCCAGAGCCAGTGGCCGCTGGTGGTGATGACGACATCGGCGATTTCAGACGCTGACTGTCAGATTCTGCAAAATGAAGGCTGTGTGATTAAACCGGTCGATCCGCTCTATCCGCGTGACGATCTCGACCAGCATTACGCCTCGGCGCAGTTCGGTGAGGTCTGGACCAAGCTGCGCGCCTGGCAGCTCACCGATTATCAGCGCGTGGTGTTCCTGGATGCCGATATGCTGGTCCTTAAAAACATGGATGAGCTGTTTACGCTGGATCTGGGTGAAAACCCGCTGGCTGCCTGTCACGCCTGCCGCTGTAATCCCAACCAGATTGCCTCTTATCCGCCAGAATGGCAGCCAGAGCAGTGTCATTACACCTGGCAGGCGCGCGGTGAGCAGGCCCCGGAGAGCGTCGACTATTATCTCAACGGCGGTTTTCTGGTGCTGAAGCCTGACAACGCAATGTTCGACGCACTGGAAAAACGTATTGCCGCCATTGATGATCTCAGCGCTTATCCGTTCTCCGAGCAGGATCTGCTGAATGAAGTGTTCGCGGAACGCTGGAAACCGCTCTCTTATATCTACAATGCGTTAAAAACGCTGCCCTTCCAGCACCGTGGCCTCTGGCAGGATGATGAGGTGAAGAACCTGCACTATATTCTGGCGAAGCCGTGGAAACGCGATCTCAATCAGCCGGAGAGCCAGCGTGATCGGTTCTATGCGCTGGACAAGCTGTGGTGGGAAAAAAGCGGCTTGATCTGATTACGTCAGGGCGGGAAACCCAGGTTCCCGCCCTGCCCGACGGCATTCATTACCGCAGCGGCAATCTCCTCTCACCTGTGACGCTGCATTACACCTCGATCCAGCGACGCTGCTCTGCGGAGTACGCAATCGCTTCCAGGACTTTCTGCACCTGCAATCCCTCTGCGAAATCGGGCCACATGCGATCACCCGCCGCGATACCGTTGATCAGATCGCGGATTTCCACCGTTTTTTGATCGTTAAATCCGATGCCGTGCCCGGCTGAAACACAGAAGTTCGCGTAATCAGGATGGGCTGGCCCGGTCAGGATGGTTTTAAATCCCTGACGCCCGGCGGGATCGTCATGCAGATAAAGCTCAAGCTCCGCCATACGCTCCTGGGTATACCGCAGTGTGCCTTTGGTGCCGGTGACGACGTACGTCAGCCCCATTTTTGCGCCACAGGCGATGCGTGAGGTTTCAATCACGCCATGTGCGCCATTCGAGAAGCGCAGCAGCGCGCTGGCCTGATCCTCGTTTTCAACCGGTAACTGCCGTTCAGGTGCTTTCGGGTCGGGCCGTGAGGTAATTACCGTCATCATGTCGCCGCTGACCTCTGCAATGTCACCGACCAGGTAGTGCGCCATATTGACGATGTGCGCCGCCAGATCGCCCAGTGCACCCAGACCGGCCAGCGCTTTCTGACAGTGCCAGTCGAGCGGGGTTTCCGGTCTGGCGAGGTAATCTTCGTTGTGGGTGCCGTAGAAATGGACCACATCCCCAATTTCGCCATTGGCAATGATCTCTTTTGCCAGCTGGCTGGTGGGGTTTTTCATATAGTTAAAGCCGACCAGCGTTTTTACCCCTGCGGCTTCAGCCGCTGCGACCATCTCCTGCGCGTCCGCCACGCTCAGCGACAGCGGCTTTTCTGAATAGACATGTTTGCCGTGGCGAATCGCCTCCAGTGCCATCTCTTTGTGCAGGAAGTTAGGCGCGCAGATATCCACCACATCAATCGCCGGATCGCTGACCAGCGCGCGCCAGTCGCCGGTTGAACGCGCAAAACCAAAGGTTGCTGCCTGTCGGGCCGCCAGCTCAGGATTCACTTCGGCCAGCATCTCCCGCACGATTTCGCCTTTCAGCGCGAAGACGGTGGGTGCCTGGGCGTAGGCAATGGCGTGGCAACGCCCGATATAGCCGCTGCCGATCATGCCGATTCTGACTTTGTTCATGTCAACTCCGTATATTCTGTTCAGGATTGAAATGAAATCTACGTTTCGTTTCTGTTGCTGACAAAGCGAGAATAGAGACTTTGTGACGGCCGTAAAAAACTATCCGCTTAAATCATGCGCACAGCAGTCTGACAAGCGCTTTGCACCATCAGAACACCTCATAAACACCTCAGTTTTCCGTGCCTCTTCTTCCGCATGAATGCTCTATGCAGCGCGTTCTATCACGGCATAACACGCGATAGTGGCGACTATTTCAGCAGTCGCGCTAATTTATGAAAAAGAGCTTTGACATGCTCTGGCGTGGCCGTTACTATGCGCTCCGTTCAAACGATTCCTCTGTAGTTCAGTCGGTAGAACGGCGGACTGTTAATCCGTATGTCACTGGTTCGAGTCCAGTCAGAGGAGCCAAATTAGAAAAGCCTGCTTAGGAAACTAAGCGGGCTTTTTGCTTTTTGGCGTTTGAGTCTGAATAACCCTTCTCTTCAGGCAACCCTGGCTCTGAAAGGATTTTCACCCTAATAAATATTTGAGAGCGGCAGTTGCTGTTATGTGACGGGCTGATAGCAGCAAAGTCATGACATTGAAGAAAGACGGGTTACAACCGTGGACAGTTTTGCGTCAGTGAAGAGGTTCAGAATATCATGACGCCGTTAACGTCGACGATCCGTCCGGCTTGCTTTGAAGTATGTTAATGATTAAGTCGCGTGGAAAAATTGTCTCATTGGTGTGTATCAGCTCTTCTATTGTCCACCAATGATAATCGCGAATGACTTCCTTTTCATTGCTACTCCATCCTGAGCGATCGAGATCGACGGTATTTGCATTAACCATAAAGAACCGCTCATCAGCAAGTACTGTCTCTCCACTGGGTAACATCATTGTGAAAGTTCGGGACGCTATTTCTGGTCCAGTTAATGTTCCTGTCAAACCCGTCTCTTCAAATAATTCGCGTAGAGCGGCCTGCTCGAAAGATTCATTATTTTCAAGCCCTCCTCCCGGCGTTGCCCAGTATGTTTTTCCCCTCAGAGCATCGTCTTCATGACAGAACCTGAAGAGCAGGACATGATTTTCAGGCGAAAGAATGATCAGCCGTGATGATGGTCGAATACGCACATTCCACCCTCTTAAAAATTCTTAGTTACTGATTCTCAAAATTTATATAAACATAAATTGCAGCCTGAATCGCCCTGAATGTCTGAATTATCTTACCGCTTCAGTCTCACTCGCTGTCCGTTTCTCGCGCTCAACAGATCTCTCATTCCTGGAGTTTTTCTGCTGCGCTCCATGAGCAGATGTTGCTTAAGGCAGCTTGAATTGATCCACATGGAGCCGATAAGCGGACTCTGCGGTAAGTGCGTCGTTTTCCTTGCATTACTGGCAATTGCCTCATCAGCGACCATATTTAAAGTAAGCACCTTGTTTTTGCCCTCTTTTTACACAACCTGAAAGCGAGCCGCACCCGAACAGGGCAGAACCGCCCCTTTTTCCCTGATTTTCAGCCCATTTTGCACCCTGGCACACTTTATGCCTGATCGTCAGTGTTATTGAACGATTCAATTGCAGCCTGTCCTGTTTGTGAGGTGATGATGATCAAGATTGACCTTTCCGATTCACCCTTTTTTGATGAAATGTTGATGGCTGAAGGTAAACACCGCAGCCATTATCAGGACTACTGGCAGTGGTTGCAGAAAGCCGATCAGCAGGCCGTCCAGCGCAAAAAAGAGGAAGCTGCGCTGTTGTTTCACCGGGTGGGGATTACCTTTAATGTTTATGGTGAAAACGATGGCGCGGAACGGCTGATCCCGTTCGACAGCGTGCCACGTATTATTCCGGCCAGCGAATGGCAGATGCTTGATCGCGGGATTCGTCAGCGGGTTCAGGCACTCAATGCGTTTCTGCATGATATTTATCATGACCAGAAGATCCTCAAGGCAGGGATTGTGCCCGCTGAACAGGTGCTGGCCAACGAGCAGTATCAGCCGTGCATGCAGGGTATCGACCTTCACCGTGATACTTACGCCCACATTGCCGGAACCGACATGGTGCGGGGAGGCGATGGCGAATATTACGTCCTGGAAGATAACCTCCGTACGCCCTCTGGTGTCTCTTACATGCTGGAAAACCGCAAAATGATGATGCGGTTATATCCCGAACTGTTTGCCGGGCAGCGTATCGCGCCGGTTTCCCGCTACCCTTCTCACTTACTGCAAACCCTGCGCGAAAGCACGACCGTCAACGATCCGACCGTTGTGGTACTGACACCTGGCCGCTTTAACAGCGCCTATTTCGAGCACAGCTTCCTCGCTCAACAAATGGGCGTTGAACTGGTTGAAAGTGTCGATCTGTTCGTGAAAGACGGCGCGGTGTTTATGCGCACTACCGCAGGTCCCTGCAGGATTGATGTGATCTATCGACGTATCGACGACGCCTTCCTCGACCCGCTGGCGTTTCGCGCCGATTCCATGCTCGGCGTTCCCGGCCTGCTGTCAGTCTACCGATCCGGTGGTGTGGTGCTGGCGAATGCGATAGGCACCGGCGTGGCAGATGATAAATCGATCTATCCGTATGTTCCGGAGATGATCCGCTACTACCTTGCTGAGGATCCCATTCTCAACAACGTGCCGACGTGGCAATGCCGCAAAGAGAGCGATCTCTCTTTCGTACTGGCAAACCTGGAAAAAATGGTGGTGAAAGAGGTTCATGGTGCAGGCGGTTACGGCATGCTGATTGGACCCAAGGCCAGCAAGGCGGAAATTGAACGTTTCCGTGAATTGCTGCGCGCTCGACCGGAAAATTACATCGCGCAGGAAACACTGGCGCTTTCCACCTGCCCAACCTTTGTCGATAACGGGCTCGCACCGCGTCACATCGACCTGCGGCCCTTTGCGCTGACCGGCGCCGAAATTCGTCTGGTACCGGGTGGATTAACCCGCGTAGCACTGGAAGAAGGCTCACTGGTGGTGAATTCCTCTCAGGGCGGCGGAACCAAAGATACCTGGGTACTGGAAGAAAATGCGACGGAGGATGACGCATGCTAAGCAGAACAGCCAGCGAACTGTACTGGATGGCACGTTATCTGGAACGCGCCGAGACAATTGCACGCCTGCTGGACGTGACCAATAAGCTGTCGATGATGTCGATCCGTGATGTCCACGCACGCGATGAAAACAATGATTTACTGGTCCCGCTGACCATGACCGGCACGCGGGATCTGTTCGACGAGCACTATCCGCAGGCGTCGATGGGGAATCTGCTTAATTTCTTTGCACTGGACAGTTTCAACCACAGCAGCATTTTCAGTTGTCTGCAAATGGCCTGGAACAATGCGCATGCGGTGCGCGGCAGTCTTTCGTCTGAAGTCTGGGAAAGCATCAATGCTACGTGGATAGAGATGAAGCTGATCCGCCGTCAGGGCGTCGGTTCTGCCGGTGCAGATGCGTTCTTTGACTGGGTCAAAGAGCGTTCACATCTGTTCCGTGGGGCGATGTTTGGCACCTTGCTGCGCAGTGATGCACAAAACTTCATCCGCCTCGGTACCCTGCTGGAACGCGCAGACAGCACCGCGCGCCTGCTGGATGCTAAAAATCAGCTGTTGAACGCCGATGAGGATCCGGTGCGTGAATACTACCGGATGGACACGCTATTGCGTGCAGTCAGCGCCCGCGAAGCGTTCCACACGCTTTATAAGCAGCAAATCAGCCAAAGAGGTATTGCCGAGCTGTTGATACTGCGCCGCGAGCTACCGCGTTCTCTGCTTTCCTGCATCGAACTTATGGCCCAGGAGCTGGATGAGATCGGTGGCAGCGCGGGTAATCAGCCTCGTCGTCGCGTTCATACCCTTTACGCTCAGCTGCGCTTCACCGAAATGGACGAAATTGTTGAGATGGGTCTCAGTCCCTGGCTGATGCAGTTTCTGGATCAGACCAATGCCATCGCTGAGTGCATTCATCAAACCTATCTGGAGGCTCAATAATGAAACTGAATGTCACGCATCAGACGCATTACAGCTATGCTCAACAGGTTAAACACAGCACGCAATATCTTCGCCTTACGCCGCAGGATTCCAGTCATCAGAAGATATTGTCGTGGGATCTGACCTTGCCGGAATACGCCACCCGCACGCTGGATGCTTACGGCAATATCCTGCATGTTCTGACACTCGACCAGCCCCATCAGGCCATTACCATTGTCGCCAACGGCGTGGTGGAGATCGAAGATAATACGGAAGACGATAATTGCGGGCATCTCTCACCCCTGGTGTTTCTGCGCACCAGCCCGCTGACGCTGGCCGATGGCGCGATCCGCGATTTCGCCAGTCGTTACTACCGGCCGCAGGCACAGCATGAGAGTCTGTGCAATCTGATGGGCGAACTGCTGCTGAAAATGCCCTATAACCCCGGCAGCACCACGGTAAAAGACAGCGCTTCCCAGGCCTTTTCCGCCCAAACCGGCGTATGTCAGGACCACACGCATGTTTTCCTGGCCTGCTGCCGCAGCCTGGGTATCCCGGCGCGTTACGTCAGCGGCTATCTATACTCGGAAGACTCCGCACATGTGGCCATGCATGCGTGGGCGGAAGCCTGGCTGGATGACCGGTGGCAGAGCTTTGATGTCACCAATAACACCTGCCAACCGAATCAGCATTTGAAACTGGCTATCGGCATAGATTATCTTGATGCATGCCCGGTCCGCGGTATCCGGTTAGGTGGAGGAAGCGAAGACATGCGCACTGTTGCCGCCGTTGCCATGCTCGACGTTCCGCAATGATCCTGAATACCTGAGGAAGCCATTTTATGACTTACTGTGTGGCCATGCGCTTGTCCTCTGGCCTGGTGTTTGTTTCAGATTCACGCACCAATGCCGGAGTGGACCATATTTCCACCTTCCGTAAACTGCATGTGTTTCATCAAAGCGATGAGCGCGTGCTGGTGATTCAGAGTGCCGGAAATCTGGCGACCACACAGAGCATTATCAGTCTGCTGCATCGTCGCTGCGCAGACGATGAGCGGGAAAACCTGCTGAACGTAACTTCCCTGTATGATGCCGCCAGTTTGCTGGGTGAAACGGTGCGTGAAGTGATCGCCCGGGACAGCGGCGCAAATCAGGGCGGTAATACAGATTTCAGCTGCAACCTGCTGCTCGGTGGACAGATTAAAGGGGAAGGTCTGCGGCTGTTCCACATCTATCCGCAGGGAAACTTCATTGAAGCCACGCACGACACGCCCTATTTCCAGGTAGGTGAGAGTAAGTATGGTAAGCCGATTATTGATCGCGTGCTGAACTACGACACCGCTCTGGATCAGGCGATGCAATGTGCACTGATTTCGATGGACTCCACACTGCGCAGTAATCTTTCCGTGGGCCTGCCGCTGGATGTGATGACCTACCCCAAAGACAGCTTTGGTGCCGCGCAGCAGCATCGAATTACCGAAACGCACCCCTATTTCGACATGATCCGCAAAGGCTGGGGCGAAGGCCTGCTGAGCATTTTTGCGCAGTTGCCGCCGCTGAAACTGGACGAGTAATTATCTGCCACACCAGGTCTGAGTAAAAAGAATCGCCTCAGACCTGCCATCAGAAGCATAGCGCGCAAAAAAAACTGCACCCTACTCAGTTGGATTACCAACTTTTGGGGTGCAGTCACTTGTCAGCGTTTTATCGTGTTACTACCAATCAGATATCAAACCGATCCAGATTCATCACTTTGGTCCAGGCGGCCACAAAGTCTTTGACGAATTTTTCACGGGCATCACTGCTGGCATAGACTTCCGCCGAGGCACGTAACACCGCGTTAGAACCGAATACCAGGTCGGCGCGGGTGGCGGTGAAACGGGTTTCTCCATTAACACGATCACGTCCGGTAAAGTGCTCGTTGCTGCTATCAGTCGCTTTCCATTCGGTACGCATATCCAGCAGATTGACGAAGAAATCTGTGTTCAGCGATCCCACATGGTGCGTGAAGATACCGTGCTGGCTGCCATCAAAGTTAGCACCCAGTGCACGCATCCCGCCCACCAGCACCGTTAACTCCGGTACAGTCAGCGTCAGCTGTTGCGCTTTATCGATCAGCAGACTTTCAGTGGTGGTTTTGCCAAAGCCAGTGCCGTAGTTGCGGAAACCATCAGCACGCGGTTTCAGCAGATCG
Organism: Pantoea hericii; assembly: GCF_014155795.1. Taxonomy (NCBI): domain Bacteria; kingdom Pseudomonadati; phylum Pseudomonadota; class Gammaproteobacteria; order Enterobacterales; family Erwiniaceae; genus Pantoea; species Pantoea hericii. The sequence goes on from NZ_SCKV01000001.1 coordinate 160,663, forward strand.
AACGACTCGATGTCGGTCTGATCCTGACGCGCATCAACGCGGCCCGGCGTGAACGGAACCTCAATCGCGACGCCAGCCGCTTTCGCCGCCTGCTCAACGCCCACAACACCCGCCAGCACGATCACATCCGCCAGTGAAGCCTTGTGTGCTTCGCGCTGGATCGCTTCCAGCGTCGGCAACACGCGTGCCGCGATGGCATTGACCTGCCATTCACGTTGCGGCAGCAGCGCCAGTCGGGCACCGTTGGCACCACCACGCTTGTCGCCACCACGGAAGGTGGATGCCGAGGCCCACGCAACTGACACCAGCTCGCTGACGCTGAGACCGGATGCTGCAATCTTCTCTTTCAGCTGGGCGATATCTGCCACGGTTGGATGATAAACCGGTGCAGGCAGCGGATCCTGCCAGATCAGATCTTCCTGTGGCACTTCCGGACCGATGTAACGCGCTTTTGGCCCCATATCACGGTGCGTCAGCTTAAACCAGGCACGGGCAAAGGCTTCGTTGAACGCCTGCGGATCGTTGTGGAATCGACGCGAAATTTTTTCAAATTCCGGGTCAAAACGCAGCGTCAGGTCAGTGACCAGCATGGTCGGTTTGTGTTTCTTCGTGGAATCAAACGCATCCGGGATGATTTCCGGTGCATCAGCCGCTTCAAACTGAATAGCGCCAGCTGGACTGCGCGTCTGGACCCACTCATATTTGAACAGGTTCTCGAAGAAGTAGTTGCTCCACTGGGTAGGCGTCTGAGACCAGATGACTTCCAGGCCAGAGGTGATCGCATCTGCACCGACACCTGTGCCGTGGCTGTTAACCCAGCCCAGACCCTGCGCTTCAATGGGCGCGGTTTCGGGATCGACACCGACGTGGCTGGCGGGTGCGGCACCGTGGGTTTTACCCAGCGTATGACCACCTGCAATCAGCGCGACGATCTCTTCGTCATTCATCCCCATATTGCCGAAGGTGGCACGAATAGCCGGGGCCGCAGAAGCAGGATCGCCGCTGTGTTCCGGACCTTCCGGGTTCACGTAGATCAGACCCATTTCAGTGGCACCCAGTGGTGACTGCGCCAGAGATTCCGGATGACGGTGTTCCAGCCAGGCCGCTTCTTCGCCCCAGTTCACATCCATATCCGGTTCCCAGACATCGTCACGGCCGGCACCAAAACCAAAGGTGCGGAACCCGGAGTTTTCCAGCGCAACGTTACCCGCCAGAATATAGAGGTCGGCCCAGGAGATTTTCTGACCATATTTCTGTTTGATTGGCCACAGTAAACGGCGCGCTTTATCCAGGCTGACGTTATCAGGCCAGGAGTTTAACGGGGCGAAACGTTGCTGACCACGGCCCGAACCACCGCGTCCGTCCACGGAGCGATAGGTTCCGGCGCTGTGCCAGGCCATGCGAATAAACAGACCGATATAGCTGCCCCAGTCAGCGGGCCACCAGGATTGTGATTCGGTGAGCAACCCTTTGATGTCAGCTTTCAGCGCAGAGTAATCTAATTTGGCAAATTCTTTACGGTAATCGAAGGATTCATCAAGCGGGTTCGAACGGGATGAGTGCTGGTTCAGCAGGTCAACCCGGAGTTGATTCGGCCACCAGTCACGGTTAGTTGTTCCGCCACCCGGCGCCTGATTTGACTGAGGTGGTTTGCCCGCGTGAAAAGGACATTTGCCCTCAGGCGCTTCGCGATCGGCTTCGACAATAGGCTTTGCATCTTTTGCATCTTCATCAACGGAATTGCTCATGGTCACACCTCTTTTTTGTATTTTCATCGCTACTCTATAGAGGATTTTCAGGATCGCACACCTGTCTCATCCTATATGTTTGATAGCTTTTACCTTTTTATGCACCTTCTTCAAAAGCTTAAGACAATGAACCGACGGCCGCCGCTGTGCTTAAAAAAAGCAGCGAAGCGGCAACCGCCACCCTGAGACTATTCCGACAGCGCCGGTTTCACAACTGCCGTTTTACTCTCTGGCAGACGAATACGGAACCAGATCGCATACATCGCGGGCAGGAAAACCAGCGTGATTAGGGTACCGCCCAGCGTGCCGCCAATCAGCGTGTAGGCCAGCGTTCCCCAGAACACCGAGTGGGTGAGTGGAATAAACGCCAGCACCGCCGCCATCGCCGTCAGTAACACAGGACGCGCACGCTGTACGGTCGCTTCTACCACCGCAGCAAAAGGTGCCAGCCCCTGCTGTTCGTTATGGTGGATCTGCCCTATCAGGATCAGCGTGTTACGCATCAGGATACCCGACAGGGCAATCAGCCCGACCAGCGCATTGATACCAAACGGCTGACCGAACAGCAGCAGCGTCGGCACAACACCTATCAGCCCGAGAGGTGCGGTGAGAAATACCATCACCATCGCCGACAGAGAACGCACCTGCAAAATGATGATTAAAAGTGTGATCGCAATCATGATTGGGAACAGCGGCGCCATCGCCTGTGTCGCTTTACCGGACTCCTCTATTGCACCGGCCAGTTCAATGCGATAGCCCGCAGGCAGCGTTGCGATGATCGGTTGCAACGCTTTGTTCAGCGCCGTGGAGACATCCGGCGGCTGCAGGGAGTCAGCAATATCTCCGCGAACAGTAATGGTCGGTGTACGGTCGCGCCGCCTCAGCAGGGGATCTTCCATTTTCACCTGCACCTCACCAATCTGCGACAGTGGGATACGTTGCCCCGCCGCACCTGCCAGCGTGAAGTCAGCAATCTTAGCCGGATCGAGCCGGATATCTCCGGCGGAACGGCCCACGACCTGGACCGCGCGGATATCTTCCCGCACGGTGGTGACCGGCACGCCCGTCAACAGAAACTGCAACTGCCGGGCGACTTCACTGGAGGTCAGGCCCACAGCCTGCAGTCGGTTTTGATCCAGCGAGAAATGCAGTGTCGGCACGGGTGCGCCCCAGTCGGTGTTCACCGTCCTCATCATCGGGCTGGCACGCAGTACGGCTTCCACCTGATTAGCGATAACATGCAGGCGTACCGGGTCCGGCCCCATCACGCGCCACGCCACCGGATAAGGTGAATAAGGGCCAAATACCAGTTGTGTCACGCGAACCTGCGCTTCAGGCACCAGGCCACGGGCGATAGCGGTGCGAAGCTGCGCTTTTAACGCCTCGCGTGCATCCTGACTGTCGGTCAGTATGACCAGCTTGGCAAAGGCGGGATCGGGCAGTTCGGGCGCCATCGCCAGGTAAAAACGCGGCGGTCCCTGACCAATGTAGGTGGTGACGATTTTTGCCTCACGCTGCTGTTTAAGCCAGGTCTCAATCTTTTCAGCCGCAGTCGCTGTCTGTTCAATGGCGCTGCCGTAGGGAAGCTGAATTTCAACCAGCACTTCAGGCCGATCTGAGGTCGGGAAAAACTGTTTTTTCACCAGTGTCATTCCGAGCACAGCGGTGATAAACAGGGCAATGACCACGCCTGCTACCCAGCCTTTACGCGCAATCACGCCGGTCAGTAGCTGGCGAAAGCGATTGTAGTTACGGGTGTTGTAGATGGCTGCATGACTGCCTTCCACCGTTTTGATGTCAGGCAGCAGCTTCACCCCGAGGTAAGGCGTAAATACCACGGCCACAATCCAGGAGGCGATCAGGGCGATGCCCACTATCCAGAACATATTGCTGGTGTATTCACCCGCCGTGGACTGCGCAAAACCATTGGGCATAAAGCCCACGGCGGTGACCAGGGTTCCGGCCAGCATCGGTGCCGCTGTATGACTCCAGGCATAGGCAGACGCCTTGATGCGGTCATAGCCCTCCTCCATCTTCACGACCATCATCTCAATGGCGATAATGGCATCATCCACCAGCAGGCCCAGCGCCAGAATCAACGATCCCAGCGTGATGCGGTCAAAGTTTTTGCCGGAGGCTTCCATCACCACAAATACTACCGCCAGGGTGAGCGGAACGGCCGCCGCCACCACTACTCCGACACGCCAGCCCATGCTGACGAAGCAGACCACCATCACCACCAGTAATGCCACGACGAACTTAATCATAAATTCATCGACCGCTGAGCGGATATTCACGGACTGATCCGTGACCTGAGTCAGTGACATCCCCAACGGCATTGCCTGATTTATGCTGACGGTTTCAGCAGCGAGTGCCTTGCCCAACGCCAGACCGTTCCAGCCATCACGCATCACAATACCGAGCAGCAATGCGGGTTCACCCTGATGACGAACCTTAAACGTGGCGGGATCTTCATATCCCCGCGTCACGGTAGCCACGTCTGCCAGCTTCAGGCTTCTCCCCTGCGCCACAATCGGTGTCTCACGAATTTTTTCCAGCTTATCAAAAGCGCCCTCCAGCCGGATAAACACCTGCGGTCCCTGAGTATCGATCGAGCCCGCAGGCGTCAGGACATTCTGGTCGTTCAGTGCCGCAAAAATTTCCTGTGGGGTAATACCGAGCGTCGCCAGCCGATCGTGTGAAAACGAAACATAGATGCGCTCACTCTGCTCGCCGATGATATTGACCTTTTTCACACCCGGCAGATGCAGCAATTGCTGACGCAGTGATTCCGCCTCACGCACCAGCAGGCGCTGCGGTTCCCCTTTTGCCTTCAGCGCCAGCAGCGCAAAGGTCACGTCAGAGAACTCGTCGTTGATCATCGGCCCGATGACCCCGGCGGGCAGATTTCTGCTCTCATCGCCCAGCTTCTTACGAGCCTGGTAAAACTCCTCCTGAACCTGGGAGGGCGGCGTTTTGTCCTGCAGGGAGAGCATGGTGAACGCCAGGCCAGGCCGCGTATAAGTTTCGCTGCGTTCATACCACCGCAGCTCCTGAAGCCGCTTCTCCAGCGGTTCGGCCACCTGATCCTGCATCTCCTGCGCCGTCGCACCTGGCCACGCGGAGATAATCGTCATCTGTTTAACAGTGAACGGCGGATCTTCTGCCCGTCCCAGTTCGAAAAAGGACAGGATGCCCGCCACGGTAATCAGGATGATCAGAAACAGCGTGATGGCGCGTTCGCGCACGGCCAGTGCTGACAGATTAAAGCGTCCGTGGCTCATGGCTGGCTCCCTGCAACCGCAGCGTCATCGGGTCGCACGCGCTCGCCCTGCTGCAACAGATGTGCCCCGAGAGCCACGATCCGATCGCCTGCATTCAGCTGCCCCGTCACGGTCGCCGCCTCGTCACTGATCGCGATCACCGTGACCGGCCGCCAGGCAACAGTGGCAGGCAGACCCGTAATATCCCAGACGCCTGGCCCTTTACCGGCATCATAGATCGCAGCCAGCGGCACCTTCAGCTGCGTTTGCATGGGTTTATTGGTTAACGAAATTGTGACGGTAGCACCCAGTGGCGCGCTGGCCAGTGCGCCCTCCAGCACATATCTCGCCTCATAGGTGCGCGTCATCGGATCGGCTGCATCCGCCAGTTGCCGAAGCCGGGCTGACACGGGCGCACTGCCCGCACCATAAAGCGTTGCCTGCGCCTCGCTGCCCACTGCGGGACGAAGCGTCTCCGGCAACTGAACGCTCGCCTCACGCTGCCCGGCTCTGGCCAGTCTGACAACCGCCTCACCGGCGCTCACTACCTGGCCCGGCTCCGCCAGTGTTGCCATCACCACACCGTCGTCATCCGCCAGTAACAGCGCATATCCGCTGGCATTAGTCGCCACGCTGGCCTGCGCCTGCGCGGCTTTCAGATCGGCCAGCGCGGTAGCCGCAGCGGCCCGAATCTGGTCATAGGCCGACACGGAAACCGCGCCAGTTGCCACCAGTGTGTGGTAACGCGCTTCATCGGCACGGGTCTGTCTGACGCGTGCCTGCGCAGCGGCAACACTCTGCTGTGCGGACTGGGCCTGCAGTCGCAGATCGACCGGATCAAGCCGCATCAGCGGCTGACCACGCTTCACACGCTGGCCGCTGTCCACCAGCCTTTCGAGGATTTTGCCCGATATCCGAAAGCCGAGGTCGCTCTGAACCCGGGCAACCACGATGCCGCTGAATGCGCGACTGTCATCAGCAGCGCTGAGAACTTTCGTGACCCTGACCAGCGGCGGCTGGGTGCGCGGATCCGCTTTGGACGCGTTATCCCGGCAGCCCACCAGCGCCAGTGGCAGCAGACAAACAACCAGGGTGGCGGGAATGAACCTGAGCATAGATGACCTTCAACAGTAAGCAGGAGAGTGCCGCCATTTTGTTATCATGTGACCAATATTGTCAATGGTCACTAGTTACGGAAAGGCATTAACCGTTGAGCCGATCTTTAAAGAGCAACGAGCAGCAACGGCTTAAGCAGAAGATTTGCTGAAACGCTGACTAAGTGGATGTAACTCCCTTCCAGGCGCAGGCGTGACTAAAATAGGGAAAAGTCACCACTCCAGAAATCGCAGGTATTAACTAAGAGTGAGTGAGTGAGCGAGAAATACCCTGTCAGGTCGGGAATAACCTGCCAGCGATAAACGCAGAGGGGAAAAGCTAAAGAATCAGAAGGTGATGATACGCACAGGCTGCAGAGACATTACAACGAACGCGCATCATTTGCGGACAAGGTAAACCAGATAGCGCCCTGCTTATCCAGGGCGCTGGGTCACTTAACGCCAGCCGAGTTCCGGGGCGACATACTTCAGGATCGCCTCAATAACATGGGCGTTATAGGCGACACCGAGCTGGTTAGGCACGGTGAGCAGCAGCGTATCCGCTTCGGCAATGGCTTCATCCTGTGCCAGCTGCTTAATGAGCACTTCAGGCTCTGCGGCGTAGCTGCGGCCAAAGATGGCTCGGGTTTTCTCATCCAGAAAACCGACCGAATCCTGGTCGTTACCGCTGCGGCCAAAATAGGCGCGGTCCATATCATTCACCAGCGCAAAGATACTGCGGCTGACAGAGACGCGTGGCGCATGCTGATGTCCGGCTGCTTTCCAGGCCTCACGATAGGCGCGAATCTGTTTCGCCTGCTGAATGTGGAACGGCTCACCCGTTTCATCATCTTTCAGGGTTGAGCTTTGCAGGTTCATGCCCATTTTTGCTGCCCACTCTGCGGTGGCATTGGATCCGGAGCCCCACCAGATGCGGTCGCGCAGCCCTTCAGAAAGCGGCTCAGGGCGCAGCAGGCCAGGCGGATTCGGGAACATCGGCTGCGGATTCGGCTTCGCAAAGCCTTCGCCGCGCAGCACCTCCAGGAACTCTTCGGTGTGACGACGTCCCATATCCGCATCGCTTTCACCTGCTTTGGGTTCAAAGCCAAAGTAGCGCCAGCCATCAATCACCTGCTCCGGTGAACCGCGGCTCAGACCCAGTTGCAGACGACCATTGGAGATCAGGTCTGCTGAACTGGCGTCTTCCACCATGTAGAGTGGGTTTTCATAGCGCATGTCGATGACGCCGGTGCCAATCTCAATCTTTTTGGTGCGCGCGGCCACGGCAGCCAGCAGCGGAAACGGCGAGCTCAGCTGGCGGGCAAAATGGTGGACGCGGAAGTAAGCGCCATCTGCGCCCAGTTCTTCGGCGGCGACCGCCAGGTCGATCGACTGCAATAAGACATCCTGCGCGGTACGGGTGGCAGACTGAGACGAAGGCGTCCAGTGACCAAAAGATAAGAAGCCAATATTTTTCATCTGTAGTTCTCCTGACAGGCGTTAAACGCCTGTGAGCATAAGGCGATATTCGATAGGGAAAGGTTACGCCCTCCGCGCCGCCACTGATAGTCAATATCTTTCAGCGCTATATTCAGGATTTTCGACATAGCCTGCAGCGTATCCACGTTACTTTTGACCAACCTGGCTTTCACTCTTCGGGTTTCTGCGGGTTTCTGCGGGTTTCTGCTGTCAGGCACTGGCGCACCCAATAGATTGCCGGGGCGCCGGTTGCTGCTGAATCTGAACTACCCTTGAGTGCATTACGCGCCACCGGAAAACACAGCGGAGAACACACATGAATACCCTGCTCGCTTTGCCGATGTATGCGATTCATCCGCCTGCTACACAGGCGCTGATGCAGGCGATGGTTACCCTGCTGGCGCAGCAAGGTATGGCCGCGCAACCGGTCTGGCCTGAGGATTTGCTGACACACTGGCAGAATGATCGGTTGCTGCTGAGCCAGACCTGCGGCTATCCGCTGGTCAGTCAGTTGCCTGCAGTGCAACTGGTCGGTGCATTTCACTATCGGGCACCGGGCTGCAACGGTTACGCGTATCGCAGCTGGCTGGTGGCGCGGGATAAAAAGGCAACGCTCGCCGATTTCAACGGTCAGCGGGCCGTGGCAAACAGCCTGGACTCGCACTCCGGCTATAACGCGCTGCGGCGGTTAGCAGCGCTTCAGGGCATAACGTTTTCGCAGCTGTTGCTGAGCGGCGGGCACCGTCAGTCGCTGGCGGCACTGCGTGATTCACAGGCGGATATCGCGGCGATCGACTGCGTCAGCTGGGCGCTGCTGGCGCGCCATGCACCTGAGGAACTGCGCGGCCTGCATATCATCGGAGAGTCACCAGCCGCACCCGGATTACCGCTGATCACGGCAGCCTCAACGTCAGCGGCCCGGCTGGAGACGTTACGCACAATACTGCTTCAGCTGGTGAGCGACCCTGCGTTTCGCGCCATCTGCGACGATAATCTGATCGGCGGATTCAGCCCGGTGCATCGGGACAATTATCAGGTCATGCTGGCATGGGAGCAGCAGGCCGCCGCGCTGGGCGTCGCCCGGCTGTAACGCACCATGCTGGCTTAATCGTTTAACCGGAACAGAGGGAGACTCTGCGTTGCCGCCTCCCTGCCGACGCTTTCCCGACCTGGCATTTTATGCTCCTCAATGCGCTCTGACCTTGCTAAGACTGGTAAGCCCGGCTGCGGCGTTCTAAGGTAGAGGTTTTCAGAAAGGGAGAGTGGGATGCGTATTCTGATGGCAGGTGCCGGGGCGACCGGTGGGTATTTTGGCGCACGACTGATTCAGGCAGGTCAGGATGTCACGTTTCTGGTACGTGAACGGCGTTATCAGCAGCTTCAGACCCACGGTCTGGTATTACAGACGCCGCAGGGCACTGAAAAGTTTCAGCCGCAGCTAATCCAGGCCAGCACGCTGAAAAGCCACTATGACCTGATTATCGTGACGGTGAAGAGCTTTGCCCTTGATCAGGTCATGGATGACATTGCGCCTGCGGTCGGCCCGGCAACCCTGATCATGCCGATTCTCAACGGAATGCGGCACATCGCAACACTACAACAGCGTTTCGGCGAAGATAAGGTGATTGGCGGCCTGTGTAAAATCAATGCCACGCTGGGTGACCAGGGTGAAGTGATCCAGATGACGCCGCTGCATCAGCTCTTATACGGTGCGCTGGACGGTAACAACGACGCGCGGCTGCAGCGGGTTGATGCCGCACTGCGCGACTGTCGGGTTGATACCCTGTTCAGTGACAACATCATGGATGAACTGTGGGAAAAGTGGCTGCTGCTGAGCACGCTGGGCGCGGTCTGCTGCCTGGCACGCGGCAATACTCAGCAAATTCTCACCTCGCGCGGCGGTGAAGCGCTGTTACAGGGGGTTTTCACTGAGATTCTGTCCGTCATCACTGCCGAAGGCTATCAGCCGCGCCCGGCGGTCACCGCCCGCATTTTTGAGCTGCTGAACAATCCGGCGACGCCCATGACCTCCTCTATGTATCGCGATCTCACCCAGGGCTCTGATATCGAAGCGGATCAGGTGATAGGCGATCTGCTGCTGCGGGCGAAACGAAATGGCCTCGCGACGCCGCTGTTGAACGCAGTGGATGTGAATCTGCAGGTCTATCTGCAACAGCGTTAACCAGGGCCGACTACGCTGACCGGGTGCGGGAATGGCCCCGGCAGTGTGGCGGTGAAAGTGTGGTCAGCAGCAGCAGCGCAGCAGGAAAATTTGCTACACTCATCGCTTCATATTTTGGAGAGTTCAATGACTTCCCGCTCCGTGACCCTCGATGATGTCGCTCAACTGGCTGGCGTCTCATATCAAACCGTTTCACGTGTTTTAAATCGTTCTGAACAGGTGTCAGCCCGCACGCGGCAAAGGGTTGAGGCGGCAATGCAGCAGCTCAATTATGTGCCTAATCGCGTGGCGCAGCAGCTGGCGGGCAAAGCGACGCGCACGCTCGGTCTGGCTACCAGCGATCTGGCGCTGATGGCACCGGCGCAGATCGCCTCGGCGATTCAGCAGCGTGCTGCGAGGGCGGGATATCATCTGGTGATCGCGATGGACAGCGGTAACGATGCGGCCGCCACCGTGAATGAACTGCTGGCACAGCGGGTCGATGGGCTGCTGATCAATCTGCCGCTGGAGGCGGACGAGGCGCAGCAGATCCAGTTGCTGTGTGGCAGTAAACCGGTAATCTTTCTGGATGTTGAACCCAGGGCCGCGGTGGCGCAGTGTCAGTACCCGAATGAGTCTGGCGCGCGCGCTGCCGTTGAACATCTCGTGGCGCTGGGTCACCGTCAGATTGGCCTGCTAAATGGACCGCTGCGCTCGGTGTCCGCCCGTCAGCGTGAAAACGCATGGCGTCAGGCGCTGGCCGATCATCAGTTAACGCCGCACTGTTCCCTGCGGGGCGACTGGAGCGCACAGTCCGGCTACCAGGCGCTGCTGGCGCAGTTGCCCGACGATCTGCCACAGGCGCTGCTGGTCGCAAACGATCAGATGGCGCTGGGTGCGATGCGGGCGCTGCATCAGTATGGCGTGGCGATTCCCGGTGAGATATCAGTGATTGGTTATGATGATACCGCCGAGAGCGCATGGTATCAGCCGCCGCTGACCACGGTGCGGCAGGATTTACACTTTCTTGGCGCACAGAGCGTCGAGCGGATGCTGGCGCGGCTTCAGGGTGAAGAAGCTTCACACATCGCGCTGGAAACTACGCTGGTGATCCGCGAGACCACCGCCCCGCCCGCAGATAATCAGGTCGATTTAGTGGCGCTGTCACAGCAGCTACAGGGGATTGCGCGAAGGCTGGCGGGTAAATAAATCTGCGGTTATGCGGGCAATAAAAAACCCGCTCCACCAGAGTGGAAGCGGGTTCGCATGGGAGCTCAGTCGCATTAGCGCTCAGCTATAGGCCCTTACGCTTTTGGGTGTTCGCCCACGCCCATCGCTTTGATCTTTTTAGACAGCTCGCGACGCTCTTTCGACAGGTCGGCGTTTTTGATGATGTACTCATCGACGCGATCTTCATAATCCACACGCATGCTGGCGATGATTTCCTGAATAGCCTCAACGCTCATGCCCGGTTTGATATATTCGCTCAGGTTGTCGAGCAGCAGAACGCGCTTCTGGTTGTCGCGAATTTTCTTCTCGTTGTCGACGATTTCACGCTGCAGTTTGTTTTTGCGGCGGAACATACGCACGAACTCCAGTACGTCCTGAAATGACTGCTTGGCATTTTCCATGATGGCACCTTTCTTTGAGCCTGCTGACGCAGGGAGAGAGTCAAAACGATCAGCTTAGCGGCTAGCCCGCCAGGTAAGCAATTTTCACAGCTAAATTCAGACTGGCTCTTATCTTAGCGCAAAGAAACCCGGTTTCACATTAAGTCATTGTCTGAGGTGATTATTTGCGCAGCGCCATTCGCATCAGATCGGTCATCCGCTCCAGCTGTTTCGCCAGTTCCAGCGTCAGCCAGACGTAGCCGTAGATGGGCGTCTCTTCCAGACCATCGCTGCCCGCGTCGGCGATCAGCCGTCGCAGTTCGCCGCTGATTTCAGTCAGCTCATGGCTGTTGGCAATCACATCTTCCGTTTCCCCCTCAATCGCCATCACCGACAGCGCCCGCAGCGTGTTCTCGGTCATCTGCTGGGTGCGGCGAAGTGCGGGTGCGTTAAGCATAATCAGATGGCTTTCACGCGATGCCCACCAGGCATTAATCTGCATCTCAATGGTGTTAACCATATTACGGTTAATGGTCTGAATGGCTTCAAGCACCGACTTCGGGATGCGCGTCTCTTTGCTCGACGGCTCCAGCAGCGCTCGCATCTTAATGACGCTGCTCAGCAATTTGCTCAGCGGCTTGTTGAGACGCGGCTTTTCAACCAGGTTGGGCGAAAAACCGGCGTGATAGATCTTCGCCATTTCCGCCAGCGCGTCAGAGAGCTGAATACGCCAGTGGATGTAGGCCCGCTGCGCCCAGATCGCGGTAAACAGCAGCGCCATCAGCGATCCCAGAATCACATCACCGCCCCGCCACAATGCCATGGTGAAATCGCCGGTTGGCGCACCCACCACCACACTCAGCGTAATTCCGATCAACAGCGCCATGTAGGGATGTTTGCCCAGCGTCAGATAGCCGCTGATCACCATGATGACACCGCACCAGGCCAGCATCACCGGCATCGAGATCAGTTCCAGCTTCAGAGCAATCAGACCGGAGATGGAGCCCGCCACCGTGCCGCTGATACGCTGCAGCGCGCGCGGAAAGACATTTCCCCAGGTGGAGATCGGTCCCATCACCACCACCAGCGTAATCAGCGGCCAGGTGCCTTCAGGTATCCCGGTTGCCCGGACAAAGATGAAGCAGAGCAAAAAGGCGATGGCAATGCGCACGCCGTGAACGGAGCGGTAATGGCGATAAAACCAGAACTCCAGTTTTGATATGGGCTTATCAGGACGCAAGGTGGCTTTCCGGTTGCGGGAACATAATGTGGCTATCTTAACCCTGAACGCGGCTCAGGCTTAGCGCAGGCGGGATATTTCAAACAGTTTTGACGTTCGCTTACAATTATCAACATCCGTCTCACATACCTGCCCGGAAGTTAAAAACAACTGGCTACGGCTCTGTAACTTTTATCGACACGCAGTCACAGGGCATCAATGTGAAAACGGGCAGCCCGCAGGCTACCCGTTTAAGTGCTGACAATCGGCTAATCAGAACTTCTGCTTCAGATAATCCGTCACGCGGGTAATGACACCGGCCGGTTCAACCGCACTGAGCGCCACCAGCGGATAGTGAGCAATCTGCTGATCTTTATCGATCACCTGAATTTCACCCACCACTTCATTGGCTTTCAGCGGGGCTTCCAGATCTTTGCGATTAATGACGTACTTCGCTTTCACGTTCTGCACTTCACTGCGCGGCAGCGACAGATACACATCATCTGCGGTTCCGACATCGACCTGATGAGGATTACCGTACCAGACATTTTCAGTGCCAATCTTCTTACCGGCGTGGAACAGCTGAACAGTATCAAAGGTGTTCTGGCCCCAGACCAGCAATTTACGCGCCTGCTCTTCACGGCCTTTTGAACTTTTACCCCCCATCACAACGGCGATGAGGCGATGCTTGCCCACCACATTCGAGGCAATAATGTTAAAGCCTGCCGTCTCAGTGTGACCGGTTTTCAGTCCATCAACGTGAAGATTATTGTCCCACAGCAGGCCATTACGGTTGTTCTGAGTGATGCCGTTCCAGGTCAGGGTTTTCTCACTGTACATGGCATAAAAGTCCGGCTCACCATCAATAATGGCGCGTGACAGTTTTGCCATATCAAGCGCACTGGAGAACTGACCGGGTGCATCCAGTCCATGCACTGTTTCAAAATGGGTATTCTGCAGACCCAGTTTTTCGACATAGTGGTTCATCATGCCGACAAAGTTTGCTTCGCTGCCCGCCACGTAATCCGCCAGCGCAACGCAGGCGTCGTTACCGGAATCGATGATGACGCCACGGCTTAAGTCCCGGACGCTCAGTTTATCGCCTGGCTTCAGGAACATCAGCGATGAGCCTTTAAACACCGGATTACCCGCTCCCCAGGCATCTTTTCCGACCGTGACCATATCGTCGCGGCTGATTTTTTTCTGGTCGATAGCGCGATCCACCACGTAACCGGTCATCAGCTTAGTCAGGCTGGCGGGGTTGCGGCGTTCATCGGGATTACCCGCCGTCAGGACCTGCCCGGTGGTGGCATCCATCAGCACCCAGGAAGCGGCATCAATCGCCGGAGGCGTCACAGGAAAGGGGATCGCATCAGCCTGTGCCAGCGAGGCCCAAAATAGAGTAGCGGTAACGGTGAACAGCAGACGCCTTTTCAACACTTCATCCTTAATTACACGGGAGAGAAAATTTCTAAAACGAAACGGAAACAGCCGCACGTTTTACGTTAAAAGCGTTGTGAAGGTTTGAATAAATTGAAAAAAAGTATGAACTGATGACGGGGTTTGACCTGCCAGGTGTCGGATTACCGCCAGTGATCCGCGTCATCCCACAGGTAAAGAGCAGATTTCATAGGGCGACCTGCACCGCGAGCGCCGGGCATGACGCAGTAAGAACAGGCGAAACAGCGTCCGGTCTGGGAGCGTGACAAACGACACCAACAGGGTCTTATTCGTCTGACGCTGCGGTTCTTGCTGCGGTGCAGCTAAAAAGCAATGTAGCGGGTTAAACCCTTAACTTCTGGCGTGCCGGATTATGGTTTACCATACAGGTAAAGCCCCATCGGCTGTATTGGGCCACTATAATGGCACGACACGGCTGAACCACAATCAGCGCACATCAGACACAACGAACATCATTCAGCCTGCTGTGCGCAGACAAATTCAGAGCGAACAGAGAGCCGTTTTCTCGCTTTCTGTTTATAAAGTCAGTGAACGCAATGAACGGATATGAAATTTGAATAACGACCGCGTACAGCCTACTTTCCTCTTCCACGATTATGAAACCTTCGGCACCAGCCCCTCTCGCGACCGGCCCGCCCAGTTTGCCGGCCTGCGCACCGACAGCGAGTTTAATCCGGTTGGCGAGCCCGACGTGTTCTACTGCCGTCCGCCTGATGACTATCTGCCACAGCCCGAAGCCGTGATGATTACCGGCATTACCCCGCAGATAGCGATGAGTCGCGGCATGATCGAAGCAGAGTTTGCCGAGCGTATTCATACGCTGTTCACCACCGAACAAACCTGTGTGGTGGGCTACAACAACGTGCGTTTCGATGATGAAGTGACACGCAATATCTTCTATCGCAACTTCTATGACCCTTATGGCTGGGCCTGGCAAAATGGCAACTCACGGTGGGACCTCCTGGACGTGATGCGTGCCTGTTACGCATTGCGCCCTGACGGGATCATCTGGCCGGAGAATGAAGAAGGCTTCCCCAGCTTCCGGCTGGAGCATCTGACCAAAGCCAATGGCGTAGCCCATGAAAATGCCCATGATGCGATGTCTGATGTGTACGCCACGCTGGCGATGGCGAAGCTGGTAAAAGAGAAGCAGCCAAAACTGTTTGAGTTTTTGTTTACTCATCGAAACAAAAACAAGCTGATGAACCTGATCGACATCCCGCAGATGAAGCCGCTGGTCCATGTCTCCGGTATGTTCGGTGCCGCGCGCGGCAACACCAGCTGGATCGTGCCGCTGGCCTGGCATCCCGATAACCGCAATGCGCTGATCGTCGTGGATCTGGCGGGTGACATGTCGCCGTTGTTGCAACTGGATGTTGACACGCTTCGTGAGCGTCTTTTTACGCCGAAAAACGACCTTGGCGATCTGCCGCCGGTGCCGGTAAAACTGGTGCATATTAACAAATGTCCGGTGCTGGCCCCTGCCAGTACGCTGCGTCCGGAAGATGCGGCCCGTCTGGGCATTGACCGTCAGCACTGTCTGGCGAATCTGGCACTGCTGCGTCAGCAGCCCGACGTGCGGGAAAAGCTGGTCACGCTGTTTGCGGAAGCGGAGCCGTTTACGCCGTCAGACGATGTAGACACGCAACTTTATGATGGCTTCTTCAGTGATGCCGACCGCGCCGGGATGAATATCATTCGTCAGACCGCGCCCGCGAATCTGCCCGCGCTCGACCTGAGCTTTGAAAGTGCACGGGTGGCAAAACTGCTGTTCCGCTACCGGGCGCGTAACTTCCCCGGCACGCTGGATGATGCCGAGCAGCAACGCTGGTTGCAGCATCGCCGTGAAGTGCTGAATGCTGAGCGCGTGTCGGCGTTTATGCAGGAGCTGGAGGGACTGGCCAATCTGCATGAAGCGGATGCAGAAAAGGTTGGGCAGCTGAAAGCGCTCTATCTCTATGCGCAGGAGCTGGTTTCCTGACGTACTGAGACACTCAGACCCGGCATCACCTGCCGGGTCTGAGTGTCTGATATTGCTGAATCAGAGTACGGTCCACGCCAGCCAGGTCAGTGCAAAACCGCTTAATCCCATTATTGTCGTCAGCACGGTCCAGGTGCGTAAACCATCGGCGACGGATAATCCAAGATAACGTGTCACCACCCAGAATCCCGCATCGTTGACATGCGACAGTCCCAGGCCGCCAAAACAGGCTGCGAGGGTGACCAGTACCCGCTGCATATCCGTCACGCCAGTTACCGCCTGCGTCAGCAAACCGCTGGTGGTCAGGATGGCCACCGTGGCTGAACCCTGTGATGCACGCAGTGCCAGCGACAGGATAAACGCAGCCGGGACCAGCGGCAGATGCAGCGTTTCAAGCGTGACCGCAAGCGCTTTACCCACGCCCGACTCCACCAGCACTTTACCGAATGCCCCACCCGCACCGGCCACCAGAATCACGCTGGCTGAGGTGGGAATGGCCCGACCGGTCAGATCTTCCAGCTTGTCTTTGCTCCAGCCCCGTCGCACGCCCAGCAGCCACGCCGCCAGACCTAAAGCAATCAGCAGGGCAATCGGCGGCGTGCCAATCACGGTCATCACATTTCGCAGCAGGCTCCCTTCTGTCAGGAGTGTGTGGGACAGCGTTCCCAGCACAATTAACACGATCGGAACCACAATCAGACCGCTGATGGTCAGCGCGCCGGGTGGAGCTGGCTCATTTTTCTTTTCCTGTCCCTCCGGCTTCGCCATCTGCAACTGTTCCAGCACCTCCACCGACAGATGGTAATGGCGACGGTTCATGACCTTCGCCACGTAGTAGCCGATGATGCCGACCGGCACTGAAATCGCAATACCCAGCATCATCAGCCAACCCATATCGGTGTGCAGGATGCCCGCCGCAGCGGCTGCTCCCGGATGGGTCGGCAGCGCCACGTGCACTGTCAGCATCACACCCGCCATCGGCAGACCAAATTTCAAAGGTGAGACGCGTGCCACCTTAGTGAAGCCATAAATCAGCGGGATGACGATAATAAAGCCCACTTCGAAAAACACCGGAATGCCCAGGATAAAGGCCGCCATGGTCAGGGCCGCGACGGTTCGCTTTAGCCCCAGCGTTTTACTGAAGCGTTGCGCCAGCGATTCAGCACCGCCCGAGGCTTCAATAATCGCCCCAAGCATGGCACCCAAAACGATAATGATGGTGATATGACCGAGCAGTCCACCCATCCCGGTGATAATCGTCTCCATGATTTTTTCAGCCGGAATGCCGGTCGCGATAGCCACCAGCAGACTGACAATTAACAGGGCGACAAACGGATGAACTTTGGCTTTGATGACCAGCAGCAGCAGGATCACGATGCTGGCGGTCGCTATGGCTAACAGCAGTGCGGTGGACATAGTAAACCTCAGAAATTGTTATATTTTTTGGGTTATCGGCGTACAGAAATAGCAGGTACAGGGCCAGAAAAAAGGCAAGCCTCTCCCTACCGGTGCCGAAACACCGGTTTTAAAGCACGTTAAATCAGGTTCTTATCTTCCAGGTTTTAAACCAGCCAAGCCCCTCAGTAGTTTTTCCGCGCGGGATATACTCGCAGCCGATCCAGCCGGTATAGCCAACCTCATCCAGCAGCGCGAAGAGGTACGGATAATTAATTTCACCCTCATCCGGCTCATGGCGATCCGGTGCCGACGCAATCTGTACGTGACGATAGCGTCCGGCATAGTGGCGAATCAGATGGCTGAGGTTGCCGTCAACGCGCTGCGCATGGAACAGGTCAAGCTGAGTAAACACATTAGGCCGGTCGATCTGTTCAGCCATCTCCAGCGTCTGATACTGGCTGGCGTAGAGATAGTTGGGTTTGGTTGTCGGGTTAAGTGCTTCTATCAGCAGGGTGATGCCGTGCGGCGCAAAGCACTCAGCCGCATAACGCATGTTGCTGATAAAAGTCTCGACGTAGCGCTGGCGGTCGGCACCAGGCGGCACCGTCGCGGCCATGATATGAACCTGCGGGCAGTTCAGCGCAATCGCATAACTCAGGGCGCGATCGATATCCGCCTTAGCTTCCGCTTCCCGTCCGGGAATGGCAGAGACGCCCCACTCACCCGCCGCAATGTTGCCGGGAGCCGTGTTGAACAGCACCAGCTCCAGATGATTATCATCAAGCCACTGTTTTATCTGCGCGGCGGGATAGTCATAAGGAAACAGAAATTCCACCGCAGTAAAACCGGCTTCAGCTGCTGCCGCGAAGCGTTCAGCAAAGGGGTATTCTGTAAACTGCGTCGAGAGGTTAGCAGCAAACTTCGGCATTATCGTCTCCTTAATTCCGCCACTTCGCCATCATTGAGATAACGAATCGGGCGGTCGCCCAGGGTAAAGATCAGCCGGGCAGTCTCTTCCAGCTCTTCGGTGTTGTCTGCCGCTTCCTGTAGTGACTTGCCCACCACCACCGGACCGTGATTCGCCAGCAGAAAGGCACGGTAGCGCGGAGCCAGCGTTGCCAGATCCTCGGCCAGTCGTTCATCGCCCGGCTTGTAGTAAGGCACGACCGGCACATCACCCACGCGCATCACGACATAAGGCGTAAACGGGCGAATGCAGTTTTTCTTGTCCAGACCCTGTAAACACGACAGCGCTGTGAGGTAGTGGCTATGCAGATGCACCACTGCCCTGCAGTCGGGATTATTCAGGTAGAGCGCGCGATGAAACGCGATTTCCTTGGAGGGTTTATCACCGGAGAGCCATTCCCCCTCAGGCGTGACTTTTGACAGCCGATCACCCTGTAATTCCCCGAGGCAGGAACCGGTGGGTGTCGCCAGCAGATTGCCATCGGCCAGCAACATAGAGAGGTTACCTGCGGAGCCGGTGGCATAGCCACGCTGAAAGAACGACGCGCCAAGACGCACCATCTCGTCACGCGCCTGCTGCTCCGCGAAAGAGAAAGATTCAGACATAAGTAAACTCCGTTTGCGCGCGGCGGAAAAAGTCTTCATCGCCAAAATTGCCTGATTTCAGGGCCAGTGAGAGCGGCTGATGGATATCGCGAACCCAGGGTACGCCAGGTGAAATGGTCGGGCCGATGTGAAAGGCCGTTACGCCCAGGCTCTGCGCAACCACACCGGAGGTTTCACCGCCCGCTACGATAAAGCGCTGCCAGCCGCGCTGCTTCAGCTCACGGGTGACGGCGGCGAACAGCTGCTCAACGGCTTCACTGCTGCGCTGCGCACCATAGCGCTGCTGAATGACCTGCAACTGTTGCGCGTCCGCAGTGGCAAACAGCAGCGGTGCCAGCGCCTGATGGCGATGTGCTTCTACCCAGTCGCACAGCTGTCGGGCATACCCTTCAGCATCTTCCAGGCAGTGTTCAATCTCAACTTCGCAGGCCGGTGCCAGCTGGCGATACGCGGCAACCTGCCGGATGGTCATCTGCGAGCAGGAGCCGGAAAGCACCACGGCGCGATCGCCCTGCGGACGACCAGCCTGCTCCGCCTCAGCGTCGGTCTCAGCCGTCGCCCACTGCCGTGCCAGACCGATAGCCAGCCCCGAACCGCCGGTGACCAGCCGCATATCGCTTAGTGCCGCGCCCAGCGTCACAAGATGATCCTGATGCAGAGCATCGGTCACGACGTAGTTGATCCCCTGCGCCGCCAGCTGGCCCAGCGCCTGACGCACTGACTCTGCGCCCTGTTCGACCTTCGCCGCTGCGATCAGCCCGGCTTTTCCCGACGCCTGCGACGTCATCAGACGCAGCAGGTTGCTGTCGTGCATCGGTGTGACCGGATGATGACGCATCCCGGAATCTGACAGCAGCTGATCACCGACAAACAGATAGCCCTGGTAGACAGTGCGGCCATTGACAGGCAGCGCCGGACAGATGACCGTCTGCGTTTCACCCAGTGCGTTCAGCAGCGCATCGGTCACCGGACCGATATTGCCCTGCGCTGTGCTGTCGAAAGTAGAGCAATATTTGAAGTAGAAGCGCTCGCAGCCCTGTTGCTGCAGCCAGGCCAGCGCCGCCAGCGACTGGGCAACCGCCTGCTCTGCCGGACAAGAGCGGCTTTTCAGGCTGACCACTATCGCCTGCGCCCCGGTGATTTCTTCGCTGGCGGGAATGCCGTTGAACTGAATAGTGCTCAGGCCGTTCTGCACCAGAAAACTGGCGATGTCCGTTGCACCGGTGAAATCGTCCGCTATGACCCCAAGACGCATCAGTTTTTCTCCCCGGCCTGTGGCAGCGTGATGCCGCTGAAGATTTTAATTACCGCGCTGTCATCTTCGCGGCCATATCCCGCGTTGCTGGCTTCGGTGAACATGTTGAGGGCGGTTGAGGCCAGCGGCAGCGGGAAGTGCAGCGATTTGGCAGTATCGGCGACCAGGTTAAGATCTTTCACAAAGATATCGACGGCTGATTTCGGGCTGTAATCCCCGTCTACTACATGCTTCATACGGTTCTCGAACATCCACGAATTGCCCGCCGCATTGGTGACGACTTCATACATGGTGTCCAGCGGGATACCGGCCCGCGCCGCCAGCGCCATCGCTTCTGCACCCACGGCGATATGAACACCCGCCAGCAGCTGATGGATAATTTTGACGGTAGACCCAAGGCCGATTTCACTGCCCACGCGGTACACTTTGGCCGCGACAGCATCCAGCACCGGCTGCAGGTACGCAAAGGCTGCGTCGCTGCCTGAGGCCATTACGGTCATTTCACCGCTGGCCGCTTTGGCGGCACCGCCGGAAACCGGGGCATCCAGCATCAGCAACTGGTGTTCGGCCAGCCGCTGTTCAATCTGCTGCGCATCGTGCGCGGAGAGCGTGGATGAAACCATGACTGCGGTGCCGGGACGCAGTTTTGCAGCCAGGCCCGCTTCACCGAACAGAATGGCGTTTACCTGCTGCGCGTTCACCACCAGCAGCAAGACGGCATCAAGTTGGTCTGCAAAGGCAGAGGCGGATGGCTGCGCATCACGTGCGCCGGCCTGACGTAAACTCTCCAGCGCAGCGGGGTTTAAATCGACACCCCAGGTGTTTAAACCGGCACGCAGACAGGATTTCGCGGCACCCATGCCCATAGAACCTAACCCGATAACACAGATATTTTCAGCTGGCACGTTACGCCTCCACTGTTAAATTAAGTGATTATTTGTTTGTTACTGTTAATCCTGCCAGCTTACTCCCGGTAAAAATGTGTCGCCCCTCACAAAAAAACATCACACTTGTGAACAGGAACAATTTTTAACATGGCATACTTGTCCGCAATCAGGCCATTAAACGGCGTTTAAGCACGGTATCATGGGGTGCATGCTGTTATTTTTTGTTCTGGATAAGCGGCAGATACTTTATAGTGTGAAAAAATGATAATTATCAGGGAGCAGATATGATTCCGGTTGAACGTCATCAACAGATTCTGGCGCTGGTCGCCGATCGTGGCGTGGTCAGTATTGCAGAACTCACTGAGCGGCTGGGTGTGTCACACATGACCATACGTCGTGATGTGCAGAAACTGGAGGAACAAGGTGCGGTGCTGTCCGTTTCTGGCGGCGTGCGATCGGCCGATCGGCTGGCGGCTGAACCCTCACATCTGACGAAAAGCGCCCTCTACAACGATGAAAAGTGCGCTATCGGCCGCACCGCGGCCCGGCACATTCCGCGTAACAGCTGCATCTATCTGGATGCCGGCACCACGACACTAGCGCTGGCACGAGAGCTGGTGGATCGGGATGATGTGCTGGTGGTGACCAATGATTTTATGGTGGCGAATCTGCTGATGGAAGCGAGTCAGTGCCGGGTTATTCATACCGGCGGCACCGTATGCCGGGAGAACCGCTCCTGTGTCGGCGAGTCGGCGGCACGAAGCCTGCGTCATCTGGCTATCGATATTGCCTTTATTTCCGCCTCCTGCTGGGGGCCGCGCGGCTTGTTTACGCCGGATGAAGATAAAGTGATGGTGAAACAGGCGGTGAGTGAGGTGAGCAGTAAGCGGGTGCTGCTGAGTGACAGTTCAAAGTACAACAGGATTGCGACGTTTCTGGCATTACCGCTGGAGAAGTTTGATGTCGTTATAACCGATAAAAAACTGAGCGATGCAGGGCGGGAGTTGTTAAATACGGGTAACTGGGAGCTGGTGCTGGCCAGTTAAACCGTTGCCGCCTTCCCGCAAGATCGGAAAGGCGGCAACGTTAGCGCGATTAGACTTCTTCGCTGAACTGCGGCACCGGATTACGGAAGCTGCGGGTCACAAAGGCCAGGTAGATAATCCCGATGGCGGCCCAGATCAGGCCCAGCTCCATAGAACTCTCTTCCAGGTTTACCCACAGCGCACCCACCGTCAGTGCACCCAGCAGCGGCAGCAGCAGATACTGAACGTGATCTTTCAGCGTGCGGTTACGCTTCTCACGGACCCAGAACTGCGCGATCACCGACAGGTTAACGAAGGTAAACGCCACCAGCGCACCAAAGTTAATCAGCGCGGTAGCCGTAACCAGATCAAAGTTAATCGCCATCAGCGCAATCGCACCGACCAGCAGCACGTTGAGCGACGGGGTACGCCATTTTGGATGGATGTAACCGAAGAAACGCTCCGGGAACACGCCATCACGGCCCATTACATACATCAGACGCGATACGCCAGCGTGCGCTGCCATACCGGATGCCAGCACCGTGACCACCGAGAAGATCAGGATGCCAACCTGCAACGCTTTACCGGCGACAAACAGCATGATTTCAGGCTGTGAGGAGTCCGGGTGCTGGAAGCGGGTGATGTCCGGGAAGTAAAGCTGCAGGAAGTAAGACGCAGCGATAAAGATCACACCACCAATCAGCGCAGTCAGGAAAATAGCGCGAGGAATCGTGCGTTCTGCATCTTTGGTCTCTTCCGACAGCGAACTGATGCCATCAAAGCCGAGGAACGAGAAGCAGAGTATGGTCGCACCGGTAATCATCGGCACCACATGGGCATTCTCAGACCAGAACGGACGGCTGCTTACCAGCGTACCGGAACCGACGCCGCTGGCCACACCGTAGATCACCATCGCAGTGATCCCGACCATGACAACCACCTGCAGCACCACAATCACGCTGTTGAAGTTCGCAACAGTTTTGATGCCCTTGAGGTTAGAGAGCGTCATAAACCCAACCAGCAGCACAACAAAAATCCACGACGGAATGCCCGGCACCAGCGATTCGAAATAGTTTTTAGCCAGCAGGATGTTGATCATCGGCATGAACAGGTAGTCCAGCAGAGATGACCAGCCGACCATAAAGCCGACGTGCGGACTGATTGCCTTCTGAGCGTAGGTATAAGCGGAGCCCGCAGAGGGGAAGCGGCGTACCAGCTTACCGTAACTTACAGCAGTAAACAGAATCGCAACCAGCGCAAAAGCATAAGCGGTGGCGACGTGACCGTCGGTCAGCCCGGAAACGATGCCAAAGGTATCGAACAGGGTCATAGGCTGCATGTAGGCTAAGCCCATCATGACGACCGGAAGTAACGTGAGTGTTTTTTTGAGTTGCGCACGCTGCGGTGCGGCGGAGGTATTAAGCGACATGCTTCAGTCCCCCATGTGCAACAACCTGGCTGGGCTGGGTCACAGGGCAACTGCGCATTAAGCGACAGGGAGAAAGGTTAGCGGTTGACGCGGCGCCGTAGTCATCACGAAAACGCGTACCAGCGTTAGCTGGCAGAGTGTAAAACATCCCCATCTTTGTAATCCTCAATCTCACGCTTACGCGTGTTTTCAGTGTTTATCTATCCGGGTGCGTGCCCGGCCTCGGTTAAGTCAGCAAAAACGCTCTATTAAAACCTGATGCAAAAAAAATAACCGGCGCGTGAAGCGTCGGTTATCATCTGATTTTGCAGGCCGCGTATTCTGCCCCAACCCGTGGCAGAAATACAAGCCATCGGGACATCATATGCAAAAATAACGCACGGAATTGCTGGTAAACCGGCGTTTCAGGCGTTTTTCAGCATCCAGTCAATTTCCGTAGAGGTAATCAGCCGTTCAAACTGCATCAGTTCATAATTTTTGCAGCTGTGCCAGACACTGGCAAAACGTTCGCCCAGTAACTTCTGCAACGGATAACTGTTGTCAAATTCATACAGTGCATCGCTCTGACGAATCGGCAGTGCCAGCCCCTCGGCATGATGACCGTTGCCAGTGACCGGATGCGGCAACGGCAACTGAGTATCGAGTCCATGGAGCATCCCGGCCAGGATAGCCGACACCACCAGATAAGGGTTAGCATCGGCACCGGCCACGCGATACTCGATACGATGGTTATCAATATCGCCACAGGGAACGCGCAGCGCAACCGTCCGGTTGTTATGGCCCCATGAGGCCTGTAACGGCACATAGGCATCCGGAACAAAGCGGCGATAGGCATTCACGTTAGGTGCCAGCAGCGCCATTGACGCGGGCATCAGATCGATCATCCCGGCCAGCGCGCGTTTCATCAGTGGCGAATCACTGCCGTCATCGCAGGCGAAAGCATTGTGATCGGCCGCATCCAGCATGCTGATATGCACATGCATGCCGCTGCCCGCATATTCCTCATACGGCTTGGCCATAAATGTTGCGGTCATACCGTGATTTTCCGCCACCTGACGAATCAGACGCTTGAGCTGCACCGCATGGTCGCAGGCGCGCAGCACGTCGCGCGTGTGGTGAAGGTTAATTTCAAACTGTCCGGGCGAGGCCTCCGCCAGTGCGCCGTCGGCCGGTATACCCTGCTGACGCGCCAGATCGTCAATGTCTCGAAGCACATCGGCGAAGTGATCGAGGTTATCTACCGAGTAGACCTGGCTCTGCATATTGCGTTCATCACTACCAGGCGAACACGGCGGCTGGATAAAGCCTTCTGCATCACGCTTTTTGTCCACCAGATAGAACTCCAGCTCTACCGCTACCACCGGAAACAGCCCTCGGTTACGCAGCTGTTGCCACAGCCGGTTAAGGACATTTCGGGGTTCAACGTCAAAGGGAGTGCCATCTTGGTTGCACATGGTTAACAACAGCTGCGCAATGTGTTGAGGGTCAGACGCGGAGGGAACTAACGTACCGGTGACGGGCAGACAGAGGTTATCAGGTTCGCCCAGTGACTGGCCGAGTCCCGCTTCTTCCACCGTGTTGCCGAGGATATCCATGGCAAACACCGAGGCGGGGAAATAACACCCTTTTTCCAGTTTAGACAGCGCAGAGACCGGAATGCGCTTGCCGCGGAACACACCATTTAGATCATTTAACAGGATGTCGACATACTGCGTTTCAGGATGGCGCTCCAGCCAGGTTTTCACCTCAAGCTGGAACGCGCTGGTTCGTTTCTCTTCACTGTGAAGCATGAAGTCTTCCACTTCTACCAGGTTAGTCATGATCTCACCCGCCCCTATTAGGTTTGCGTAATGCTCAAAATAACAGCCACACCACTAACATAGCGCCAACATAAAAAGTGTGCAAATGTAACAATTCTGTTTGAAGAACAAACAGCAGGTTGTTAGATTGAAAAAATATTGCACACTTAGTCACCAGACGTGCCTTTTCGGTAGATATTTCGAACAGCGATGCGAGGACGGGAGATGGGCATTATTTTTGACAAGCCGTTGATTGGCGTAGTGATGTGTCAGAAAGATTTGGGCGGCCATCTGACCCAGACGGTTCAAAACAAATATATCGACGCGATTGTTCTTGCAGGCGGTGTGCCGCTGGCACTTCCCCACAGTCTGATGAATGCCCCTCATCTATTAGAAAACGCTATGGCTGTTCTGGATGGCCTGCTGCTAACCGGCAGCCCAAGTAATATCGAACCCTGGCATTATGGCGAGCCGGGCGAAGAGCCCCATGCCGATCCGGGGCGGGACCATCTTGCCTTTCAGCTGATCACCTGGGCCACCAGCCATAAAATGCCGATATTCGGCATCTGCCGTGGCATGCAGGAGCTGGTGGTGGCGAATGGCGGCGCGCTGTGGAGAGAAGTCAGCGGTCAGCCGCCGTTTCAGCGTCATCATGAAGATGAGACGCTGCCACTGGATCAACAGTATGCACCGGCACATCAGGTCACTATCGAACCGGATGGCGTGCTGGCAACATTACTCGACAGTGATAGCCCACTGAGGGTCAATTCACTGCATCATCAGGGCGTACGCGAACCGGGCCCGCAACTGCGCGTTGAAGCGCGTGCGCCGGATGGCCTGATTGAGGCCGTCAGTCTGCGCCATCATCCCTTCGCCCTCGCGGTACAGTGGCATCCCGAGTGGCAGCCAGAAAGCACGGCGGGATCGCAGGCGCTGTTCAGCGGCTTTATTCAGGCCGCCATTCGCTATCACAGGGGAAAAGCAGATGAGTGATGCCACGCTGGCACCAGGACGACGGCTGGCGCAGATTCGCCAGACGCTGGGGCTGTCGCAACGCCGGGTTGCCGAACAGGCCGGGCTGACTCACAGCGCCATCAGTACCATTGAGCAGGATAAAGTCAGCCCGGCAGTCAGCACGCTGCAGAAGCTGCTGAAGGTTTATGGGCTATCGCTGTCAGAATTCTTTTCGGAACCCAAACCGGACGCAGAACCCAAAGTGATTGTCCGTCCCGGCGACCTGGTGGAGATTGGCAGCCAGGGTGTTTCGCTGAAGCTGATCGACAACGGTGGTGCGCAGCGCTCGCTGGGCATGCTGCTGGAAACGTATCAACCCGGCGCCAGTACCGGCGAGAAGCTGCGTCATCCGGGCGAGGAAACCGGCACGCTGCTGGAAGGCGAAATTACGCTGGTGATTAACGGACAAGCGTTTCATCTCTCCGCCGGAGAGAGCTACGTGATTGATACCGGCTTACCGCACAGCTTTACCAACAGTGCAGACTTCCCGTGCCGCATTGTCAGTGCCCACACGCCAGCAAATTTCTAGGCGCATTCCGGAGGTTGTTATGAATTATGTGGAGAGTTATTACGCTGCGACAGCCAATACGCATGCGCCCTGGCCGACGCTGCAGGAGAGCATTCAGTGTGACGTCTGCATTATTGGCGGTGGTTTCACCGGTCTTTCGGCGGCACTGCATCTGACCGAGGTGGGTTACGACGTGGTCGTGCTGGAAGCAGCACGCGTCGGCTTTGGTGCCAGCGGTCGTAATGGCGGTCAGGTGGTGAACTCCTACAGCCGCGACGTGGATGTGATTGAACAGCGTTACGGCAAAGAGAGCGCCCGCATGCTGGGCGGCATGATGTTTGAAGGCGCTGAGATTATCCGCGACCGCATCAAGCGGTATGCAATTGAGTGTGACTACCGTCCTGGCGGCATCTTTGCGGCCCTGAATACGCGCCAGATGGCGCATCTGCAGAAACAGAAAGCGTTATGGCAGCAGTATGGCAATTACGATCTGGAGCTGCTGGACGAACGCGCCATTCGCCGCGAAGTCGCCACCGAACGCTACGTCGGCGGACTGCTGGATCGGCGTGGCGGTCATCTGCATCCGCTGAACCTGGCACTGGGTGAAGCAGAAGCCATCCGGCGACATGGCGGGCGCATCTATGAACAGTCTGCGGCAACCAATGTGGTTTACGGCACACCTAATCGGGTGAAAACGGCTCACGGCGAGGTGAGCGCAACGTTTGTGATCTTCGCCGGTAACGCCTATCTGTCACCGCAACTGGAGCCGCGCCTGAGCAGGAAAAGCATGCCGTGTGGATCGCAGATTGTCGCGACCGAGCCGCTGACACCCGACCAGGCGTTATCGCTGATGCCGAACAACTACTGTGTGGAAGATTGTAACTATCTGCTGGATTACTTCCGACTGACCGCAGATAAGCGGCTACTTTATGGCGGCGGTGTGGTCTATGGCGCACGTGAACCGGCGGATATCGAAGCGTTAATACGACCCAAACTGGCGCGCACGTTCCCGCAGTTGCAGAATGTGAAGCTTGACTTCAGCTGGAGCGGCAATTTCCTGCTGACGCTGTCGCGCATGCCGCAGTTTGGCCGGCTGGAGAACAATGTCTATTTCATGCAGGGCGACAGCGGCCATGGTGTGACCAGCACGCATCTCTCCGGCAAGCTAATCAGCGAAGTGTTACGCGGCGACGCCGAACGGTTCGATGCTTTTGCCCGCCTGCCTCACCTGCCCTTTCCCGGCGGACGGCGGTTTAAAGTGCCGCTGACGGCGATGGGCGCGGTGTGGTACGCGCTGAGGGACCGATTGGGGGTGTAGTCGATTATTTTATTGTGCAGCCCGGCCAGAGGCTCTTTCCGTCAGAAGTTTGGACTTTATCGATTTCTGGCGATCGCCAGGTTGATGAGTTTTAAGGGGTACACTCATCAACCTCTACTGCAACATTCCGATGCTGCTGATGCCCGACTCATGGCTTTCCATCTATTTTAGAGCACCAATGCCACGGGATTTTCATAAGAACAGACAGGGTCACTAATTTTTTTGCTGAGTGCGGACTGATCTTGCACTTCCTGATTCACATCATTAGAAATCGCTGGCCTCTGTATAGGCCTTTTTCATTCAATAGACCACCTTAACGGATTTCCCCGAGTAACTCACTTAACCCCCTTTAACAATTTCTTGATCCTGACGCTGGCAAGTGTCAGGATTTGCCCCTCACTTTTTACAGAATTTTGCCATGCTGAAACTTTTTGCAAGATACATGTCAGTTGGTGTCATTAACACGCTAATTCATTGGACCACCTTCGCTATCTGTGTCACGAGTGGGCTACAGCAATCACTCTCCAACTTTATTGCGTTCTGTGTTGCCGTCACCTTCTCTTTCTTTGCTAACGCAAAATGGACGTTTGGTTCTGAAGCCACTACTACGCGATACATCATGTATGTGGTTTTCATGGGGATGGTGGCCGTCATGATTGGTGCATACGCCGATCGCATGAAGGTGAATCCGATCATCACCCTCGTCGTCTTCTCAGCAATAAGTCTGGTGTGTGGTTTTATCTATTCAAAATATATTATTTTCAGAGATAAGAAATGAAGATATCGCTTGTTGTTCCCGTTTTAAACGAACAGGAAGCACTTCCTGTTTTCTATCAGACCGTAAGAAATTACATGCCGCTTGCAGATGATGAGATTGAGATTGTTTTCGTCAACGATGGTAGCACTGACAACACAGAATCTCTGATTCAGGCGATCATGAAAAATGACGTCTTGGTAAAATATGTCAGCTTTACACGAAATTTTGGTAAAGAACCTGCTCTTTTTGCAGGTCTTGAAGCATCAACTGGAGATGTTGTTATTCCTATAGATGTTGACCTGCAGGACCCAATCGATGTTATTCCTCTTCTGCTTTCGAAATGGAAAGAAGGTGCAGATGTTGTACTTGCTAAGCGTGTGGACCGTTCATCAGATAGCCGTCTTAAGCGTAAAAGCGCTGAATGGTTCTATAAGTTGCACAACATGATTAGCAAACCGCAGATTGAAGAAAATGTGGGCGATTTCAGGCTAATGTCCCGCCATGTTGTCGATAACATTAAGCTTTTGCCTGAGCGAAATCTGTTCATGAAAGGCATTCTTTCATGGGTGGGTGGTAGAACAGAGGTGGTTGAATACACTCGAGCTGAACGCGTTGCTGGTTCGACAAAATTTAATGGATGGAAACTCTGGAACCTGGCACTAGAGGGTATAACGTCATTCTCTACGTTTCCTTTGCGCATGTGGACTTATATCGGTTTTTTTGTAGCCGGTCTCTCTTTCTTATACGGCGTATGGATGATTGCCGACAAACTAATCTGGGGAAACCCAGTGGCTGGTTATCCGTCAATCCTGGTTTCGATTTTATTCCTTGGAGGCATTCAGCTAATAGGGATAGGCGTGCTGGGTGAGTATATAGGTAGAATTTATATTGAGACCAAACAACGTCCTAAATATATAATCAAAAAAGAGCATCGCTGCATTAGGCAATTAAATGAAGATTAGGATAGATTAGTGCTATGCCCCCCTGAATTTTACCTAACTTGATAAGATTGGTATCAATTTTTTCCAGACCTCAGGGGGAATAATTAATGAGCATCAAAAAGAAAGGGAGATAATAAAAGTCTCGCATTTATTCCAATCTGTAAATTCAAGGTAATATTATATGAACGAAACTTGCACCTTTACTCTAATTTTAGGATTGAGTGACTTTCTCTCAGTTGATTGGTACCGCCTATTTCAATAATGTCTTCATAAGCCACATGAGGCCCCTCAAGAAGAAGCTTTTTTTACAACAAACAGATCAACAGTATTCTCCACGAGGCCTAAGCCGGAGTTTCCGCCAAAAAGTCCTACCGTAAGCACGCCATTTTCAACGCCACGTTTTACACCCTACGTAAGAAGGATAGCGGTATAGAGGCATTTCAGGTGGTTCTGGGCCGAAAGTTCTGACGACAGATCAGAAGTGGGAAGCCGTGGAGGTCATGTGTGATGCAATTTTTCTTTCGCAACGCCGTGTCTGCAGTCTGGCAGGTCTGCCACTTTCAACCTGCCGTTATTCGACTCAGCGTCTGGCTGCTGACGCGTAGCTGCATTTACCTGGCACTTGAACGCCGCCGCTTTGATTACCGGCGCACCTGGCAATTATTGCACCGGGGAGGCCTTTACATCAACCACAAGCGGGTATACCGACATCTATCAGTTCAACGGCTTGGGAGTAAAGCGCAAGCGGCGCCATAAGAGTCTGGCGACTGAGCGGCTTCCGCTTTTTCGCCCGGATGCGCCGAACCTGACATGGTCGATGGATCTTGTCATGAATGCACTTGCCAGCGGCCGCGGATTAGGTGCCTGACATGTGTGGACGACTTAACGAAGGAGTGTCCAACGTTTACCACTGCATTCGAAATTTCAGATGTTCAGGTCATGCGCATTTTGGAAAGCATTGCACTTTTTTGGGGCTATCCAGCGACGATGAAAACTGACAAGAGGCCGGGATTCGCATGCCGCGCACTGGTTCAATGGTCCTTTGAGCATGGCGTTGAGTTGCGACTTATCCAGCCAATAGAACGGATTGATTGAGAGTTTTAACGGACGAATTTAGCGATGAATGTCTGAATGAGCACTGGTTCACCGATATCGTTTACAACAGGAGAATTATTAATGACTGGCGGCAGGATTATGACGAGTGTCGTTTATATTTAACACTTAATTATCAGACACAATCAGCGTTTGCAGCACGGTGGCGAAATGGAAAATGTGAAGTTAAACAAACCGACATTGCTAACTGACGGTTGTATCTGATACTGGGACAATTTAGAAATAAAGACTAAATCGCGATTTCTGCAAAATCTTAGTTAAAAAGCAGAAGTAAGTTATGATTTAATTAAAATTAACTGAGTAGGATTTATAAATAATTACATTGAGCCTAAGTCCGATGACATACCGCCTGGTTGTTTATCGATTGAAAATCTGGACATACATGTCACACCCTAAAAAAGTGGAATTAGACTTCAAATTATTAGGCTACAAAAAATAATGCAGCCCAATCTGTTGATATATAAAAATACTATACTAATAATAAATTAAACATATAGTGCCTCGTAAATTTATTAATACTAACCTTTCAAAATGCAACTATAAAAATAATTTGGCTTGTTAGTCATATTAAACATAAACCAATCATCTCTATTGTTTATATACCTGTATCCCGCATCTGTATTCAGGTGTGACACCTTCACTCCAGTTTCACACTCCTTTGTTCCATATGCAGAAAGAATTTTAGCTTCACGCTCATTCGATTTAAAGCTAACTTCAGAATATATATTAAAAGTATACAAACCAAAGAAAAGAGACAAAATAAAAGGTGCTACTAAAATATTTTTTGTCTTAACGGGTTGGATTAATTCACTTATCGCGTAAGCCACAAAAGAAAACATAACACACCACGCGAACAGGAAACCTCTTGGCTCTGTATAAGGTGATGCCATCATAGATCCGACGACCAAAATGGAGGCCGCAATCATTGAGTAATGGTAAGCAGTAAGTTTTCCTTTTTTCTGAAGGTAACAACAGGCGGCAATAGCGATGACCAGCATAACAGACGTTGTTTCAAAAAATTTGGCACACACATCTACAAACCTGGATATGTAATAGGCTGCGAAGTCAGATCCCTTGTTTATCGTTGAGTCATAATATGCCTTCCTAATCTTTGTCGAGGGAGCGAGCATCAATATAGTCCAGCCTGTCATAATGGATATGATCGGAAGGTAGTTGGAGATGCCTTTCCGATTTTCAACCACACAAAGCAGAAGGAGCGCAACGGACAGAGCAAGTGGGACGTTTTCGAAACTTAAACCAGAAAGTAGACAAACAACAAGATATGTGCCGAACGTTAACTTTCTTGATTTCAATCGTTCGAGTCTTTCCTTTTTGGAATATGCAAAAGCAGTAGCCATAACAAGTATCATGGGCTGCAAATACTCTGAATTCGCTGTTTTCCAGAAAAAAACTTCCATACCTGGCCAAAGAACAAAAAGCATTACCATGCAGATAAGTGCTACTAGAATTCGCTGTCCTTTTTCTTGGGCTCCTGATAATAGTGACAAACAATACATAAATGGTATTACTGATAGGGAGTAAAACATCACTGATATCCAGTGTGGAAGACTTAGCTCGAATATAGCTATTTGCTCTCCCAATCTGGCATTCCATCCTGATATCTGCATACTAGATTTCGCAGCGGCAAAACTGAGCCTTTGAATAAGCCCCCCATCTATGAAGTGCTTGGTCAAGCCATAATCTTCGCCCATTTTTGGCGCTATGAAAACAATCGACAAATAGATTGAATATATAACAAGAGAAAATATAGCCATATCTCTTTTCAAGTATGAGCTACATTCAAAATTCTTATCCATACTATACTAACTCTCTCTTTATAATGAATAACAAATTGATGACAAAAAAATCCACACAAATAAACTATTGCTGTAAATACAAAAGCTTCGATGGCATGACTTTTATTGTGCCTGCGGCATTAGGGTCAGTGTCGGACGCCATTCCACCCCTGGAAGAAATGCAGAAAATCGCTAATAATACTGGTTTACGAATTAAGTATCTATATGACATTAGTAAAAAAAGAAAACATCTCGGACAGAAAAAATGCTTCGAAGTAAACGAAAGCTTTCCATTGCTCTTCAACAAGAAAACAGCTAAAACCAGCAACTGAATAACCGTATATATCACGTTAAAAAATATGTAACGTGCTAAGATAAGGAGCATTAAAATTCCCTCATTAACAATGATGGCACGGATCTTGTCATTAGAACACAAACAACGCAAGAATTGTTAAGCATTATTGAGCGTTCAAAAGCCAAGTCATCGGATAATGACTCAAGATCTGCTGTCTGGACAGGCTGCGCAGTGTATAACTTTAGCTTAGTTACTTGCCATATCAAGCATCAATCAAATCCCCCTTCCCGTTGAAGAGTTGAATCGTCACGCATAATCTAAATAGCTGCGTGGAATAGTAGTTCACTTAACGGGAACTTATCCCGGATGGCGCGATCTTATCATTCGCCAACCATCAAAAACCAACAATCGTACTGAACGATGCCGATCATAGTATCCATTTCCCGCGGCGAACGACGCGTGTTGCAGAAAGTAGCCCATAAAACGCGTTAAAAAAATCATGCCTGCAGACTAACCAATATGCTCATGCTGTATCGGGACGATCG
This sequence comes from Pantoea hericii, assembly GCF_014155795.1. NCBI lineage: Bacteria > Pseudomonadati > Pseudomonadota > Gammaproteobacteria > Enterobacterales > Erwiniaceae > Pantoea > Pantoea hericii. The sequence continues at coordinate 194,331 of NZ_SCKV01000001.1, forward strand.
CGTCAGCGACGTTGGTCGAACGCTCTGCTGCCCCCGTTCATCTTAGGGTAGCTGGATTAACTGTTTTACTTTATCGGGTGTTGAAGGCCAGAAATCCTTACACGCAGGACGCTCCCGATACTAGCCCTTTGAACTTATCTGTACATTGTTACGTGAGCCGATAAAACTCTCTCCCGGCGTTTTTGGTTTTCAACACTTCTGTTGGATCGCGGAATTAATGTTGAAATGATTAGTAATATAATCGAATTTCAGTTGCATTCGGAACGATACGTTGCTGGTTGCCATCTGCTGAGATTGGTCTGGCTCAGTGCTGCACATTCGTTGTATATCCGCGCCCCGTATAAAGAAGAAAAACTGGCTGCTATCCATAATGCACTAAAAAATGTAGCGCAGCCCATCTGGTCTTTTATGAAGATGAGGTGGGCATTTACCCATTTACCTCAATCCTAAAATCGGTTCAGCTTTGCAGGCAACAAAATTGCGAAGTCACACTGGAACAAAAGGAAAATACTATCTGGCCAGGGCGTTACATTGTGGCAATTGAAAATTCAGCTACATTGATGGCAACAGTAAAAGATTAGTACTGTTTATTAGCCTGCTCAAACTCTTTAAGGCCGCATATTGACGGAAAAAAACCATAATCTTTATGTGTAGATAACTAAATTATCAACAAGCCATTAAACAAAGCGCTAGCTGAAAGCGACCCCAAAACTCAGCGTTATTTCCAACCTATTCAATCGACCTGATTGAATGACGTTGAGCTGTTATGACAGGCACGTCATGACACGACAACTCGCCACTATTAATACCGTTCAATGCGGCAACTGCTGAAAAAGGTAAGCCACTTTATGAAAAAATCAGGCCATTTCCCGAGGAAAAATATAGTCTGACTAAACCGAAGCGGTATTAGGCGCAGATGTTTAACAATGTAACTATATTTGAAGCCAAACTTGGTCAATAATCAGAAATTTGTATTAATGGCGTGCCTTCAAGAAGAGATCCTATCAGATGCCCGTAAAGCATAAAGCCCTTTAGAGCTCGTGACTCAGAACTTAAACTATCTTACTCAATACAATAATTAACTAAACGAAGCACACGTAATTGTGAGCGAGGTAATAAAATCTATTACCCACTTAAAATATGAATATGTCTTATAATAATTTGCAGACACGCTATTTCTTTGTAAGATATCTATAGGAAAACGACCAAGTGTAGAGGCTGAATTTTTTCATCCCCGACACATGTATGAAGTAAATTCACGAAGCCCTTTTGCCTCAAACATAATCTATTTGGAGACATCTGTTACTCCAGTGGCATCTTCACAGGATCGTCATAGCGGTACTCAAAACCGAGTTCGCTACAGATCCGCGAACCATCAATCAGCTTGCCACTGTCTTTGACGGCTTCTGGCGCGAACTGCGGCGGCTGCAGACCCAGCTGACGCGTAACCGCTGGATAGAATGTGTCACGCGACGGATGTTTTGATGCACTCAGATTATACACCCGGCCGCCTTTCGGCGACTGTAGCAGCAGCGCAATCGCCTCGACCACATCATCCAGATGCACCAGATTCACGCCCTGCGAGCCATTTGCCACATCCTGCTTACCCGCCAGGAAGCGACCTGGATGGCGTTTTGGCCCGACCAGACCGGACAGACGCAGAATATCCACGCTGGTCCCAGGCAGATCGTGCAGCCAGCTTTCCAGTTTCACCAGCGTCTTTCCGGCTACCGTTTCTGCAGCCAGCGGACTGTTTTCCCGCTTAACACCTGAACTGCCGCCATAAACTGACGTTGAGCTGGTAAAGATGATGCGCGGCACTTTGTAGACCAGCGCGGTATCGACCACATTCTGCACCGCCTGCAGATAGGCCTCGCCACCTTCTGCGGTGCGGCTGGCGGGCAGCGTAACGATCACTGCATCAACGTTGAACAGCGGTTCAATATCGGCGGCATCACAGAGCAGTTCCGGCGTCAGTTCCAGCTGGAACGCCTCAATCCCGCAGCGACGTGCGGCTTCAACACCGTCTGGCGTGGTTTTGCTGCCGGTAACCTGCCAGCCTCGCGCGGTTAACGCCGTGGCCAGCGGCATGCCCAACCAGCCCAGTCCCACAATCGCGACCTTCTTCATTTTGACTCCTGACGTGAAACATCAACCCCGACTTCACCGTAGTTTGCCCCCGGATTGCAAACCAGAACAACCTGTTTCAGTGCTTTCCGAATCGCCTGTTTAAAAAAGTGTTGCCAAGCGCAGCCATCTTCGTTAGGTTAAACCCCACAAATGAATACTCATTCATCGACGAGATTATTATGACACGCGTTCAGTTCAACCATCATCATCACCATCATCCTGATTAGTCTTTCAGGCGATTGGTGCTGGAAGACTTTCAAGATCTTCCAGTGGTGTGAACGCAAGAGAACCCCCGGAAGATCGTCTTCCGGGGGTTTTTTTATGGGCTGACGTAACCACACATTCAGGACAGGAAAAGGACAGGAACCATGTTAGATAACACCCGTTTACGCATAGCTATGCAGAAATCTGGCCGTTTAAGTGATGATTCACGCGAACTGCTGGCGCGCTGCGGCGTTAAAATCAACCTTCAGCAACAGCGCCTGATTGCGTTTGCGGAGAACATGCCAATCGACATCCTGCGTGTGCGCGATGACGATATCCCTGGCCTGGTGATGGATGGCGTGGTCGATTTAGGCATCATCGGTGAAAACGTCCTGGAAGAAGAACTGCTCTCACGTCGTGCTCAGGGTGAAGATCCGCGCTATTTCACGCTGCGCCGCCTGGATTTCGGCGGCTGCCGCCTGTCACTGGCGATGGCGACTGACGCCGAGTACACCGGTCCGGAATGCCTTGATAAGTCCCGTATCGCCACCTCTTATCCTCACCTGCTCAAACAATACCTCGACAAAAAAGGCGTCAGCTTCAAAACCTGTCTACTGAACGGTTCCGTGGAAGTGGCGACCCGTGCGGGTCTGGCGGATGCCATCTGCGATCTGGTCTCCACCGGTGCAACCCTGGAAGCCAACGGCCTGCGCGAAGTTGAAGTCATCTATCGTTCCAAAGCCGTATTAATTCAGCGTGACGGCGAGATGCCTGCCGCCAAGCAGGAGTTGATCGACAAAATGATGACCCGTATTCAGGGCGTGATTAAAGCGCGTGAATCGAAGTACATCATGCTGCACGCGCCGAGTGAGCGTCTGGAAGAAGTCATTAGCCTGCTGCCTGGCGCAGAGCGCCCGACCGTTCTGCCACTGGCAGGTGATGTCAGCCGCGTAGCGATGCACATGGTCAGCAGCGAAACCCTGTTCTGGGAAACGATGGAAAAACTGAAAGCACTGGGTGCCAGTTCCATTCTGGTGCTGCCTATTGAGAAGATGATGGAGTAAGCCATGGCCTTTTCTACCCCGATTGAGTGGCAGCAGTGCACCCCCGAACAGCAGCAGGCGCTGCTGTTACGTCCCGCTATCGCCGCCTCTGAAAACGTCACGCTGACGGTGCGCAACGTGCTGGAACAGGTAAAGCTGAACGGCGATGACGCTCTGCGCGAGTTCAGTGCCCGCTTCGACAAAGCGCAGGTGGAAAACCTGCGCGTGACGCCGCAGCAGATAGCAGAAGCCAGCGCCCGTTTAAGTGACGAACTGAAGCAGGCGATGGCCGTCGCGGTGGGGAATATCGAAACCTTCCACAACGCGCAGATTCTGCCGCCGGTGGATGTTGAAACACAGCCTGGCGTGCGCTGCCAGCAGATCACTCGCCCGGTGAAATCGGTCGGACTCTATATTCCTGGTGGTTCCGCCCCGCTCTTCTCTACCGTGCTGATGCTGGCGACACCTGCCCGTATCGCTGGTTGTGGCCGCGTAGTGCTCTGTTCGCCGCCGCCGATTGCCGATGAGATTCTTTATGCCGCGCAGTTGTGTGGCGTAGAAGAGGTGTTCCAGGTGGGTGGCGCGCAGGCTATCGCCGCGCTGGCCTTCGGTACGGAAACCGTGCCGCGCGTCGACAAGATTTTTGGTCCGGGCAATGCCTGGGTCACAGAAGCAAAACGTCAGGTGAGTCAGCGTCTTGATGGCGCCGCGATTGATATGCCAGCCGGGCCTTCAGAAGTGCTGGTGATTGCTGATGAAGGTGCCACCCCCGCGTTTGTTGCGTCTGATCTGCTCTCACAGGCCGAACATGGTCCTGACTCGCAGGTGATTCTGCTGACGCCGTCACTTAAGCTGGCCGAAGCGGTCGCGGTCGCCGTTGAGCAGCAGCTGGCGCAGTTGCCGCGTGCGGCCACGGCGCGTCAGGCGCTGGAAAGCAGCCGCCTGATCGTGGCGCGCGACCTTGAGCAATGCGTTGAGATTTCCAATCTTTACGGCCCGGAGCACCTGATTCTGCAGACCCGCCAGCCACGCGAACTGGTGGAGTCCATCACCAGCGCCGGTTCGGTATTTTTAGGCGACTGGTCACCGGAGTCCGCAGGCGATTACGCCTCAGGCACCAATCACGTGTTACCGACCTACGGTTATACTTCGACCTGTTCCAGCCTGGGCCTGGCTGATTTTCAGAAACGCATGACGGTGCAGGAGCTGACGCCACAGGGCTTCCTGAATCTGGCCGCGACCATTGAAACCCTGGCCGCCGCCGAGCAGCTGGATGCCCACAAAAATGCCGTCACCCTGCGCGTTGCCGCACTAAAGGAGCAAGCATGAGTCAGGATATTGAGCAGCTGGCGCGCGCCAATGTACGCGCTCTCACGCCTTATATGTCGGCGCGTCGTCTGGGTGGCAATGGCGATGTCTGGCTTAACGCCAACGAGTTTCCGTTGCCGGTGCCGTTTGAACTGTCACAGCAGACACTGAACCGCTATCCGGAGTGTCAGCCGAAAATCGTGATTGAGCGCTATGCGGCTTACGCAGGTTTAACGCCGGAGCAGGTGCTGGTGAGCCGTGGGGCAGATGAAGCGATTGAACTGATCATGCGCGCTTTTTGTGAGCCGGGGCAGGATGCGATTCTGTTCTGTCCACCGACTTATGGCATGTACAGCGTCAGCGCCGAAACCATCGGCATTGAATACCGTACCGCGCCGGCGCTCAGCGACTGGCAGCTGAATCTGCCTGCTATCGCGGAACAGCTGGACGGCGTGAAAGTCGTTTATCTTTGCAGCCCGAACAACCCGACCGGCAACCTGATTAATCAGGATGATATCCGTCAATTGCTGACGATGACCGCCGGTAAAGCGCTGGTGGTGGCCGATGAAGCCTATATTGAATTTTGTCCTCAGGCGACGCTGACTGGCTGGCTGAAGGATTATCCGCACCTGGTGGTCCTGCGTACCCTCTCGAAAGCCTTTGCGCTGGCGGGCCTGCGTTGCGGCTTTGCGCTGGCCAATAAGCCCGTTATCGACCTGCTGATGAAAGTGATTGCGCCCTACCCGCTGGCGACCCCGGTGGCCGATGTGGCCGGTCAGGCATTGAGTGAACAGGGTATTGCGCTGATGCGTGAACATGTTGCGGAGCTGAATGCAAACCGCAGCTGGCTTCTGGCCGAACTGCCTCAGTTGGCCAGCGTTGAGCAGGTTTTCCCCAGCGAAACTAACTATGTTCTGGCGCGCTTTACCGATTCACCAAAAGTCTTCAAAACCTTATGGGATCAGGGCATTATCCTGCGTGATCAGAACAAAAATCCGGGCCTGTCGGGATGTCTGCGCATCTCCATCGGCACGCGTGAAGAGTGCGCACGAGTGATCGCCGCGCTGCAAGCCTTTTCTGTGGAGCAAGCATGAGCCAGAAGACCCTTTTTATTGACCGCGACGGTACATTAATCTCTGAGCCGCCTGAAGATTATCAGGTGGACCGACTGGATAAGCTGGCGTTTGAGCCAGACGTTATCCCGGCGCTGCTGGCGCTGCAGGCCGCCGGTTATCGCCTGGTGATGATCACCAACCAGGATGGTCTTGGCACCGCCCGTTTTCCGCAGGCCGATTTCGACGGTCCGCACAATCTGATGATGCAGGTTCTGACGTCGCAGGGCATTGCGTTTGACGATGTACTGATCTGTCCGCACATGCCGGACGACCACTGCGACTGCCGCAAGCCCAAAACTAAAATGGTGGAAGCCTGGCTGACAGAGGGCGCGCTGGATACCGCCAACAGTTACGTGATTGGCGATCGCCTGACCGACGTTCAGCTGGCAGAGAACATGGGTATTCAGCCTATCCGCTACGGCGCTGACGGCGAGAACTGGCAGACCATCCAGCAGCGTCTGACGCAGCGAGATCGCCATGCGCTGGTGCAGCGCAACACCAAAGAGACGCAGGTGCGGGTTGAACTGTGGCTGGACCGCGAAGGCGGCAGCAAAATCAATACCGGCGTGGGTTTCTTCGACCATATGCTGGACCAGATTGCGGTGCACGGCGGGTTCCGCATGCACATCGAAGTAAAAGGCGATCTCTACATTGACGATCACCACACGGTGGAAGATACCGGTCTGGCACTCGGCGAAGCGCTGCTGAAAGCGCTGGGAGATAAACGCGGCATTGGCCGGTTTGGCTTTGTGCTGCCGATGGATGAATGCCTGGCGCGCTGTGCGCTGGATATCTCCGGCCGACCGCACATCGAGTTCAAAGCAGAGTTCAACTATCAACGCGTGGGCGATCTCAGCACCGAGATGGTCGAGCATTTCTTCAGCTCGCTCTCCTACGCCATGATGAGCACGCTGCATCTGAAAACCAAAGGCAAGAACGACCATCACCGGGTCGAGAGCCTGTTTAAAGCCTTTGGTCGTACGTTGCGCCAGGCGATCCGCGTTGAGGGCAATACGCTGCCAAGCTCGAAGGGAGTGCTGTGATGAACGTGGTGATCATGGATACCGGTTGCGCCAACCTCTCATCGGTAAAGTGGGCGATTGAACGTCTGGGTTACACCCCGGACGTGAGCCGCGATCCCGATGTGGTGCTGCGCGCCGACAAACTCTTTCTGCCCGGCGTCGGCACCGCACAGGCAGCAATGAACCAGCTGCAGGAGCGTGACCTGATCGATCTGGTGAAAGCCTGTACCCAGCCGGTGCTGGGGATCTGTCTGGGTATGCAGCTGCTGGGACGCGGCAGCGATGAAAATGGCGGCGTGCTTACCCTGGGTATTATTGATGAGCCAGTGTCTTTGATGGACACTCATGGCCTGCCATTACCGCACATGGGCTGGAACCAGATTACCGCGCAGGCGGGCAATCATCTGTTCCGTGGCATCGACGAAGGATGCTACTTCTACTTCGTCCACAGCTACGCCATGCCCGTTAACGCCAGCACCATCGCCCAGTGTCACTACGGTGAAGCCTTCACTGCCGCGGTGCAGAAAGATAACTTCTTCGGCGTCCAGTTCCATCCGGAACGCTCGGGCAAAGCGGGCGCGCAGCTGCTGAAAAACTTCCTGGAGATGTAATGATTATCCCCGCGTTAGATTTAATTGACGGCAAAGTGGTTCGTCTGCATCAGGGCGATTATGGTCAGCAGCGCGATTACGGCAGCGATCCGCTGCCCCGTCTGCAGGATTACGTAAGCCAGGGCTCGACCGTACTGCATCTGGTGGACTTAACCGGCGCGAAAGATCCGGCGAAACGCCAGATTGCGCTGCTGAAAACTCTGCTTAACGGCGTTGATGTCACGGTGCAGGTCGGTGGCGGCATTCGCAGCCGGGACGATGTTCACGCGCTGCTGGAAGCCGGAGCCAGTCGTGTGGTGGTCGGTTCCACCGCGGTGAAACAGCCTGAAGAGGTAAAGCGCTGGTTTGCGGAGTTTGGCGCAGAGGCGATTGTGCTCGCGTTAGACGTGCGCATTGATGCCAGTAACCGCAAAGAAGTCGCAATCAGTGGCTGGCAGGAAGCGGCAGGCGTGACGCTGGAGGAGGTCATTACCGATTTTCAGCAGGTGGGTCTGAAGCACGTGCTGTGCACCGACATTTCGCGCGACGGCACCCTCAGCGGCTCCAATGTTTCGCTCTATCAGGAAGTCACGGCGCGCTTCCCGACGATTGCTTTCCAGTCTTCGGGTGGCATTGGCGAACTCAATGATATCGCCGCCCTGCGCGGTAGCGGTGTTCAGGGCGTAATTGTCGGACGTGCGCTGCTGGAAGATAAATTCACTGTTTCGGAGGCGATTGCATGCTGGCAAAACGGATAATTCCCTGCCTGGACGTACGTGACGGCCAGGTGGTCAAAGGCGTACAGTTTCGCAATCACGAGATCATCGGCAACATCGTGCCGCTGGCGCAGCGCTACGCCGCTGAAGGTGCCGATGAACTGGTGTTCTATGACATCACCGCCTCATCTGATGGCCGCGTCGTCGACAAAAGCTGGGTGTCGCGCGTGGCTGAGGTGATTGATATTCCGTTCTGCGTAGCAGGCGGGATTAAAACCCCGGAAGACGCGGCGCGCATTCTGGAGTTTGGTGCGGATAAGATTTCGATTAACTCACCAGCGCTGGCCGATCCTTCGCTGATCACCCGCCTCGCTGAACGTTTCGGTGTTCAGTGTATTGTGGTCGGCATTGATACCTGGTTTGATGAAGCCAGCGGTAAGTATCAGGTGAATCAGTACACCGGTGACGAAGCGAGTACCCGCGTGACACAGTGGGAAACGCTGGAGTGGGTGCAGGAAGTCCAGAAACTGGGTGCAGGCGAAATCGTGCTGAACATGATGAACCAGGATGGCGTGCGAAACGGCTATGACCTGGTGCAGCTGAAGAAAATGCGTCAAGTCTGCCATGTGCCCCTGATCGCCTCTGGCGGTGCCGGCACGATGCAGCACTTCCTCGACGCGTTTACTGAGGCGAATGTGGATGGTGCTTTAGCGGCCTCGGTATTCCATAAGCAGATTATTAATATTGGTGAGCTGAAAAGCTTCCTGATCGACAACGGAGTGGAGATTCGCGCGTGCTAACCGAACAACAACTGTCCCAGCTCGACTGGGACAAAACACAGGGCATGATGCCGGTCATCGTTCAGCATAACGTCTCAGGCGAAGTGCTGATGCACGGCTATATGAACCCAGAGGCGCTGGAAAAAACGCTGGCAGAAGGCAATGTCACCTTTTTCTCCCGCACCAAAAACCGGTTGTGGACCAAAGGCGAGACCTCCGGCAATTTTCTGCAGGTCGTAAGCATTACGCCCGACTGCGACAACGACACGCTGCTGGTGCTGGCAAACCCGATTGGCCCGACCTGCCATCTGGGCACCACCAGCTGCTTCTCGCCGGCTGTGCCTGAGTGGACTTTCCTCTATCAGCTGGAAGAACTGCTGGCGTCACGCAAGACGGCCGATCCTGAAAGCTCCTACACTGCCCGGCTTTACGCCAGCGGCACCAAGCGCATTGCGCAGAAAGTGGGCGAAGAAGGGGTTGAGACCGCGCTGGCGGCCACCGTCAACGATCGGGATGAACTCACTAATGAAGCGTCTGACCTGGTCTATCACCTGATGGTGTTGTTACAGGATCAGGATCTGGACTTCAGCGCCGTGATCAACAACCTGCGCGCCCGCCATAAATAATTGTGCAATATGCTGCTCAGAATTTCGCCTTTATGGGGGTTCTGAGCAGAATCCTTCTCAATCCTCACCCCCATCCCGCACAATAATGGCGACTCAAACCTCGGGGAGAGAACCGTGACGACCCATGAAAAATTAATCGCCCTGCTCGACCAGCATCAGGCTCGCTATCGTCTGATGGAACATGAAGCAACAGGCAAATGTGAAGCCGTTGCGGCGATACGCGGCACCGAAATCGGCCAGGGCGCGAAAGCGCTGGTCTGTCATGTGAAAGGCAATGGCGTGAAACAGCACGTGCTGGCGGTGTTACCGGCTGATCAGCAGGCCGACCTGAGTAAAGTCGCAGCGGCGGTCGGTGGACGGCGCGCCTCACTCGCCAGCCCGACAGAGACCGAACTGCTGACCGGTTGTGTATTCGGGGCTATCCCGCCGTTCAGCTTTCATCCTGACCTCAGACTGGTCGTTGACCCCACGCTGTTTGAACGTTATCCGGAGATCGCGTTTAACGCCGGTCTGCTGGAGCGCTCAGTGATCCTGAACACCGAAGATTACCGGTCGCTGTGCGCGGCTGACGTGGTGAAGATAACGCAGTAATTGCCATCCCGGCAGCCCGGCGATACTCTGCATAAACATGCATCACGACAGAATAAGAGCAAAATCATGAACATTTTCACTCAACGCCTGCGTCAGACGCTGGCAGTGGCGGTTATGGCTGGTTGTGCGTTTGGCGCGCAGGCGAAAATCGAACAGGTGCGTTTCGCGGTCGATCCGACCTATCCACCGTTTGAATCGAAAACACCACATGGCAAGCTGGTCGGCTTTGATATCGATCTGGGCAATGCGCTCTGTACCCAGATGCAGGCGAAATGCGTCTGGGTTGAAAGCCAGTTTGACGGCATGATCCCGGCGCTGAAAGCGCGTAAATTCGATGCCATTCTCTCTGACATGGGCATTACCGAAGAGCGCCTTAAACAGATCGATTTCACCATGCCGCTCTATGACACCCACACCCAGCTAATCGCCCGTAAGGGTTCTGGCATATTGCCAACGGTTGAATCCCTGAAAGGGAAAACAGTCGGCGTGGAACAGGGAACAGTACAGGAGCGCTATGCGCTGGCGAAATGGCAGCCCCATGGTGTGACCGTGGTGCCTTATGGCGATCAGGCACAGGTTGAAAGCGATCTGGTTTCAGGCCGGCTGGATGCGGTCTTCACCGATGCGGCACAAGCGGCCATTGGCTTCCTGAAGCATCCGCAGGGTAAAGACTTTGAGCTGGCTGGCCCGATTATTCAGGATCCGATTATCGGCCCTGGCACGGCAATCGGCCTGCGCAAAGGCGATGCGGAGCTGAAAACGGCACTGGATAATGCCTTTGCCGGAATCAAAAAGAACGGCACGTTTGACAAGATTCAGAAGCGCTATTTCGCTACGGATATCTCTATCCAGCAGTAACCTCGCGGTCGCCCTTTTTCGTCCTCACCGCGATCCGGCACTATACTTTAACTTTTTCAGGACGGCGCACTGTCGTCCTTTGCCGATTAAAGGACATTAACACGGTATGCATCAACAACATCATCCACTGTTAAGCGCCTCTTTAGGCACCCAGCGTGAAATCATCAGTTTTCATTTTGCTCCGGACCACGAGCGTCAGGTCTATATCCAGGCTGCACTTCATGGTGACGAACTGCCCGGTATGGCGGTGGCATGGTTTCTGAAACAAAGACTGCAGTCGCTGGAGTCCGCCGGACAGCTCAAAGCCGCGTTTACCCTGGTGCCGGTTGCTAATCCCCTGGCGCTGGGACAGCACTGGCACGGCACCCATCTGGGTCGTTTCCATACGCTCTCTGGTCAGGACTTTAATCGCCGTTTTCCGTCACTGGGTACCACGCTGGCGGCCGGACTGGCGGATAGCCTGACGCAGAGTGAATCGCAGAACCGAAGCCTGATTCGCGACGCGATCGATCGTCACTATCGCGATACCGTGCCAAAAACGGAGCTGGATGCGCAGCGTTATACGCTGATGCGAATGGCCAGCCAGGCGGATCTAATGATTGACCTGCACTGTGACTGGGAAGCCGTGCCGCATCTCTACACCACGCCGCATGCCTGGCCGGACATTGAGCCGCTGGCGCGATGGTTAGGCAGTGAAGTGCAGCTGCTGGCGCAGATCTCTGGCGGTGAACCGTTTGATGAAGCCTGCTGCGAACCCTGGCTGACGCTGGCAGAACGCTTTGGCAAAGATTACCCCATGCCACGTGGATTGCTGCCGGTGACGCTGGAGTTGCGTGGCGTGCGTGATGTGTCGCCTGAACAGGCGGAGAAAGATGCAGATGCGATTATTTCGGCACTGCAGGAAAGTGGTTATATCGGCTACAGCGAGCCATCAATTTCCGTGGAAGTGGCTGCTCCTGTAATCGGTGGCGATGAACTGGTTCCGGCAAGCGCGGGCGGTGACGATATCGTGGCAATCAATGACGGTCCGATTGGTTTAAACGTGCCTGACGTTGCTGAAGCGCCAGGAGAGACGGGCGTGATTAAAGAACGTCACAGCGAAGGATCGGCGGCAGCCTCCCCTGCCCTGAAAAATCCCCCTACGCCGTTAGCAGGTTGCGAATATATTCATTCGCCGGTGTCAGGTCTGATTCTGCATCGTAAACCGCTTGGCGCACAGATTCGGCCAGGAGAAGTGGTCGCTGAGATTGTCGATCCGATTACTGACCATATCACGCCACTGGTGGCAGAGCATGGCGGTATCCTTTATGCAAGGCACTGGGTGAGGTTTGCGACGGCAGGCATGCTGGTGGTGCGGCTGGCGGGTGAGAAGGAGATTCGGAGCGGGGATTTGCTGGTAGGGTAAAAAAAAGGGCTTCCCGAGGGAAGCCCATTTTAGTGATTAATCTAACCACTCGGTGTGGAACACACCATCTTTGTCAATGCGCTTATAGGTATGCGCACCAAAGTAGTCACGCTGCGCCTGAATCAGGTTGGCAGGCAGCACTTCTGAACGGTAGCTGTCGTAGTAAGCAATCGCCGCAGAGAAGGTTGGCGTCGGGATGCCGTTCTGAATCGCGTAAGAAACCACATCACGCAGCGCCTGCTGATACTGATCCGCGATATCTTTGAAGTATGGCGCCAGCAACAGGTTAGCGATGCCTGCATCTGCTTCATAAGCATCAGTGATTTTCTGCAGGAACTGAGCACGGATGATGCAACCCGCGCGGAAGATCTTAGCGATTTCACCGTAGTGCAGGTCCCAGTTGTTCTCTTCTGACGCAGCACGCAGCTGTGAGAAGCCCTGCGCATAAGAGACAATTTTACCCAGGTACAATGCACGACGAACTTTCTCGATGAACTCTGCTTTGTCACCAGTAAACGCTTTAGCTTGTGGACCGCTCAGTACTTTAGAGGCCGCAACGCGCTGCGTTTTCAGTGACGAGAGGTAACGGGCAAAAACAGACTCGGTGATCAGTGACAGAGGCTCGCCAAGATCCAGTGAGCTCTGGCTGGTCCATTTACCGGTACCTTTGTTTGCTGCTTCATCCAGAATCACATCAACCAGATATTTACCTTCTTCGTCTTTCTTGGTGAAGATATCTTTGGTGATGTCGATCAGGTAGCTGCTCAGCTCGCCGTTATTCCACTCGGTGAAGGTTTCAGCCAGCTCTTCGTTGTTCAGGCCCAGAGCGCCTTTCAGCAGAGCATAAGCTTCAGCGATCAGCTGCATGTCGCCATACTCGATGCCGTTGTGAACCATCTTCACATAGTGACCCGCGCCGTCCGGACCGATGTAAGCCACACAGGCTTCGCCATCTTCCGCACGTGCCGCGATCTTATCCAGAATCGGCGCAACCAGCTCGTACGCTTCTTTCTGACCGCCAGGCATGATTGATGGGCCTTTGAGTGCGCCCTCTTCACCGCCGGAAACGCCGGTACCGATGAAGTTGAAGCCCTGATCAGAAAGCTCTTTGTTACGACGGATGGTGTCTTTATAGAAAGTGTTACCGCCATCGATCAGGATGTCACCTTTATCCAGGTGTGGAGTCAGTGAGGCGATAGTCTTATCAGTCGCTTCACCTGCCTGAACCATCAGCAGGATACGACGAGGTTTTTCCAGCGATTCGACAAACTCTTCAACGGTGTAAAAAGGAGCAAGCTTCTTACCCTGGTTCTCAGCGATGACTTCATCAGTCTTTTCGCGTGAACGGTTGAAGATAGAAACAGTGTAACCGCGGCTCTCAATGTTAAGAGCCAGATTGCGGCCCATCACTGCCATACCTACAACGCCGATCTGTTGCTTGGACATTACATACTCCTGTCTGTGGTCTCGCATGGTGTTACCCGTAACACCACTTTGTAAGTGATCAGTATGTTAACTCAGGATAGCGGATTAAAGGTAATGAATGGTGCGGTTGCGTGAGGAAATTATGTTAAGAAAAATCAACCTGATAGGTTAATTATCCTAAATATGATTCATCAGTTTAAAACGCACGGAAAGTTAATAAAAAAAGTTAACCAGCAGGCATCAACCTTAATGGGCATTGATGCCTGACAAAAAGTTAAAGTGAGGTGATATCGACCACTTTAAAACCTTGTGCATTCGCAACTGCACCAGTCACCCTTTCGACGCTGTGAGCAAGCGTGCCATCTAGCTGACCCGCCTCAAGTTCAAACTCTTCTTCATCCAATAAATTGCTGGCCAAAGGATCGAGAGCATCTTTCCTGAACCAGAACATTGAACCCGCCGGGAAACTGGTTTTGAATGTCTTAAACAATTCTGGAGAATCCATTCTTGTAAAAAGCTTTTCGAGCCAATATCTGTTGCCCAAATTTATTTCAGGGATGGAAAGATCAGTTATGGAATTTCTTGGGGCAATTATTCCTATATCATCATGAAGCTCGAAATGGTTAATGATTTTTGAAACATGTTCGCGCGATCCAAGAAGATCTGCGAACAGACTTTCACGCCATTGCTGGCCATCAACTCGATGAGGTGATTTCTTAGTATGGACTTTACAAATATATTTATAACCGAAGCCATCTGCAACCTTAAGCGCTTTGATGAAAGGTCGGATATCTCGTCCACGATTATCTACCATCACAAAAAACACATTTGCAAACGATGCTTTTATTTTCTCAAGCGTGGTCAGTTTAACATCACTGCGCATGGTGATGATGAGGTCAAGTTTATCCTGATACTGCGCAATATATTTTTCGACCAATTCGCAAGCCAAATCTTCATAATAAGCATGTAGAATTACAGCTGACTTAAAGCGGGGTTTAAACTCCTGATTAATATCTGCAATAAGTTGGTTATCGCAATCATATTTCAAGAGTGAATTACGTAAGATGTTTGCTGTAGCATGTAAATATGCATATCCATTATGACGATCAGGCTCAAGATGCGCACCTTCGGCCCATTCATTCCAGGCGTTGACAAAGACAAGGCGTTCTTCAGGTTTGCGATTCATTGTGGTTTTAATTGCACTATCAAGCCACTTAGCATAGAGCTCAGGTTTAGCATTATAGAAAGAGAAACCTTGAGTGGGCTTTCTGGCTTCATTATCCCATGATGGCATAACTGCTTTGAAACAGGTAAAATCCTGGTTATCGATTTTACCTGCTCGCAACGCCAACTCTTCATAATCATAAACCCGACCAGAAAAGTTTTTATTTAATGGCGTGATACTATCAGTAATATCTTTTGCACCAACCTGATGTGGTGGGAATTCTACAATAGCATCGAAGTCGTAAGGTTGCGGACTTGAGACATCGAAAGCATTAACGACAACCAGGTAAAGACCTGGTAATCCATTTTTGATGGCATGCTCGCGCCAGCGTTTACCCGTCTCTTTGGCATCAGGAAGTGAGCTTGCACGATACAGAATAAGCAGTGGCTTACCATCTACCCTGATATAACGCTCATCCTTAAGTGCAGGCATGATATCATCTAAAAAGGCAATATCATCTTCTGGAGAATGTTTTTGTGAAATCAAAACATCATTTTCCAGACCGTCCCAACGACGTGTCCAGTTCTCATTAGCCCAACATAAACAAAAATCAATATCGAGCGATTTATCCTTAAGGAAATTTTGTACAGGCGTTTCCATCAAACGCTTGCCACCAAACCAGTAATGGTGGAAGCAAAAACCGTTAACGCCATACTGTTTAGCAAGATCGATCTGCTGTCGCATTACCTGAGGTAAACGTAAGTCATAAAACCCAAGTTCGCCAGGTAAGCGTGGCTGCTGATGCCCAAGATATTGCGGCCTTGCTTTCGTCACGTTTGTCCATTCAGTAAAACCTTCCCCCCACCACTCATTGTTTTCTTTAAACGGATGAAATTGCGGAAGATAGTAAGCAATAACTTTTACAGGTAAGTCAACACCTTCAAGGCTATCAAGCGCCTTAGGAACATAATGACTTTGTTCGTTGACTTTCAATGACGCTTTTTTGAAATCAGTTTTTAACCAGGCCTCAATGAGCGAAGATCTATCGTTGATAGATGTTTCTTCAAAGCTATTTTCAGAAGTAGGGTTATAAGCATAAACGCCAGAATTATTATTCTTATAGGCTGAATGCAATCTGCTATAGACAGCTTTAACGCCTTCTTCCTTATAAAGCTTTGAGACCAGTTTAATGCGATATTTTAAAAGATCGCGATCTCCAGAGGATAACATCTTTTTTGCAAAACGATAGATTTTCAACGTCAACACCCTTATCTGATTTCAGATTGCCAGTTTAGTATTTGTTCAGCGATTTAGCAGACCGACTGAAAAATGAAGCTAATTTCCATGCTCTTGATGAAGTAATTTTCTGTAATTTATCCGTCTTAACTTTAACCTCTTCCATAAGTTTTTCTTCTCTGGATTTTTGTTCGGCGGCAACGCTAAGAAGGTTATCGATTTGCTCCTGCAACCGCGAACATGATGCTTGCGCATCTATCAACTCTTTCTCTTTTACATCCAATAAACTATTTTTACCAAATATCTCCTCGCCTTTCTCCTTAATCTGCTTTTCGACATCCTTCATTTGATTTTCGACATTGGCTACAGTAGAGGAGAGATCCTGATTTGAATGATAAACTCTGGCAAGTTCGCTTTTATAATCATTCAGGAAATCACGGACAACGAAATACGAATTTTTATAGCGTTCAAATAGATCGTTAGTGTCAACATTGACCACTTGCGAAACCAAAGCGACTTCTTGTTTTAAGTATTCGTTAAAATGCTCTTCCGTTAGCTCCGGGAAAATTTCTGTTACTATAAACTTTGTAGTGTTAAATACATTAGAATCTGACAACTCTTTTGTAGGAGCAACGGATGTCACTCGTAAAAGTGAGTTAAATACACCCCTGAAAACGAGATATGAAAGCATCAGTGGCCTTTCAGAACTTAATTCCAAATCGAATATTTTGTAACCTTGTACCGTTTTTATAATATTAAACGGAGTTGCGTCCAGGTATTCGGGTGGCAACTCGGTACTCCATTTCCATGAAGAAGAAATATTTTCAGTGACCAGCGCTTCACTAATCCACACTCTTGCCCAATCAATAACGCTGCTTAATTGCCAGCCGTGCTTGTTTATGATGCTTACCAGGCTTAGCCACAGGCTTTCACCTTGATAGAAAGGTTCACCACCAATAAACTCCCCTGAAATTTTATAGCTCTCAATCTTATAATTTCCGTTAATCTCAAGGAATTTTATTTTTTTCTGACTATCATTTATTCTTGCATCGGAATAATACCATGCTAATGTATTATCACTTACGTGATTTTTAGATGACATTGAAGCTATCATCAGAAATGAGTTTGACAAATCTGATGAAAGTTCATTATTCCAGATTATTTTCGTGGACTCTTCTAAGGAAAAAGTATAGGAATCAGGGGCCTGCGCATCTTTGTGATGAACTTCACTCACTAACGGATAAATTACTGAACTACGCTGCTGATGACCATAGGGAGTAATAACTAAAGTAGGTAACTTGTAGTCAGGAAAGGGCAGGAATTCTTCAACATTGCTAAATCCTGCATTTTGCATCATTTGTATGAGTTCGATTCTACCAAAAGTGCGTACACCATTATCATGATAGGCGTTATTAATGCCCACCATAGGTATACCCAAATGATCTTCTTTAGCTCCGGCTAAATACTTCATGCCGAGTTGGTTCTCAATGGCTACGAATAATGAACCATCAGAGTTCAATCTCTTCTTACAAAAGGATAAAAGTGATAATTGCCCTTCAGCACCCAGGAAGCATTGAGCATATTCAAGAACGCCAATCAATAAAACGTAATCAAATTCACCAATATCCGGAATTTTATCGCTTGAACAATTAATTACTGTAACATCTTCTAAATCTTTACAGCGTTTACGCGTTATAGATGCTCTTCTTTTGCTGCCTTCAATTGCGATGACTTCTGCACCAGCTTCAGCAATAAAGCGGGTTATTGCACCACATCCACATCCAATCTCGAGAACACGTTTACCCTTGAAATTTTTCCCGAACGGTCTTAATAAGTTAGATCTTTTTGAAGTTAAATGATATTGTGAAGGCCAGTCTTTTATATATCCAGCAAGTTCCTGAGAAAGCACGGAGCAGTCTTCAGCTTTTGTGACGACATCTAAAATGTAGTTTTCATGATAATCGCCGTCATTATAATTAAATTCCTGCTGATCTTTTTCGGTCCAGATTTTAAGTTCAGAGTCGTAAACGAAATCAGACGATAGTAGTACCGTAGAAAGTTTTTCTTTATTCACAGTTAATCGAAGCCTCTAAATTTACCAGACCTAAGAATTCTGGGGTAGGTTCTACTGCAATATGAATTGAATCATATCTCCGATCGTGCGGAACCACCTCTCCTGATGTGTTATAGCTGGCCAGGCCTATTGAAATGAAATAATCACCCTGGAAAAGACGCATGGGTAGTTCAATATTAACTGTATAGGATTTCCCTTCCTCTCCAACTTCAATAAAAGGAATTTCTAATATATTTGTATTGGTATTATAAATTGTTATTCCATCTTTAGTTTTAACCGCAAAACCAAAAATAGGTCTGAAAATGGTCGAGTTGAACTTAACAAGGAATTTAAATTTCATATTCCCGTTTCCCGACACACTATACGGGTATAAGTTTTCACCCTGAACAAGCGAAAAGTCTTGGATCTCAGCAGTCCTGTCACCCCAACGAAATTCGTTCGCGTTATAATTATTACGCTTTTCGAACCCAAATTCTTCTAAAGTGACGACTGGCTCAACCTCCTGACTTACGTTAAATCTTTCAGTCTGATTTTTCTCGATTTCGCTAGCTGATTTTATATGATCATCTTCTACTGCTCGCTTAGTATTGGTTGATGATGACTTTCCAAACAATAGATCGAGATACTGATTAACAATATCTTTAGGAGCACCGTTGTCTACTATTGAACCATCGTTCAATAGTAGAGCTTTATCACAATGAGTAATGATCTGTTCAGTCGCATGTGATACAAAAAGAATAGATGTGCCATCATTTTTGAGTTGCTTAAGTCTGGCAAAGCATTTTGCCTGAAACTTAGCATCCCCGACGGCTAATGCTTCATCAACGATTAATATCTCAGGGTCAATTTGAGCCTGTACAGCAAACGCAAGACGAACCATCATTCCGCTTGAATAAGTCTTAACTGGTGTATTAATAAAATGTCCAATATCGGCAAAAGCCAGGATATCATCCAGTTTATTATCAATCTCTTCCTTAGTCAGACCTAATAGCGCGCCGTTAAGATAGACATTTTCACGCCCAGTGAAGTCACCATTAAATCCAGCACCTAATTCAAGCAGGGCAGCAACACGACCTTGAATATTGACAGTTCCTTGGGTAGGAGATAATGTACCCGCAATAATCTGCAATAATGTTGATTTGCCAGAGCCGTTACGACCAACTACACCCAGCGTTTCGCCTTTAGGTAAATTAAAACTTATATCCTGAAGCGCCCAAAACTCTTCATGATACACCCGGGGGACTTTCCCAAGTCTGCGCTCGATATTAGGTACTATAAATTGTTTAAGTCGTCTGACAGGACTATCGAAAACCTGATAGCATTTGCTAACATCAATTATTTCTAATGCATTATCTTTAGATAACATCAGCAAATCCCTTACGTGTTTTCTGGAACCAGAAGTAGCTAAGCCATAATATTACTGTTGATATACAAGCATATATTATCAGACCATTGAAATCAGGCAATCTACCCCAAATCACAACTTCCCGAGTTTGCTCGATTATGAACGTTAATGGATTAGATAATATAATGACCTGATATTTCTGAGGCACAGAAGAAAGCGGGTAAAATACGGGCGAAAGAAAAAGTATTACCGTAATTAACAACGTTATAAACTGCCCTAAATCTCTGATAAAAACACCCAGCGAAGAAATCAAAAAACTTAAAGCCAAAACTAAAATTAATACGGGAATGAATACCAATGGAAGTAACACCGCCGTCCAGTGGATATAACCGTTCGCAAAAGCAAATGCCAGTAAGAGTACAAAAATATTGATCAGCGCCTGAAAACATGCGGACAATAAAGCTATTACTGGGAAAGAATCAAGTGGGAAAACTACTTTTTTAACATAGTTGGCATTATTAAGTATTAATGTGGGTGATTTAGTTAATACCTCGCCAAAAATCCCATGCACAATCAACCCTGCAAAAAGAATTATCGCAAACTGCGCTTTTGACTCATTTGCCGCAGCATTCCCCCAACGTGCATTAAATACTTCTGAAAAGACAAGCGTATAGACAGCTAACATAAAAACAGGATTTATGAAGGACCAGAAAATGCCCATCACTGAGCCTTTATATCTGCTTATTACGTCGCGCTTGGTCATTTCGAAAATAATATGTCTATTAATATAGGTATTCTTGCATAACGACCATAGGGATGTATCGTGTCTAGTATTCTGCTGCAAAATTTCACCTTTAATGGGTAAATTTATTTATCGATCATAATTTCTTCAGAAATATAGCAACGTAAAGGCCTAAAGTGCCTAAAAACGTCTGACGGTACATATCCAACTTTCTGAATATATAAAGTCTTTTAAATAAATTACTGCTTCTGGCATCATTAAATCTATCAAGAATAACCTTTTTCTCGGGAGCGACATTGATGTCGGCTTTACTTAACGCGTAAAGATTAGCGTCAATCCATTTCTTGAAATGCCCATCAAGTAACCCGCCAATACGTTTAAATCTTGCTATCCATCCCAGGTTTGATCCAACAATGTTGTTGGTATGTTGCCGATAATTGATTGCAGGTTTAGGATCGTAGTATATATGCCCATCGACTGCTGTTATAACAATGTATATCCACCAATCGTGAGATATGATCAATACGTCTCTCGGCGTTTTATTGATGATATTTCGTGCTGTTCGATTAAGTACCATGGTATTGCCACCAGCAATACTTTGAATAAGGGCATTCTTGAACGATGGCGGCTTACTGAATAGCGGTGACTCACCCAGATGATGACCATTCTCATCGATTAATCTGGTTCGCCCACAATAGACTGAAGGGACATTATGACTGTAGCCAGATAGAGCCGATATGCTCCTTGCTAATTTATCTGGCATCCATTCATCATCTTGATCACTGAATGCATAATAATCAAACGCATCCCCGCACTTCTCCAGTAAAGATAGAAAATTCCAGGCAAATCCCTTGCCTGGACCATTGATTATAACAAAACGCTCACTGCCTAACTTCTCCTGATAATATTGCAATATATCAAGAGTCCCGTCAGTTGATCCATCATCCGAGACAAACACCGTCCATTCTTTTTCAGTCTGATTTATAATTGAATCAATCTGCTGTCTTATATATTGACTACCATTGTAAGAGCATAAAAGGACTGCGGTACGCGTTTTTATTTGCATCTCAATCGAAAGTTTCTGCGTTATTAAGTAATACGCCATCTTTATCTTTACCAGATAAAGTCATTTCTTCAACTTCAGGCCATTCAATATTTATCTGCGGATCATTCCACAAAATGCTTCTTTCGGACTGAGGAGCATAATAATTTGTAGTTTTATAAATAAACTGAACACGCTCTGAAAGCGTTATGAAACCGTGAGCAAATCCCTCAGGAATCCATAGCTGACGGTTGTTTTCAGCACTTAAATGCACGCCGACCCAGTGTCCAAACGTTTCGGATGAACGTCTGATATCCACCGCGACATCAAAAACCTCACCTTCAACGCAGCGTACGAGTTTGCCCTGCGCATGTGGATTAAGCTGATAATGGAGTCCTCTTAGTACGCCTTTTTTGGACATTGAGTGATTGTCCTGAACAAAATCGACATGACGACCAACAGCTTTATCGAAAATAGACTGATTGAAGCTTTCCAGGAAAAATCCACGTTCGTCACCAAACACTTTAGGCTCAATGATTTTTACGTCAGGAATTTTAGTATCAATAATATTCATTATAAACGTCCTTCAACCAGCGCCATCAGGTATTTGCCATATTCATTTTTAAGATATGGTTTGGCCAGTTCCTGTAATTGCTCTTTATTAATGAAACCCATTCTGAATGCGATTTCTTCCGGACAGGCAACTTTTAGCCCCTGACGTGATTCTATAGTCTGGATAAAATTGTTCGCTTCCATCAGGCTTTGATGTGTGCCGGTATCTAACCAGGCGTGTCCGCGGCCCATAATTGATACAGAAAGCTTCCCCTGCTCCATGTAGATCCGGTTGATATCCGTAATCTCCAGTTCACCGCGGGGTGATGGCGCAAGGTTTTTCGCCATTTCCACAACACTGTTGTCATAGAAATAGAGACCGGTCACTGCATAGTTGCTGCGAGGATGTTCAGGTTTTTCTACCAGAGAAATGGCTTTGCCATCTTTATCAAATTCAACAACGCCATAACGCTCAGGGTCAGTGACGTGATAGGCAAAGACAGTTGCCCCATCATCTTTCTTCGATGCAGTTTCAAGTTGCTTGTAAAGATCGTGACCATAGAAAATATTGTCGCCAAGGATCAGCGCGACTGAGTCGTCACCAATAAACTCTTCACCAATGATAAATGCCTGAGCAAGACCATCAGGGCTAGGCTGAACTTTATACTGAATCGAAATTCCCCACTGTGAGCCATCTCCCAGCAGACTTTCAAAGCGCGGCGTGTCCTGCGGGGTACTGATGATCAGAATGTCATTAATTCCTGCCAGCATCAGCGTACTGAGCGGATAGTAAATCATTGGTTTGTCGTAAACCGGCAGCAATTGCTTGCTGACTGCCATCGTTACCGGATAGAGGCGCGTTCCTGAGCCACCAGCGAGAATAATGCCTTTATTCTTTTTCACAATTTCACCTTAATTGGCCAGGCCGCTATTGCGGCCTGCTTCTATTAAATAAGAGTTTCAAGCAACATACGTTCAACGCCAACTGTCCAGTCGGGCAGGTTCAGACCAAAGGCCTGTTGAAACTTTTCTGTATTGAGTCTTGAGTTTGCCGGTCGTTTAGCCGGTGTAGGGAACGCACTCGTTGGCACAGCTTTAATTGCCTGTACCTGCAGTTCGATGCCTTGCGCTTTTGCAAACTCTATCACTTTAGTGGCATAGGCATGCCAGGTTGTCTCTCCCCCTGCAATCAGGTGATACAGACCAGTAACGGTCCTGTCATTCAGAGCAACTCTGATTGCATGAGCAGTGCAGTCAGCAATCAACTCAGCGCCGGTTGGTGCACCAAACTGGTCATTGATTACTGATAATGAATCGCGATCTTTTGCCAGTTTCAGCATCGTTTTGGCAAAGTTATTACCTTTAGCTGCGTAGACCCAGCTTGTACGGAAAATAAGATAGCGGCTCATGTGGCGGACAATGGCTTGCTCACCTTCCAGCTTACTCTGTCCATAAACATTCAGCGGAGCGGTTGCATCATCTTCGCGCCAGGGTCTATCACCTGAACCGTCAAAAACATAATCCGTTGAGTAGTGAACCAGCCACGCGCCGATTTCCTCGGCTGCCTGTGCCAATGCTTCAATAGACGTTGCATTGACCACGTGCGCTTTATCTTGCTCAGTTTCGGCTTTATCAACAGCAGTGTAAGCAGTGGCATTCACGATCACGTTCGGATTGAGCTTTCGAACTGTCTCGGCGATGCCAGCAGGATTTTCAAAATCACCACAGTAATCAGTTGATTGACGGTCAACAACCGTCAATTTTCCAAGCGGAGCCAGCGCCCGTTGTAACTCCCAACCCACCTGGCCGTTTTTACCAAAAAGCAAAATATTCATTAGCTACGCTTCTCGTAATTTTCTTCGATCCAGTTCTGATAAGCACCACTCTTGACATGCTCAACCCACTGCGAATTGTTGAGATACCATTCAACGGTTTTTTTCAGGCCCGTTTCAAAGGTCTCTTCCGGTTTCCAGCCAAGATCTTTTTCGATCTTAGCGGCGTCGATCGCGTAGCGGCGATCGTGACCCGGACGATCCTGAACGTAGGTAATCTGATCGCTGTACGGGGTTGCTTTTGGTCGCAGCTCATCCAGCAGTTCGCAGACTTTCAGCACAACATCGATGTTTTTCTTTTCGTTATGACCACCGATGTTATAGGTAGTGCCGGTCTCTGCATTTTTCACCACGGTATAGAGCGCGCGCGCGTGGTCTTCAACATAGAGCCAGTCACGAATCTGGTCGCCTTTGCCATAGATAGGTAACGGTTTGCCTTCCAGCGCATTACTGATAATCAACGGGATCAGTTTTTCCGGGAAATGGTAAGGACCGTAGTTGTTTGAACAGTTTGTCACAATCACCGGCAACTTGTAGGTTCGGCCCCAGGCGCGTACCAGATGATCGCTGGCTGCCTTCGTTGACGAGTAAGGGCTGCTTGGCGCATAAGGGGTTTCTTCGGTAAACAGCGGTAGTTCACCGTCCATCTCGTCCGGATGAGGTAAGTCACCATAGACTTCATCCGTTGAAATATGGTGAAAACGGAAAGCTGATTTACGCTCTTCAGGCAGAGCGCTCCAGTACTGACGGCTTGCCTCTAGCAGTGCATAGGTGCCAACCACGTTGGTCTGTACGAATTCCGCCGGACCGGTGATTGAACGGTCTACATGGCTTTCTGCGGCAAGGTGCATGATGGCATCTGGCTGAAATTCATTTAACGCTTCAGTGATAGCCTGACCGTCGCAGATATCGATCTGCTTAAAGGTGTAGCGTGGATTGCTGCTAATCTCTTTCAACGATTCAAGATTGCCTGCGTAAGTAAGTTTATCAACGTTTATGACTTCATCGTTCGTATTGTTGATAACATGACGCACAACCGCTGAACCGATAAAACCTGCACCACCAGTGATAAGAATCTTCATAACGTATTTATTCCTGACAAGCTATCTGAGGCATGGGCGCCTGAATAAGAAGCAGACAATCATAGGTGTTTTCAGAGCACGCTACCGCCCCTGGGTTACAGCTCCCACGATGCTGATTATCTTTGACCGAATAAGTATGCTGAAACATGAACTCGCCAGGTGTTCAGCATTCAATTGATTGATATCACTTTATTAATGAAATTAGTTAAGTGGGTTTATCATTCAACCATCGTAAATTCTATCACTCAGGTATAGCTATTACGAATAAAATGCGATTATGCCGAGGGTGTTAGTTCAACTTATGAGCGCTTTGCAGGCACAGATGATGGTTGCTGATGCGCCAGGACGATGCAATCAGAATATTGAGAAAGGTCTTATAAGATAATTCAAACCAAATATAAGAAAGGCGAACCTATGTTCGCCTTCTGTTTTCAGCTACTTAAACCCATCCGGGTTCTTACTCTGCCAGTTCCACGTATCGCGCATCATCTCATCGATGCCGCGCGTCACGCGCCAGTCGAGCGTACTGTTCGCCAGTGACGCATCGGCCCAGAATGCAGGCAAATCGCCATCACGGCGTGGCTTAATTTCAAACGGAATCGCTTTACCAGACGCCTTCTCAAACGCCTTGATCATCTCCAGTACAGAGAAGCCTTTGCCGCCGCCCAGGTTAAAGGCCGTGTAGCCCTCAACTTTATTGAGGTGGTCCAGTGCTTTCAGGTGCCCTTCCGCCAGGTCTACCACGTGGATATAGTCACGCAGGCAGGTACCGTCTGGCGTATCGTAATCACCGCCAAACACGCCCAGCTTCTCCAGACGCCCAATCGCAACCTGCGCAATGTATGGCAGCAGGTTGTTCGGGATACCCGTCGGGTCTTCACCAATTTCGCCAGACTCATGCGCGCCAACCGGGTTGAAGTAACGCAGGGCAATGGCCTTGAACTTCGGCTCTGCTTTAGCGAAGTCGCGCATCACGAACTCGGTCATCAGTTTAGAGGTGCCGTAAGGACTGGTGGTACCGCCAATCGGGGTGGTCTCAACGTATGGAACCGGTGCATCTGCGCCGTAAACGGTCGCTGATGAGCTGAAGATGAAGTTCCAGACGCCGGCGTTGCGCATCTCTTCCAGCAGTACCACGGTGCCTGCTACGTTGTTCTCGTAGTATTCCAGCGGCATGCGGGTTGATTCACCCACTGCTTTCAGGGCTGCGAAGTGGATGACGGCTGAAATGCTATTTGACGCGAATAAATCACGCAGGCAGGCACGGTCACGGATATCGCCTTCAACGAAGGTCGCTTTTTTACCCGCCAGTTTCTCAACGCGATTAATCGCTTCGCGAGAGGCATTGCAGAGGTTATCCAGAACCACAACATCATCATCACCGCGCTGCAACAGCGCCAGTACGGTATGGGAGCCGATATACCCTGCTCCGCCCGTTACTAAAATTGCCATGTGAGCTCCTTTCAATCTGCCGCGCAGAACGCGGCGAATTTATTACTTTTGTTTTGCGAGGATGGTCTGGATAGCTTCGCGGAACTCACGACCCTGCGTGTTACTGCGCAGTCCGTAAGAGACAAACGCCTGCATGTATCCAAGTTTACGACCGCAGTCGAAACTGTGACCGGTCAGCAGCGAAACATCAACGGTTTTGTTTTTGCTCAGGCTGGCAATCGCATCGGTCAGCTGAATACGACCCCATGCGCCTGGCTCAGTGCGCTCCAGTTCCGCCCAGATATCAGCAGAAAGAACATAGCGACCTACCGCTGCCAGGTCAGAGCTCAGTCCTGCAGTATCTTCTGGCTTCTCAACGAAATCGGTGATGGTGCTGATGTCACCTGGGTGTTCAATCGGCTCTGCAGTGGTGATCACTGAGTACTCAGTCAGATCGGACGCTGGCATATGCTGTGCCAGAACCTGGCTGTGGCCGGTCTCTTCGAAACGGGCAACCATTGCAGCCAGGTTATAACGCATGTGGTCCGCGGTAGAATCATCCAGCAGGACGTCTGGCAGCACCACCACGAACGGGTTATCACCGATCATTGGACGGGCACAGAGAATAGAGTGACCCAGGCCCAGTGGCTGTGCCTGACGCACGTTCATGATCGTTACGCCTGGCGGGCAGATAGACTGCACTTCGCTCAGTAGCTGACGCTTCACGCGTGCTTCGAGCAGTGCTTCCAGCTCGTAAGTGGTGTCGAAGTGGTTTTCTACTGCATTTTTAGATGCATGCGTGACCAGCACAATCTCTTTAATACCCGCGGCAACGCACTCGTCAATGATGTACTGGATCATCGGTTTGTCGACGACAGGCAGCATCTCTTTCGGAATGGCTTTAGTCGCAGGGAGCATATGCATACCGAGGCCCGCAACGGGGATTACTGCTTTAAGCTTGGTCATATTTATTCCGTTTAATAAAATGAAGATGTGGGTCGATTATGCAGGATCGGCCGGAAGTCCAAGTATAATCTTTATCTGAAAAGCGGACAGTAACTCTCTGTCATATCTTGGAAATTCGGCATTTTGCCCATTGCCAGATACGGCATAAACTGAATAAAGACAATCAGTAATCAAATATGACGACTGTGATCTGCAGCACTATCCGTTGGATGCCTGAGACCAGCCATAAATGAAAACGGGCGACCCTAAGGTCGCCCGTTGATATATCTGTGCAGTAATCAGAGCCAGCCTTCAAACCACTCTGGCATCACAAACAGATTAAAGTGATTTACCAGCAACATCACACCGACAAATACCACCGACACCGCCACCCACTGACGGGCATAAGGAATAAACCGAATGCCAATCACCGGCTTGATAAAGAACGGATGCGCCAGTGCGGAGATCAGGATCTGCGAGATAGAGAGCGTAAGCGCCACGTAGAGCACGTTAGGCCAGATAAAGGTGGTCGCCAGTACGGCCAGCACCACAATACTCGCCACGATGTTCCAGTAAAACTCTACGTTGGTCCGCCCGTTGGCCTGTGAAATCGCCCCGGTCAGGCCGCCCATCGGTCGCAGCATGCCAAACAGCAGCATTAGCGGGATCAGATGATAAACCTGCTCATGCGACGCACCATAAAGCACACGGACGATGACCGGCGAGAAGATACCAATCACCAGGTACATCGCGCTGCTGAACAGCATGATCCCCAGCGTGCCCTTCAGGAACAGCTTTTTCAGCTGCTCGGCATCGTGCTGCTTTTCAGCAAAACGTGGCAGTGCCAGACGGTTGATCACCGGCGTGACCAGCTTCAGCGGTTGCAGTACCAGCTCTTTCGCCAGCGAGTAGACACCCAGCATCTCGGCACCCATCACTTTACCCACCACCAGCGCATCCGCCTGGGTACGCAGCTGATTAATAGTCTGCGAGCCGAGCTGATAGCTGCCGTAGCGAATGGCGCCGATAAAGGTCGCTTTGTCGAACTCCCACGTCGGACGCCATGACTTTTCGCCCAGCGCAATCATGCAAAGGATGCGGGTAAAGGCGTTGATAAACAGACCCAGAATCGCGGCTGCCACCGTGAGCGAGGTGAACTCCAGCATCGCCACGACACAGAGGAAGGCAAACAGCTTGGTGCCCATCTCAATCTTCGCCAGCGAGACCATCCGCTTGGTTTTGATGTAGTGCGCCTGATATTGGGACAGATGCCCCAGCACCAGGAAGTTCAGGCTGGTCAGCATGATCAGCCCGGTCAGCTCTGGCAGATGATAGAACCAGGAAACCGGGAAGGCGATCAGTAACATGATCAGACCGGTGCACAAGCTGAGTGAGACGTTCACCCAGTAGATAGTGCTCTGCTCACGACGAGTAATATTCTGGCGATGCACCAGATAACTGCTCATCCCCATATCCTGCAGCACACCCGCCACCGCCAGGATGGCGTTGATGATGGCTAACAGGCCCAGCTCGTGGGTTTCCAGTTTGCGGGCGAGAAAGCTCAGCTGTGCAACCTGCAACACTGCGGAAAAGCAGGTGCTGCCGAACAGCCAAATCGCCTGTGACTTAAATCCACTCACACCAGTCGCTCCAGAATCTGTGCCAGTTCGCCATAGGCGATATGCTGATTAAATTCAGTCTCAACTTTGTGACGTGCAGCTGCGACGACGGGCGCCACATCCACTTCGCCCTGAGAGAGCTTCAGCAGCGTTTCCGCCAGCGCCTCAGGATCATCCTCTTCCACCAGCCAGCCAGACACGTTGTTCTCAATCAGTTCCGGAATACCACTGTGGAAGGTTGAGACGACCGGCAGGCCCACCGCCATCGCCTCCATCAGTGCAACCGGAATACCTTCCATGTCACCATCTGCGGCGGTTTTAGACGGCAGAAGGAAGATATCGGCTTCGCTCAGCGCACGACGAATCTCCTCCTGCGGTTTGAAGCCCGGCATGCTGACGCAATCCTCCATCCCCTCGCGGGCGATGAAATCACGCATCATCTCATCCTGATCGCCATTGCCGATGATGGTGTACTGAAACTGACCGCCACGCTGCTTCAGGATGGCGCTGGCTTTGACCGCCACATCCAGCCCTTTCTTCTCGGTCAGACGCGCCACCGAAACGATACGCAGCGGCGTCTGGAACGCCTGCCGCGGCTGGAAGTTAAATTTCTCCGGTTCAATGCCCATACGCGTCACGTGAATTTTTTCCGGCGGACAGCCCATCTCGATCAGCTTGTTCTCCCACAGGTGGCTGATAGGCAGCATCAGCTCACTCTGGCGGAACAGATTGACGTAATCGAGTTTGTGCTCTTCCAGAATGTGACGACGGGAAATATCGGCGCCATGAAACACGGTCGCCTGTTTACCCTTGAGCACGCCCAGTTCACGCAGCTTGTTCGCCAGCGCACCGGCATAGCCGAAATGCACCAGGAACACATCTGCAGTGAAGGTCTGCTTTGCATTCGCCACAATCGACGGCAGCAGCAGTTTGCTGGACTGCGCGCCATAACGGCGCACATTCAGCGAACGCAGTAGCGACGGTTTGGTCACTTTTGGCAGCACCAGTTTGATACGCTGGTTCAGCTTATCGACAATTGAGATTTTCTCTTCCGGCAGCAGATAGTGCGTCTTCGCCGCCAGACCATACTCATCAAACGCGGCATGCCGGTTCACTAAATCGCCGGGAAAGACTGAAATGATCTCCACCTCGTAACCGGCATCAATAAAATGGGTTACCTGATTTAGTACGAATGTCTCAGAGGCAACCGGGAAACGCATGGTGAAAAAAGTCAGTTTCATCACATTACCCTAATACTTTGAGAATCTCTTCAGTGATCCGGTTGCCAATTTCCCTTTCATTCGCAACGGCCGTGTTGACCTTCAGCTTGATGTTGTCGTAATCAGCAAGGACCGTTTTCACCTTGTCGATCAGCGAGCCATCCATCAGGCTTTTTACGTCGGTTGCCATCTGCGGCAGACCAAGCTGGTTCATCACACCCATCGACTTGTGCTCGTAGTTGATTGCCACAGCCGGGGTGCCAAAGTTCATGGAGATAATCGCCGAGTGCAGGCGGGTACCAATGGTCAGATGACAATGACTCAGCAGGATGCCCAGCTCCAGGTCATTAAACTCATCCATGATGACATGGTAATATTCAGGCTGCGTCACGTGGTCACGCAGTGTCAGTGCGACCATGCGATCATCTTTGGCATAGCTGTCGATGCCGGTACAGGTTGAGAACGCCACAACCTGATAGCCTTCCGCAATCATGGCGTTGATGACCCGGCCAAATGCTGCTTCATACTCTTTCTGTGTGACACCCAGACGCTTATCAAACGGCGCCAGTTCACGCACGGTGATCGCGATGGTTTTACGACCATCGATAATGCCCTGCCAGTAGAGCAGGTTATGGCTTGGGTTTTCGACTTCACGCGCACGTACCAGGAAAGCAGTATCCACACCAGACGCCACTTTAGAGCTGGTCACACCATCGCGCTTCATCAGATCAAGGCTGACCGATTCGCGCAGCACCAGGCTGTCGACCCGATCAAAGACAAAATTCGCCAGCGCATTAACGCGCGGGTTCTGGAAAGGCCCCACTGAGTGACCAATCAGGTAGATCGGCTTTTTGGCCATCAGTGCACAGAGCGCATGGTCGAACTGGGTTACGCCATAGAGGTCAACGAAGAACGATCCTCCCACCTGAATAATCGCATCATATTTTTCCAGACTTTCCGTAAACGCTTTCAGGTGCGGTGGTACTGAGAAGGACTTAAAGATACCGCCCTTGCCCAGATGCGCCATCATGATATCGGGCATCAGGCGGTTCGCGACTTTACGTTTAAACGAACCGACCAGACCTTTACCAGACTTGCTGTTGTGCAGATACAGCGCATCCTGCTGTATATCCTGCTGGAGCAGATAACCGGAGCTGGTTGGATAACGGCTTATAACGTCAATCTCTAAATCACTCCGTGCAGACCGCATTGAATCAATCAGTCCACGAAGAATCGCGCCATCCCCGCGGTTCCCACACGTGTGGTTACCCACCAATAAAATTTTCATAAAAACTCCGAATGAATTTTTTTTAATTCTGAAAGCCGCCCAGATCCGCAATGGGCAAAATGAACTCTGATTAAAAGTAATGCTTTACGGGATAACGCACCCAAAGGTAGTGCTCCTGTTGAAACCGGCCGCCTCCATTCTGGCGGCCGTTATAGACGCTGTTACGACTTAATCGCGAAGTAAGGCAGTGCAACCTGTTTCCCGTTGATTACCACGGAAACAAACCCTTCTGGCTTACTGGTATCAACCTGATCGGCTGAGATCGGACGGGAAGCCATTAACAGATCGCCCTGCTCGTTGGCACCGATACCCGCTTTGCCGTTGTGCAGGCTGAAGCGCTGTGGCGCGCGTTTCGTCGCGTCACCTGACGGTGGATTGCCCTTCTCCATTACCGCATTGACCCGCGCACAGCGTCCGGTCACAAAGCGATCTTTACCGGTGGTTTTCACCAGCACGGCAGCCGACGGCGTCCAGCCCGCCAGTTTGACGTAGAGATGCACATCGGTGTCATGCTCAGCCACATAGCGCACATCCACAATCGGGCAGCTGCCTTCGGCTGACCAGCTCGCTTCCGAGCGGTCTTTCTTACGCTGCACGTGGATTACCGCGCGGCCGCCGGTGGTCTTGTCGCCGATCAGGTTCATCAGCGGCTTATCACCACTGCCGTTACTGAATTGCGACTGACCGAAAATCTCGATCTCCCATGAATCCCCCACCGTCGGTGAGTAGAGGCTACCGAGATCAAACCAGGTTTCCTGATTCGTGTTGTTCTCTAAGCGCCAGCGCGAGGTGATGTAGTTGTACTTCAGGCTGCCATCCAGTGCGACGCCATAGGACTCAACGCGGGTAGAGCCCATTTCCCAGATGCTAAGCAGACGATCGCCCTGCATGGAGTTATCAATCCAGCTGCCCGACTGGAGACTGGTCTGACGCATATTCAGGCGAGTGTTATGGGCGATAAGCGGATTCTTACAATCCTCAATGCTCAGCGCATCAACGATCCACTGGCCGTTGGAGAGATCGCCTGGGTTATCGCAGTGCTCAATCCAGCCGTTATGGATAATTGACTGGCCGCAGCGCGGCAGGTTAAGGACTTTACCGCCACGACAGTGCTGCGCATTGAAGTTTGACAGCTCAATTGCGGTGCTGTGGTCCCATTTGCCCTGCTTCTGCCCTGACCAGCCCGATTTAATCACGTCGCCGCTGCAACGAGAGGCGTACCACTGGTCAATTTTACAATCGAGAGTATCCTGCAGGCTGATGGCCGTGCCGCCAACGGCGTTAAAGCGCAGGCAGGCACCCCGGAAATATTGTCCGCCAGGACAGTTGTTATGGAAAAAACCCTGCTGATTTGCACTCTTATCGCTGTTGCCATTAAAAATCAGGTTGGAAAGTTCAACGCGACGGGCGTTCATCTCAAAGACGAACGCTGACTTACCATCCGAGACAATTGTGGTCGCTGGAAAATAGCCGAAGTTCACCATCGCACCGGACATGCGGAAGAAGTTGAGATACTTATCGCCAAGGTTACAGGCTGAGACCATAAAGGTACCGGCCGGGAACTGGACGCAGATCTGCTGGTTAGCCTGCTGCGACCACTGGAACATCGCCATAATGGCGGGTGCCGTATCGGTTTTGCCATCGGCAATCGCACCGAAATCAAACAGCGTCAGGCGGTTAAAATCGTCTACCACGCGACGCCAGGAGAACCCCTCGCCGGCAAAATTCACACCGCCATCATTCTGGGCAGGCTGGAAGCTCCCGACAAACTCGCCGCCGCCAACTTCCCGTCCTTCATGCCAGCTTTTCAGCTTAACCTTGGCCCCTTCAAACAGTGGACGGGTTTTACGTAACTCCGCCACAGACGCAATCTCACCAATCAGCTGATAACCCGCTGGCTGCGCCAGACGCTGACTGAAATCTGCAGCGCCCGGACGACTGACATCCGCAATATTGAACAGCGTCTGACCGTTGCTGTCTTCCACCGTCATCGAATGCGAAGGATCGGCAATCAATGCGGCATTGTCCTGAATAAACTGGGTAAAATTGCCTTTATTCAGCGCGATGGGCTGCGCAATCTCAGACACCTTACCGCTGGCGTCACGCAGGAAGACCGGAATCTGGTTACCAGGCTTACTGGCATCCGCACCCGCTTTACCGATCCAGAGTTTTCCTTCAAAGCTCTGCCAGAATTGCGGTGGCATCGCGTAGACATTTTCTGGCGTCAGGATCGGCACGTCGCCTTTCGGGATATTAGTGGCATCAACCGGCTTCAGGGCAATACCGTTACTTTTTGCAGCGTAGCTGGAAAAGGTGCTCACGGAGAGAGCCCCCACCAGAGCGGAGGCGGCGGTCTGTAAAACTTCTCTTCTTTTCATGCATCAATTCCCGTAGTCAATAAGGCCATTGGCCATGGCGGTGTCCCTGAGGCACGTCGCAAGTGAGCGTTTCCAGCTCCGGTTAAACCAATGACAGCCAGCTTTGCTTAATCTGGTTACCGTCGAATTTCAGCGCGGTTTGTTTGGTTTTTTCGCTCATGGCATAGAACAGGGCGTCATCGGTAGCGAGCTGCTCCATTCGTGCCAGAAACGTGGCTTTATCATTCATCGGAACCAGGAAACCGTCTTCACCGTGATTGATGATCTCCTGCGGTCCGGTCGGACAGTCATACGCTACAACGGGCAGTGACCAGGATTTTGCTTCCAGCAGCACCAGTGGCAATCCTTCATAACGCGAGGTCATCAGCGCCATATCGCTGTCACGGTAGTAGTCATTGATATTGCTGACCTTACCGACAAACTTCACGCTGTCAGTGATGCCCAGTACGGCGGCCTGATCGTGCAGCTGCTGACGCAGTTCACCATCACCGGCAATCACCAGCGTCCAGTCCGGATGGCTGCGTGCGAAGTCGCGCCAGATATCCAGCATCAGATCAAACCCTTTCTGGTTATCCAGACGGCCCACCGCCAGCGCCTGACGATGACGAGTCTGACGCTGAAAACCTTTGTAGACGACGGGGTTAGGAATTTGCTTGCTGGGAATGTGCCAGCGGCTGAACACCTGATGATCTTTGTCGGTCAGAACAATCACGCGGTCGTAGTAGCGCAGCAGCAGAAACTTGAGGAACTTGATCGGCTTGCTGAAGGAGTTAATGGCAATGTGCTCGCAGGCGTAGGCTTTGCCCCGTTTCTTCTTCATTGCCAGCAGATTCCAGAAGGCAAACATGACGCTCAGACGCCCCATGCTGATCAGGAAGACGGTATCGAAACCCTCTTCGTGGATCCGGGCTACCGCGCTTTTAATGGGGTTGCTCTGCCCTTCGAAGCTGACAATCTGTCTGACATGTTCAAACGGATAAAAAGTCTTACCACTGCCTTCCAGCGAGTAGATGGTGACGTCATGTGTTTCGCCAAGACACTCTGACATGAAGTTACAGATGTTCTCGGTGCCCGCATACGAATAAGCATCTTTGATCACCAGGACAATTTTTTTCATGAAACGCTATCCACCTCAAATAATAAAGACAATCCTGCCGACAGGCTCAACGATGCTTAAGGGTAAACAGCACACCATTCACCATATACCAGGCGTAATAGTAATAGATTTTTAACGGATTGTTTTTATAGATAATTCTTAATAATTCAAGGTGCCACTGGGCTGCTTTGTTCTTATTGCGAGAAAGGGAATCGCCTAATTCGTAATAGTTGACAAGAATCGTCTGAATTACCCGTGCCTGCTTATAGCGGGTGAATAATTCATACAAAAACAGGAAATCTTCATGACCTTTGCGCTGGAAGAAAAGTCCCTGTGGCGGACGACGGAAACAGACAGAGGAGAAGCAGACGCGATACTGCTTTTTCACAAAGTTGTCCTGCTGCAGGTAAGGCTTTCCGTAGGTAATGTCGTGCTCAGCCTTGCGGGTTTTATAGTGATATTCGGTAATCACAAAATCATCACCGGCGGCGATAGCAGCTACCTGCTGGGTCAGCTTATCCGCATGCCACTCATCATCGCTGTCAAGAAAGGCAATAATCTCTTCAGTGGCCGCGCGCAGTCCGACGTTGCGGGTCTCTGCTGCGCCCATGTTGACCGCGTTATCCAGAATGGTAATGCGCGGATCCTGACAATGCTCCCGCACAAATGCCAGCGAGTCATCAGTGGATTTATCGTTGACCAGATAGAGGTGCCAGTCGGTATAGTGCTGATTGATAACCGATTGCACAGCGCGTAACACGGTCTGACGGGCATTGTACATAGGCATAACAATGCCAACGGTTCCAACAGAAGTATTCATCTTCAACCCTGAATGTAAACGAAAAGAGAGGTGCTCCTGGTATCAGGAGCAGAGCGAGGCGCAGTGCGCGTCAGGAGATCGCTTTCTCACCGCCAAAACGTGCTTTGACCTTGTCTTTAACCCGGTTCATAAAATAAGCACGGTTGTCTTTATTGGTGAGGAAGAAGTAGCGAGCAAAGCTCAGGCTCGCCATCAGCGACTTACCGTCCATTTTGTAGCGCAGCGGCAGCTTAAAAGCTTTGTAGGTGTGGATATCACGCGGGGTAAGATGCGGCTTCATGCTATCAAGCCAGAACATCGAGTAGTTCACCGATTCGCCTTTATGTTTTGAGCCAAATTTTGTGACCAGGTGGTAGTTCGCCAGCGGTGCGGCGATCATCACAAAGTCATAGCCCATGCGGTCGGCACGAATGCAGAAATCATAATCCTGATGACGGATGTAGCGGGTATCGAACTGAATTTTCGCCGCATCTTCCCGTTTCAGCACAATCGTGCTGGTCTGGATAAATCCATAACAGCCGAACAGATACTCAGCGACGGTTTCATTTTTGCCTGGTGGCTGCATTGGCATCACTTTCAGGAATGTGCCGTCCTGATAGATATTTACCTGGCTGAAAATAATGACATTCTTTTTGCCCTGTGCGTCCAGTTGAGCAATTTTTTCAGTTACCTGCTGCAGTTTGTCCGCCGCCCACTCATCATCGGCGTCAAGAAAACTGACATAATCACCGGTCGCCAGCTCAATGCCTTTGTTACGTGCACCGGCCCCGTTGAGTTTGACCTCAGAAAGCACCAGATTGATGTCGAGATCCTGATAGCGTTCGCTGCGAACGACCTCCGCCAGCGCGGCGGCATCTGCAGACTTATCATCCACGATGATGACTTCGAAATTACGATACGTTTGTGCTTTAACGCAATCCAGCGTCGTGACAATCGATTCTGACGCGTTATAAGCCGGAATTACGATGGAGAAACGAATGTCCTTCATTGCCAGCACCTCATTAAAAAGTTCAAAAAAATAAACAGTTCAGTCGACAACGGTCGATTAAAAATCTGAATTCTCACACGCGAGCGCCCCCGCGTGACACTTATCACGAAGGGGCGCCCGTCGGGTCAATCAGTGGACCAGCCAAAACTCCCGCGCCACTTCATAGCCAGTAACGGCCTGCTTGGTTGAAATGGTGTTGTAGTAGAGGTAATAGAGCAGGAAGAACACCAGCATGGCGTACAGCGCTGGCTTCCACGATCGCCTTGCCTGATAAATCAGTGAGGTCAGGATGATCGGCTCGACCTGTTGCAAATAGTTGGACAGGCGCGAACCTGAAGGGAAGTTGTACAGGAAGATCCTGACAGCACCGCCAATAGCAAAACTCATGATCAGCAGATAGTTAAGACGATACTGAGCATAATTTTCGCGCTTCAACTGGTCAGTAAGCATGAAATAGAAGAAGACAAACACCAGCATGATGTTTTTCAGGTTCGATACGGCCAGGATGCTGCCACCCATTGCGTAGGACGGGTCATTGTTATAGCCCGATGCCCTTTCCCCCAGCGATCCAAGATGACCCGCAATCAGGGCAACAAAGCTGGATCCGCCCACTACGGACAGCGGCAGACTGGCAACGATAATGACCACAGGCCACCAGCGCCAGTCGCGAATAAACAGGAACGGCACAAGTGTTACCACCATTACGGCAGTGTTATGGCTTGTAAACGACAGAATAAAGAAGGCAAAAGCCCACCAGTAACGCTTGAGATAGATTGACCACAGGACACCAAGGAACAGCGCAGAACTCAGTCCAAAGCGAATCTGGTTTATATCTTTGTTAATAAAGATGTGCGCTGAATAGAGCACCAGCGCCAGCACCGGATACGGTGACATCTTTTTGAAAAAGTAAGCATTGATGGATACGGCAAGGGCGCAGAAAACAAACAGAAAGATGCTGGCATTATGCGAAAACAGACTGGTGATCCAGGCCGTGGCAAAAATCAGCGGTTCGTAACGGAAAAAAGCAACGGTTTTAAAGAAGCCGTTAATCTCTATACGTCGAACAAAGTCTTCAAAGAAGCTCCGGTACTGGAAGTCATCCATGCCGGTGCCAAGGCCGCGTATTCCCCCAAAAACAATCAATAGAATGGCAGCAAAACAGAGCAGCCAGGTCAGAATATGATTTGTGCGTTCGTCTTTTTTCAGGGCTAATTCAAACAGCGAAATCAGCAGTAAAAATCCTGATACATACCAATATGGAGCCATGGTGTGATTCCTTAATTCCACAAGTTCTCATGCCAGCAATAATCACGCTTCGCCTTCCCGACGGGCTTTTCAGTAAACCTGACAGTACGGTCACACATTGCGTGCAGGCAATGCCATGCTGGTGATGAATTCTGTTGATTGACGCTCGCCATGCGATTTATAGAGGTATCGCTTTTGTGGGTTTGGACAGAATAACCTGTGTAAATTGATGCGTGTCGTCATTCAAAAGGACGATAAAAAGGGGCGGTCAGACCGCCCCCTGGTTATTACTCAATGATCAGCTTTTGCTGGGCTTGCTGTAGTCATAGGCGTAGTAGTCATAGCCATGTCCGTAAGCATTGGCAGCTTTACGCACCACGGCATTGAGGATCACACCTTTAATCTCAATACCGTTCTGGGCAAAGCGTTTGAAGCTGACGTCCACTTCTTTGGTGGTATTGGCTTCGAAACGCGCCACCATCAGTGAAGTACCGGCCATTTTACCGATAATTGACGCATCGGTGACGGCCAGGATTGGCGGCGTATCGATTAACACCAGGTCGTAGTTCTTGCTCGCCCAATCCAGCAGCTCACCCATACGACGATGCATCAGCAGCTCAGACGGGTTCGGTGGAACCTGACCACGTGGCAGGAAGTCGAAACCGTAGACGCCCTGCTGAATCAGCGCCGGGCTGAATTCCGTTTTACCGGAGAGCACGTTTGACAGGCCTGATTTGTTATCAGCGCCCAGCAGCTCGTGGGTGTAACCACGACGCATGTCGCCATCGATAAACAGAACACGCTGACCCGCTTTCGCGACCAGTGTCGCCAGGTTGGCACAGATAAAGGTTTTACCAATACCCGGGCTGGCGCCGGTGATCATCAGGATGTTGTTTTTCGCTTCCATCATGGCGAAGTGCAGGCTGGTGCGCAGGCTA
Source organism: Pantoea hericii (assembly GCF_014155795.1). Classification (NCBI taxonomy): domain Bacteria; kingdom Pseudomonadati; phylum Pseudomonadota; class Gammaproteobacteria; order Enterobacterales; family Erwiniaceae; genus Pantoea; species Pantoea hericii. The sequence goes on from NZ_SCKV01000001.1 coordinate 233,181, forward strand.
CGAATCGCTTCGATAGAGAGGTCAGTCGGATTACCCAGCGCCAGCAGTGTTTCGTGCGGGTCGGTTTTCACCTTGCTGCCACGACGCGCCAGCGCTTCGGTATCTTTCTTACGCTGCCACTCAGAGAGTGGAACGCTGGCGTAGACATTCATGCCCAGCTCTTCCAGCTGTTCCGGGTTCTCGATACCGTGATGCAGCAGAGCTTTCAGCAGAACCAGACCCACTGACACGAACAGGCCCAGAATCAGGCTTGCAGCGATAATCAGCAGCTTCTTCGGTGCAACCGGTGAATTAGCCGTCTGCGCATTGTCGATGATGCGGACATCACCCACGGTGCTGGCTTTGCTGATGCTCAGCTCCTGCTGACGGTTCAGCAACTGCATGTAGATCTCCTGACCTGACTGAACGTCACGGGTCAGACGCAGGATTTCCTGCTGAGTCTGTGGCATGCCAGAAATTTTCTTGTTCAGCTGAGCCTGTTCACCTTCCAGCGTTTTGCGTTTTTCAAGCAGCGCGCGATACGTTGGGTGATCTTTGGTAAACAGCTGAGACACTTCAGCTTCACGGAAGGTCAGTTCGTTCAACTGGCTCTGCACGCTGACAGAAGAGTCCAGGGCGGATTTCGCTTCCAGTGACAGGTCAACCGATTCGTTCTGACGACGGAACGTATTCAGTTTGTTTTCTGCTTCATCCAGCTTGGCGCGAACGGCAGGCAACTGAGTGCGTAAGAAATCCAGGCTTTTCTCTGCCTGCTCTGACTTGCGCTCAACGTTCTGTAACAGATAGTTGTTCACAATCTGATTCAGGACTTTGCTGATCTGCTCGGGATCTTCACCCAGATACTCCAGACCCAGTACGCCGGTATCTTTACCTTTGTCTGCAACGGTCAGGTTAGCCAGTACGGAACGGATCGCCTGCAGGTCATTCAGCTTAGTCACGGTGAAGCTGGTGCCTTCATCGGCATGAATCTCGCTCACCAGCATGCTGATGTCGCCGTGCGACTCCAGCTGGCCGACTTTACCTTTAAACAACTCATCGCCATCTTTAGAGACGGTGTAGCTATCCGGACCGGTAACTTCCAGCTCGACATTACGTTTTTCGACAGTGCGTGGGATTTCCAGACGCGAAATCGCGATATCAGCAGGTTTGTTGCCCATCAGGCGCGACAGGCCCTTGCCGATAACCGGGAAGTAGTTCTGCTCAACCACAGTATCCAGACCCAGATCGTCAACGGTTTTGCCGATGACCATACGGGATTCCAGAATCTCGATCTCCGTATCGGAGGCTGGCGTTTGTGGCAGAATGCTGTCAATTTCGTTCAGGACGGTACTGGCATTCTTCTGCTCAACCTGAACTAACGCATCTGCGCTGTAAATCGGTGTTGCAAACAGTGTGTAGAGTGTTCCCGCCAGCATGAAAAATGCGGTAACGGCAACAATGATCCAGCGATGATCAATTAGCTGTCCCACAAGATGCGCCAGATCCCATCCATTCGAATCCTCTCCCGGCGCAGTTCTGACCTTATTTTTTATATTCATGGATAATCCCAACTATCGGCTTAATACGTTGACCCATTTCTGGGTAGCGTTTTCCAGTAACCCGTAAATCTCTTCAAAGGCCTCACGGCTTTTTCTGTACGGATCCGCAATTTCTTTCTGATTGAGCCAGTGCCCAAGCAACATGGTTTTGCCACGTGCAGCCGGGTCGATGCGATTGACCTGTTCAATATGTCGCTTTTCCATGACCAGAATCAGATCAGCCTGGCGGCACATTTCGGCCGTCAGTTGCTGTGCCTGATGTCCTTCCAGCGACAGGCCCTGCGCTGCCGCGACCTCGGATGCCATTCTGTCGGCCGCATGGCCTACCAGCGCTCCCAGGCCAGCAGAGCGAACATCCAAATCGGGCAATGCACGTTTAAACAGGCGCTCTCCGGTAGGAGAGCGGCAGATGTTGCCAATGCAAACGACTAACACGGACGTAATCATGGTCAGACCTTAGTTCGACCAGTTGCGGATACGCTGTGCGGCCTGAGTCGCATCGTTGATACCAGCAATGGTTGGTATCAGTTGCGAAATCACACGGTTCCAGCGCGTCAGCGGTGTAGAGGTGACATAGACGATGTCATAAGGCTGGAGCTGGAAATCGGTTCCCATCACCATGGATGCCGCATCTTTGGTGTTCAACTGATAGATGTTGGCAATCTTGCTGCGATCGGTGCCGTGCAGTGGACGGATAACGAAGACACCAGTAGCGTCAGAGGTGGTTTGATCCATCCCCGCCGCATTGCCCAGCGCTTCCGCCAGCGTCATGCCGCTACGGTCCATTTTCAGCGTGGTTTGCTGCTTCACTTCACCCATCACGAAGATTTTCAGATCATCGTTACGCGGAACGTAGAGAATATCGCCTGGATAGAGCAGGTGGTTCTGGCTCAGGTCGCCGTTCTGCATCAGTGCCTGCAGAGAGACGCGCTGTTCACGACCGTTGTGCGTCAGCACGACGTTACGCCAGTCAGCATCAGGTGCCAGGCCGCCAGCGGCGTTGATCGCATCCAGAACCGTCAACGGTACGTTGGTGATCGCCTGCTGACCTGAGGTGGTCACAGAACCCGTAACATAGGTTTTCTGCGATTTGAACGAGGCGATGCTGACATCAACCTGTGGACTTTCAATGTACTGAGCCAGACGACGCGAAACTTCGTCACGCACTTCGCCGACGGTACGGCCCGCGACACGGACGCGACCAATGTAAGGATAGAAGATGGTGCCGTCAGAATGCACCCAGTTACCGGTGTCGCTAGCGCTACGGTATTGACCCGCTGGCGTGGTCAGTTCCGGGTGATCCCAGACTGTCACGGTCAGGACATCGCCCACGCCAATACGGTATTCATAGTTCTGAATTTCGTTCTGCAGTGCCGGGTTCGTCTGAGCCACCAGAGGCTTAGGACGCATCTTTTCAACCAGTGAAGGCGTTAACGGAAAGACGTTGACGTATTTATCGATGTCAAAGTTGCTATCCTGCTGCTCGATAACATCTTTTCCTGATGTAGTAAGACGAGAACCGGGTTCGATTGTACACCCGACAAGGAATGTGGCGGATACCAGCAAGGGTATCAATTTCATTTTGATTGTAATCATTTAGATCTTCGCTATCAGTTATTTATTGATAGAGGCGAAACCGCCGCTGTGTAAGCGTCCAACAAAAAGTAAATCCTGGCTGACTAAAGCCTTAAGCACTGAACCTGTCGTTCATTATCCTTGCTCCACTTGTTATAAGTAGTGGCCATCAACCAGGGTGTACCTGAAACGCCTTGCATCATAGCGGACTATGGATGCACTGCGATATCCCTGGTGATGGCCGCTATTAACGACACGCCTGACAACGGCACAACACCTCTGAGCGCGCGTTAGCACGCTCATTTCGACTCACGGTTAATAGGCACCGTCGCGTTTTAACACCACACCCACTGTTTTGAACAGAATGGCAATGTCATTCCACAGTGACCAGTTTTTTACGTACCACGAATCGAAATAGACGCGGGTTTCATAGTCAACGTCATTACGACCGCTGACCTGCCACAATCCCGTCATGCCCGGCTTAGCCATCAGGTAATAATCAACATCACCAGCATAACGACAGAGTTCATCTTCAATGACCGGACGAGGTCCAACCAGACTCATATCACCGCGCACCACGTTCCAGAGCTGAGGCAGCTCATCGAGGCTTGTTTTACGGATGAAGTGGCCCACTTTAGTAATACGTGGATCATTTTTGAGTTTGAAATCTTTATCCCATTCCGCACGCGCAATCGGATCGGTGCGTAATACCTCTTCCAGCACTTCTTTGGAATTGATGACCATTGAACGGAATTTCAGGCATTTGAATTTACGGCCATTCATTCCCACACGTTCGTGACCATAAATCGGCGGTCCACCATCACGGCCCACCAGGAAGCCCAGCACCAGCAGCGCTGGCATCAGCATCAGGATAATTGAGAGTGCACCCACGATATCGAATGCCCGCTTCAGGAAACGCGAGGTGCGTTTAGCCAGGTTATTCTGAACACGCAGAATCATCACCTCATGGCTAAAGATATAAGCCATGTCTGTACCGTAAAGCGGAACACCACGCAGGGTCGGAATCACTGAAACTGAACGGCAGTTATGCATCGCCAGCGATTTTAGCCAGATATCACGATACTGACTCTGCTCATACTCGACTGCCACGATAAACTGGGTTTCGCTGTTAGTCAGGCTCCAGAGCTCCTGCTCATCACGCAGCACTGGCACGCCATTCATGATCTCCTGCGGACAGGTTCCATCAACGTCGTAGAAAGCGATAACGTCAAAACCCATGACCTCTTCGCTTTGCAGTGCCTGCCAGGCTTCGTGCGCATTTTTGCTGCTGCCGATAATAATGGTTTGTTTCTTCCACAAGCCTTTTTTATTCAGCAGACGTTTTGAGAGCGCACGACAGGTTGGAATTAAAATCAGCGCCAGAACCCAGGTCAGTAACCAGACGAAACGCGACATCTGCCACTGCGACAGTGCGGTGATCGACAGATCGATGACAGAAAATATAAGAATGGTACGAAAAACTTCTTTTAATTCGAACCAGAAAGGTTTCCGGTAGGTATAGTGCCGAAGCCTTACCCAGAACCAGCCAATACAAATTACCGACAGACAAATGTGTGTGGCAATTTTTAAATTCATTTCTTTTTCAGAAATATCTGCCAGCGGCGAACCTGAGTGAAGATTAATTAGCATCATCGCCACAAATAATGCTGCGTTGAAACAAATTAAGTCTGAACATGCCAGCATTAATTTGGTAATAAGACTTTTAAACGTAAATTCTGTATCGCGCATATTTAACTCTTTATTTTATTTCCTTAAACCCGCAACGGCTATCGCCTGTTAAATCATTAAGCGACGAAACCTCTCCAGACTGAGCCGTTTCTAAGGGGAGCTCCTGCGGCGTTTACGCCAATGATCTTAACCATAAACCAGTAATATTGTGATGAATACCAACAGATTACTCTGACTTAACCACCGCCAGCGCTGCTCACTTTATCAACAAAAACACGATTCGGGCACGCTACCGCCCTTGGCTGTCGCTGCCAATATCGCTGTCGTCATTCATATTGATCCCCGTAATGCAGTAACGTTATCGCATTGCATCGTGCAGACGTTCACCGGCGAATGACTCATTCGTCACATTGCGATTAATGTCGAATAGGCTCGCGAATTACGACTCTGGGGCAGAGTTTGCAAACTTGTTGCTATACTAGTTATTACTGGCTTGTTTACAAGCAGGTCCCGCTATCCCTGGACTATTTTAGGAAAAAGACTACCAGCGATTAGTATTGAGGCCTGACAGGCAGTGCAATGCTTTCTTCAAAATTAGGATTAATGCCATACTCGTGATGAGATAAATCGCATAAGCCCGACAGGTGAATATCTCATCCAGGGTTAAAAAGGAGTCAGAATACTCTCTGCTGCATTCTGTGAATTTAATCAAAACGTCACACTCATATGTTCATATTTTGCACGATATATCGCCTTGATTGGGTCATCGCTCCCCTGCCCTGCCATTTGTACGTGGCTTCGCACTCCTCTATCATCAGAGAAAACTCAATTTAAAATATTCAGGTGAACATGACATGCTGGAGGTAATTGCAGATCCCTCGCTATGGGCGGGATTAGTAACGCTAATCGTTCTGGAACTGGTTTTAGGCATCGACAATCTTATCTTTATTGCCATCCTGGTTGAGAAGCTGCCTGGACCGCTTCGCGACCGCGCACGTGTGATAGGACTGCTGCTGGCGTTATTCTGCCGATTATTGTTACTGGCATCGCTTTCCTGGCTGGTTACCCTTAAAGAACCCTGGATCACGCTGGGCGGACACCCCTTTAGTGCGCGCGATCTGTTGCTGCTGTCAGGCGGCATTTTCCTGCTATTTAAAGCCACTACAGAGTTGAATGCGCGTCTGGAAGGACACGATGAGGCGTCCGGTCAACAAAAAGGCGGCGCTAAATTCTGGCCGGTGGTGGCGCAAATCGTGGTGCTGGATGCCATATTCTCACTGGATGCGGTCATTACCGCCGTGGGCATGGTGAATGATCTGCCCGTCATGATGGTTGCTGTCACCATTGCCATTTTGCTGATGCTGCTCGCCAGCAAGCCGTTAACCCGCTTTGTGAACAACCATCCGACAATTGTCATCCTCTGCTTAAGCTTTTTGCTGATGATCGGTTTCAGCCTGGTGGCGGAAGGCTTTGGCTTTGTCATTCCTAAAGGGTATCTCTACGCGGCCATCGGCTTCTCAGTTGTCATCGAAGCGCTTAACCAGCTGGCACACTTTAATCGCCGCCGCGTGCTGTCGGCTGGTCGCCCACTGCGCCAGCGCACGGCTGAAGCGGTATTAAGGCTGCTGCGCGGGGCAGCAGAACCGGCGGAGCTGGATGCCAAAACCTCATCGCTGATTGCTGACAGCGATGAGAGTATGCTCTTTAACCGCCAGGAACGCGCAATGATTGCCCGCGTGCTGGGCATGGGTCAGCGTCACGTTAACAGCATCATGACCTCGCGTCACGACGTCGACCATATTGATCTCAGTGATGATCCGGCTGAGATCATGTCGCGCCTTGACCGCAATCAGCACACGCGCATTCTGATAACCGAGCACTCCAGTGAACCACTGGGTGTGGTGCATGTTATCGATCTGCTGCACCAGTCGCTGCACAACAATTCACTCGATTTACGCGCCCTTATCCGACAACCGCTGGTATTTCCTGAGCGACTGACCCTGCTGCAGGCGCTGGAACAGTTTCGTCAGGCTCATACACATTTTGCCTTTGTGGTGGATGAGTTCGGTTCAATGGAAGGCGTGGTGACGCTGAGCGATGTGATGGAGACCATCGCCGGCAATCTGCCGAATGAGGCGGGTGAAATTGACGCCCGTTACGATATACAGATTCAGGGTGAAGGTCACTGGATTGCCAACGGCCATATGCCACTGGACGATCTGGCGCTCTATGTGAAATTGCCGCTGGATGAACAGCGTGACTACCATACGCTGGCAGGCTTACTGATGGATAAGCTGCAACACATTCCTCAGGAAGGCGAAGTGTTGCAACTGGGTGACTATCTGCTGCGAACGCTGCAGGTTGAAAATCATCGGATTCAGAAGGTAGAAATCCTGCGGCAGCCTGACGCAGATTACGAGGTATAGCCACTGCCAGGGGCGCAGGGAATGCGCCCGCTAGGGACGCATGATTTTCTTCAGATTCTCTTTGTTCTCGCCCTCTTTCTGGCGATCAATCCACTGATTCAGACGTGACCTGGCCTCACTCTGCAGACGGTTACGAAGAACATCATCCACTGGCAGGGAATATTGCAGGCTGTTCCAGCCGCCATACATACGCAGTGGGATAGGCTGACTGGAAAGTGCCTTTACCAGCGCATCATCGCCACGCCAGCCGCTGATTTTCAGTCCCAGCGTCACATCCAGCTGTTGCTGCACCATGTCGACTTTGCCCGCGCCCTGTAATCCCAGATTCTGACCGTTACCATTGAGATCACTGAAGCTGAGTACACCTTTATTCAGCGCCACCTGCCCGCTGATCGACTCAATACCCTCTTCTACGGCATCCTGGCTGCTGACCTTATCGCTGACCCGAGCCACAGCACGCTGCACCATTTGCTGGAGATTAAGCTGTGCCAGCTTCAGGTTGCTGGCACTGATCGTCGCCCTGCCCTGCCAGCTGCGCTTTGCCGCCTCGACTGTCAGCGTATCGCCGGACAGCTCCCCGTCAAGACTCAGGTTGCCCTGCAGACTTTCCGGTAGTGCAAACGCTTTCAGCAACGGCTGGATTTGAATAAACCGGAGTTGCGGTTTCAGGCTGACCCGTGTCTCTGGATGACGAATGTCGATGCTGCCGGGAATCGAGAAGCTGCCATTACCCAGCTTGCCGCTGAGGGTGTTCAGCGTCATGAGTCCCTGCTGATTGCGGGCATTTAACGTAAAATCAGTCAGCGAGAGGCCGCGCCATACCGCATTATTCGCCTGAAGTTTTAGCGCCAGATCCATGTCGTTGAGAGGAGAGTCCGCATTGGTGCGTTCACGCGGCGCAGCAATCACCGGCGAACGGGCCACGGTGGCGTGCTGCGCGCCAGGCGCTTCAGAAACGGGCGCACTGGTGAGTAAATTATCGAGATTCAGGTTGCTGGCTTTCAGATCCAGCGCCAGCTGCTGTGGCGGCACCACATGACCACTGCCCTGCCCGGTCAGGGTACTGTCATTTGCGGTGAGCTGCAGACCACTAAAGGAGAACTGCTGCCGGTCACCATTCCATTCGCCTTGCAGGCTTAACGACCCTTTAATCCCCTGAGACGGAATGTCGGCGCCCGATAAGGTGTAATCGAGCTGCTGCAGCTGGCCGGTAAGACGGTGCGGATATTGCGCAGCATCCAGCTGGCCTTTGAGATTCAGCGCGGCGTTGCGCTGGTTGCGCATCAGCGTCGTGCTCAGAGAGAGTGTCGCCAGCTTGTTCGCGTCCTGATCCATCGTAATGTTGAGGTCGCGGAAATTATATTCGTCGCCGCCTGGCTGTTGCCAGATCAGCAGACTGTCGGCTACCCGCAGTTTAGCGATATCAAATGACCAGCCGGTGGATGGCGAGGCAGGCTCCGCATCACGCGGACCCTGAGGGGCATTTCTGGCAGGCTGCGCGCTACTGTCGGGCGTTACCCGCACTATCGCATTTTTCAGCAACACCTGACTGACGCTGAGCTGATGGGATAAAAGAGGCCAGAGATCAACATCGAGACGCATGTTCTCCGCTGAGACCAGCGGCTGAGTCGCCCCCGGCGCGGTGAGGCTCATCCGCCCAGCCAGGATGCTGAGCTGAGGCCAGACGTGCCAGCGCAAATCGTTACTGACCTCAAGGCGATAACCACTGCGTTGTTCAACCTGTTGCACCATATAGGTACGGAAGTCGTTGGGATTGACCAGCAGCACCAGCGCGCTCAATCCCGTTACGACCACCACTAACAGGATGGCCAGCGTGGTTATCACTCTTTTCATTACATCCTCAGATCAGTCTTTATCGATACGGCTGGCATCAGCGCCCTGCTGACCCCGATATTTAGCATCTTCACGTCGGTTATAAGGACGCGCAGCCGGGCCTGAAAGCGGTTCAAAACTCAGCGCGCCGATTAACATACCCGGACGCAGAGCCAGTGGCAGTTTACCTGAATTGTAGAACTCCAGCACGATACGACCCTGCCAGCCTGGATCAATGCGGTGCGCCGTCACATGCACCATCAGCCCGAGGCGCGCCAGTGATGAACGGCCATCCAGCCAGCCGACCAGGTCGTCAGGCAGCGTCACGGATTCCAGCGTTACCGCCAGCGCCAGCTCACCCGGATGGAGGAAAAAGGCTTCACCATCAGGCAACACGATCTCATCGCTCATGACCCGATCCAGTGCCGCGCTTACTTCCTGTTTCGGGCCACTCAGGTCGATAAAGGCCGCGGTATGGCCGCTGAAGGTGCGGAACTGATTCCCCAGGCGCACATCGACGGTTGCCCCATTAATGCGCTCGACAGGCGGGCGTGGCTCAATGGCCAGTTTGCCATTGTCCAGCCAGGCTTCAATATCGCGATCGCATAATCTCATTGCGGAAACTCCATGGCATAAGTGTAGCGAACCGGTGACAGCGTGCCTGCCACCGGTCTGCACCCGTCCGGATGGACGTGGGTTATTCAAAAAACTGGTTAATTTTCGCCTTCAGGATATCAATGGCGATACGGTTTTTTCCGCCGCGCGGCACAATGATATCGGCGTACTGTTTTGATGGCTCGATAAACTGCAGAAACATCGGACGTACGGTCTTCTGATACTGACTCATTACCGAATCCATTGAGCGGCCGCGCTCATTGACGTCACGTTTCATACGGCGCATCAGACAGATATCAAGCGGCGTGTCGACGAAGATAGAAAAGTTAAGTTCCTGGCGCAGACGGGCATCGGTTAACAGCAGAATGCCTTCAAGAATAATGACCTTTTTCGCTTTCAGGTGCTGCGTTTGCTGAGTGCGGGTGTGCTCAACGTAGCTGTAGACCGGCAGCTCAATGTCCTGCCCGGCTTTTACCGCCTGCAGATGCTGCAACAGCAAATCATGATCCATCGCACTCGGATGGTCATAATTGGTTTTAACCCTCTCTTCCATGGTGAGGTGACTTTGATCTTTGTAATAAGCATCTTCCGGGATAACCCCGATATGCTCGTCACCTACCTGATCACGGATTTCACGATAGAGCGTGCTGGCAATTAAACTTTTACCGGATGCGGAAGCGCCGGCAATGCCTACAATCACGCACTGATGAGACTTGTCAGTCATACTTTTTTAAGACCTGATAACTGGAGCCTGCCACTGGTCACACATTACGCGGGCAGCGGACGGGCCGAAATGGAGAGGGTGTGTTCGCGCTAAGTATAGGGATTTCGGCCTTTTGATGCCAGAAAAATGGCACCGGCGTCTTTTCAGACTTTCTCCTTTGGACGCCACTCATTTCACCGATAAACTAGCAGCACACCATATTATAAAAAAATGGCCTGTGCGGCACGCTGTTGTCTGAACGCGTGTCGTTAACATGACGACCAAATGATGCATCAGGAGTGGTATGCACTGGAAGACTTTGACCTATTTTGGCGACAGCATGCTGTTGATTCCGACAGCGGTGATTATTGCGCTGATTTTGCCGTGGAAAAGTGATAACCGCCTTACGGTCTTTTACTGGATTGTGGCCTTTGGCCTGGCTGGCCTGACAGTCAGCATCTCAAAGATTCTGTTTCTCGGGTTTGGCATCGGCAGTGCCCGCTTTAATTTTACCGGCTTCAGCGGTCACAGCGCGATGTCCGCTACCCTGTGGCCAGTGATGCTGTGGCTGATTTCCGGACGCTGGTCAGCAAAATGGCGCATTGCCGCGATTGGCGTGGGTTACCTGATTCCTCTGATGGTTGGGTTCTCGCGTCTGATCATCCACGCTCACTCGAAAAGTGAGGTTGCCACCGGTTTGCTGCTGGGCTTCACGTTGAGTACCGCGTTTCTGATCTCTCAGCGCCGCACCGCGCTCAAAGGCTTTAGCTGGCCACAGATCGGTGCTGCACTGTTAGTGCCGTTTCTATTAATGGGTCATGGCCGTGTCGCCACGACGCAACAGTTTCTGGAACGCTTCTCAGCCAGCCTCGCGGGGCTGGAGAAGCCCTATACCCGCGCCGATCTTTTCCGCCAGTAATCAATACGCTGGTCATCAATTTCTCTGTGCCCGTCAATTCACCGAATAACGGGCAATATTGATTTCACCCCTTTTTTCTTTGCCGAATGTGCTAGCATGCAGTCAGAGAATGACTGGTGCCTGATTCGCCGTAGCGGAGCGTTGCACCCTGACGGAAGTCCGCATGACGATAGAGATCCTGTCCCCGCAAAAGAGCACGCCAAACTGCTGGCTTTCGGCGCTGTTCCTTGGCTGTATAGTGTTTGTCCTGACACTGTTCTGTCTTGAACTGATCGTGGTCAGCGGGAAAATCTCCCCGCTCTGGTTCCCGACGACATTAATGACTGTGGTGGTTTTCCGCTGTCCGTCACGACAGCTACCCCTGCTGCTGACTGCCTGTGTGCTGGGCACCGCCGCGGCCAACGCCATCATCATCGGGCCCGCCTTTTCAAACATTAAATTCGCCCTGTTAAACCTTATTCAGGCCAGTGTCGGTGGCATGCTGCTGCGCGCGCTGCTGGATCGGCGCGCGCCACTGAACTCTCTGCATGACTGGGCCCGGATGGTGTTATCGGTGGGTATCGTGACACCGGTTCTGGGCGGACTGCTGGCGCTATGGACGCTGCAGGTCAGCGGCCATGCTTCGTTTCCCTTCTTCTATACATGGGTGATCTCAGAAATCATCGGCATGCTGGTGTTAGGCCCGATGCTGCTGCTGCTGCCCTGGCCGCTGCGACGGGCCCAGTTCAGCGAGCTGGGCAGGCAGTTGCCAGAAACGTTGATGACGCTGCTCCTGACCCTGGGTGCCAGTTATCTGTCGCTGCGTTTTCTGCCCTGGCCCTTTACCTTTATTGTCGTAATCCTGTTCTGGTGCGCGGTGCGCCTGCCCAAGCTGCAGGCGTTTGTGCTGTTCTTCATCAACGCCAGTTTTATCTCGATGCTGCTGGCTTTGGATGCGGTCAGCGTAGTAAACAACAACAGCGCGCTGGGCCCGGTCTCCAGCTGGTTACCTTTCCTTCTGGTGTTGATCCCCAGCCACATTATGTCGCTGGTGATGGATGCGTTCCGGCGTGAAAAACTCCACATCACCGACAGCGAAACCCGCTTCCGTCACGCCATGGAATACTCTGCAATCGGTATGGCGCTGGTGGCGCCTCAGGGTAAATGGCTGCAGGTTAACCGCTCGCTGTGCGATATCCTTGGCTATCCGGCCGAAGAGCTCAAACGCCTGACATTCCAGCAAATTACGCATCCCGATGATCTGAGCCTTGATCTGCAACATACCAGCCGATTGCTGGAAGGTGAGATTGATACGTACACGTTTGAGAAGCGCTATTTTCGTAAAGATGGTGAGATTGTCTGGGCACGCCTCACGGTATCGCTGGTGCGCGATGGCAGCCAGGAACCGCTCTATTTTATCGCGCAAATTATTGATATCTCTGAGCTGAAGCAGAGTGAGCAGGTGAATCGCCGGCTGATGGAGCGCATCACGCTGGCCAACGAAGCCGGTGGCATTGGCGTGTGGGAGTGGAACCTGCTGACCGGTGAAATGTTATGGGACAAGCGCATGTATGCCCTGTTTGGTCTCGCCTCTCATGAGTCGCCCAGCTATGACCTCTGGATCCATCTGCTGCATACCGCAGATCGGGAGTATGCTGCGCTGACGGTGCAACAGGCGATTGAGCTGCGCAGTGCTTTTCACATGGAGTATCGCGTGGTTAATGCCGAGGGCCAGCGCTGGGTGCGCACCCAGGCAAACCGTTTACTGAGTAAAGAGGGCCGCATTGAGCGCATGCTGGGGATCTGCCAGGACATCACCCCGCTTCGTAATCTGAACGAAGCGCTGTTTCAGGAGAAAGAGCGCATGGCGATAACCCTGGACTCAATTGGCGAAGCGGTTATCAGCACGGACAAAGAGATGCGTGTCGCCTTTATGAATCCGGTGGCGGAGAAGATGAGTGGCTTGTCACAGGAGCAGGCTGCCGGGCAGCCGCTCAGTGAGCTGCTGCACATAACTCAGGGACGTAACGGCCCGAAAGTGGAGAATCTGCTGTTGTGCCAGTTGCCACCGGAAAAAATCACCCCCAGTCTGGCTGAAGATCTGGTGCTCCACACCCCGGATGGCGGCCACATCGATATTCATTACAGCATCACGCCACTGCGTTCAGAAGCGGGCGTGGAACAGGGTGCCGTCATGGTTATTCAGGATGTGAGTGAATCACGTAAACTGATGAAGCGCCTGAGTTACAGCGCCCTCCACGACACCCTGACCCGCCTGCCTAACCGCGCCAGCTTTGAGCTTCAGCTTAAACGTCTGCTGTTTGATGCCGCTGAACATCAGCATCAGCATGTGCTGGTGTTTATCGACCTGGATAAGTTTAAAGCGGTCAATGACACCGCAGGGCATGCTGCAGGCGATGCATTGCTGCGCGAGCTCTCCGATCTGATGCAGCACCATCTGCGCAGCAGCGACTTCCTGGCCCGACTGGGCGGCGATGAGTTTGCGCTTCTGATGCCTGATTGCGATGTGGGTCAGGCACATGACGTGGTGCAGCGCATCGTCGCTGCAGTCAACGATTACCGCTTCCAGTGGCTGGGTCGCCTCTATCATGTGGGCGCCAGTGCGGGAGTGACACAAATTTCAGCAGAAAACTGTCAGAGCAGCGACGTCCTTTCTCAGGCGGATATCGCCTGTTACAACGCCAAACGCAGTGGGCGTGGACGACTGATGATTTATGAGCAGCATAGCTTACCGCTGCCGGGTAACCATCAGGGAATGGATGCCGCGATGATTGATGCGCTGCAGATTGAACTGCCCGCCTGGCCTGTTGCGCCACCCAAAACCCCGCAGGCCGCCTTTATCTGGCTGCTTGATGTACAGCTGTTAACCGCAGATGGATTACTGCTGGATGAGACGTTGCTGCGCAATAACCTGCACGATGAGACGCTGCGACGTCGTCTCGATAACAATATTCTTGCGGTTTTTTTCCGCCACGACGTGGAAAAGCTCAATCAGAAAGGCATTCCGGTGATTTTGCCGCTTGATGCCGGGATACTCAGTGATGCCGCCTTTGTGGAGCAACTCTGTCAGCGCTTTGTCGCGGCCGGTCTCTCTGAAAGCCACTGTGGTTTCGCTTTCCCTGCGGCCAGCGTGTTGAGCAAAGGCGATCAGCTCTATTCCGCACTGCTGCAACTGCGGCAGTGTGGCTGCCGTATCGTATTGCAACATTTTGGCCGAAATCTGGACGCGTTTACTCTGCTGAGTAACGAGGTAGTTGATTACCTGGTACTGGCACCTGAACTGGTTGCTAACGTTCACAATAATCTGATGGATGAGATGCTGCTGACCATTATTCAGGGCCAGGCAACGCAGCGTAACATCGCGGTGCTGGCCGGTCCGGTTTCGGTCCCTGCTGTGCTCAGCACGCTGGCTACCCTTGATGTGGATGGCGTCTGGGGCAGTGCCGTGGCCGAGCGGCAGCCATTACGCGCACTGGCCGAAGATCGAATCTTCGCTATCCGTTAATTCCAGCGCGACCTGCTTGCTACACTGATGAAGCTGCGCTAAAGTCGCCCCCTTTTTTCCGGCATGGGGGCGAAAATGTTCATAGGATTCGATTACGGTACGGCTAACTGCTCAATTGCAGTCAGCGAAAATGGCACGCCACGTCTGTTAACGCTGGAAAATGATCAGCGCCTGCTGCCGTCGATGATCTGTGCGCCTACCCGCGAGTCGATCAGCGAATGGCTCTATCGCCATCATCAGGTGGCAACACCTGATAGCGAAACCACCGCGTTGTTGCAGCGCGCCCTGCGTTATAACCGCGAAGAAGATATTGAGGTTCAGCCCAACAGTGTGCAGTTTGGCCTTACCGCGCTGCAGCACTATATGGTCGATCCCGAAGATGTCTGGTTCGTTAAATCCCCCAAATCCTTTCTCGGTGCCACTGGCCTGAAGCCGCAGCAGATTGCTCTGTTTGAAGATCTGGTCTGCGCTATGATGCTGCACATCCGCCAAAAGGGCGAAAGCCAGCTTGATCACGCTATCGATCAGGCTGTGATCGGGCGTCCGGTCAACTTCCAGGGCTTAGGCAGTGAAGAGTCTAACCAGCAGGCTGAAGGCATTCTGCTTCGCGCAGCACACCGTGCCGGTTTCCGCGACGTGGAATTTCAGTTTGAACCGGTGGCAGCCGGACTCGATTTCGAAGCCACACTCAAACAGGAAACAACCGTGCTGGTTGTGGATATCGGCGGCGGAACCACCGACTGCTCGATGTTGCTGATGGGGCCAAAGTGGCGTGATAAGGCCGACCGCCGCGAAAGCCTGTTGGGCCATAGCGGTTGCCGCGTTGGCGGTAACGACCTGGATATCATGCTGACGTTTAAGACCCTGATGCCGCTACTTGGCCTGGGTGGTAATACCCAGAAAGGCACCGCCTTGCCAGCCCTGCCGTGGTGGAACGCCATCGCGATAAATGATGTGCCGGCACAGAGCGACTTCTACAGCCCGGCCTGCGGAAAGTGGCTGCGGGATTTAGTGCGGGATGCTGAACAGGGTGATGTGGTGGCTCGCCTGCTGAAAGTGTGGCAGCAAAAACTCAGTTATCGCCTGGTGCGGGCAGCGGAAGAGAGCAAGATTGCGCTGTCAGCCAGCCCGGCGCATACCGCCTCTCTCGACTTTATTGCCGCGGCCTTAGAGACAGAAATTGGTGTGGAGCAGTTGCAGGACGCCATCAGTCAGCCGCTGGAGAAAATTCTGGAGCAGGTGCAGCTGGCCTTAGCCACCAGCCAGATTAAACCGGATGTCATCTACCTGACCGGCGGCAGTGCGCGTTCACCGTTACTGCGCGCGGCACTGCAGCAGACGCTGCCGGATACGCCGATTGCGGGCGGCGATGATTTCGCCTCCGTCACCGCCGGGCTGGCCCGCTGGGCAGAAGTGATGTTCCGTTGATCTTTGGCAGCCCTGCTATGTAAAAAAAAGCACCTTTAAGTGCCCTTTCAGACTGCTGACAAATTCAAATCATGGTGTAACTGGCAGCGACGGAATAACTCAACAAGCAGGGAACACGGTCAGAGGAGGAAAGCGTCCCGCGCCATGGACGGCGCGGGCCGAGCGTGCTAGGGATTGGTGTAAGCGACTTTCCGATCTGACCGTGTTTACTGCACTGGCTCGATCTCACAGCTAACCGAGCCAAACTTCGTCATCAATCTCAAACGGCAACTGCTTATCGTTTTTGTTTGCAGACAACGATGAGCACGCTCCCATCGCTTTACGTTTGGGAGCAGTCTGCCTGATACATCTGAGCCCTTTTGGGCTGTAAATCAGAAGGCAATATTGGCGCTGATACCGCCGATAAACGCATCCTTCACTTCGCTTACCGCGCCTGGCGCCACCACATACTGCAGGTTTGGTCGCAGTGACATCCAGTTCGTCACTTTGGCGTTGTAATAAACCTCATAGTTGTACTCTGAACCTTCCTGAATCGGCAGATAAGTCGGGCTGTCAAAGCGGCTCTCGCCATTCGCCTGATTCTGCTGACGCAGAGCGCGGGTGTAGTCGCTGTTCACATGAATACGCGACGCGCCCACGCCGATCTCATCCTGAGGACGGGCATCAAACGGTCCTGTCCAGGTAAACGCGATAGACTGGTAGTTATCCGTCTTCGAGGTCTTGTGATCGTTCATCACCGCCTGAACCCGCACGCCCAGACCACGATTCACATCGCCATCCTGCGCGGTCAGCTGTTGCTGTAACAGCAGATAGCCGCCATAGGCATGCGCCTGATCCTGATAGCCGCCATTGCGCCAGCTGCCATAAACATCGCCATCCACCGACGAATAGTAATAACCGATGCGGTAGTTACCCGGTAATTTCTCCGGCCCGAACGTCGGTTTCCAGCCCAGTTCCACCGGCACCAGATTGCCCTCGGAATTGCTGGTATCCAGACGGAAGCCATCTCCACGATCATAGTTAGCTCGGTTCTGATCGTAGAAACCAACCTGGAAGAAGACCTCCGGGGTGATATTGAACTTAATCCGACCGCCCCACTGCGATACCGGCCAGTTGAACCAGCGGTCGCCGCGCCAGTTACCTGCCTGTCCGCTGCCCAGTGCCAGGTTCTGGAACAGGTTGCCATCGAAATTATCGAAGTCTTCACCCACCGTCACGCGTCCGGCTTTCAGATCGACCACATCGTTAAACAATCCTTTGCGTAACCAGAACTGTGTCAGACGCCAGGTCTGGCCGCGACCATACACCTCCTGCACGGAGGAGAGCATCCCGGTGCGTTGATCCGCGACCTGCTCAGAAACATTCTGTCCGTTACGATTCGTCACGGTCATCTGAAATTCGGCATCCTGCCAGTCCAGCAGCTTTTGCAGGTCGAAATTGGTACCGAACGTCCACTGGTCGCTGTAGCGCATGGTGGTGTTGGTATTTGCGCCACCCCCTAAATTTGCGGCGCTCTCCATGGTGTAGTTGACGTCAAACTTGATGCCGTCATCCTGCAATTGCGTTCGGTAGCCGCCCCAGTCACCAAACATCCATTCGGAGTCCGGACTCAGCGCGTCAGCAGCCATGGCTTGTGAAGAAAAAATGGCCAGGATCAGGGTGCCCGTTGCCATACTGGCAGCGGAAAAGGTGGGTGCTTTTCTGTTTTTCATCTTGTTTATTCTTATGTGAGTTACGGGAAGTGACGCGCAGAGGATAGTGCTGGGTAAACGCTGTTTTTTATAAATACGTGCGCATAATTTCCCGTAACATCCGTTTATTAATGCAAGTGTGATCGGGATCTCTGATTGATTATTCTTTGGGCGGGCTTACTTCCTGCACAGGCATACCGTAAAAAGGGGCGCTGGCGCCCCTGAATTTAACGGCTCGCCTGGTTCAGTTGCGCGATCTGCGCGGGGGTCAGCGTCAGTTGCATCGCACCAGCCAGATCGTCGAGTTGTTTAATCGACGTCGCACTGACGATCGGGGCGGTGATGCCAGGACGGGCAATCAGCCATGCCAGTGCCACCTGAGCTGGCGTCGCCTGATGGGCTTCACTGATGGCATCCAGCGCATCCAGGATCCGCAGACCGCGCGGGTTAAGGTATTTCTCCACCACGCCCTGCCCGCGTGCGCTTTTACCGGCATCTGCTGCATCACGATATTTGCCACTGAGAAAACCGCTGGCAAGCGAGTAGTAGTTGATCACGCCTAAACCCTGCGCCATGACAACGGGCTCCAGTTCCGACTCATAAGGCTGGCGGTCAAACAGGTTATATTGCGGTTGCAGCGTTTCATAACGCGCCAGCCCCTGCGATTCACTCACCTTCAACGCCTCCTGCAGACGCGCTGCGCTGTAATTGGAGGCACCAATGGCGCGCACTTTACCTTCACGGATCAGGCTGTCAAAGGTGCTCAGCGTTTCCGTCAGCGGCGTATCCTGATCGTCGCGGTGTGCCTGATAGAGATCGATATAGTCAGTCTGTAAGCGGCGAAGTGAATCTTCGACTGCCTGACGGATATATTGCGGCTTCAGCCCGGTCTTCTCAGGCGACATTTCCATGCCAACTTTGGTTGCCAGCACGATCTGGTCACGTTTTCCGCTTTTCTTCAGCCACTCTCCAATAATGGTTTCGGATTCACCGCCTTTATTGCCTGGCGCCCAGCGGGAGTAGACATCGGCGGTATCGATGAACCACAGCCCTCGTTCAACCAGCCCATCCAGCAGAGAAAACGAGGTGGGTTGATCCACCGTCCAGCCAAACACATTGCCGCCAAACGTCAGTAACGGCACCGTAATCCCACTGTCACCCAACTGCCGGGTTTGATTCTGACTCATTATCTGCTCCTTAATTTGCCTGACAAACTGCCTGTTTCTCAGCATAGCAAAGTGTTTTCACGCCTTTATGACGATTGTGCTGCGATTAATGTAATAACAGGCATAATTACCCGGCCCTGACAGATATCCTTATTTCCTTCAAATTTTGCCTGTCAGAGGCGACTACACTCTGTCGTTTGCAGGCTACCCATTTGATGCCTGCGCCTGGGACTACGTCACTGCTGGAGAGCATCAACAATCATGAGCACCCGACACCCTGTTATGAAGAAAACACTGATCGCACTGGCCCTGATTGCTGTGGCCGCTGGCGGCTACTATGCCTGGCAGCGCACTGCCCAGCCACAGAGCAGCAGCCAGACGGACTCGCCCGGGCCTCGAGGTGGCAAGGGCAGCGGTGACGGCGCTCGTCGGCCACTCGCCCCGGTTCAGGCAGCGACGGCTACCAGCCAGAGCGTGCCGCAATACCTTAGCGGATTGGGTACCGTCACGGCGGCTAACACGGCCACGGTGCGTAGCCGGGTCAATGGCGATCTGCTGGCGATCCACTTTACCGAAGGCCAGCAGGTCAACGCGGGCGATCTGCTGGCAGAAGTCGACCCACGTCCTTACCAGGTGGCGTTAACCCAGGCTCAGGGCCAGCTGGCGAAAGATCAGGCGACGCTGGCCAATGCCCGTCGCGACCTGGCGCGCTTCGAGAAGCTGGCAAAAACGTCGCTGGTATCGCAGCAGGAGCTGGATACCCAGCGCTCACTGGTGAATGAAACGCTGGGCACCCTGAAAGCGGATGAGGGCGGCGTCGCCAGTGCGCAGCTCAATCTGACCTACAGCAAAATCACTGCACCGATTGCCGGCCGTGTCGGCCTGAAACAGGTGGATGTCGGCAACTACGTCACCAGTGGCGACACCACCGGTATCGTCGTGATCACCCAGACGCACCCGATTGATGTGGTCTTTACCCTGGCGGAGAACAGCATCAGTTCCATTCTCAAGGCACAGAAAAGCGGCCAGCCGCTGCTGGTGGAGGCCTGGGATCGCAGTAATGAGAATTTAATCGCCAGCGGCAAACTGCTGAGCCTTGATAACCAGATTGATGTGACGACCGGCACCATAAAAATCAAAGCGCGGTTTGATAATCAGGATGACGCCCTCTTCCCTAATCAGTTCGTCAATGTTCGGCTCAAGGTCAACACCTTGCAGAATGCCGTTGTGATTCCGCCTGCCGCATTACAGATGGGCAACGAAGGCCACTTTGTCTGGGTGGTCAACAGTGACAACAAGGTCAGCAAGAAAAGCGTGATTGCCGGCCTGCAGGATAGCCAGAAAGTGGTGGTCAGCGCCGGTCTGGAAGCCGGTGAACGGGTCGTGACCGATGGTCTGGATCGTCTGACCGAAGGCGCGAAAGTCGAGGTGGTCGCGCCGCAGAGCAACGCACCGCGCGCCACCCGCGCCGCCCTGCCGTCAAAAGGAGAGCGTGAGTAATGCAGGTCATGCCTCCCGATCACAGTGGCGGGCCGTCACGCCAGTTTATTCTGCGTCCGGTCGCCACCACGCTGTTGATGATTGCGATTTTGCTGGCCGGAGTGCTGGGCTACCGGTTCCTGCCGGTCTCGGCACTGCCGGAAGTCGATTATCCGACCATCCAGGTGGTTACGCTTTATCCTGGTGCCAGCCCGGATGTGGTCACCTCCTCCATTACCGCCCCACTAGAGCGTCAGTTTGGTCAGATGTCGGGGCTGAAACAGATGGCATCGCAAAGCTCCGGCGGTGCCTCGGTGGTAACACTGCAGTTTCAGCTGACGCTGCCGCTGGATGTGGCCGAGCAGGAGGTGCAGGCGGCCATTAACTCCGCCACTAATCTGTTGCCCAACGACCTGCCCAATCCACCGGTCTACAGCAAAGTAAACCCTGCCGATCCGCCCATCATGACGCTGGCCGTCACGACGCGCAGCATGCCGCTGACGCAGGTGCAGGACATGGTGGAAACGCGGGTCGCGCAGAAAATTTCGCAGGTCAGCGGTGTCGGCCTGGTGACGTTGTCAGGCGGTCAGCGCCCGGCAGTGCGGGTAAAAATGAATGCGCAGGCGCTGGCGGCGCTGGGTCTGACCAGTGAAACGGTGCGAACCGCCATCAGCAATGCCAACGTTAACTCCGCCAAAGGCAGTCTGGATGGTCCGACGCGTTCTATTACCCTGTCAGCCAATGACCAGATGAAATCCGCGGAAGATTATCGCCAGCTGATTATCAGCTACAAAAATGGCGCGCCGGTGCGTCTTGGTGACGTGGCGACCATTGAACAGGGAGCAGAAAACAGCTGGCTTGGCGCCTGGGCCAATCGCGATGCGGCGATTGTGCTTAATGTCCAGCGTCAGCCTGGCGCTAATATTATCGCCACTGCAGATAATATCCGTGCCATGTTGCCCGCCCTGACGGAAACGCTGCCCAAATCGGTAGAGGTGAAACTGCTCACCGACCGCACCACCAATATTCGCGCGTCGGTGAACGACACGCAGTTTGAGCTGATACTGGCGATGGCGCTGGTGGTGATGATTATCTATCTGTTCCTGCGTAACGTGCCCGCCACGCTGATCCCGGCGGTGGCGGTGCCGCTGTCGCTGATCGGCACCTTTGCGGCGATGTACTTTCTCGGTTTTTCCATTAATAACCTGACGCTGATGGCGCTGACCATTGCCACGGGTTTTGTGGTCGATGATGCCATTGTGGTGATTGAGAACATCTCGCGCTATATCGAAAAAGGGGAAAAGCCGCTTACCGCCGCGCTGAAAGGTGCCGGTGAGATCGGCTTTACCATTATCTCCCTGACCTTTTCGCTGATTGCGGTACTGATTCCACTGCTGTTTATGGGCGACGTAATTGGCCGTCTGTTCCGCGAATTTGCCGTGACGCTGGCCGTAGCGATTCTGATTTCCGCAGTAGTGTCACTCACCCTGACGCCGATGATGTGCGCCCGGATGCTGAGCGCAGAGTCGCTGCGTAAACAGAACCGCTTTTCACGGGCCAGCGAGGCGATGTTTGATCGTATCGTGGCCGCCTATGGCCGTGGCCTGAAACGGGTGCTGAATCACCCCTGGCTGACATTGTCGGTCGCGCTTGGCACCCTTGTGCTGACGCTGCTGCTGTGGATGGTGATCCCGAAAGGCTTTTTCCCGCAGCAGGACAACAGCATTATTCAGGGTACGCTGCAGGCACCGCAGTCGGTCTCCTACGCCAGCATGGCAGAGCGCACCCGCGACGTTGCCTCCATCATCATGAAAGATCCGGCGGTTGAGAGCATGACCTCGTTCGTCGGCGTCGATGGCACCAATGCCTCACTGAACAGCGCGCGACTGCAGATTAACCTTAAACCTCTGGATCAACGCGACGACCGCATTCCGGCTATTCAGCAACGCCTGCAACAACAGGTCAGTCAGCTGCCGGGCGTGCAGCTCTGGCTGCAGGCGGTGCAGGATCTCACCATCGATACCCAGGCGAGCCGCACGCCGTACCAGTTCACGCTGCAGTCCGGCTCCCTGTCGTCGCTTAGCACCTGGGTGCCGGCCCTGCTGACCCGGCTCAGTACCCTGCCACAGCTGCGTGACGTCAGCAGTGACTGGCAGGATCAGGGGCTGGAAGCTTATGTCAACGTTGACCGCGACAGCGCCAGCCGCCTCGGTATCAGCATGGCCGATGTCGATAACGCGCTGTACAACGCGTTTGGGCAGCGACTCATCTCCACCATCTATACCCAGGCAAATCAGTATCGTGTGGTGCTGGAGCAGGATAATAACGCCACACCGGGGCTGGAGAGCCTGGAGGCGATTCGCCTTAACAGCAGCGATGGCGGCAGCGTTCCGCTGAGCGCCATCGCCCGTATTGAACAGCGTCACACGCCGCTCAGCATTAACCATCTGGACCAGTTCCCGTCGGCGACCTTCTCCTTCAACGTGGCTGATGGCTATTCGCTGGAAGATGCGGTGAAGGCGGTGTCGCAGGCGGAAGCGCAGCTGGGCATGCCCGCGGAGCTGATGACCCAGTTCCAGGGCAGTACGCTGGCGTTTGAGGCGGCGCTGAGCAGCACCGTCTGGCTGATTGTGGCAGCCATCGTGGCGATGTACATCGTGCTGGGCGTGCTCTATGAAAGCTTTATTCACCCGATTACGATTCTCTCAACACTGCCCACTGCCGGTGTCGGCGCGCTGCTGGCGCTGATGCTCAGCGGCAATGAGCTGGATATCGTGGCAATTATCGGCATCATCCTGTTGATCGGCATCGTGAAAAAGAACGCCATCATGATGATCGACTTTGCGCTGGCAGCCGAACGTGAACAGGGCATGAAGCCGGTAGATGCCATCTATCAGGCCTGTCTGTTGCGCTTCCGTCCGATTCTGATGACCACACTGGCAGCCCTTCTCGGTGCGCTGCCGCTGATGCTCAGCACCGGCGTCGGTGCCGAATTGCGTCATCCGCTGGGAATCGCCATGGTCGGTGGCCTGATTCTGAGTCAGGTACTGACGCTGTTCACCACACCGGTGATCTATCTGCTGTTTGACCGCCTGGCGCATGCTACCCGCCGACGCTTTGGCCGTACGGAGGCCGCAGAGTGAAGTTTTTTGCCCTCTTCATCCATCGGCCCGTCGCCACGACCCTGCTGACACTGGCCATCGCCCTGGCCGGGATGCTGGGCTTCCGTCTGCTACCGGTGGCACCGCTGCCGCAGGTCGATTTTCCGGTCATCGTCATCTCGGCCTCGCTGCCGGGCGCCTCACCGGAAATCATGGCATCGTCGGTGGCTACACCGCTGGAACGCTCGCTGGGACGCATCGCGGGGGTCAGTGAAATGACCTCCACCAGTTCGCTGGGTAGCACCCGCATCATTCTGGTGTTTGATTTTGATCGCGACATTAACGGCGCGGCGCGCGACGTGCAGGCCGCCATTAACGCCGCGCAAAGCCTGCTGCCCACCGGCATGCCGTCGCGTCCAACCTACCGGAAAGTTAACCCTTCTGATGCGCCGATCATGATCATGACGCTGACCTCAGATACCTACAATCCGGGTCAGCTTTATGACTACGCCTCTACCCAGCTGGCGCAGAAGCTGTCACAGATTGAAGGCGTGGGCGATGTCACCGTGGGCGGCAGTTCGCTGCCTGCGGTGCGCGTGGCGCTGAATCCCCAGGCACTGTTTAACCAGGGCGTATCGCTGGATGCGGTGCGCACCGCTATCTCCAATGCCAATCAGCGACGACCGCAGGGCGCACTGGATGACGGTCAGCAGCGCTGGCAACTGCGAACCAATGACGCGCTGCAGACTGCCCGGGAGTATCAGCCGCTGGTGGTGCATTACAACAACGGCGCGGCGGTCAGGCTGTCGGATGTGGCGACGGTAGAGGATTCGGTTCAGGACGTGCGCAACGCCGGAATGTCACGGGGTAAACCTGCGGTTCTGCTGCTGATCCGCAAAACGCCTGAAGCGAACGTCATTGATACGGTCGATCGGATTCGCGCTGAAATGCCGCTGTTGCATGAAGTGATCCCTGCTGCCATCGATCTTGAGATTGCTCAGGATCGCTCGCCCACTATTCGCGCCTCGCTGCATGAAGTGGAGCAGTCGCTGATTATCGCCGTGGCGCTGGTGATTCTGGTGGTGTTTGTTTTCCTGCGCTCGGGCCGCGCCACGCTGATCCCGGCCGTTGCCGTGCCGGTTTCGCTAATCGGCACGTTTGCCGCGATGTACCTGTGCGGCTTCAGCCTGAATAATCTGTCACTGATGGCGCTGACCATTGCTACCGGTTTTGTGGTGGACGATGCGATTGTGGTGCTGGAGAACATTGCCCGTCACGTGGAAGCCGGCATGAAGCCGCTGGCTGCCGCGCTAAAAGGGGTGCGTGAAGTCGGCTTTACCGTGCTGTCGATGAGCCTGTCGCTGATTGCGGTGTTCCTGCCGCTCCTGATGATTGGCGGGCTGATTGGCCGCTTCTTCTCTGAGTTTTCCATTACGCTGTCGGTGTCGATTCTTATCTCGCTGTTTATCTCGGTCACGCTGACGCCGGTGATGTGCGCTTATCTGCTGAAGCCGCACGCGCCGCGCAGCCAGCCACGTCAGCGCGGGGTGGGCCGGCTACTGATGGCGATTCAGCAAGGCTACGGTCGGTCGCTTAACGTGGTGCTGAACCATGCACGCTGGGTGCTGCTGCTGTTTTTCGCCACCATCGCCCTGACAGGCTGGCTATTCGTTCATATCCCGAAAACCTTTATGCCGGAACAGGATACCGGGCGACTCTCCGGCTTTATCTCTGCCGATCAGAGCATTTCCTTTCAGGCGATGCGCAGCAAGCTGCAGGATTTTATGGAGATTGTCGGGGCCGATCCGGCGGTGGACAGCGTGGTGGGCTTTACCGGTGGGATGCGGACCAACAGCGGCTCGATGTTTATCTCGCTGAAGCCGCTGTCGGAGCGTAAAGAGAGTGCCCTTGAAATAATCGCCCGGCTGCGCACTAAGCTGGCGAAAGAGCCGGGGGCGAATCTCTATCTGAATGCGGTGCAGGATCTGCGCGCAGGGGGGCGGGAATCGAATGCTGCTTATCAATATTCATTGCTCTCGGACGATCTCGGCGCACTGCGGACGTGGGAGCCGAAAATCCGCGAGGCGTTCTCCGCGCTGCCGCAGCTGGCGGACGTGAACTCCGATCAGCAGGATAAAGGCAGCGAAATGGCGCTGACCTACGATCGTGAAAGCATGGCCCGGCTTGGCATTGATGTCTCTCAGGCCAATGCCCTGCTGAATAACGCTTTTGGTCAGCGTCAGATTTCCACTATCTATCAGCCGCTTAATCAGTACAAAGTGGTGATGGAGGTCGATCCGCGCTACACCCAGGATATCAGCGCTCTTTCACAGATGTTTGTGATAAATAGCGACGGTAAAGCCATCCCGCTGTCGTGGTTCGCCCACTGGCAGCCGGCGAATGCGCCGCTGTCGGTGAACCATGAAGGGCTGTCAGCCGCCTCGACGATCTCTTTTAACCTGCCAGAGGGTGTGTCGCTGTCACAGGCATCGGAAGCAATTGAACGGACCATGACCGCGATTGGTGTGCCCTCCAGCGTGCGCGGCAGTTTTGCCGGTACGGCGCAGGTGTTTCAGCAGTCGCAAAGCAGCCAGCTCTGGCTGATGCTGGCAGCCATTGCGGCGGTCTATATCGTGCTGGGCATCCTCTACGAAAGCTATGTGCATCCGCTGACGATTCTCTCTACCCTGCCCTCGGCGGGTGTCGGGGCGTTGCTGGCGCTGGAACTGTTCGATACGCCCTTTAGCCTGATTGCGCTGATCGGTATTCTGCTGCTGATTGGCATCGTGAAAAAGAACGCCATCATGATGGTCGATTTTGCGCTGGAGGCCGAGCGTAACGGCCAGCTGAGTGCGCGAGAGGCGATTTTCCAGGCGTGCCTGCTGCGCTTCCGGCCAATTATGATGACCACGCTGGCGGCATTGTTTGGCGCGCTGCCACTGGTGCTGAGCAGCGGCGACGGTGCCGAACTACGTCAACCGCTGGGAATTACCATTGCAGGCGGGCTGGTGATGAGCCAGTTGCTGACACTCTACACCACGCCGGTGGTCTATCTGATGATGGATAAATTGCGGCGCAAAAAGCGTCCGCTGACCGCCGCCGCGCAATAGCCGTAATGAGTGTGTCGGCAGGCACGGCGCGTAATGCTTTTATCGGGGGGATCGATGACTACGCAAAGCACTAACGTCCGCTGGCAACTGTGGATCGTTGCCATCGGCTTCTTTATGCAGACGCTGGATACCACCATCGTCAATACCGCGATCCCATCGATGGCGCACGATCTGGGAGTCAGTCCGCTGCACATGCACTCGGTGATCGTCTATTACGTGCTGACGGTGGCGGTGATGCTGCCGGTCAGTGGCTGGCTGGCGGATCGTTTTGGCGTGCGCAACGTTTTCTTCTGCGCGATTCTGCTGTTCAGTATCGGCTCGCTGCTGTGCGCCATGTCCGGCACGCTGGATCAGCTGGTGCTGTCGCGCGTGGTTCAGGGGATTGGCGGCGCCATGATGGTCCCCGTGGGTCGCCTGACGGTGATGAAAATCGTGCCGCGTGAGCAATATATGTCCGCCATGACCTTTGTCACCCTGCCCGGCCAGATTGGCCCGCTGCTGGGTCCGGCACTGGGCGGTGTGTTAGTAGAGTACGCCAGCTGGCACTGGATCTTTCTCATCAATATTCCGGTCGGCATCGCCGGCGCTATCGCCACTCTGATGCTGATGCCCAACTACAGCATGCAGACGCGGCGCTTTGATTTCGCCGGGTTTATCCTGCTGGCCGCTGGCATGGCAACCCTGACACTGGCGCTGGATGGCCAGCGCAGCAGTGGTGGCTCACCGCTGTTACTGGGTGCCATGATTCTCGTTGGCCTGTTCTCTCTGCTCTTCTACCTGATACATGCACGCGGCAATGATAATGCGCTGTTCAGCCTGAAACTGTTTGATAACCGCGTTTATGCCATTGGTCTGCTGGGCAGTTTTACCGGCCGCATCGGCAGCGGCATGCTGCCCTTTATGACCCCTATTTTTCTGCAGATTGGCATGGGCTACAGCCCGTTTCACGCCGGTCTGATGATGATTTCAATGGTGCTGGGGAATATGGGGATGAAGCGCATAGTGGTGCGCATCGTCAATCTTTACGGCTACCGCAACGTGCTGGTGATGTCGACGGTGGCGCTGGCGCTGGTGGTCCTGCTGTTCCCCCTGGTGGCGCTCATGGGTTGGGTCTGGCTACTGCCGCTGGTGCTGTTTCTGCAGGGCATGGTCAATGCCATTCGCTTCTCTTCAATGAATACCCTGACGCTGAAGGAGCTGCCCGATGAGCTGGCATCCAGCGGCAACAGCCTGTTGTCGATGATTATGCAGCTGTCGATGAGTGTTGGCGTCACCGTCGCCGGGCTGTTGCTGGGCGCATTTGCTCATGAAAACATGGCGAACAGCACCGCGAATCACTCAATGTTTATTTATACCTACCTTTGCATGTCGCTGATTATTCTTCTGCCCGCGCTGGTGTTCTGGCGCGTTCCGCCACAGACGAATGCCAACGTTGATTTGCGACGCCGGAGAGAAAAATGAGAGTTAACCTGCGACTGGGCATCGGTGCCAAACTGTTTATGGCGATTTTCGCTACCTGCATGCTGGTCCTGATCACCATGCACTGGGGCGTTCGGATGAGTTTCGAGCACGGCTTTGTCGACTACATTAAACGCGGCAACGAGCAGCGGTTGAACCTGCTCAGCGATGCCCTCGCCGATCAGTATGAGCAGCACGGCAACTGGGATTTCTTGCGCCATAACGATCGGCTGGTCTTTACCATGCTGCGCTCGCTGGAGCAGAATCCCGACAGCAACAGCCAGCTACCGCCGCACGGCTGGCGGACCCAGTTCTGGATCCTCGACCAGCAGTATAAAGTGCTGGCCGGACCAAAATCGCCGGTGCCACCCGAAGGCACACGACGCAACATCACCACCAGCAACAATAAAGTGGTCGGCTGGGTGATCGGCTCGCCGCCGGAGCGGCTGACGCGCAGCACGGACATTAACTTTGATCAACAGCAGCGGCGGACCAGCTGGATTATCGTGGGGCTTTCAACGCTGCTGGCGGCACTGGCGACCTGGCTGATGGCGCGCGGTCTGCTGGCGCCGGTCAAGCGACTGGTCGACGGCACCCATCATCTGGCGGCCGGTAATTTTGCTACCCGCGTGGAGGTCAGCAGCCGGGATGAGCTGGGCCAGCTGGCCGGTGACTTTAACCTGCTTGCCAGCTCGCTGGAGAAAAACGAGAGCATGCGGCGCGCTTTTATGGCCGACATCTCCCATGAGCTGCGCACGCCGCTGGCGATCCTGCGTGGTGAACTGGAAGCGATGCAGGATGGGGTGCGCAAACTGACGCCGGAAGCGATCGCCTCGCTGCAGAGCGAGGTGGTGGTGCTGACCAAGCTGGTGGACGATCTGCACCAGCTGTCGCTGTCGGATGAGGGTGCCCTTGCCTACCGCAAACAGGCCACCGATCTGGTTCAGTTGCTGGAGGTGACGGCGGGCAGCTTTGCCGAGCGCTATCGCGCACACGGCCTGACGCTGAAACTGAATCTGCCCGAAAACGCCCCGTTCTTTGGCGATCCCGACCGGCTGATGCAGTTATTCACCAACCTTCTTGAGAACAGCCTGCGCTACACCGACAGCGGTGGCCGCGTTGAAGTGACACTGAAGTATGAAGCGCCCCACTGGTGCATCGATTTTGATGACAGCGCACCTGGCGTGGATAAAGAACATCAGGTGCAGATTTTTGAGCGTTTCTTCCGCACCGAAGGCTCGCGCAACCGCGCCAGCGGCGGCTCGGGTCTGGGACTGGCCATCTGTAAAAATATCGCTGATGCACATGGTGGCGATATTCATGCGTCGCACTCTGATTTAGGTGGACTGAAAATCGCGCTACACTTGCGCTATGTTCCCCTTGTGTAAACGCTTATGAGCCAGGAAAACCACGACCCGCTGATTCTGGTGGTCGAAGATGAGCCGAAACTGGCGCAGCTGATGATCGATTATCTGCACGCCTCAAACTACCGTACCCATCACATCGCCGACGGCAACGCGGTGCTGGAGTATGTGCGTCAGACGCCACCCGACCTGATGCTGCTGGATTTAATGCTGCCTGGCACCGATGGCTTAACGCTTTGCCGTGAAATCCGCCGTCATTCCGAGCTGCCGATTATTATGGTTACCGCTCGTACCGAGGAGATCGATCGGCTGCTGGGATTAGAGCTGGGCGCGGATGACTACATCTGCAAACCCTTCAGTCCGCGTGAAGTGGTCGCACGGGTCAAAACGATTCTGCGCCGGGTCAGGCGTTCAGCGGAAGAGCCGCAAAGCGCCTCGTTGCTGCGGGTCGACGAAAGCCGCTTCTTCGCCAGCTGGCGCGAAAAGCCACTGGATCTAACTCCGGCGGAATTCCGCCTGCTGAAAACGTTGTCGCTGGAACCGGGCAAGGTCTTTTCACGTGAACAGCTGCTCAACCATCTTTATGATGACTACCGCGTGGTCACGGATCGCACCATCGACAGCCATATCAAGAATCTGCGGCGGAAGCTGGAGAACCTCGACAGTGAGCAACCTTTTATCCGCGCCGTTTACGGGATGGGCTATCGCTGGGAAGCCGATGCCTGTCATTTGATCTAGTTTGATCCCGATCAATTTACTTCCCTTTTCTCACTGCCTACAATTCCGCACCCTTTGCAGGGCTTAATGGTCCTGCACCTGTCGCCTGAAGCGACATACTGACCTGACATCAGTGAGAAGATCATGAAACCCGAACTGCTTTCCCCTGCTGGCACGCTAAAAAACATGCGTTACGCCTTTGCTTATGGGGCCGATGCCGTCTATGCCGGCCAGCCGCGCTATAGCCTGCGGGTGCGCAATAACGAATTTACTCACGAAAATCTTGCGCTGGGCATCAATGAAGCGCACGCGCTGGGCAAAAAATTCTATGTGGTGGTGAACATTGCACCGCATAACGCCAAGCTGAAAACCTTTATTCGCGACCTGACGCCGGTGGTGGAGATGCAGCCTGACGCGCTGATCATGTCCGATCCCGGTCTTATCATGCTGGTGCGCGAGGCTTTTCCGACGATGCCGATTCACCTGTCGGTGCAGGCCAATGCGGTCAACTGGGCCACGGTAAAATTCTGGCAGCAGATGGGGCTGAGCCGGGTAATCCTGTCACGCGAGTTATCGCTGGAGGAGATTGGCGAGATCCGCCAGCAGGTGCCGGAGATGGAGCTGGAAGTCTTCGTTCATGGCGCGCTCTGTATGGCCTATTCCGGTCGCTGCCTGCTGTCAGGCTATATGAACAAGCGCGACCCGAATCAGGGCACCTGCACCAATGCCTGCCGCTGGGAATATAAAGTGCAGGAAGGCCAGCAGGATGAGGTGGGGAATATCGTCGGTATTCACACGCCTGTCGCAGTGCAGGATGTCACGCCTGTGCTGGGCATCGGTCAGCCTACCGACAAGGTGTTTCTGCTGGAAGAGAAGATGAAACCTGGCGAAGTGATGAGCGCGTTCGAAGATGAGCATGGCACCTATATCATGAACTCGCGGGATCTGCGCGCGGTCGCGCATGTTGAACGGCTCAGCGAGATGGGCGTTCATTCGCTGAAAATCGAGGGGCGTACCAAGTCCTATTACTACTGCGCCCGCACCGCCCAGGTGTATCGCCGGGCGATTGAT
Source organism: Pantoea hericii (assembly GCF_014155795.1). Taxonomy (NCBI): domain Bacteria; kingdom Pseudomonadati; phylum Pseudomonadota; class Gammaproteobacteria; order Enterobacterales; family Erwiniaceae; genus Pantoea; species Pantoea hericii. The sequence goes on from NZ_SCKV01000001.1 coordinate 264,569, forward strand.
GATGCCGCTGCCGGGAAGCCGTTTGATCCGTCACTGCTGTTAACGCTGGAAGGTCTGGCCCATCGCGGCTATACCGAAGGCTTCCTGCGCCGCCACACGCATGACAGTTATCAGAATTATCAGCAGGGTTTTTCCGTGTCCGATCGCCAGCAATTCGTCGGCGAATTTACCGGCGAGCGTCGGGGTGAGTGGGCTGAAGTGGCGGTGAAGAACAAGTTTATGCTGCACGACAGCGTGGAGATCATGACGCCCGAAGGAAACCTGAATTGCCAGCTTGATGCGCTGCAGAACGCGCGCGGCGAACCCACAGAGGTTGCGCCGGGCGATGGCCATCGTGTCTGGTTGCGGGTGCCGCAGGAAGTCGATCTGCGTTTTGCACTGCTGCTGCGCAACTTCGATCATGGTGAAGATACCCGGGATCCACATAATCGTTTACCAACGGAAACATTTTGAGGAAATCAGAACAGGATCACAGACCCCTGTTCAGCGCTGCTTTATAGTCCTGCCTGCTGCTAATGAGTAACAACAAACGGCAGATTTACCTGGAACCACCTCATTTACCCGCCCGGCTCCCCCGTGCGGGTTTTCTTTTTTCTCTCTTTCGCCAATTATTTACTGCTGGCAGCTATGTTATAAATTCCCCTTCTTACTCTGTAGATCTTCAAGGAACGCAAAATGGATAATAAACCGCTAACGCTACTCATTCTGAATGGGAAAGGCGCGGGCAATGATGATCTGCGCGAAGCCATTACTGCCCTTCGTGAAGAAGGCTTCGATATTGCGGTGCGTGTCACTTTTGAAAAAGGTGATGGCGACAGGTACGTCAAAGAGGCGATTGCGCTGCAGGCGGAGACGGTGGTAGCAGGTGGTGGCGATGGCACCATCAACGAAATCGCGACGGCGCTGGCGGCATCGAATGCCGATCATCGCCCGGTGCTGGGCATCCTGCCGCTGGGAACGGCCAATGATTTTGCCACCAGCGTGGGCATCCCGGAAGAGATGGAACCGGCATTACGCCTGGCGATCCAGGGCAAAGCCAGCACCATCGACCTGGCCAGAGTGAACCAGGATCACTACTTCATTAACATGGCGACGGGTGGATTTGGCACCCGCATCACCACGGAAACCCCGGAAAAGCTAAAGTCGGCACTGGGCGGTGTTTCCTATTTTATTCACGGCCTGATGCGCATGGATACGCTGAAACCTGATACCTGCGAGATCAGCGGTCCCGATTTCAACTGGCAGGGTGATGCGCTGGTCATTGGTATTGGTAATGGACGTCAGGCGGGCGGTGGTCAGCGACTCTGCCCTTCGGCCCTGATTAACGATGGCCGGCTGGACGTCAGCATTGTCACCGCACAGGAGCTGCTGCCGACCCTGTTGCACTCACTGACGGGCGACGATGACAATCCGGGCATCGTCACCGCACAGCTGGAGTCACTGACCATCCGTTCTCCGCATGAAATGACCTTTAACCTTGATGGCGAGCCGCTTTCAGGACGGGAATTCGTGATTGAGGTGATGGCAGGCGCATTAAGCTGTCGCCTGCCACCACAGTGTGAACTCCTTTCCTGAGCCTGATTCAGGGGGCGAAAGCCCCCTTTTAATGCCGGTCTGAATCTCTGTTTGTAAAAAACACCTCTTTCATTCCCTTTTTTGCCGCGCCTGGGTACCCCTGAAAACACTCTGTGACTGGGTTCACAACTCTGTCAGACCAACTTGTATGGTAGTATTAAAGTGCGTACTTTTTCATCATTGAACGCTGACTGAAAGGCACCAGGATGAAAATTGTTAAGGCGGAAGTATTTGTAACCTGCGCAGGCAGAAACTTTGTCACTCTAAAAATCACCACCGATCAGGGACTGACCGGCATTGGCGACGCCACGCTGAATGGCCGTGAATTACCGGTCGCCTCCTACCTGAAAGATCACATCTGTCCGCAGCTGATTGGCCGCGATGCCCATCAGATCGAAGATATCTGGCAATATTTCTACAAAGGCGCTTACTGGCGTCGCGGTCCGGTGACCATGTCCGCTATCTCTGCGGTCGATATGGCACTGTGGGATATCAAAGGTAAAGCCGCCAATATGCCGCTTTACCAGTTGCTGGGTGGTGCCTCACGCACTGGCGTTATGGTCTATTGCCACACCACTGGCCATTCCATTGATGAAGTGATGGATGACTACGCGAAACACAAAGAGCGGGGCTTCAAAGCGATTCGCGCCCAGTGCGGCGTGCCGGGCATGAAAACCACCTATGGGATGGCGAAAGGCAAAGGCCAGGCTTACGAGCCGGCAACCAAAGGTCACTGGCCGGAAGAGCAGTTCTGGTCAACCGAGAAATACCTCGATTTCACGCCGAAACTCTTTGCGGCTATCCGCGACAAATTTGGTTTCGATGAGCATCTGCTGCATGACATGCACCATCGCCTGACACCGATTGAAGCCGCGCGTTTTGGCAAGAGCGTGGAAGATTATCGCCTGTTCTGGATGGAAGATCCGACACCCGCCGAAAACCAGGAATGCTTCCGTCTGATCCGCCAGCACACCGTCACGCCGATTGCGGTGGGCGAAGTGTTTAACAGCATCTGGGATTGTAAGCAGCTGATTGAAGAGCAGCTGATCGACTACATCCGCACCACCATCACACATGCGGGCGGCATTAGCGGTATGCGACGTATCGCTGATTTTGCCTCGCTCTATCAGGTGCGCACCGGCTCCCACGGTCCTTCAGATCTCTCCCCGATTTGCATGGCGGCGGCACTGCACTTTGACCTCTGGGTGCCGAACTTCGGCGTGCAGGAGTACATGGGCTTCTCTGAACAGATGATGGAGCTATTTGACGCAAACTGGACCTTTGATCAGGGCTATATGCATCCCGGCGACAAACCGGGCCTTGGCATAGAGTTCAACGAGAAACTGGCTGCGAAATATCCCTATGAACCTGCCTATCTGCCGGTCGCCCGTCTTGAAGATGGCACCCTGTGGAACTGGTAAGGAGAAACTCATGAAAAGTGTTGTTATTGAACAGCCAGGCGAACTGGTGATAGCTGAACGTCCACTGCCACAACCGGCGGCAGGTGAAGTCCGGGTCAAAGTGGCCTATGCCAGTATCTGCGGTTCGGATGTGCATATCTGGCACGGCCATAACCCGTTCGCGAAATATCCTCGGGTTATTGGTCACGAATTTTTTGGTGTGATCGATGCGGTAGGTGCGGGAGTCGATGCGGCCCGACTGGGTCAGCGCGTGGCGGTCGATCCGGTGGTGAGCTGCGGCAGCTGCTATCCCTGCTCAGTAGGCCGCCCCAATGTCTGTACCACACTGCAGGTGATTGGCGTGCATCGCGACGGCGGCTTCAGCGACTATGCGCTGGCCCCGGCAAAAAATGCCTGGGAGTTGCCGGACGCCATCCCCGACAAGCTTGCCAGCCTGGTTGAGCCCTTTACTATCGCAGCCAACATCACGGCGTTTCTTAAGCCGCAGCCAGACGATGTCGCCCTGATTTATGGCGCCGGACCAATGGGGCTTACCGCGATTCAGGTGCTGAAAAACGTCTATAAAGTGAAAAAAGTGATGGTAGTGGATCGTCTGCCGGAACGCCTGGCGCTGGCTGAAGAGAGTGGTGCCGATCAGCTGTTCGATAACAGCGAAATCCCACTGGCAGCACAGCTTGAGGGCGTCCAGCCCACGCTGATTATCGACGCCGCCTGCCATCCCGCTATTCTGGCAGAAGCCGCCGCGCTCGCCTCACCGGCCGCGCGTATCGGTCTGCTGGGATTCTCCGGCGAACCGTGCAGCATTACTCAGCAGAGCCTGACCAGCAAAGAGCTGTCGCTGTTTACCTCGCGTCTCAACAGCAACCGCTTTCCACAGGTGATCGCGTGGATGGAACAAGGCTTGATCCAGCCAGAGAAACTCGTGACGCACTACTTCCCGCTGCAGGAGATTGAACGCGCGATGAGCCTGTTCGAAAAAGATCCGCGCACCTGCTGCAAAGTGATCCTGCAAATGGGTTAACTCCCGCTGAACACCAGGTCTCCTTCGCCGGTGCGTACCCGCCGGCCTGATTAAAAAAGAAAACAGATCACGGAGTTTGTATGTTCAAGAATCTGCGCTGGACCCTCGTTTTGCTGCTCTTCCTGGTTTACATGATCAACTACCTCGATCGTGTTGCCCTCTCACTGACGGTGCCGCTGGTGGAGAAAGATCTGGCGATCAATGCTGAGCAGTTCGGCATGATTTTCGGCAGCTTCTTTTTCGGCTATGCCCTGTTTAACTTTGTCGGCGGCCTCGCCACTGACCGCTTTGGCCCGAAAATCGTGCTGGCCGTGGCGGTGGGTGCCTGGTCCATTTTCTGCGGCATGACCGCACTGGCGACCGGCTTCTGGTCGCTGCTGATTCTGCGTGTGCTATTCGGCATGGCGGAAGGCCCAATCTGCTCCTCAGCCAACAAAGCCATTAACGGCTGGTTCCCGAAAAAACAGGCCGCAACAGCGATGGGCTTACTGAGTGCCGGCTCACCTTTGGGTGGTGCCGTCGCCGGTCCGATCATTGGCTATCTTGCTCTGGCCTATGGCTGGCGTCCGGCGTTTGTGATCGTCTGCTGTATCGGTCTGGTCTGGATGGCGTTCTGGCTCTTCTTTGCCGCTGATAACCCGGCAAAAAGCAAAATTGTCACCGAAAAAGAGCGTCTGCTGATTGATCGCCTGAAAGCCACCAATCCGAATGATGAGGTTGACCTGGCTGAAACGCCGCATCCGTTTGGCTACTACCTGCGCCAGCCGATTATCCTGGTCACGGCGTTTGCCTTCTTCTGCTACAACTACATCCTGTTCTTCTTCCTGAGCTGGTTCCCGGCCTATCTGGTGCAGGCGCACGGCCTGGATATCAAATCCATGAGCATCACCACCATGATCCCGTGGATAGTCGGATTCGTTGGTCTGGCGCTGGGTGGCTGGATCTCCGATAAAATCTTCAATATCACCGGCAAACTGTTGTTGTCCCGTAAAATTGTGCTGGTTGTCTCACTGCTGGCAGCCGCAATTTGTGTGGCACTGGCGGGTACGATAAAAGAAGTGGTTCCCGCCGTTATGATGATGTCGGTGTCGATTTTCTTTCTCTATATCACCGGCGCGATCTACTGGGCGATTATTCAGGATGTGGTACACAAGAGTCGTATCGGCAGCATCAGCGGCTTTATCCATCTGGTGGGTAGCCTCTCCGGCATCATCGGGCCGATCGTCACCGGCTTTATTGTCCAGCACACCGGTAAATTCGATAGCGCCTTTGTACTGGCGGGTTGTGTCGCCGCGCTGGGGGCTTTCCTGGTGCTGTTCGTGATTCGCAGTCCGAAATCCCAGGATAAACCGGTTTCGGTCTGAGTGTTGTTCCGCTAACAGAACGATGATTTCGGGGCGCCATGCGCCCCGTTTGCCATAAGGACGGAGTATGTTACAGATTGATCGCCTGCCCGCTGAGGTCCAGCGCCCCACTTACGACCGCAGCAATTTAAAGACTCGCATGGTACATATTGGTTTTGGTGCGTTTCACCGCGCGCATCAGGCACTCTGCAGCGATAAGCTGGCTGAACAGGGCAGTGACTGGGGCTACTGCGAAGTTAACCTCAACAGCGGCAATCTGATTCAGGCTCTGCGTGAGCAAAATCTGCTCTATACCCTGACAGAGATGGCCGATGACTCACTGCAAACCCGGGTCATTGGCGTGATTACTCAGGCGCTGCACGGCAAAAGTGATGGGATTGAGGCGGTGATCAACGCAATGAGTCAGCCAGAGGTGGCCATTGTCTCTATGACCGTCACCGAGAAAGGCTATTGCCATCAGCCCGCCAGTGGAAATTTAAACCCCGATCATCCTGACATCGTGCACGATCTGCAGAATCCAGACTCGCCTCGCTCGCTGCCGGGTCTGATTCTGGCCGCGATTCGCCGCCGGCGGAAGCAGGATCTGCCTGCGTTCAGCGTCATGTCCTGCGACAACATGCCGGAAAATGGTCACGTCATCCGTAATGTGATTGTGCAGCTGGCACAGTATCAGGATCCGGCGCTGGCAGACTACATTCAGCAGCACATCACCTTCCCCTCCACCATGGTGGATCGCATCGTTCCGGCCATGACCGATGCGGCATTTGCCGCGCTGAACGCGCGCCTGGGTTGCAGCGATCCCGTTGCGGTTGAAGCGGAACCCTTCTTCCAGTGGGTGATCGAAGATAACTTCGTTAATGGTCGTCCGGCGTGGGAAAAAGCAGGCGCAGAGCTGGTCAGCGATGTCCTGCCCTATGAAGAGATGAAACTGCGGATGTTGAATGGCAGCCACTCTTTCCTGGCCTATCTTGGCTTCCTGGCCGGTTATGAGTACATCAGCGACTGCATGGCCGATCCTCATTTCCGCGCCGCCGCCCGTTCACTGATGGTGGATGAGCAAGCCCCGACGCTGCGCACTCAGGGCGTGGATCTCAATGCATACGCCGATTCGCTGATTGCCCGTTATGAAAACCGTGCGATTAAACATCGCACCGGACAGATTGCCACTGACGGCACCCAGAAGCTGCCACAACGTATGCTTGATAGCCTGCGCTGGCACCTGCAGCGCGGCAGCGACTGCGACCTGCTGCTGCTGGGCGTGGCGGGCTGGATGCGCTATGTCGGCGGCATTGATGAGAAGGGTCAGCCGATTGAGATTCGTGATCCGATGAAAGCGCAACTGGCAGAATGCGTCGCCAGCAGCGAAGAGGGTGAAGCGCGTGTTCGGGCGTTACTCTCCATGCGCGAAGTGTTTGGCGACGATCTGGCGCAGAATGCCGATGTGGTCGGCCGACTGACCGCCTGGTATAACAAACTGACCGCTCAGGGCGCGCGCACGACGGTGCATCAGTCTCTCAACCGCAGCTAAAAGGGCTGGCGCAGACGCAGCGCGCTGATTAGACTGGCACTTTCCCATCGCGCTGGCTTTTGCCAGCCGTAATATGGATATTGCTGCATGTCGATCGCCTATACCATTACGACCAGCGAACCGGTAAATCAGCAGATTTACCGGTATCTGCGCAAAGATATTGTCACCTGCGCAATTCAGCCAGGCTCGCTGCTTTCTGAAAAGGAAGTGTCCGCGCGCTTCAACGTCTCACGCCAGCCGGTGCGCGAAGCGTTCATCAAGCTGGCTGAAGCCGGACTGGTACAGGTATTGCCGCAGCGCGGCACCTTTGTGCGCAAAATCTCCGCTAAGCGGGTAGCGGATGGCCGCTTTATCCGTGAAGCGGTGGAAGTGTCGGTGGTTCGTCGTGCGGCGCTGGAGATAGACGATTCGTCGCTGATGGCGCTGGAACATAACCTGCAGCTGCAGCGCATGGCTGCTGAGCGCCATGACAGCCAGGCTTTTCTTACGCTGGACGATGAGTTTCATCGCCTGATCGCTGAAAGTATCGACTGCAAGCTGGCCTGGGAGACGGTGGAGAACATCAAAGCGGCAATGGACCGCGTGCGCTTTCTGACGCTGAGTGAAGTCTCGCCGCCAGAAAAGCTGATTGAGCAGCATGAAGAGATTTTTGCCGCGCTCAAGGGCCATGACGACAATGCCGCCGAAGCGGCGATGCGTCGCCACCTGCAGGAGATGATCTTCTCAATCACCCCCATTGCCGAGCGTAACAGCGCCTGGTTTGAAGCACCCTAATCGCTCATCACCCGCACCGCCTGAATTTCAGGCCGGTGCGGGTCTTCGCCGTCACCACCATTGATGAAAATGGTGAACCGGCCCGATGCCCTTCCCGACCTCCAGCGTATCTGCCATTAACAACGCCTGTTGTAACCAGTTTTTGGCTTCCCCAATCGTCTCTGCCCAGTCAGCATGACGCGGACGCAACGCGGCTAAGGCGGCCGACAGCGTGCAGCCGGTGCCATGGGTGTGACGGGTGTTGACGCGAGACGTGCTGAATCGCTGCTCAGTGGAATGCGTGATCAGCCAGTCCGGGCTCTCTGCCGCCGTAAGATGTCCGCCTTTCATCAGCACAGCCTGACAGCCCAGCGCCAGCAATGCCCGTCCCTGCTCGCGCATCTCCGCCTCATCGCTGGCGACAGCACAGTTGAGCAACGCCGCCGCTTCCGGCAGATTCGGTGTGATCAACGAGACCTGCGGCAATAACAGCTCACGTACGCTGGCCACGGCGTCTGGCGAGAGCAGCGCATCGCCACTTTTTGCGACCATCACTGTATCCAGTACCACAAACGGGATATCAGCCTTTCTCAGCCGGGCAGCAACCTGCTCTACGATAGCCGTTTCTGACAGCATGCCAATTTTTGCGCTGTCGATGCGCACATCACTCAGCACCGAATCGAGCTGGGCGGCAACAAAGTCAGGTGCAATCCGGTAAACAGACTGCACGCCTTGCGTGTTTTGTGCCACCAGCGCGGTTATGACGCTGGTGCCATAGGCGCCCAGAGCCGAGAAAGTTTTCAGATCGGCCTGAATGCCTGCCCCGCCGCTGGGATCGGTACCGGCAATCGTCAGGGCATTAATGCGCTTCATTGCCGACCTCCAGCGTCCAGAGGGCATCAATAAACGCGGTGGCAAAACTGCCCGGCCCGGCAGCCTGCGCCGCTGCCTTTTCCCCCGCCAGGGCCATGAACTGACAGGCGGCCGCGACATTCATTAGACGATCACCAGGCAGACTGCTGAAGCCCGCTACCACGGCGGAGAGTGCACAGCCGGTGCCCACCACCCGTGTCATTAACGGGCTGCCACCGCTTATGGCGAGGATCCGCTGACCATCCGTGGCGTAGTCCACTTCACCGGTGACGATCACCAGCGTTTTCCAGGTCTCAGCGAGTTGCTGTGCTGCATCAATTGCCGCATCCGCCTGATGCAGTGTATCAACGCCCCGCCCGCCACTGGCCTGCTGTGCCAGCGCCAGAATCTCTGATGCATTGCCGCGGATCACCGCCGGTTGCTGACTCAATAACTGCTGACAGAAGTCACTGCGCAGCGTCAGCGCGCCGACCGCAACCGGATCGAGTGTCCAGGGTGTGCCCGCCAGATTAGCGGCAGTGATGGCAGCCTGCATCGCCTGCTGCCGTTCGCGGGTTAACGTGCCCACATTAATCAGCAGCGCATCGGCCAATTCACTGAACTCTGCGGCTTCTTCCGGATCGATCACCATCGCCGGTGAGGCATTAAGTGCCAGCAGTACATTGGCGGTGAAGTTCTGAACCACGTCATTGGTCATGCAGTGCACCAGCGGTGACTGACGGCGGAAAGTGTGCAGGATGGGCGCGAAGTGCGCGGCAGAAAGGTGTTGAGATTGATGTGTCATCGTAGCTCCCAACCGGCGAACAAGAAGGCGAATGCGGTCAGGCATCAGACTTCCCTACGCTGGCATTATCCAGATCAGGTAATACGGGTATTTCTCAGCCTTCACAAAGAAGGGCACCCCGAGTCTTTGAAGTAAATCTCTCATTACTTTTCACCAGCATACGGGAAGTGTCGCTTGCAAAGCAAGCTTGCCTGACCGCATTCGCCTTCTTGATCGCCGGAAACAGATAAAGCCACAATACCTCACCTTTGACCTCACATTTTACCACACCTTTGACCTCACCTAGGGATTATCCAGCAGGCAACAAAAAATCCGCCATAAAGACGGGTGTTTGTTGAAATGCTTCATTGTTGGTCGAAGCTGTAAGGATGTGTGGAAAAGAGGAATTATAATTTTCTGCTATCCAGTTGAGTTTAGATAGCTCAAAAAACCATCGGAATAACCTCATGTGGATTTATACAGTTTTTAGCATGTTTGGGTATTGAATTGTTCTCGCTTCGCCTTAACATAGAACACTACATATGGTGTAAAATTAATTTATCGGCACTATATGTAGTAACTTTATACCTCTACATAGGAAAATAATTATGGGCAATAACTCTAAGCAATCATCAAACAAACTAGGCTCTCTCGCTGCCAGCATTCTGAACGATCCGAATGCATCGGGGATTCAAAAGAAGCTGGCTGGTTCTGTGTTATCTCAGACACATACGCCAAAGCAAACCAGTGCTGAAATGGAACACATTGCCTCTCAAGTATTGAAAAATGGAAATTCAGCAGAAAACACCAAGATTCTGGCTGGCTCCGTCCTTTCGCAATCAGTGAAAGAGCGCAAGTGATAATCGGCGGGGAAACCCGCCTTCAATCTTTCCAATACATACTTTATGATAAAATACAATACAAACGATAAAAAATATTGACTTAGAAAAAGAAATATGCTACCCTACACCCGAAAACGCGAGCGATAGCGAGTGTTATAATCCATTTCTTTAAAAATACTCTATAGCTATGTTTCATGTAGTAGATGACTATCGAAGATAGGAGTCTAGGAATGGAACATAGCTAAAGAATATATCCCTTCCTGATAAGGATAAAGGGATAACATCATTGAATGGTTAGATGCATAACATTACTCTAATATCCACCAATGTTAGTTCTAACCTCTCTGATTTAACAGATGGAACACATTACAACTAGGAAAGCTTAAATTGACATCAATCTCAAGATTATCCCACTGGGAATACAAACCCATTAAGCCATTCCTTTAATCCTCTCTTACATCCTCAACACTGAACCTTAATTCAATCATTAATATCTTTAAAATCCCTTCTTGGGACGTCACAGAAGCTTTCTGACCCAACTGTATAATGATGCTCTGCTCACATTCTACCGCCCCACTAATTCCCCCACTCCGATAGTCCTGAATAATTTTAGCTTTGATTGAGAAAGAGTAAGGAGAACTCTAATAGCAGGCTTGTGTCCAGCACTGTGCAAAACTATTTGCCGTTAATAGTAAAAACTACCGGGACTCGCTCATCAACTTTGCAATGATTTTCCCAAGCTACTAGAAAAATTTATCAGTGGTGATCTCACGCATCTAAATCGTGCTGAATGGTTAGACTTACCGCAAGGTGCCTAAATCTATTTAATCCGCTTTAGTAAGAAACTTAGCCGCCATAGAGAAGCGAGGATTACAGAACGGCAGTCAACCAATCCACTACTCACCCTCGCAATAGACCCATACCGAACGAGACTTCAATAACAGACCTTACGATTTAAGTCAATATTTTTATCTTGACATTTTGTGCTAAATCTGTTATCATAAGATTGTAGGGTAAGCAAAGCGCGAGATACTTATCACAGAGTTTACTTCTTCCTATCAAGCTTTGAGCATCACAGGCCCAGCCGTGATCGCGTCACACAGCACCATTTCATAGCAAACCTTCACACACCAGTGAAACCCAAAATCTCCCACGCGATTGCCGCGCTCATTATCAAAACTGTCATCCAAGCAGTGTCTCCGTAATGAGCCGGAACATTCCTTTCGCGTGGGATTTTTTCATCTAAACAAAAGGAAATCTCATACAGATGAGTGACAAAGATCTGAACCTTATCGAGACGTGGCTACCTCGTTTCGACTACCACGTTTACCGTGACCGCCTACGTAGTCACAACCTACCGACAACCCCAACCCGTGTGGCCTTCCTGTATTGGGCTGAACAGAGGATGAAGCACTGCTTCACCTGGGAAGACTTCATTCAGGAATGGGACAACGGCAACCCGCACCGCGTGATCAATCAGTGGCTGGAATCGGGCCTTATTCAAAAGGACTTCTACAACGGCACCTGGTATTACGTCACCGAATACTCCGCAGACAGCAAATCCCCATTTACGTGTAAGAGCTGCAACCGCACGAACATCAAACGACTTTTAGAAATCAAGGAACAACAACAATGAAACCATTCTCACTACCACCAGCAGCAATCAAAGAAATCAAAGCCATCTACAAGGCAGAACGAGACGGATATGTTCACCAATACGTGCAGCGCCTTCTACGTGAACGTGTCGAGCTGACAGAACCCCACCCGATCAGTTTAGTGCGCCTGCAAGAGCACATCCTCAACGGATACCGCATCGCAGACCTGAGATCACAGGCTATCTTCATTCCGGGTAGCCCAATGATGCGAGTGGTATTAGATCGCCCTCAATCTGTCATCGATGCAGATCGTGCAGAGCTTATCACCCAAGCAGAAGCCGCATTAATGGACGAAATCACCGACGAGATCACAAAGGTTTATGAAACAGCTTATCGCGCTGAAATGGAAGCCAAAGCAGCAGAAGAAGCCGCAGCACTTCAGGCAGAAGCACCAACAATGCGCGAACGTATCCGTGCCGCACTATCAGAGATTGAGGTGGGCTAATGTTCAGTGAGTTTGCTATGAAAAAGAATCCTGAACGCCTGGCAACGGCGAAACGTGCACCCTATCGGGAAATGATGACAAAGGCACAGGGTGGCATTGACTGGATCACCGGGGCGCGTCTGCGCAAACCGATGATTGACCACGACCACAACACAGGACGTTGCCGCCTCATCCTGAACGCCAACACCAATACATTTGAGGGACGGCTCAACGCCCTACTGAGTGCCACGCTTGAGCGCCACGAGTGGAGTGCAGCCCTGTTTAACCGCCATCCAGACGTTTACGCCTCAGTGGTGGATCTCATCTGTGAGTTTTGGCCCTATCAGGCAAACTATGAGTTTATCCGTAGGGTGAGTCTGAGATTTGGCGTCTATTACAGCGCCGTATGGGAAGAAATGGGACACCTTAAGTATGAGGTAGTGAATGGAAGCTGATTTGCTCGAACTGGTGAGGCTTAACCTCATCGAGCTACGTTACACAGACGAAGGAACGCCAGTTATCTACCACATTGCAACCGACAGATTTCACTCCCTTCTCGACCTGCACCACCTCACATCATAGGTAATCAAATGAACAACACAGAACGCGGGATTCCACTTCGAATCCCCCAGGACTTACGCGCCGTTATTGACCAGCAGCGGGGCGATTTATCACAACAAGCTTTTATCCTGAAACAGCTTTATAACACTTTGGAGACTTCCCTTAATGCACGACAAGATCAGACCATTCGCCAGGCACCTTGAGTCAGAGGGCTACGGCTTTATTTCCCTGCCAAACGGCGTAAAGCTACGTAATACGCATACAGGTGCACGCATACAGGTGCAGATCACAGCCTTGAATCATTAGCACCAAAATACGTGCGATGGACACACGGCGAAGTGTGGAACCCCACCCACATCAATAAACTTTACCAGCTATTACCGTTCATCGAATCTATCGTATTTGACCCGGCAATGCCGCAGGGTTTCAACGGTAACACGATCAACACATACCGGACGTTTACGCCAGCGCGTGACGCAGCTACTGATCTGACTCTCTGGCACGAATACACGGAACGCCTCTACCCGGACGAGGCAGACCGCCGCGCCGTGTTCAGTTGGCTGGCGCACATCTTCCAGCACCCGGAGCAGCGCCCAACGTGGCATATCGTTTCGCCATCCGATACCGGAACGGGGAAAGGGTTTCTATTCCAGCAGGTGTTATCTCCCTTGCTGGCAGACCAGACGAAGCATTACAGCAGCTATACCCAACTTACTGAGAAGCACAATGAAAGCCTGAGCAATAACCTGATCATAGTGTTCGATGACCCGCCACAGGCGTCCAAGCGTGTAGCTGAGAGCCTTAAATCAATCCAGACGGAGCCAACGGTAGACATTCGCCCATTGTATGAGGGCGCACGTAAGGTGCGCACATACGCCAGGTTTATTACGTTCAGCAACAACGATCATCCAATTGACGTGGAAGCCAACGACCGCCGCCACTATGTCACCAGAAAGATGCACCACAAGATCGACGGAGACGAGACGGCGACTTTCATCGCGCAGCTTGCTTGCTGGTTAGAAGCCGGAGGATTGGAAGCGGTTCACCGCTGGTTTATGGAGTATGACCTGTCAGAGTTCAACCCATACCGACCACCGTTTAGCGCGGAGCTGGAGATCCTGAAACAGGCAAGCATCAGCCCGGAACACCACGAGGCCGAAGCCTTTACCGAAGAAAGAAAGGTATTTACGTTCGACGTTTTCCGCGATAGTTGTCCGGCATTCTCACGCCAGAATGAGGCCAGCGATTGGCTGAAGGAACACGGTTACACCGCAGATAGACTTTTCAGGAATGGCCCACACAAGAACGTGCCGAACATCACCAAAGGTGCGCTGTGGTATCCCGCCAACTGGACGAAGGAACAAGCCTCAGAATGGTATCTGTCACACATTCATCATCTGGAGATTGCCGCTTAGCCGGGACTAATGCCATTTCAGCCGGGACTAAATATTTAGCCACGTCCAGATTCAGCCCTTGTGCCATAAGGGTTAGACGGGACAGACGGGACTAAAGTCTATACTTCTTATTATCTTTGGACTGATCATTTCCGGGACTCTCCGGAGATGGGCATCTCACGCAAGCAAACTTTCCCCGCGAAAGTGCCGCTACGCTTAACAACCCTTCATTCAAAAGTTTTATTCAATACCGGCGTTTCATACCACAGCTTGACAAGTGGTATGACCAGTGGTATGACCAGTAGATGGTTTTAATTTTAATAATCAACAGGTGCAACTAATCCACGGCATACAGCCGATGCATCAGATCACCGCAGACTTACAGGAGGCCATTTGGCAGCTAACAAACGATACAAAAAGAACCTGGATACCTTCCTTGCAGATCCCGCAAGAAATGAACGCATCAGCGCCATCAGGAGCGATTTAAACCGTATAGACAAGACAAACACACAGGAAGCAACAAGCGTTGCTGAAAAGGCCAGACAGAAGCTAATACCGTGTCCCCGCCGTATTGACGGGACACCTCTCATAGAATATGCATCGGGCTACCTGATTCATCAGGATGACTTTGAGGATTACGTAAGCGGTGCGCGTCAGCTACCCACGGACAAACGTCAGCAGGTGGACGCAGAGAGCATCACTGAGAGTTGGGAATGGTTTATTGTGAAATGGCGAACAGCCTGGACACTTGAGAATTGGGATTTTAATGTATGGCCTTGCACTCTGGCAGATGATTTAAGACAGGTGCACCACCCATAGGAGAGGGTTACGCCCTCTTCTCGATCCGCATCACCTGAGTTGCAGTCCACTCGCCACCGCGACGAGTCTTAATCCCTTTCCCGTTCAGGTAGTCAGCAACCGCCTGTAATGTCTCAGCGCCACGCGCACGGGCCGCAAGGATGTTATCCGCGACAGTAGCGGCGAACGCATCAGCCTTAGCTTTACGCACCACCACAGAAGCACCACGGTTAGCGCCGGAGGCATTCACCTTTTGAATATTGTCGCTCCACGTCTTCACCTTCTCTTGTGCCACCGTATCGCCACCAGCGGCACGGGTTTTGAGTGCCTGTAATGCCGCTTTGGTTCGGCTCTTGATGAAGTCGCGCTCTTGCTCAGCCAGCGCCGCGAACAAATGGATCTGGAAGTTATCAGCACCGGGCATAGTTGCCACCAGAACAGAAACAATCTCCATCACTGTAGCCACATCCTTAACGGAACGGCTCAGCCTGTCCACCTTAGCCACCAGTAGGCCAGCGCCAGTGCGTTTACAGTGTTCCAGTGCAGCGCGTAAGCCGGGACGCTCCATCGGGGCCAGCGCCCCAGACACGCCTACATCCTCATACTCACCAACTACACACCAGCCACCAGCAGCAACAGCCGTTGTAATGTAGTCCTCTTGGGCTTCCATACCTAAGCCGCTCTTGCCTTGCTTTTCAGTCGAAACACGCTTGTATGTGATCACGTTCATCTGTGGCTCCCTCCTCTCGTTGTCGTTGAGATGCATTTTACATTTAACTTTTACATTTATCTACCGCACGGGTGCTATATGTAATATTTATAGGTTAAGCAAAAACTGTCAAAAAGACTTCATTAATCGATAGTAACTATCAGATATTTGAACGGCATCAGAGCCAGGTTTTAGGGCGGGGAGAAATTTCGTATTAAGTAGTCAGAAAGTGACAGTTACAGGCAACACTAAACGACACCTGAGCTTGCGGCGTGGAAATTTAGAAATTGGGTTGCAGAGGGGGTCGTCAAAATTTTCCGGTAATCGCAGGTAGTATGAATTAGGTGTGAGGGAGTGAAGAACATGTTTAAAAATTTAAATACAATTGAGTCGCCTTATCAGGAAAAATGAAATTTTCTATAGAACTAAAGGCATAATAACTTTAAGATGCAAAGAAATTACTCACGAAGAACTAGCGTTGATGTTAGTTTGTCTTCAATCACCTCAGCACTTTTAACAATATATCGTGATCTTTCAAGCAACTCATCATAAAAGAGTATATCGATATTTTTCAAATTCCTACGATATAGCTCTAAGGTTTTCCTTTTTATTGCTTTTTCTTTATCCGTTCCTTCGATTGAAGAAAGAGATCCTATGATAAGAATGCATTCAGCATCAAATGTTTCTTCGCGAATCAAATTACCATCAGCAGTATAATTACGAGTTTGACTTTCAATTTCCCAATTGGCTTTCTGTGCAATAATTTGACTCACTGCATCCGTTAATTCACCTGATAAAAACCAAGTGTCAGACCTACCCTGACGTTTCGTGAAAAGTTTCGTAGTTGGGGTTTTTAGCTCAACTATTTTAGTATACCGGGAATCTGACATTAGAAAATCAGCGATAACATCATTTGCGCCATTTAGATCAGTCTTTGATACATGGGCTTCGCGTTGTAATATCTTAAGGTATTTATATGTCAGCCCATAACCAAAAATCCACTCATTACGTTCAAAGAATTTTTGCCAATCAGGCTCATTGTATTGATCTGAATCCTTCAGCATATCTTCATATTCTGCCAAGGAATCTTTTCTACCAAGGATGGTATTAATATCATTGTGGGTTAACTTCTTGCTAACCAGATGCTGTAGGGCCATGATCAAGGATGCATTATCTGTATTTTCCAGGATATTAATCACTTCCTGATAATTACCTTTAACTTCAACAAAGCGTCCAGTTGACAACGATTTATGATCACAGATAATACTATATTTCGAAAGGTGATGATGTAACTCGCGTAAATTTTGAACATCCAATTTGCAGGTAAATCTTGAAGCACCTGTAGTCGAGCATAAAGCATAAAAGTTTGCTGATAAATCCGCTACATTCTTTTCACAAGAATCAAGACCAGAGATATTCAACATTAACTCATTATTATGATCACTTCCAATAAGATAAGAGTGATTGAGACTCATGACTACACCTTAGCAATAACATTCAAGTAGTAATCAGATTCAGGTCTGTATTTATCATCAATTGGAAAGTCAGGCTCACTGCTCAAAATTACAACATCAGTGATTGACTCTATATCAAATTGGCGAAACTCGGGGAAATTAACTTCACTATCTGTTACACCCGCAGTCTGAACTATGTGCAGCTTGGTAGTTTCAACGCCATCAGATTTTCGACGAAGTATATAAATTGCATGCACATTACCTATACGCTCTCCTCTCACCTTGCCGGGCTTATTGTATTGAAAAGATATGGGCTTACGGCTGAGAACAGACTCTCTTAAAAGCTTTAGACTCATTTCAACATCCCTTTGCAGTTGGTAGATAACAGTGTTTTTTTGGGAGATATCTTATTGACCATACGAACATATCCAAATTCCATCAAACGTGTCAATGTATTTCGAATAATTTCTGCTCAAGAAATTTCATTCACCAACTCATGAGCCCTATTCATCTATCAGAGATTCGATGAACCGCCGCTGCTGTTCAGATAATTCCCAACCATCAAGTGGCAATTTTTCTTCCTCACTCTCCTCTTCTTTCACATTATCATCCATAACACACTACTCCAAAAGAGAAAACAGGCACCAGCCATTAACATCCATGCAGTTCTACGAGTCATGTTACATACCACTATTGATAGTATTAATCGATCAATATTATTACATTGATATGTTTTAACGATCAATAATTATCCTTCAACCAACTTTTTGATTAGCATTTTTTGTATTTTTGATTTAAAAAAAACAGCATGCACTCTCAAATTTTACTGGTTATATAAACAGCACTTTGAAAATAATCTATAGTTTTCTATGAATCTCGTTATAGATTTTTTGAATAATTTAAGAGTATCTTAACGGGATTAATCCCAAGGAAAGGCATCAAGGCTTATGAAACGAAAGCTTCAAATTTTTGTATCAAGCACGTTTACGGATTTAATACCTGAAAGGCAGGCCGCTGTTAGCGCTATTCTTAAGGCTGGGCATATTCCTGCTGGTATGGAGCTTTTCACTGCTGCGGATCGCTCACAGATGGACACAATCAAACGCTGGATTGATGAATCTGATGTTTACATGCTTATTCTTGGGGGTCGATATGGATCAGTAGAGTCTTCGTCAAACAAAAGTTATACAGAGCTAGAATATGATTATGCTATTGAAAAAGAAAAACCATTATTTGCAGTTGTAATTAATGAAGATGCTTTAGCTGCAAAAGTTAAATCTCAAGGGATTGAGATTGTAGAAATGAAGAATCCTAAAGAGTTAGCTTCCTTTAGAGGTAAGGTATTGTCAAATATATCTTCTTTCTTCTCCGATGAAAAAGATATAAAGCTTTGCGTTCATGAAATTTTATCTGATTACGCTTCAAATCGCAGCCTTAAAGGTTGGGTTTCGGCATCTGAAATACCTGACGTAGAGACTTTAGTAAGCGAAATTAGTAAGCTACAAAAAGAAAATGAGAGCTTACAAAAACAGTTAAGCAAAAGTGAAACGAGTTTAAAATCTAAAGGCGGAATAACTGAGGAAACATTCTTAGATATTAAAAATGTTCTCAAAACCAAGAAAATTGAAATCCCTGCCAACATATCCTCATCTAAAGAATCATATGAAAGCAATATATTTAATGTTTTTGTTTCCAACTCACCATCTATGGTTAAGGGCATAACAAATTCAGCACAAAACACTCCAACTGAGCTATTTTACTATCACAAAATCTGTCCCATTCTACAAATTCATGGATTAGTTGAAAACGAAAAGGTTCCTAGTGTTAGATACAGACGCTATTTTGTTACTAAGAAAGGCATTGAGTTTCTAGCTCAGCATGAGCTTTTGCAAGCCCAGAACGCTGATAGAAAATAGCTCTACATTTTAAAAGAATGCGAGGTATACCTCGCATATTCAAAACCAAGTAAGTTGTAATTCATACTTATAGATTGCAACTATTCCATTTTAAACCATCAATAACATAGCATATTGTTGAAAGAGGAAACGAGTGTAAGTATCGCTTTGTAACGCCAATTCCCGTCATTTGATGCCCTAGTGTAGCCTGAAGATGTGCAACGTTTTTCACCCAACCAGCCATTGAGGTTGTGGCTACAGCATGGCGCATTGAATGAAGTAACCTTCTTTGCAGGTGATCATCAATATAGGGAATACCAAGTAGATCCCTAACATCAGAAAATGTTTTACCAATCTTTGTCATGTTGCTTCCTGAGACATCAGGGAAAAGAACATCATCAGATGATGCTACAAAGTTTAAGAAGCCCAATTCAATCAGGTGCAAGTGTATAACCACTCTACGGGTTGCATTGTCTGTTTTTCCCTGCCCACCTTCAGCAATAAGCAGGTAATGACGTTTGCTGTCTTCGTCATATTTGATTTGCTGTTTACGAAGCGTGGCTATTTCACCTCTTCTGGCACCGGTGTAAGCAAGCAGCAGCATTATCCATTTCTCCCAGCCCTCCGGCTGCCCAATAGCCCAATGAACAAACTTCCTCATCTCAGATGCAGAGTAAGCGCCATACCGTGCTTTAGAGGCTGAAGCAGAGATCCCGTCTGTGGGACTCTTTTCAAGTATTCCTTTGTCATCAGTAAGGAAGGTTTTGAATAGGCTTTTGTAGACCTTCAAATGCTTATGCACTGCCTCATCACCCACAAGATTAGCCTCTGGAACGTCTTCAAGCGCAATCAATTGTTCTAGTGTCATAGAGCGGTATGGCTGCACAACGCGCTTGGGAAGACTTTCAACCACTTCCATCACTTGCTTGATGTCGTGTTTATTGACTGTGGCTACATCCTTATCCCTGCCGAGAACAACAAACAAAACTTCCATAAAGCGCTCATTGGCCTGTGCTATTCCACGACTCCACTTTGTGCCTTTAGCTGCCCTATACATTTCCCAGGCTTTAACGAGTGACAAACCAGATTTTACCTCTTT
Organism: Pantoea hericii; assembly: GCF_014155795.1. Lineage (NCBI taxonomy): Bacteria > Pseudomonadati > Pseudomonadota > Gammaproteobacteria > Enterobacterales > Erwiniaceae > Pantoea > Pantoea hericii. The sequence continues at coordinate 284,698 of NZ_SCKV01000001.1, forward strand.
AGGCTTCACTACTTTCTCAGACTTAGATTTACCACCTGCAAACGAAAGAACGCTTTTCAAATCACCTGCTATTGAGGATTTGATTGCATCAATGCGTTTTGTGAAATCTGTTAGTGCAAGAGTTTGATCTTGGACAAATGGAACTAGAGGAATCAGCGAAGCCATTATTGCGCTGGCAACACGATAGCTATCAGTGTCGAGGCTACGTTTAAAAGATTTCCCGTCAGAAAAGCGGAATTGGATGTAATAAGTATTTGCACGCTGAAACGTATAGCGAAGAGATTTATACCTCACAATGTCACCCTCAATTGACCTCAGTGAAAAACAGAGAGCAATGAGAGATAAGTAACCCGTTGTTTTTACTCAAAACGGGTTACGATTCCTTCTTTGACGCTGGCCCTACGCTGGCATTATCCAGTTCAGGTCAGCGGGTTTTTCTCAGCCCTTTCCGTGTGGAAAGCGGCACCCCGAGTCGTGTTACGGCTTGCAGCATAGGAGAGCTATACGGTGAAAGCAAGCGACACCTGTCGGGGAAATAATCCGTGCTGAAACAATTCATATGATCCCGATCAACGCCTGAGGTCACAAAAAAAGGCTTAATGCTGCGGGCTAAAAGGATACCTCTTTATGGTTATCCCTGTTAATCACTCTGGTGGGCAATATTTCCTGCAGTGTCTCTGACTGCATAATAATAATTAACCTGCTTGCAGCATCATCGTAAAAAATATTTTATTTCATGAGGTTAGTTACCTCCTGAAGCGGAACTTCATACTATGCAGGATGTATGATGCGATTTTTAGCGCTTATTCCACACCGTCATCGATGGCAGGATATTATTATTGAACGTCAGGGTGCCGTCGCACCCAGTGGCAGATATTATTTTTCAACCTATATTTCCGCACGCTGCTCAGGCTGTAACGAAATAATCCATCGCGTCTATTATCGTGATATCACCGATGAACAGGCGCGTCGCTGGTTAGATTAGTCGCCCTCACGGCGGAGGGTTCAGACACCGTTCCAGTTAACAGTTAGTTAGCAATTTGTTAGTCTGGTAACTAATCATCGCCTGATCAGACGCCCTCTATGCCACTGCTGTTTGAAAGCTTAAGCCATCAAATTTATCTTTCTGCCCCGCTATTTATCCTGATCTTACTGGGATACTGCCTGACACGCCTCGGAAAATGGCCTGCCAGCATCAGCGAAGGGATGAACCGCTTTGTGTTTAACGTTGCACTGCCCTGCATGCTGTTTCGGGTAATGAGTACCTTCTCACAAAGCCCGCCGGTGGATGCGCGCCTGTTACTGGCCTTCTTCGGCAGTTGCCTGCTGGTGTTTATCGTGGGGCGACTGCTGGCAACAAGGCTGTTCGATCTGGATGGCGTGGCGGCTTCAGTCTTTGCCCTGGGCGGTATCTTCTCTAATAACGTGATGCTGGGGATCCCGGTGGCCACCGTGTTACTCGGGCCGGAAGCGCTGCCACCGGTGGCACTGGTATTGGTGTTTAACAGCCTGATCCTGTGGACTTTACTGACCGTTTCAGTCGAGTGGGCGAAACAGGGCAGCTTCTCGCTGAATGGCCTTTGGCGCACATTGATCGGTGTGCTGAAGAATCCGCTCATCATTGGCATTCTCAGCGGTACAGCCTGGAGTTTTCTGCAACGCCCGTTGCCACTGCTGGCCGCTGAACCATTAAAGATGCTGGCCTCGCTGGCCGCGCCGCTGTCGCTGGTCACGCTGGGCATGAGCCTGGCGCACTATCGGGTGCGGGACGGCTTAAAAGAGAGCTACACCATTTGCCTGCTGAAGCTGGTGCTGCAACCGATGACGGTATGGGCTATCGCGTGGCTGACCGGTCTGCCGCCGCTGGAGAGTAAAGTGGTAGTCCTGCTGGGATCAATGGCGGTGGGAGTAAACGTTTATCTGATGTCGCAGAAGTTTAATGTCATTACCGGCCCGGCGGCGGCCAGCATGCTCTTTTCTACGGTGTTTGCCGCGGTAACGACGCCGATATGGATGATGCTGATGACGCTGGCGGGCTATTAACAGACTAAAAAAAGCCCCTCAGCACGAATGCTGAAGGGCTATTGTCTGTCTGACTAAACGTTATTAAGCTGATTTAGTGCGAATCAGATAGTCAAAAGCGCTCAGTGAAGCTTTTGCGCCTTCGCCGCTGGCAATAATAATCTGCTTGTACGGCACGGTGGTGCAGTCGCCCGCCGCGAACACGCCTTTCAGGCTGGTTTCGCATTTACCATCGATGATGATCTCACCCATTTTATTGCGCTCAACCGCGCCTTCCAGCCACGGGGTATTTGGCAGCAGACCGATCTGAACGAAGATACCAGAGAGCGGCAGCTCATGGGTGGTCTGCGTCGTACGGTCAAGATAGTGCAGGCCGGTCACTTTAGTGCCGTCGCCTTTCACTTCGGTGGTCTGCGCGTTCAGGATGACATCAACGTTCTTCAGGCTACGCAGCTTATCCTGCAATACCTGGTCGGCACGCATCTCACCGGCAAACTCCAGCAGCGTAACATGTTCAACGATACCCGCCAGGTCAATGGCTGCTTCAACGCCGGAGTTACCGCCGCCGATCACTGCCGTACGCTTGCCTTTAAACAGCGGGCCATCGCAGTGTGGGCAGTAGGTGACGCCTTTGGTGCGATACTCTTCCTCACCCGGCACACCCATGTTGCGCCAGCGTGCGCCGGTCGCCAGAATGATACTGCGAGACTTCAATACTGCGCCGGAGGCGGTTTCGATGGCATGCAGTCCGCCCTCTTTCGCCGCCGGGATCAATTTGATGGCGCTCTGGCTTTCAATGACATCCACATTGTAATCATCAACGTGTGCGCGCAGTGAACCTGCCAGTTTCGCGCCTTCGGTTTTCGGTACGGAAATATAGTTTTCGATATCCACCGTATCCAGTACCTGGCCGCCAAAACGTTCGCCCATCAGGCCAGTACGGATACCCTTACGCGCTGAGTAGATGGCTGCCGCTGCACCCGCCGGGCCACTGCCGATAATCAGGACTTCATAGGCGTCACGCTTGTTCAGCTCTTCCGCTGCACGTTTATCCGCGTTGGTATCTACTTTGCTGACGATTTCCGCCAGGCTCATGCGGCCCTGACCAAACTCCTTACCATTCAGGTAAACCGCTGGCACGCCCATCACGTTGCGTTCCTGAATCTCGTTCTGGAACAGGCCACCGTCGATAGCAGTGTGGCTGATGCGCGGGTTAATCACCGCCATCAGGTTCAGCGCCTGGACGACGTCCGGGCAGTTATGGCATGAGAGTGAATAATAGGTTTCGAAATGGAAGTCGCTGTCCAGCGCGGCGATCTGGTCCAGCAGGCTCTGTGCTTCTTTAGACGGATGCCCACCGGTCTGTAACAGTGCCAGCACCAGTGAGGTAAATTCGTGACCCAGAGGTGAACCGGCAAAACGCGGGCCGCTGTTCGAACCTGGGTTGGTGATCAGAAATGAGGGCTTACGCACCTGACGATCGTTCTCTTCGCGGAAGCTGACTTTGTCAGACAAGCCGGCGATATCAACCAACAGTTCACGGATCTCGGTTGATTTTGCACCCTCATCCAGGGTGGCAATCAACTCAACAGGTCTGGTTAATTTCTCAAGGTAGGCCTTGAGCTGGGTTTTCAAATTTGTGTCGAGCATAGTGATATCCTGGTCAAAAAATCGGGTGCCGCAGCACCCGATTGGAGAATGATCGAAAGAGCAAAGCGGGATTAGATTTTGCCAACCAGGTCCAGAGACGGAGCCAGTGTTGCATCACCTTCTTTCCATTTAGCCGGGCACACTTCACCTGGGTGAGAAGCCACGTACTGAGCCGCTTTCACTTTACGCAGCAGGTCAGAGGCGTCACGGCCAATGCCTTCAGCGGTGATTTCGATTGCCTGGATTACGCCTTGCGGGTCAACGATGAACGTACCACGGTCAGCCAGACCTTCGTCTTCACGCATGATTTCGAAGTTACGGGTCAGCGCGCCAGTCGGGTCACCGATCATTGTGTATTTGATCTTCGCGATGGTGTCTGAAGAACCGTGCCAGGCTTTGTGGGTAAAGTGGGTGTCGGTAGAAACGGAGTAGATGTCTACGCCCAGTTTCTGGAACTCTTCGTAATGGTCAGCTACGTCGCCCAGTTCGGTCGGGCAGACGAAGGTGAAGTCAGCTGGATAGAAGAAGAACACACTCCATTTACCTTCAACGTCTTTCTCGGTTACGTCGATGAATTCGCCGTTTTTGAATGCTGCGTTTTTGAACGGCTTAATTTTGGTATTGATAATAGACATCTGGTGGCCTCCGTTAAAATATGTGATGCAGGTTACATAATTTTCGGGCCAACATCTAATATGCGGACGTTATCAATCTGATAAACGAAAGCTATCAAACGCTGAGAGCCTGATGCTCTCTGGCCCGGCAGGCAGTGTACAGCGATTTACGTGACATTTAACCCGCTTTATCTTTTACGTGATCTTTTAGGCACGTCTCCGCTAATCACTGCTAGTTTTGTAAGACCAGATGATAAGGAGCTGACCCGTGGAGATTCGTCCGTTTACTGAAGCCGACCGTCCTTTCCTGCGTACGCTGTTTCTGGCAGCGCGACGACATAACTGGCGCTGGCTGGAGGGCAGCGAGTGGCAACTGGAAGATTTTGATGGCGTTATTCTGGGGGAGACCGTCCTGGTTGCGGAGGCTGATGGCCATCGGGTCGGCTTTGCAGGTCTGCTGGAGAACGACAACTTCCTGCACAGTCTCTATGTCGATCCAGACTGGCAGGGGCGCGGCGTGGGCAGCGCGTTGCTGGAGGCGGTAGAGGCGCGTTTTACCTCAACCGGCGCGCTTAAGTGCCTGCAGAAGAACAAAGCGGCGCAGGCATTTTATCTGAAGCATGGCTGGAAGATGATTTCACAGGGCGAAGGCGAGCACGGCGGTTATGTGCTGATGCACTACCCGCTGGCCTCACAATACGCCAGCGGGTCGGGTCGGGCTTAAAGCGCGCGGAAGGCGATATCGCCAGGGATGACCTCGCCCTGCCAGTAAAGCTGGGCCGCGACGCGTCCGGCCAACTGGCGATACAGCGTGGTAAACTCGCTATCGGGCCGGCGAATCACTGTCGGTTCACCTTCATCAAGATCCTCGCGCAGATCAATGTGCAGTGGCAACTGGGCCAGCAGTTGCGTCTGGTAATCTTCCACCAGTTTCTGCGCGCCGCCGGTGCCGAAAATCGGCTCGTGGAAGCCACACTGGCTGCAGACATGCAGGCTCATATTCTCTACCACGCCCAGCACCGGCACATTGACCTTTTCAAACATGACCAGTCCTTTGCGGGCATCAATCAGGGCGATATCCTGCGGCGTCGTGACCACCAGCGCACCGGTTACCGGCACGTTCTGCGCCAGCGTCAGCTGAATGTCGCCCGTGCCGGGCGGCATATCCAGCACCAGATAATCCAGCTCAGGCCACAGAGTCTCATTCAGCAACTGCATAAGCGCTTTACTGGCCATGGGTCCGCGCCACACCATCGCATTGTCATCCGTGACCAGATAACCAATGGAGTTGGTGGCCAGCCCATGTGCCATGATCGGCGCCATATGGGTCCCATCCGGCGAGGTTGGCCGCTGGTCCTGAGTCCCAAGCATGTTCGGCACAGACGGGCCGTAGATATCCGCGTCAAGAATGCCGACGCGCGCGCCCTCAGCTGCCAGCGCCAGTGCCATATTTACGGCGGTGCTGGATTTACCCACGCCGCCTTTGCCGGAGCTGACCGCAATAATGTTTTTAACCCCGTTAACGCCCGGCTGGTTTTTCACCCGCTTCAGGGTGGCGATATCGTGGCTGAGCCGCCAGTCGATGGCGCGTGCGCCGGTCTGACGCAGCAGGTCGGCGCTGACCTGCTCTTTCAGGGCATCGAACCCGCTGGCCCACGCAAACGGCATCAGCAGTTCAACATGCAGCGTTCCATCCAGCTGCGCCACGTGGTGCAGCGCTTTCAGCGAGGTGAGATTCTGTTTAAGGGTCGGATGCTCAAAGCTTCTCAATACGCCCGCTACGATGGCGCGCAGGCCCTCTGGCGTATGCGGTTCCCGGGATTGTACTGTCATCCCCTGCTCCTTATTTCTGCTGTGCTTACGCTGTGTTTCAGCGATGTATTGTCAATGATATCAGATGCTCGTGGATCTGCGGCGACTGGCGGGGTGAATCCCTTATGTTTACGCAGGAGAAGCCATCAGTTACCATCTAAGCCCGTTTTTTCAATCAACAGAAAGCTACGCAAACTATGACTCAAGTCGCTAAAAAAATTCTGGTAACGTGCGCACTGCCTTACGCGAACGGATCAATCCATCTCGGCCACATGCTCGAGCATATCCAGGCAGATATTTGGGTGCGTTACCAACGAATGCGTGGCAATCAGGTTTATTTCATTTGCGCCGATGATGCGCACGGCACGCCTATCATGCTGAAAGCTCAGCAGCTGGGCATTGCGCCGGAGCAGATGATTGCAGAAATGAAAAGCGAGCATGAAGCCGACTTTGCCGGTTTCAACGTCAGCTATGACAATTATCACTCCACTCACGGCAATGAAAACCGCGAGCTGTCTGCGCTGATTTACGGCCGCCTGAAAGAGAACGGTTTTATTAAAAACCGCACCATTTCCCAGCTTTACGATCCGGAAAAAGGGATGTTCCTGCCGGACCGTTTTGTGAAAGGCACCTGCCCGAAATGTAAGTCACCTGATCAATACGGCGACAACTGTGAAGTCTGCAGCGCGACCTACAGCCCGACCGAGCTGATCGATCCGAAGTCTGTGGTTTCTGGTGCGACGCCAGTTCTGCGCGACTCTGAGCACTTCTTCTTTGATCTGCCGTCCTTCAGCGCCATGCTGCAGGCGTGGACCCGCTCCGGTGCGCTGCAGGATCAGGTGGCGAACAAAATGCAGGAGTGGTTTGAGTCAGGCCTGCAGCAGTGGGATATCTCACGCGATGCGCCTTACTTCGGCTTTGAAATTCCGGATGCGCCAGGCAAATACTTCTACGTCTGGCTGGATGCGCCTATCGGCTACATGGGCTCGTTCAAGAACCTGTGCGACAAGCGCGGCGACATCGACTTCGACGAATTCTGGCGTAAAGACTCCACCACCGAGCTGTATCATTTCATCGGTAAAGATATCGTCTATTTCCATAGCCTGTTCTGGCCAGCGATGCTGGAAGGCAGCAACTTCCGCAAGCCGAACAATCTGTTTGTACACGGCTATGTCACCGTTAACGGTGCCAAGATGTCGAAGTCGCGCGGCACCTTTATCAAAGCCAGCACCTGGCTGCAACATCTGGATGCCGACAGCCTGCGTTACTACTACGCGGCGAAACTCTCTTCACGTATCGACGACATCGACCTGAATCTGGAAGATTTCGTCCAGCGCGTAAATGCCGACATCGTCAACAAAGTGGTTAACCTGGCGTCACGTAACGCAGGCTTCATTACCAAACGCTTTGAGGGCAAACTGGCAGCAGAACTGGCCGATCCGGCGCTCTATCAGACCTTCGTTGATGCGTCAGAGAAGATTGGTGATGCCTGGGCTGCGCGCGAATACAGCCGTGCTATCCGTGAAATTATGGCGCTGGCCGACCTGGCGAACCGTTATGTCGATGAGCAGGCTCCGTGGGTGGTCGCGAAGCAGGAAGGCCGTGATGCCGATCTGCAGGCCATCTGCTCAATGGGCATTAACCTGTTCCGCATTCTGATGACCTGGCTGAAGCCGGTGCTGCCGTCACTGAGCGCCCGTGCAGAGGGCTTCCTGAACTGTGAATTGAGCTGGGATGCCATTGCGCAGCCGCTGCTGGATCATCAGGTTGCGCCATTCAAAGCACTCTACAGCCGCATTGAAATGGCGAAGGTTGAGGGACTGATTGACGCCTCAAAAGAGGATGCTGCCGCAGCAAGTGCACCAGCCGCAACCGGTCCGCTGGCAGATGCGCCGATTGGTGACACCATCACCATCGACGATTTCGCCAAAGTGGATATGCGCGTTGCGCTAATCGAGCAGGCGGAACGGGTTGAAGGTTCAGACAAGCTGCTGCGTCTGCAACTCGACCTGGGCGGTGAAAAGCGTCAGATTTTCTCGGGCATCCGCGCCGCTTATCCTGATCCCTCTGTGCTGGTCGGTAAAATGACCATCATCGTGGCCAACCTGGCGCCGCGTAAAATGCGCTTCGGCATCTCCGAAGGTATGGTGCTGTCAGCGGGTCCGGGCGGGAAAGATCTGTTCGTGTTGTCCGTTGATAGCGGTGCTGTACCGGGCATGCCGGTTAAGTAAAGGTCTGCCCTCTGCGGTTTAAACTGTAAAGCACACTGCCGTTCTGAAACCCTTCGTGCCTTAGCTCTGGCGCGAAGGGTTTTCTCTTCTCTGTTCCCACGACTACCCAACCTCTCCTTTTCTTTCCCGGCACGCTTCACCCGGCACTGCCCTGTACCCATAAGTGTGATCGCTAGCACGCTAAGCGGTTAATGCGTATGATGAAGCTCAGTGAAAACAGGAGCCTGCCATGCTCACCGTGCTGTCTGTCTGCGGACGTTATCTTCGCGCTTTTATCATCATTTATCTCTGCTTATACGCCGGTATCGGTATCGCCTCGCTGCTGCCTATCAAAATGCCCGGCAGCATTCTGGGGATGTTAATTCTGTTTGCCCTGCTTGCGTCACAGATTTTGCCAGTGAGCTGGGTGAAGCCGGGATGCCATCTGCTGATTCGCTATATGGCGCTGCTGTTTGTGCCGATTAGCGTCGGGGTAATGAGCTACACCGATATTCTTACCGCGCAGTTCGGCCCTATCGTTGTCTCCTGCGTCGTCAGCACCCTGCTGGTCCTCTCCATTGTTGGCGTAAGTGCCCACAAGCTTCACAGCCGCCGTCCGGCCGGGGAGTCTGCTGATGAGTGAGATATGGTGGTCGCTGCCATTGACGCTGGCCGCCTTTTTTCTGGCGCGCAAGCTGGCGATAAAACTGAAGATTTCGCTGCTAAATCCGCTGCTGGTGGCGATGGCGATCATTATCCCGATACTGCTGCTGTTACAGCTGCCCTACTCGCGCTATTTCGCAGGCAGTGAGATTCTCAATCAGCTGTTGCAACCGGCCGTGGTTGCGCTGGCATTGCCGCTGTATGAGCAGATGCACCAGATTCGTGCCCGCTGGAAGTCCATTATCGGCGTCTGCTTTATTGGCAGTGTGACCGCCATGAGTTCAGGTACTGCTATTGCTCTGTGGATGGGTGCCACGCCCGAAATTGCCGCCACGATCATGCCCAAATCCGTGACCACACCCATCGCGATGGCTGTCTCCGGCTCGCTGCATGGTATCCCCGCTATCAGCGCTATTTGTGTACTTATTGCCGGGGTGCTGGGTGCGGTGTTCGGGCACACGGTACTGAATCTGCTGGGCGTGAAGTCTAAAGCCGCGCGCGGACTGGCAATTGGCAATGCGTCACATGCCCTGGGCACAGCACGCGCGGCCGAGCTCGACTATCAGGAGGGCGCCTTCAGTTCACTGGCGCTGGTGATCTGCGGCATCATCACCTCACTGCTGGCGCCCTTTATTTTTCCGCTCCTGCTGCACTGGTTTGGCTGAAACTTTGCGATAGATCTCGCAAAGTTGAAACATGCAACACAGGTTACATTGTCAGAGCGATGTGGATCACATATAAACCGGTGACTGGCACATCGCCCTGCTGAATTTAATGAGGCTCACATGCAATCCCGTTTCCTCTCCGCTTTTGAGGCATTGCCGTCAACGCTGCAAACTGCACTGGCTCCCCTGCTGAACGAGGCTGACTTCAACGCCGTGCTCAGCGCCGACCAGGTCGCCTCGCTGCAACAACAGACCCAGATGGATGCCGATGCACTGGCGCTGGCGCTGCTGCCTCTGGCGGCGTCCTGCGCCGTGGCTACCGTGTCGCATTTTAACGTCGGGGCGATTGCCCGTGGCGTCAGCGGCAACTGGTACTTCGGGGCCAACATGGAATTTGTCGGCACGGCGATGCAGCAGACGGTTCACGCCGAGCAGAGCGCCATTACCCATGCGTGGCTGCGTGGCGAGCGCCAGCTTGAGACGATAACCGTTAACTACACGCCGTGCGGGCACTGCCGTCAGTTTATGAACGAGCTGAACAGCGGCACCAGCATTCGTATCAGCCTGCCAAAGCGCGCGATCAGCACCCTGGCCGACTATCTGCCCGATGCCTTTGGCCCACGCGATCTCGACATCACAACCTTCCTGATGGATGAGGTTGATCATGGTTACGTCGCCGGGGGCGATGAACTGGTACAGGCCGCCGTGGCCGCCGCCAATGCCAGCCATGCGCCTTACAGTCAGTCACACGCTGGTGTTGCCCTGCTGACCCAGGATGGCGCGATTGTCGCGGGTCGCTATGCGGAAAATGCCGCGTTCAACCCAAGCTTCCCGCCACTTCAGGCGGCGCTGGTCTTGCTGAACATGCAGGGCGGCGATGTTCATCAGATAAAAAAAGCGGTTTTAGCTGAAGTAGAAAATGCCACGTTAAGCCAGTTCGCCGCCACACAGGCAACACTTGAGACATTTGGTTGCGGTGAGCTGCTGCAGGTGACGCTGTACAAAGCATAACCCGCTGTCAGAGAGGCCACAGTTTTGTGAGCTTTTATGAACAAACGCTGTACTTCTGCGGGAAATTTCATAGGATCTGGCGCCAGAATTCACGTGATCACAAATTACTCTGAATAATTCAGGTTGCAGGATGGCACCGCGGTCGTGAATCTTTCTGGAGCGGTTACCCTGCCGCTGCCGGGCCTGCAGTCTGAGCTATAACGGGTAAGAAAACTGGCGCTACCTTTCCGGCGTGACGCCAGACAACACTGCAACCGGAGCATCACTGCATGGAACTCGACTACGAAAGTAAACGCCCGCTGTATATCCCTTATGCTGGCCCGATTTTGCTGGAATTTCCCCTGTTAAACAAAGGCAGCGCCTTCAGTATCGAAGAACGTAACGAATTCAACCTCAATGGTCTGCTGCCAGAAGCCGTAGAATCGATTGAAGAACAGGCGCAGCGTGCCTGGCGTCAGTTCCAGGACTTCAAAAACAATAACGATAAGCATGTCTACCTGCGCAACATTCAGGACACCAACGAAACGCTGTTTTACCGCCTGCTGGATAACCATCTCGAAGAGATGATGCCGATTATCTACACCCCGACCGTTGGCGCAGCGTGTGAACACTTCTCTGAAATCTACCGCCGTGCGCGTGGCGTGTTCATCTCCTACCCAAACCGCGATCGCATCGAAGATATGCTGCAAAACGCCACCAAGCAGAATGTGAAGGTGATTGTGGTGACTGATGGCGAACGTATTCTGGGCCTCGGCGATCAGGGCATCGGTGGCATGGGTATCCCGATTGGTAAGCTTTCGCTGTATACCGCCTGTGGCGGCATCAGCCCGGCGTACACGCTGCCGGTTGTGCTGGATGTCGGCACCAACAATCAGCAGTTGCTGAACGATCCGCTCTACATGGGCTGGCGTCATCCGCGTATCACTGGCGAAGAGTATGATACGTTCGTGAATGAGTTTATTCAGGCCGTTAAGCGCCGCTGGCCGAAAGTGCTGTTGCAGTTTGAAGATTTCGCCCAGAAGAATGCCATGCCACTGCTGAACCGCTATCGCGATGAAGTCTGCTGCTTTAACGACGATATTCAGGGCACCGCCGCCGTGACCGTTGGCACGCTGATTGCGGCCAGCCGCGCAGCCGGTAGCCGCCTGTGCGAGCAGAAAGTAGTGTTCCTGGGTGCCGGTTCTGCGGGTTGCGGAATCGCTGAACAGATCATTGCGCAGATGAAATCAGAAGGTCTGAGTGATGATGAAGCGCGTGGCCGGGTAATGATGGTGGATCGCTTTGGTCTGTTGACTGATAAGCTCCCCAACCTGCTCGACTTCCAGAGCAAGCTGGTGCAGAAAAGCGAAAACCTGCAGACCTGGGATATCACAAATGATTCCATTTCGCTGCTGGATGTCGTACGCAATGCGAAACCCGATATTCTGATTGGTGTCTCCGGCCAGCCGGGTCTGTTCACCGAAGAGATCATTCGCGAGATGCACAAGCACTGTAAGCGCCCTATCGTGATGCCGTTGTCGAACCCGACATCACGCGTGGAAGCCACACCTGCGGATATCATTGCCTGGACTGACGGTGCCGCGCTGGTCGCCACGGGCAGCCCGTTCTCACCGGTGAGCTGGAATGGTAAAACCTATCCGATTGCGCAGTGCAACAACTCCTATATCTTCCCCGGTATTGGGCTGGGTGTGATTGCGTCAGGCGCCAGCCGCGTTACCGATACCATGCTGATGACCGCCAGCCGTGCGCTCGCCGACTGTTCACCGCTGGTGAATGAAGGCGAAGGCCCGGTGCTGCCTGAGATTAAAGATATTCAGGGTGTGTCGAAAATCATTGCGATGGAAGTGGGTAAAGCGGCTCAGCTGGCGGGTGTCGCCGTAGTGACCTCAGAGGATGTGTTGTCACAGGCTATCGCCAACAACTTCTGGCTGCCGCAGTACCGTCATTATCGTCGTACCTCGATTTAACCTTCAGACTGCCGGATCGCAGGCGATCCGGCAGTGTTCAAAAATAGCACAGCCAGCCGGCAGTAACTTGCTTCACTGCGACAGCTCAAGTAGCCTTGTCCCATCTCAACATTCTGACATCGAGTCTCCAGGCGCATGCTGAAACGCGTTTCCATTGGTCTGCTTTTCATCATCTTACTGATGATGGCAACGGCGCTCGGCCTTGATCGTTGGATCAGCTGGAAAACTGCGCCTTTTATCTACGAAAATGTCGCCTCTTTACCCCATCGTCAGGTTGGCGTGGTGCTGGGTACGGCTAAATATTATCGTACCGGCGTCATCAATCAGTATTACCTCTATCGCATTCAGGGCGCGCTGAACGCCTACAACAGCGGCAAGGTCAATTACCTGCTGCTGAGTGGTGATAACGCGCTGCAAAGTTATAACGAGCCGATGACCATGAGACGCGACCTCATCAAAGCTGGTGTCGATCCGGCTGATATCGTGCTCGATTATGCCGGGTTCCGTACGCTGGACTCCATCGTTCGCACACGTAAAGTGTTTGATACCAACGATTTCATTATTATCACGCAGCGTTTTCACTGTGAGCGTGCGCTGTTTATCGCCTTACAGCTGGGCATTCAGGCGCAGTGCTATGCGGTGCCCTCACCTAAAAACATGCTCAGCGTGCGCTTCCGTGAAGTCGGTGCCCGACTGGGCGCGCTGGCGGACCTCTTTCTGCTCAAGCGTGAACCTCGCTTCTTAGGTCCGCTGGTACCTATTCCCGCCGTACGCGATGTCCCTGAAGATGCGCAGAGTTACCCTGCGGTGACGCCGGAGCAGCTGCTGGAGCTGGAACAAAAACTGCGGAAATAGCTGGCGCTCAGCGGCTTCTTTTAGCTTTGCTGAAATCGCATTGTTAGCAGTTTGCTGCGGTCTGGCAGCAAGGTACAAGGTTCAGGGAATTCTGACAGCAACGACTAAGCTCAACGCGCAGGGAACAGGGTCAGAAGAGGAAAGCGTCCCGCGCCATGAATGGCGCGGGCCGAGCGTGTCATGGATGACGGCCTTTGCGACTTTCCGATCTGACCCTGTTCCCTTCGCTGACTCGATCTCACAGCAATGCCTCCAACACTCTCCCTCATAAAAAGCGTTCTGCAGAGGAATAACACGAGCCGAGCGTGTCATGGATGACAGGTTTTGCGTCTTTCCGATCTGACCCTGTTCCCTTCGCTGACTCGATCTCATAGCAATTCCTCACAACATCTGCCCATAAAAAAAGCGACCCGAAGGTCGCTTTCTTAGCGTTGAATCAGACTTACTTCTTACGAGAGTATTTCAGTGAATCCAGCGCAACGGCGAAGATAATGATGCCGCCTTTAATGATGTACTGCCAGTAAGGGTTGACGCCGATATAGGTCAGACCGTAGTTGATAACGGTGAAGATCAGTACACCGGTCACGACGCCCGCTACGCTACCCACACCACCGGCGAAGGAGACGCCGCCGACCACACAGGCCGCAATCGCATCCAGCTCATACATAAAGCCGAGGTTGTTGGTGGCAGAACCGATACGACCCGCTTCCAGCATCCCGCCGAAGGCGTAAAACACACCTGACAGGGCATAGATCATGATCAGGTTCATCGGGACGTTCACGCCTGACACTTTCGCCGCTTCCGGGTTACCGCCGATAGCAAAAATGTTTTTGCCGAAGCGGGTTTTGTTCCACAGCACCCAGACGAAAATAATGGCAATCACAGCGTAGAACGTGATGAACGACAGTTTGAAATCACCAAAGCGCAAGAAGCCCTGGGTGAATTTCGAGAAGCCTGCGTCAAAACCGGCAATCGGTGATGCGCCAACAAAGTCATAATAGAGTGAGTTGATACCGTAAACGATAATCATGGTGCCCAGCGTGGTGATAAATGGCGTTACCTTCAGGTAAGCAATAATCACACCGTTGACCAGACCAATCACACCGCCGATGATGCACACGGTCAGAATAACCAGTGGAATCGGCACGGTATCCAGCGTCGGGAAGACTTTGTTCGCGTTATCCATCGCCTGCAGCAACGTCGCGGCGACAACCGCAGCCAGACCAACCTGACGTCCGGCTGACAGGTCAGTACCCTGGGTCACAATCAGACCCGCCACACCCAGTGCAATAATAATGCGCACTGAAGATTGGGTCAGAATATTACTCAGGTTCATTAAACTTAAGAACGATGGATCCTGGAAGATAATAATAGCCAGCAATACCAGCAGAACGACGTAAATGCCGCCCTCTTTTAACCAGGTTAGCGCATTCTTTTTTGTGGTCGCTTTCATGTTAACAGCCCTTGCTTCATTAAAGGTGTAATGACGCTAAACGCAATATTTCGTTCTGCGTGGTCGTTTTGGTATCAACTATGCCTGCTACCAGTCCATTACTCATTACCAGAATACGATCGGTAATGCCTAACAGCTCCGGCATTTCAGAAGAGATAATAATGATGCCCTTTTCTTTCTTCGCCAGCTCAGCAATCAACTGGTAAATTTCGAATTTTGCACCAACATCAATACCGCGAGTTGGTTCATCAAGCATCAGGATTTCAGGCTGGGTCAATAACCAGCGGCCAATAATCACTTTTTGCTGGTTACCGCCCGAAAGCGAACCAATTTGAGTATGGTGGCCTGGTGTCTTAACGCGCATAGAATCGATCACCCACTGGGTATCACTCTTCATGCGTTTATTATCCAGCAGCCCCATACTGTTTTTATATTTTTTAATATTGGAAATAAGCGAGTTAAAACCAATATCCAGATAAGCATAAATACCGGTTGAGCGACGCTCTTCCGTCACCAGCGCGAAACCGTGGTTAATGGCTTCGTTGGCGCTGTGATTATTAATCGGTTTACCATGCAGTTTAATGGTGCCGCCCGATTTTTCGCGAATGCCAAACAGCGTTTCGACGATATCGGTACGTTTGGCGCCCACCAGCCCGGCAATGCCGAGTATCTCCCCTTTACGCAGATCAAATGAGATGTCACGAATCGACGGCTGACGCAGCGACGTCAGATTGCGCACCTCAAGAATGGTCTCGCCTGGCACGTTGGTACGGTCAGGGAAACGCTGGTTCAGTGAACGGCCGACCATCATAGCGATGATCTTATCCATATCCAGCCCTTCCAGCGGCTGAGAGGTAATCCACTGACCATCACGCAGAATGGTGATCTCATCGCACAGCTGGAAAATCTCTTCCATCTTGTGCGAAATATAAACAATGCCGCAGCCGCGATCTTTCAGTTTGCGAATAATCGTGAACAGGTGATTAACCTCTTTCTCAGTCAGCGAGGAAGTCGGTTCATCCATAATCACAATTTTCGCGTCGTAAGAGAACGCTTTGGCAATTTCAATCATCTGCATCTGAGATACAGAAAGATTGGCAACTTTGTCGCGCGGATCGATATCGATATCCAGCTCGTCAAAAATCGCTTTTGTATCCTGATACATTTTATCCTGATCGACAAAAAAGCCTTTGCGCGGATAGCGCCCAAGCCACATGTTGTCCATCACGGTACGTTGCAGTACCAGGTTTAATTCCTGATGCACCATCGACACGCCATTTTCCAGCGCCTCTTTGGAGCTTTTATAATCGATCTCGTTACCCTGAAACAGTATACTGCCGGTATCTTTTTTATAGATACCAAACAGGCATTTTAATAATGTGGATTTCCCGGCACCGTTCTCGCCCATTAATGCATGAACAGAGTGAGGCCGCACTTTCAAATTAACATTATCTAACGCTTTAACGCCGGGAAATGATTTTGAAACATTCGTCATTTCCAGCAAATATTCTCGCTGCGCGGTCGTGTTATCACTGGCCATATTTTACCTGGCTAAAAAACGGTGGTGACATAAAAAAGGCGCGACCGCGGTCGCGCCCGTAATCGATCTTATTTCACGAACTGAGACAGATTTTCTTTATCAACCGGCACGTAAGGAACGCGGACGATCTTATCAACCATCTTGAAGTTAGTGCCGTCAGTTGCCGCTTTGCCGTTCGCCAGGTTATTGGCAATATCCAGCGTCGCTTTCGCCTGGTTTTCCGCATCGTTCAGCACGGTACCGGCCAGCGCACCGGATTTAACCAGCGCCAGCGCTTCTGGCAGGGCATCGACGCCGAACACAGGGATTGACGTCATGTTGTGCGCTTTCAGCGCTTCAACCGCACCCATTGCCATCGCATCGTTGTTGGCAATCACCACTTCGATTTTTTTGGCGTTCGGGCCTGACAACCATGCATCCATCTTATCTTTAGCCTGAGCGGTATCCCACATGGCCGTATCCATTGCTAACTGCTGGGTTTTCAGACCATCTTTGTTCAGGGTGTCGATCACATATTTGGTACGGGCTTCTGCATCAGGATGACCCGGCTCGCCTTTCAGCAGCACGAACTGAATGGTGCCATCTTTGTTCAAATCCCAGGCTGGCGTCGCTTTCCAGTGTTTCTCGATCAGCTGACCCTGAATGATGCCGGACTCTTTAGAGTCGGTACCGACGTAGTAGGCTTTGTCATAACCAGCCAGCACTTTGGCGTTCGGTTCTTTGTTGAAGAAGACAACCGGCACATCGTTAGCACGCGCTTTGTCTACGATCACCGCAGCGGCAGCCGGGTCAACCAGGTTAATCGCCAGCGCTTTCACGCCTTTTGCCATCAGCACGTCAACCTGATCGTTCTGTTTGGACTGGTCGTTTTGTGAGTCATTCATCAGCAACTGTACGCCACCGATCGCTTTCGCTTCTTTCTCGATGTCTTTACGCACCATTGACATGAAGTTGTCATCGTATTTGTAAATGGTCACGCCGATACGGGTGTCAGCTGCGTGAGCGGTTGCACCAAACATCATGCTGGCAACCAGTGCTGTAAGCGTGAAAACCTTCTTATTCATGGTATCTCCGGTTTTATTATGCAGGGTCTTTTTAGCGCTACCGCGTAACATGCGGGAGAGCAATCGGTAAAACAGATCGGCGCGTCGGCTAACGTAATGGGGATGTTGAGCCGTTGAACACCGTCTAAAACCTGACATCCTTGTGCCTGAATGCTTCCATGAAGAGGGGGTGAACCCTATAACCGGCTACTGAGACCACAACTGATGCCGTTACACTGGCGTTACATAATGTTTCAGTCCGGTAAGACGCTGCCATCATAGTGAGAGCAATGTTAATTAACTGTGAATGTAATCACAGATTGAAAACGGTTACATGCCTGAATCACCTGAATTAGTGACGGACTCCACATTTTGCCGCTGCGCCACCGAATGACGCCGCACCAGCGTCGGCATAAAGATATGTGTTGCGGTGTCATCAAGCAGGCCTGCTGCGCCCTGCAGTGCCAGTTCTGTGGCGATTTTTGCCATAGATACAATGGGATAGCGAACAGTCGTTAACTGTGGGTCGGTGTAACGGGAAATGGGAATATCATCGAAGCCAATGACAGAAAAATGCTGTGGAACCTGAATGCCGTTGTCTTTCAGCGCAGTGAGCGCGCCAGCAGCCATGCCGTCGTTATAGGCAAACACCGCCGTAAGGTTGAGATTGCGCCCCAGCAACTCCACCATCGCTGCTTCACCGCCCTGCATGTCGGGCTCTGCACTGGCTATCCAGCTCTCCTGGGGCCGAACGCCCTGCTCTGCCATTGCCTGCATCCATCCTTCACGACGCTGGGCCACATCTTCGATCGGATGACTGGAGCAAAGATAGCCGATGCGGCTATGTCCCTGTTGTAAAAGGGTTCTTGAAGCCATCAATGCGCCAGTGACGTTATCCAGACTGACGCTGCGGTGTTCAAAACCGGGAACGATACGGTTAATGACTACCATGCCGGGTACGTGCTGCATAAAGTCCGCCAGTTCCGCGTCCGGCAGTGTTTTTGCGTGCACCACCAGCGCGCTACAGCGTTGACGGATCAGCACTTCAATGGCATGACGCTCTTTCTCTTCCTGATGCCAGGAGTTGCTGATTAACACATGTTTGTGCACGCGCTGCGCTACGGTATCGACTGCTTTAACCAGCGCCCCGAAGAAGGGATCGGAGACATCCATCACCACCACCCCAATCGTGTCGCTGACCTGCGTCGCCAGCGCCTGGGCGTTGGCGTTAGGGCGATAGCCCAGCGCTTCAACCGCCTGTAACACGGTATCACGGGTGTCTGAGGTCACGGCGTTGCTCTGATTAAGGACGCGCGACACGGTCGCCACTGACACGCCAGCCTGACGGGCAACATCACGAATAGTTATCATGCAGCAGTTCCAGAAAGGAAAATTAGGCATCACGCCGGGTTGTACACCGGCGCTATTCTGTCAGGGGCGGGAGGCGAGCAGCGTGAATTGCGTCACATCAATGAAAACGGTTACATACAATTCTGCAACCTTTGTGATGGCGGTCATTATCCTGCGTTGTCAGTGATGCGTGATTTACCGGCTGAGAGCAGCGTAAACCGCCGCCACAGCCATTCCAGCGGACCCTGTGCGAAGAAATGTAACCAGATGAGAGAAAACAGAATATTGATGAGCCACACCGCAGGCACCATCAGCACCAGCTCCAGCCGGGTGAAGTGCATATAGAAGCCAAAGCGATAGAACAATGTAGTGCAGATCACGGTCTGAAGCAGGTAGTTGGTCAGCGCCATCCGGCCCACGCACTGGATGGCATAGCTGATGCGCCAGCGCGCGATCTGCGGCCAGTAAGCCAGGCAGAGTGCGGTGTAGCCCAGACTAATTAGCGGGCTGGCAAGGTCGCGCGGCGCTTGCAGGTAAAATGCGGTCCAGCGAAACTCCCAATGTAACAGCCATTGCGCTGCCACACCGGCCACCGCAATGGAGAACCCAATGATTAACAGCAGCGCCGCCGCCTGACGATAATGCCGTGCAGGGAATTCGCCAATCAGCCAGCCGCTGCGCAGCAGTGCGCCACCGATCATCATCAGACCTGCCAGCTGCCAGCCATACTGCGCTGCAAGCGCCATCAGCCCTGACGAAAGATGGTCCAGCCGGTTCTGTATCGCGTCCCAGCCGCCAGCAAGTTTCCAGAACTGTTCATATTGCAGTTCTGCTGCACCCGGCAGCCAGGAATTAGTCGGCTCAGGAGAGGAGATCGACCCAAACACCAGCAGCACCCCGCAGCCGACCAGGTAGAGCAGAATGCCGGTATTCATCAGGCTGCGGGTGGAGGGAACATCACGCAGTACCCGCCACACCACCAGCCCGATAATGCCGTAGTCCAGCAGGATGTCCCCTTCCCAGAGAAAAACCCCGTGAACAAAACCGATCAGGACCAGAAGGGAAAGCCGGGCTGTGAGCCAGCGACTGCCGCGCGGCAGCTGCATTTGCAGACCCGCGCCAAACAGCAGCGCAAACAGCGTGAGGAATTTGAGCTGAGCAAAAACGTCAGAGAGTGCCCATGTCCAGGCATCGGAAAGCGTGACGCTACCCTGCCAGGCTGGATTAAGGTAGGCGGCTGAAGGCAGACCGAAGCCGACAATATTGAGCAGCAGAATGCCGAGAATGGCACATCCACGAATGAAATCCAGCGCGTGATAGCGTTGCATGCGGCACCTGCACATTGAGGCGGGCAACGTTATGCGCCCGCCATAAACTCAACTATGGCGCACCGCGCGCAAAAATTCCTGACGGGTGTTCTGACTGGACTTGAACAGGCCACCCAGCGACGTCGTGGTGGTGGCGCTGGTGGCATCTTTTACGCCACGCGCTTTGACACAGTAGTGCACCGCATCAATGGAAACAGCCACATTGTTAGTGCCCAGCAGCGTCTGCAATGCAACCAGAACCTGCTGCGTCAGCCGCTCCTGCACCTGCGGACGCTGAGCAAAGAACTGCACGATGCGGTTGATTTTCGACAGGCCAATCACCTTTTCTTTAGGAATATAGGCGACGGTAGCCTTGCCATCGATGATCACAAAGTGGTGTTCACAGGTGCTGGTCAGGGTGATATCACGCACGGTCACCATCTCATCGACCTTCATTTTGTTCTCAATGACGGTGATTTTCGGGAAGTTTGCGTAGTCGAGACCGGAAAAGATTTCATCCACATACATTTTGGCGATGCGATGTGGCGTTTCCATCAGGCTGTCATCTTCAAGATCCAGATTCAGCAGCTGCATAATCTCGGTCATGTGCCCGGCAATCAGGCTTTTACGCGTTTCGTCATCAATGTCGCGCGTCGGTGCACGTAACGGCGTTTCCAGTCCACGCGCCAGCAGCGCTTCGTGAACCAGGGCAGCTTCCTGACTTAAGGTGCTCATCTACTCTTCTCCGGCTGGTGTTGCGCCCGCAAGCTTTTGCCTGCGGGCCCTGTAATCAGGCGCGTATTGTGAAACTTTCTTTGCGGGGAATCCAGCAATCAATCAGATTGGTGATGAAAGCTTTTCACTCAATTCTTCGCCAGACCAGCAGGCCTGCCCAGACCAGACTCACCCCTGCCACCCAGAGCGCAGGCTCAAGCCGATGTAACAAGGCCGTTGAGAGAAAAGAGAGCAGCGGGCCGACAAGTTGTCCAATCGCATAGCCGGTCGTCAGCAGGCCAGCCATGAATCGCAGATGGTTGGGCGCCAGTTCGCGGGCGCAGAGCATAGACAACTGCACCACACTCAGGAAGCCGCCTCCGACCAGCAACGCACCGGCCAGCAGGCCACTAAAGCCGGGCAGCAGCGCCGCAGCAAACACACCCAGCGCCTGTGCCCAGAGCACCAGCGCCAGGCGGACATGGCTGTGCCCCCAGCGCCGCGTCAGAATACCCAGCAGGATACCGATCATTGCCGCCCCGCCAAATATCGGCCAGACAAACTGCGCGAAGATGCCGTCAGGAAAACGTGTGGCGGCCATCTGCGACAGAAAAGTCGCGGGCAGGATGTAGCCAAACCCTGCCAGACTGTAACTCAGCACCAGCCGTTTAAGATTGCGGTTCAGCACCAGCGGCTCGGGTGCCTGATCCGGACGATGCAGTTCGCCGCGACGCGGTAAATTACGGGTGATTAACGCAATCAGCAGCAGCGCCAGCGCCCCGTAAGCAGCCCAGGCAAGACCGGCGGAGACCTGGAATGTGTGCAGCGCTACCCCCAGTAAACCACTGACAAAAATGCCGCAACCCGGCCCGGCGAACACCGCCGCCGACAACCCTGCCCGCCCATGCCGATGCAGCTGTTCGTTGCTCCAGGCCGCCACCAGCACCATCGCCCAGCCGCTGGCCCAGCCAATCAGAAAACGAATAGCGCCATGCAGCCACGGGCCGGTTGCCAGTGCCGAGAGCAGCGTCAGGATTACCGCGCCCCATACACCCGCCTGCAGCCGCAGTTCGACCCTTTGATGCGCCCGCATCGCATCAAAGGAGCCACACAGGTAGCCTAAATAGTTGAGGGCTGCGACCAGGCTGGCACTGGTAAGCGTCAGCTGGTGAGCCTGAATCATCAGTGGCACCTGCGGCGTAAAGGCAAATCGCCCTATGCCCATCGCCACAAATAAAGTTAAAAATGCACTGAGCGCGACGCGTAACGCCATTGCTGAACTCCTGTTGTTCTGCCCTGAGATCTCTTCTGACTTGCTAATAGCATGCAGGATGACTAAACTCACGGAAAGTGAATAATATTAACCAACTTGCTTACAGGAAGAGAAGATATGGATTTAGTTCAGCTGCGTATGTTCTGTTCCGTCGCCGAAACGGGTTCACTGGCGCGCGCAGCAGAACATCTGCATCGCGTCCCCTCTAATCTCACCACGCGGCTGCGTCAGCTGGAAGAGGAATTAGGTGTTGATCTCTTTATTCGTGAGAAGCAGCGCATTCGCCTGTCGCCGATGGGCCATAATTTCCTGAATTATGCGCAACGCATTCTGGCGTTAAGTGAAGAAGCGATGAGCATGACCCGAACCGGCGAACCGGCGGGAAACTTTGCACTGGGCTCCATGGAGAGCACCGCAGCGACCCGTCTGCCTGGCCTGCTCGCCGCCTATCATCAGCGCTTTCCTAAAGTGGCGCTGTCGCTGATTACCGGCACCTCAGGCGAAATTATCGATCGGGTCCGTGAAGGCACCCTGGCCGCTGCGCTGGTGGATGGCCCGGTTTCTCATGATGACCTGAATGGCTGCATCGCCTTTCGCGAGGAGATGGTGCTGATCACCGGGCTGGATCATGGGCCAATCACCACGGCGCGCGACGTGCAGGACGATACTCTGTTTGCGTTCCGCAACAGCTGCTCTTACCGGGTGAAGCTGGAGAGCTGGTATCGCGACAGCCAGACCGCACCCAACAGTGTGATGGAGATTCAGTCCTATCACGCCATGCTGGCCTGCGTAGCGGGCGGCGCAGGGGTCGCGATGATTCCAGCCTCGGTGCTGAAGCAGATGGCAGATCGGTCGCGGGTGCAGGCGCATACCCTGCCCGCAGCTTATCGCGACACCGCCACCTGGCTGATGTGGCGGCGTGACGCCTTTACCCCGAATGTCGAAGCGCTGAAATACCTGATTATTGAACAGTTTGACGATCGTCCGCTCAACGATGAGCTGATCCACCCATTGCAGGCGACGGAATAAGCGTTCCACGCTATGTTTAACTCACGAAAAAAGGCGCTATTACGCGTCACAATCTGACTGGAAGAGGGATTGCATGAACATGATCAAAACCCGTGCCGCTGTTGCCTGGGCTGCTGGCGAACCACTGAAAATCGAAGAAGTGGATTTAATGCCACCGCAGAAAGGTGAAGTGCTGGTGCGTATTGTCGCGACCGGTGTCTGTCATACCGACGCCTACACCCTCTCCGGCACTGACCCGGAAGGTGTTTTCCCGGCGATCCTTGGCCATGAAGGCGGCGGCATCGTGGAAGCGGTGGGCGAAGGCGTAACCAGCGTGGAAGTGGGAGACCATGTCATCCCGCTTTACACCCCGGAGTGCGGCAAATGTAAGTACTGTCTGTCGGGCAAAACTAACCTCTGCCAGGCCATTCGCACCACCCAGGGTAAGGGCCTCATGCCGGACGGCACCACCCGCTTCTTCAAAGATGGCAAACCGATTTTCCATTACATGGGCACTTCGACCTTCTCTGAGTACACCGTCATCCCGGAGATCTCACTGGCAAAAATCAGTAAAGAAGCACCGCTGGAAGAGGTTTGTCTGCTGGGCTGTGGCGTCACGACCGGCATGGGCGCGGTAATGAACACCGCCAAAGTGAAAGAAGGCGACACCGTGGCGATCTTCGGTCTCGGCGGCATCGGTCTTTCTGCGGTGATTGGCGCGAAAATGGCGAAAGCAGGCCGTATCATTGCCATCGACCTCAACACCAGCAAATTCGATCTGGCACGTAAACTGGGTGCCACCGATCTGATTAACCCGAAAGATTACGACAAGCCGATTCAGGATGTGATTGTCGAGCTGACCGACGGCGGCGTGGACTTCTCGTTTGAGTGTATCGGTAACGTCAACGTAATGCGTTCCGCACTGGAGTGCTGCCACAAAGGCTGGGGCGAGTCTGTGATTATCGGTGTTGCCGGTGCCGGTGAAGAGATCTCTACCCGTCCGTTCCAGCTGGTTACCGGTCGCGTCTGGCGCGGTTCCGCGTTTGGTGGCGTAAAAGGCCGCTCACAGCTGCCAGGCATTGTGCAGGATTACCTCGACGGTAAATTTGCCCTTAACGACTTCATCACCCACACCATGCCGCTGGAAGAGATCAACGACGCCTTTGATTTGATGCACGAAGGAAAATCGATTCGCTCGGTCGTGCACTTTAACAAGTAATCAGGAGGCGTTATGGCATCCACTCTGGAGCTACTGGAAGAACACCGTATTTTTGGCGGCTGGCAGCAGCGCTGGCGTCATCAGTCAGCCGTGCTGAACTGCCCGATGACCTTTAGCATCTATCTGCCCACCCCGCACGGTGATGCACCGCCGCCGGTGGTCTGGTTTTTAGCCGGCCTGACCTGTAACGACGAGAATTTCACCACCAAAGCGGGCGCGCAGCGCGTTGCGGCGGAACTGGGTCTGGTGCTGATTATGCCGGACACCAGCCCGCGCGGTGAGGGCGTGGCGAACGATGAGGGATACGATCTGGGTCAGGGTGCGGGATTTTATCTCAATGCCACCCAGCAACCCTGGGCGAGTCATTTCCGCATGTTCGACTATCTGAGCAGCGAGTTACCTGCCCTGATTGCAGATAACTTCAAGGTCAGTGAACGCCAGTCAATCATGGGTCATTCTATGGGCGGACACGGCGCGCTGATGCTGGCGCTGCGTCTGGGTAACCGCTTTGCCTCGGCTTCAGCCTTTGCACCGATTGTGAATCCAATGCAGGTGCCTTGGGGCCAGAAAGCGTTTCAGGCCTATCTGGGCGACGATCGTGCGGCGTGGCGGGAATATGACAGCTGCCAGCTGATGGCGGAAGTCTCCCATCGGTTGCCAATGCTGCTCGATCAGGGTGACAGCGATCAGTTCCTGGCCGATCAGCTGCAACCAGAGCGGTTAGAGGAGATCGCCCGCGAGGTGGGTTTCCCGCTGACGCTGCGTATTCAGCCGGGTTATGACCATAGCTACTTCTTTATTGCCAGTTTTGTGGAAGATCATCTTCGCTTCCATGCCCAGCATCTGCTGGCGTAAATAATCAGGGCCGCTATTGCGGCCCTCTTTTTTTGCATGCTGTAGAGGCGGGAACATTGTTGCAACGTCAGCGCCCTGCCAGCCCTGCACTCTCCTTTCCGAAAGAGGCGGATACTTCAGCCGCCGCAACCTTAACCTGACGATCAGACTAAGGCCGGACCGGTCAGCCCATCGATCATCACCTGCGGAATGCCGCGTGAGCAGTGTTCGATACGCCCGTTGACGCCATACACTTTTGCCAGCGTAGCCGGCGTAATCACCTTATCCGGCTGCCCTTCTGCGACCAGCGCGCCCTGCTTAAGCATCAGGGCATGTTGCGCATGACGCAGCGCGATGTTGATGTCATGCACCACCACCACCGTCACGATGTTGCGCTGGGCCGTTTCGCGGCGCACCAGGTCCATGACGTGGAACTGGTAATTGAGATCCAGCGCGCTCAGCGGTTCATCCAGCAGCAGCAGTTTAGGGCGACGGATTAAAGATTGCGCCAGCCCAACCAGCTGCTTCTGTCCGCCCGAAAGCTGATCAAGGTAGCGCATCGCCAGATGGGCAATGCCCAGTTGTTCCAGCAGATGCATGATTTCCGCTTCACTGCTGGCACTGTGCAGGCCACCGGAGGCACGCTGTGCCACGATAATCGATTCCAGCACATGCAGATGCACGCCCGCAGGCAGCGACTGTGGCAGATAGACTACGTTTTTCGCACGGCGGGCAAACGGCTGAGTCATGAGATCTTCACCGTTAAGCCACATCTCGCCCTGACCTTTATTCAGACCAGCCAGTGCACGCAACAGCGTCGATTTACCACAACCATTCGGTCCCAGCAGAACGGTAATCTCACCGCGTGGCAATGGTGCCACGTTGAGGTTTTCAATCACTTTATGTTTGGGATAACCGGCACTGAAGCCGCGTAATGTCAGACCCGTTTCCATTATACCGTCCCCCGATGACGCAGAATAATACTCAGGAAGAACGGCACACCAATCAGTGACGTCACAATACCCACGGGAATAATGACACCCGGCAGCAGGTTTTTCGACGCGACTGACGCCAGGGAGAGCACCAGCGCGCCAACCAGCGCACTGGCAGGCAGATAGAAACGGTGATCTTCACCAAACATCATGCGGGCAATGTGGGGTGCGACCAGGCCGATGAAGCCGATGGGGCCCACAAACGCCACCGCCAGCGCCGAAAGGATACTGATGCGCAGCAAGGTGGTCAGGCGCAGCCGGCGCACGTCGATACCAAAGCTCACGGCGCGATCTTCACCCAGACGCAGCGCCGTCAGCTTCCAGCTGCTCATCATTGAGAACGGCACCAGGATGGCCAGCGCCACGGTCAGCACGCCCAGCTTCTCCCAGGAGGCGCGCGCCAGGCTGCCCATGGTCCAGAACACCAGACCCTGCAGCGTATCTTCGCTGGCAATGAACTGCATCATCGAGACCAGTGCGTTAAAGGTAAAGACCAGTGCAATACCGAACAGCACGACGCCCGCAGAGGAGACCTGCGTCCAGCGGGTCACGGCATCCAGCATCAGCGCGGCAAACAGTGCAAAGACAAAGGCGTTGGCTGAGATTAACCACTGATCAGGAATGCCAGGAATACCAACGCCGAGAATGATCGCCAGTGCGGCACCAAACGCCGCTGCCGATGAGACACCGAGCGTAAACGGGCTGGCCAGCGGGTTATTCAGGATAGTCTGCATTTCTGCGCCTGCCAGGCCCAGCGACAGCCCGACCACCAGCGCCATCAGTGCATAAGGCAGACGAATATCCCAGACGATAACACGGGTACCGGCATCGACACTGTCGGGGCTGAGCAGCGTATTCCACAGCGTGTCCAGTGAGAGCCCGGCCGGACCGAGCGTAAAGTCGAGGATTAACGAGGCAACAATCGCCACCAGTAATACGCCAATCCAGATCAGGCGGCGGCGCAGCACCTGATGATAGTTTTGCATGGTGTGGTGAAGCGTCTCTTCCCCCGCCAGCAGCGAAGTTTCGGTAGTCATTTTTGAACCCTGTGTGGCTATCACGTCAGAAAACGCAGTCACAATAGTGCAGGTGATAATAATTATCAATTCGTTCGCATAAGCGAGGCGAGAAAAAACCGTAAAAAATGGTGTTGTTAGGGGAACGATAATGGCAGTTATAGCGCCTTGACGTTAAAGATGGGGAAGAGCTCAGGGCGCTGTGTCAGGTACCTGACTTAACAGCGCCAGCGCACAGTTCTAATCTTTATGAACCGGGAACTCCATCTCGCTGTACTTCACGAAACGGCTGCCGCGCGTCAGCCTGTAGCCGAACCAGATAATCAGGAACAGCGGAAGGCCAATGTAGGTGGCCGCTACGCTGTACCAGTCAATGCTGTCGTTAAGGAATGCCTGATAGTTCTGACCCAGCGTAATGATCAGGCAAAGCACAAAGGCGAAGATCGGCCCCAGCGGGAAGAAGCCGGAACGGTAAGGCAGATCGTTCAGGTCATGTCCCTGAGCGACATAGCCGCGGCGGAAACGATAGTGACTGATGGCAATACCCAGCCAGGCGATAAAACCGGTCATGCCTGAGGTATTCAGCAGCCACAGATAGACTTCCTGATTACCAAACTTAGAGGTCAGGAAGCACAGCCCGGCCACAACGGTCGTCGCCCATAAGGCATTGCGCGGAACGCCGCCTTTGGAGAGTTTCGCGAAAATGCGCGGCGCTTTGCCTTCACTCGCCAGGTTGTAAAGCATACGCGTTGAGGCGTACATACCGGAGTTACCGGCTGACAGCACCGCCGTCAGGATCACCGCATTCATCACCGCTGCCGCAGAGAGCAGACCGGCGTTCTGGAACACCAGGGTGAACGGGCTGACGCTGATATCGTCAATGTCGTTATGCAGCAACTGCGGATCGGTGTACGGCAGGATCAGACTGATAATCAGGATGGCGAACACATAGAACAGCAGGATACGCCAGAAAATCTGCCGCACCGCGCGCGGGATATTTTTCGCCGGATCTTCAGATTCGCCCGCCGCGATACCGATCAGCTCGGTGCCCTGGAAGGAGAATCCCACAATCATCGCCACGCCAATCATTGCCGCAAAGCCACCCGCAAACGGCGCATCGCCAACCTGCCAGTTATGCCAGCCCGCATGCTCCGCACCGCGCATAATGCCGGTAATCATCAGCACGCCAACAATGATAAAGATAATCACGGTGGCCACTTTAATCAGCGAGAACCAGTATTCCGCCTCGCCAAAGCCTTTCACCGAGATGTAGTTAAGCAGAAATATCAGACCCAGGAACAACGCGCTCCAGATCCAGCCTGGCGTGTCAGGGAACCAGTAGGTCATCACCAGCTGGGACGCCACCAGGTCAACTGCGATGGTCACCGCCCAGTTGTACCAGTAGTTCCAGCCGAGGGCGAAGCCAAAACCCTCTTCGACATATTTCGCGCCGTAGGTGGCGAAAGAACCCGAGACGGGCATAAAGGCGGCCAGCTCACCGAGACTGGTCATCAGGAAGTAGACCATCAGGCCGATGAGCATATAGGAGAGAAGTGCTCCGCCGGGGCCAGCCTGTGCGATAGTTGCGCCAGAGGCGACAAACAGGCCGGTACCGATTGAACCGCCGATGGCGATCATCGTCAGATGACGGGCTTTTAACGCACGTCGTAATGCAGGTTGTTGTGTTGTATTTGGGTCATTATGCATGTGTTAACGCTACGCTGGGTAAAAATGAGGCGCGATTGTAGCAGCCAGACCGCCTCTGTATAGCTGATGCCATGCTGTTATAAGTTATGTTCATGATCGCGCCCGAATTATTAGCGGTCACTCACGGCAATAGGACAAAAAGCGCGTCAGCGCTTTTGAAATATGCTTCTGCCGGTGATGAATGCGGTAGAGCGTTCGGGTCAGACGCGGCAACGGAATCGTTAGTTCTGTCAGCGTGCCCGCCTCCAGCAGATCGGCAATCACCCGGCGTGAAAGACAGCTGATCCCCATGCCATGCCGCACTGCATGCTTGATCGCTTCGGAGTTGCCCAGCTCCATGCCCAGCTGAAAACTTGGCAGGTGTGACAACAGCAGATAGTCGACGATTTCACGGGTGCCCGAGCCGCGCTCGCGCAGGATCCAGGGCGCTTCGGCCAGCGTTTTCAGCGTCACCGGCTGTTGCAGGATCGCGGCGTCAGGTGCGGCAAACACCACCAGTTCATCTTCCAGCCAGGGTTCACTGACCAGCTCGGTCATGTGACACGGCCCTTCAATCAACCCGACGTCTACGCGAAAATCGGAAACCGCCTGAATCACATCCTGACTGTTTCCGACGCTCAGCTCCAGCGGCAACCCCGGAAAATCACGGCGATAAGCGGCCATCATGCCCGGCAGCAGATAGTTACCGATGGTGCTGCTGGCGAAGATGCGGATTGCGCCGTTATCCTCTTTGAACAATTGCTCAATTTCACCCGCCTGCTCCAGCAGTCCTACCGCACGCGGATAGAGCAGCCGCCCGTGCTCATTTAGCACCAGCCGTTTGCCGACCCGATCAAACAGCTGCACCCCAAGTTGACTCTCCAGATCGGCCAGCGCCGCGCTGACTGCGGACTGCGACAGCGCCAGCAACTGCGAAGCCTGCGTCGTTGAACCGCTTTTGAGCACTTCGGTGAACACTTCGATTTGCCGCAGCGTAATGTGCATTGTTGCCTCTTAACTCAATGAATGCCTGACAAGATAAATCATTAATGCCAGCCAGAGCAGCCCGGCGATGCCCAGCCAGCCTGCCATTTTTTTACCGCGCGCACGCTGAGACTGCGCTTTCGCGATGCTGCTGATACGCACGTCTTTCGGCAGCAACCGCATCAGCACCATGACGCCCGTCGGGATAATCACCGCGTCATCCAGCAGACCAACAAACGGGATCACATCCGGGATGAGATCGATCGGGCTGACGCCATACGCGACCAGCCCCAGCATCGCCACTTTGTTCCACCAGGGCGTGCGCGGATCGCGAAAGGCAAACCACAGCACCCGGGCATCTCTTTTGATCAGCGTCGCCCAGCGGCGCAGACGCGAAACTATCATGATTGCGGCCTTATCGTTTATTCTGGTCAATTATAAATATATTATCAATTTCACTTTTAAGCCAGTCGCCGTCATGATCATGACTCAACCATGAGGAGTGACCACCATGACCGAACTGAGCATCGCTAAACCCCATCATCCTGTTACGCTCTGGTTCCCCGGTCTGCTGCTGACTGCCGCAATTGCCGCGGCTGCCAGCTGGCTCGCACAGCAACCGGTGGTGGCAGCAGCGGGGCTGGGTTCACTGACCCTGGCAATCATGCTGGGCATCCTGGTCGGCAATAGCGTCTATACGCCTCTGGCGTCGCGCTGCGACAGCGGCGTGATACTGGCTAAGCAGAAGCTGCTGCGGCTGGGGATCATCCTGTTTGGATTTCGCATCACTTTACAACAGATTGCCGACGTTGGTTTTAGCGGCATCCTGATTGATGCGCTGACGCTGAGCAGCACCTTCTTTATTACCTGCCTGCTGGGCATCCGGCTGCTGAAGCTGGATCGCGATACCGTCTGGCTGATTGGCGCGGGCAGCAGCATCTGTGGGGCAGCGGCCGTACTGGCGACCGAGCCAGTGGTAAAAGCCGCCTCCTCGAAAGTGGCGGTGGCTATTGCAACCGTGGTGCTGTTCGGCACGCTGGCAATCTTTATCTATCCAATGCTGTGGCCGCTGGCGCACCATCTTTTTCCAGGCCTGAGTGCATCGCAGTTTGGGGTATTTACCGGTTCGACCATCCATGAAGTGGCACAGGTCGTGGCTGCCGGACACAGCATCAGCCCCGATGCCGAGAACAGCGCGGTGATTGCCAAAATGCTGCGGGTGATGATGCTGGCCCCGTTCCTGCTCTGCCTGAGTACAGTGCTACGCGGCAAACGCAAAGCGAGCAACGCGCGTCAGCCGGTGACGTTCCCCTGGTTCGCCCTGCTGTTTATCGCAGTCGCGCTGTTTAACTCGCTGCAGCTGCTGCCTGCCACGGTAGTGGCCACGCTGAATGAGCTGGCGGGTCTGCTGCTGGCGATGGCGATGGCGGCTCTGGGATTAACCACCCGTTTTAGTGCATTACGTGAGGCGGGCGTTAAACCGCTGCTGCTGGGCGCACTGGTATTTGGCTGGTTAATCGCGGGTGGCGGCACCATCAATCTGCTGGTGCAACATTTCATGGGCTAACAGCATCGGGTATCATGCCGTTTCATCCGTGCATAGCCCCAGGAGAAAGGCATGAAATATATCGGCGCACACGTGAGTGCGGCAGGTGGTGTGGATCAGGCAGTGATTCGCGCCCATGAAATAGAAGCCACCGCCTTTGCCCTCTTTACTAAAAATCAGCGTCAGTGGAAGGCCGCCCCGCTCTCCACTGAGGTGATTGATGCTTTTCGCGCCGCCTGCGAGACGTACAAATTCAGTCCGCAGCAAATTCTGCCGCACGACAGTTTTCTGATTAACCTCGGTCATCCGGTTGAAGAGGCGCTGGAGAAATCCCGCGCGGCCTTTATTGATGAATTAAAACGTTGTGACCAGCTCGGCCTGACGCTGCTTAACTTCCATCCCGGCAGCCATCTGCATCAGATTGAAGAAGAGGCCTGCCTGAAGCGGATTGCGGAGTCGATCAACATCGCCCTCGACCAGAGCCAGAATGTGACCGCCGTCATTGAGAATACCGCTGGTCAGGGCAGTAACCTCGGATTCCGCTTCGAGCACCTCGCCACCATTATTGAACATGTCGAAGATAAGTCGCGCGTCGGCGTCTGCATTGATACCTGTCATGCGTTTGCTGGCGGGTATGACCTGCGTACCGAAGCGGACTGCGAGGCAACCTTTGCTGAGTTTGAGCGCATTGTCGGCTTTGATTATCTGCGCGGTATGCACCTTAACGATGCCAAAAGCGCCTTCGACAGTCGCGTTGACCGCCATCACAGCCTGGGTGAAGGGAATATCGGCAAAACCGTATTTAGCTGGCTGATGAAAGATCCGCGGTTTGATGGTATTCCGTTAATTCTTGAGACTATTAATCCCGACATCTGGAAAGATGAGATTGCCTGGCTGAAAGCCGAACAGCAGGGATAGAAAAAGGGAGCCAGCTGGCTCCGAGATTTTTGACAAAGTCAGGCCTGGTTGCTGTAAGACTGAGCCTGCACAGGGAACAAGGTCAGATCGGAAAGACGTAAAAGCAAACAGGGAGCCACCGGCTCCCTGTTGTTATCACTTCAGCAGATTATGCATTTCTGCACATCAGGCTTTCGCCAGCTGCTCTTCCGGACGTTTCAGTATCGCATAGCCCAGACCCGCAACCGCAGTACCGATGACAATCGACATCAGATAACCGACAACCGGGGTAATGGCGCCAGGGATCAGCAGTACAAACAGTCCACCGTGCGGTGCCATCAGTTTCGCGCCAATCGCCATGGAGATCGCGCCGGTGATTGCGCCGCCCACGATACAGCAAGGCAGAACACGCATCGGGTCACGGGCTGCGAATGGAATCGCTCCTTCAGAGATAAAGCAGAGACCCAGAACCAGTGCCGCTTTACCACCTTCCTGCTGACCTTTGTTGAATTTACGACGGGCAACCAGCGTAGCCAGACCCATCGCCAGCGGTGGCACCATACCGGCTGCCATGATGGCGGCCATCGGTGCATACGTCTGCGAACTCAGTAAGCCGACGCCAAATGCGTAAGCCACTTTGTTCACCGGACCGCCCATATCGGTACACATCATGCCGCCCAGGATTGCGCCCAGCAGGACCGCATTCGCCGTGCCCATGTTAGCCAGCCAGTGTGTCAGGCCATTCATGATGCCCGCAACCGGTTTGCCCACCACGTAGATCATCAGCAGGCCGGTGATCAGACTCGCGAACAGCGGGATAATCAATATCGGTTTCAGCGCTTCCATACTCTGCGGCAGTTTGACTTTGCCGCTGATCAGCTTCGCTGCATAACCGGCAATAAAGCCCGCGATAATACCGCCTAAGAAGCCTGCATTGATGCTGGTGGCGATCATACCGCCAATCAGACCTGGCGTCAGACCCGGACGGTCAGCGATGGAGAAGGCGATAAAGCCCGCCAGCACTGGTACCATCAGAGCAAAAGCGCTGCCCCCACCGATTTGCATCAGCGCAGCGGCCAGAGTGCCCTGTTCTTTAAACGCTGTGATACCAAAAGCAAACGACAGGGCGATGCTCAGACCACCCGCGACCACCATCGGCAGCATGTAAGAAACACCGGTCAGCAGGTGACGATAAGCCCCTGCCCCGCCTTTCTTCTCTTCTTCACTGCTATTGCTCTGTCCACCAGCCACCGCTTTATACGGCTTCGCTTCTGCAACCGCTTTATCCAGTTCCTGCGCGGTTTTCTTCAGCGCCAGACCGGTTGAGGTGCGGTACATCGGCTTCCCGTCAAATTTCGCCAGATCCACTTCGATGTCAGCTGCGACGATCACCAGATCGGCGGCAGCAACTTCTTCCGGGGTGATGGCGTTACCCGCACCCACTGAACCGCGAGTTTCAACTTTCACCCACCAGCCGCGACGGGTCGCTTCAGCCTGAATAGCTTCGGCAGCCATAAAGGTGTGTGCCACGCCGGTCGGACAGGCGGTAACGGCCACAACGCGTTTCTGCGCGCCAGCCTGAGCCGGTGCTGCAGCTGATGCACCTGCAGGTGTTGCCACAGCCGCAGGAGCCTGCCAGGTTTTGGCTTCAGCTTTGGCGCGGTTAAGGAAGGTTTCCGGCTCGCGGACCGCCAGCTGGATATCACCCAGCCAGACCGCTTTGCCGTTCAGCGCCGCATCATCCGGCACGTTTTTACCCAGCACAATCGCCAGTTCAGCGTCGGCAGGGTTCTCAGTCAGGGTCAGGCCCGCAGCAGCTGCGGCGGCAGCCAGACGTTGTTGCGCCATATATGCGGAAGCCAGTCCCAGTGTAGGGTCTTTAATCAGCAGCGTTTTCATTATCGCTCTCCTGCTGTCAGTTAACGGGTTGTAAGTCGACACGCGCCATCATTGCGGCCAACTGCGTACGATCGGAAACGCCAACGTTGCTCTGGCTGACGGCCATCGCCGCCACGGCAGTCGCAAGACGCAGCGTGTGTTCGCTGGATTCACGCATCAGCAGGCCATAAATCAGGCCGCCCACCATCGAATCACCGGCACCCACGGTGCTGACGACTTCACACACCGGCGGTTTAGCAATCCATTCGCCTGACGCGTTGACCCACAGTGCGCCTTCCGCGCCCAATGAAATCACCACATGGGCGATGCCCTGCTCGCGCAGTTCGTGCGCAGCGCCAATCACATCCTGCAGACCAGGCAGTTTGCGACCGGCCCAGATCTCCAGCTCACGGCGGTTAGGTTTCACCAGCCATGGTGCGGCTTTCAGTCCTGCCACCAGCGCCTCGCGGCTGCTGTCAAAAATGATGCAGGGGCAGTGAGTACGCAGTTCGGTCATCCAGCGGGTAAAGGCATCGTGATCAACGCCTTCTGGCAGGCTGCCGCTGACGCAGACCATGTCGAACTGGCCCAGCCAGGTCAGAGAATCAGCCGTAAAACGATCCCAGTCCTGACCCGTGACCTGGAAACCGGAGAAGTTCAGATCGGTAACGTCGCCGGTCTGTTCAGTGAGTTTAACGTTAATACGGGTACGGCCCGGCACCACCTGGAAACGGTTGGCAATGCCCAGCTCGCTGAACAGCTGCTGGAAGCCGTCCTGATTCTCTTTACCCAGGAATCCACCCACGGTGACATCGATACCCAGGTCTTTCAGGACTTTAGCAACGTTGATGCCCTTGCCCGCCGCGTGCAGCCCGGTGGTTTTCACCAGGTTGACTTCGCCGCGTTCAATTTCAGGGGTATATCCCACCAGGTCATACGCCGGATTCAGCGTGATGGTGGCGACGCGTCTGCTCATGCTGCCCCCTCGCCCAGACCGCTGTTGATCGCCTCTTCAATGGCGGTCAGCGCCTGCTGTGCATCGTCACCGCTGGCGGTGAAGCGCAGGCGATGGCCTTTCTTCACGCCCAGCGCAACCACTTTCATCAGGCTACGGCCGTTAGCAGGTTTACCGCTGCCGTCGAGATTGGTCACCGTGATGTCGCTGTTGAACTGCTTGATTACGCTAACCAGCGCGGTGCCTGGACGGGCATGGAGACCATGCTCGTTGCGAATAGTGAATTCTGCGGTCAGCACCTCAGCCTGCTCATCAACTTCGCTGGTCAGCAGTGCGTAAACGCCAGCTGCATCCGCTTTAAGCAGGCGATCTGCTTTGTTCTGCTGCAGTAATGCGCTGAGGTAACCCAGCACTTCCAGTGGACGTTCATCGGTCGCTGAAACGCTGATTAACATCGCCGCGGATTCGCCCTGATGGTCGAATGCATGTTCAGCGCGGCTGATGGCAACACCGCTGCGCAGGTTGCCGAGGCTGCTGTCGCTGAGCCAGATGCCCTGACCCAGATTCAGCGGAGCCGTCGAGACCACGTCTGCGACGTAGCTCGCATCCACCACACCCGCGGACTGCAGCCGGCCAGCATTCATTGCCTGCAGAGTGATCAGATCGCTGGCAGCGACGTTGAGCGTAATTAATGAGGTGTCAAAGCTGAACTCGGCGGCCTGTTTTTCGCCCATCAGCAACGCACGGAGATCTTCAGCAGAGGCGGTTTTGAGCTGTTCAGCAATGGTGTCATCGCTCAGAACATGGGTCAGCTGACGCAGCAGCGCCAGATGCTCATCCGACTTAGCGGCAATCCCGATGGCGACATAAGCAGTCTGATCGTCACCCCAGGCAATGCCCTGCGGGAACTGAAACACCTGAACACCGGTTTTCAGGACCATGTCTCGGGTATCGGTGGTGCCATGGGGAATTGCGATGCCGTTGCCGAGGAACGTTGAGGTTTGCTGTTCGCGGGCCAGCATGCCATTGACGTAGCCTTCCGTCACATTACCCGCAGCGGTTAACGCGGCAGCAACCTGACGAATGGCCTCTTCTTTATTCTGGGCGCTGGCTCCGGTATGGATGGCCTGCAATTCGAGCTGGAACATAATTCTCCTCGCTTGCTGAGATTGAATCGTTTCAGCCAGTGGGGATTTTTTTACGCCATGCTGTTGAAAACAGGTGGCGCAGTCACCGCTGAAACGTTTCAGGGATTGTGGTACAGCAATTTTCCGGAGGCAAGAGAATGCGCAAACGGCGTAACAGATTTTTGACGTTACGCACATTTCAGGGGGATTATGGGGAATAAAAAGTGAACAGGCTGACGCGGTTGCTGTAATGCAGAGATCTGTGGACCGAAAATGTCAGCAGCGTCAGCGCTTCAGGGGGCAGTATCGGCTTCGAGCTGAAGTAAGTATGTCATCGCCTCCTGGCGTGAGTTGCCACACATGCTGTATGCAGGCT
The DNA here is from genome assembly GCF_014155795.1 of Pantoea hericii. Classification (NCBI taxonomy): domain Bacteria; kingdom Pseudomonadati; phylum Pseudomonadota; class Gammaproteobacteria; order Enterobacterales; family Erwiniaceae; genus Pantoea; species Pantoea hericii. The sequence continues at coordinate 321,365 of NZ_SCKV01000001.1, forward strand.
GCAGGCCTGCGCAGACGGCAGGACGCAATGGCGAACCAAACAGTTTGCAGCGCAGTAAGTCATCGAGCTGAACGCAGGGCGTGTTCGCGGGCTTGCCGTCAGGCATGCCAGGAATGGGTGAAGAGATCGAGGGCGCTGTACAACAGGCACCGCACTGGCTACGGCATTGCATGCTGTGCTCCGGCAGAGAAAGTCGCGGCGACAATAGCAGTCCGGGGCAGAAATTGCCATGAAAGCCGCGGCCTGACATAAAATTTCGCCACCACCATATTGCCAGTTTTCACCGGCACGCGTAACGTTGCGCGCACTTCACTCTCAAGATAGCGAGAACAGCAATGCCAAAAGCCAATGAAATCAAAAAAGGGATGGCCGTCACGCACAACGGTAAACTGCTGCTGGTTAAAGACATTGATGTCCAGAGCCCAAGCGCACGCGGTGCTGCCACCCTGTATAAAATGCGCTTTACCGATGTCCGCACCGGTTTAAAAGTTGAAGAGCGGTTCAAAGGCGACGAGATTATTGATGCGATTTCGCTCAGCCGTCGCAGCGTCACCTTCTCTTATATAGATGGTGATGAATATATTTTCATGGATGACGAGGATTACACCCCTTACTCCTTTAAGCAGGAGCAGATCGAAGAAGAGCTGCTGTTTATCCCTGAAGGCGGCATCCCTGGCATTCACGTGCTGACGATGGAGGGTCAGGTACTGGCGCTGGAACTGCCACAAACTGTGGATATGGAGATCGTGGATACTTCACCAGGCATTAAAGGGGCTTCCGCCAGCGCCCGAACCAAACCAGCCGGAATGAGCACAGGCCTCTCTATTCAGGTTCCGGAATATTTGAGCAACGGTGACCGCATCCGCATCCATATCGCTGAACGCCGTTACATGGGCCGCGCTGACTAACCGCCAGCCTGCTGCTGATCGCGATAGTGTTATAGTATTACACTATTGCGTTATTTTCTGGCGGAGGCGTCCCATGACACGCGTTAATCTGATTACCGGTTTTTTGGGCAGCGGCAAAACCACGCTGCTCTGCCATCTGCTGGCAGCGCGGCTCGCAGGAGAAAAGTGGGCGGTGCTGGTCAATGAATTTGGCGAGATTGGGATCGACGGTGCCCTGCTGGCCGATCGCGGTGCCACGCTGAAGGAGATTCCCGGCGGCTGCCTGTGCTGCGTTAACGGTCTGCCGATGCAGGTTGGGCTGAATATGCTGCTGAAGAGCAAGCCCGACCGACTGCTGATTGAGCCAACGGGTCTGGGCCATCCGCGTCAGGTGTTGCAGATGTTAAGTGCGCCGGTGTATCAGGCGTGGCTGCAACTGAACGCCACTCTGACGCTGCTGGATGCTCGTCAACTGGCTGAGCCGCGTATTGTTGCCAATGAAAACTTTCGCGATCAACTCGCTGCCGCCGACATTATTATTGCTAATAAGCGCGACTGCTGGAGCGAAGAGGACCGTCAGCGCCTGGCTGACTGGCAGCAGCAGATGCAGCCTGCTCGTCCTCTGATACAGACCGAATTCGGTCAAATCCCCCTTTCCCTGCTTGATGCCCCTTATCTGCCGCGCGACCTCCCTGCGCCGCATCATCATCATTCGTCGCCCCCGACCAGCGGTCTGGCGGCATTACGACTGGATGGCGAGGCGCGATGGCGTCGGGCGCTGAACCACGGCCAGGGCTATAGCGCCTGCGGCTGGCTGTTTGATGCTGACACGCTGTTTAGCCGCGATGCGCTGCTGGAGTGGGTCCGGCTGGCAGCGGTCGATCGCATTAAAGGGGTAATGCGCACGCCAGAAGGCACAATGCGTATTAACTGCCAGGCAAAAGAGTTGCAAAGTGAGACATTCACCTCACTGCCGCCCGATAGCCGTATTGAGATCATCCATTCTCAGCAGGTCGACTGGAATCAGCTACAATCGGCATTGTTGAAGTGCCGTTTACGCTAAGACAGGTATTGTCGGCGGTTATTTTTTTAATGAGTTTTAATTATGCGCGTAACCCGCCTTATTACTATCCTGCTGCTCAATGCACTGGGCATAGTGCTGTTTCTTTCCTGGTATTTGCCGCCTGAACACGGTTTCTGGTTTGGCATCGATAAATCTGTTTTCTTTGGCTTCAATAATCAGATGGGCACTCATCCGCTCTTCGCGCTGATCGTCGCTATCACCAATTTTCGTGGTTTTGATGCGGTATCCCTGCTGGCGATGGGTCTGCTTTATCTGTCGATCTGGCGGCAGGAAACGCCAGAGGCCAGGCGTCGGATGCTGGCCATTGGTATCACCATGTTGTTAACCGCCGTGGTGCTTAATCAGCTGGGCCATTTATTGCCCGTGAAACACTCGAGTCCGACGCGATTCTTTGATCACGTTTATCGCGTCAGTGAATTAACCGGTATTCCCGCTAAAGATGCCTCAAAAGACAGTTTCCCTGGGGACCACGGTATGATGCTGATCATCTTCGCCTGCTTTATCTGGCGTTATTTTGGTTTCAGCCGTTTTATCGTTGCCGCCGCTATTGTGGTGATATTTTCACTGCCGCGCGTCATGGCGGGCGCGCACTGGTTTACCGATATTGCCGTCGGTTCACTGTCGGTCGTTTTAGTCGGACTGAGCTGGTGGCTATTAACACCAGCGAGTGACGTATTGGTTAACTGGTTTTATCGCAAATTACCGGGTAAATATAAGCCCGTGACGTAAATGTTAAGCGCGGTCGGTTTACCCGCCAGGTTCATAACCGCCCGCGCTTATAAAAAACAGCTCCTCACTATTAGGCTGCTAATTAAATTCACGAAAAGAAAAGGTTATGACCCGGCTTACGCGTTAACGGGTCTTCACACCAGGCTGTCAATTAAGAAAACACTGAAACAGCAGGCTATGCCCCGAATTGACCTCCCTTTCATCCCCTGTTCTCACCATTATTTCCCCACAATTGTCTCTAAAATAGTCAGTGTGTTACGGTTTGATTCTCATCAAAAAAACCTATATGAAATTGATTAAAAGCACTCGCCACGGCGTCTGTAATCAGTTAACCTCAGTCGCAGTGAGACTACAGCGGCAGAAAATTCAGATTTTTTACCGTTAAAGTGTGTCCATTAACACATTTTAGTAATTAAGGATTTGTCTTAGCCTGTTTCGCTTATTAATCTCCCTGTTTTGTCATCTGGCTGGCGACAATTTTGTCGTAAGGAAATCGAAGGAAAACCCGAATAATGGTCAAGTCTCAACCAATACTGAGATATATAATGCGGATCGTGCCCGCATTGGCGCTAGCCACACTCCTCTCAGCTTGTAGCAGTACCCATAGCAGTCAAAACGCGAATAACGAGAATCATGAAGTTAACAACCACAATGGTTTTTTACTTCAGGCGTCTCAGGATGAGTTTGAAGAAATGGTGCGTAACGTCGATGTTAAGTCGCGCATCATGGAACAATACGCCGTCTGGAAAGGTGTGCGCTATCGCCTCGGTGGCGATACCAAACGCGGGATCGATTGTTCCGCCTTTGTACAACGCACCTTCCGCGATCAGTTTGGCTTAGAATTACCTCGTTCTACCTCTGAGCAACAAGACACAGGCAAAGAGATCACCCGCAGTAAATTACGCCCTGGCGATCTGGTGATGTTCCGTGCCGGTTCAACGGGCCGCCACGTGGGCATTTACCTGGGTAACGATAACTTTGTTCATGCATCTACCAGCAGTGGCGTGATGATCTCCAGTCTCAATGATGACTACTGGAAAAAGCGTTACCGTGAAGGGCGTCGTGTATTAAGTCGTAACCCGACCTGATTATCACCTTCGATTTTCTCTCGCCAGAGAATAAGAAACGCTGCCTGTGCAGCGTTTTTTTTCGTGCCTGAAGATGGCAGGCAGATTTTTATCAGATAAAAGCATTGTATTTCAGATAAATAACGAGACATTTCAGACTCTCTCGTTATATTCTCGGTCGCTTAAACCGAAGCAGTCGTGCGCAATAACATAATAATAATTTATCAGGAGCACCTCATGCCATTGTCGGGGGCACTACGGCGCCGTGACACTACTCCTCGCCGTATCGCATGCAGTAGCGCGATGGCTGGCGGCTTATTCTTTCTTTTGTTCGCCGTACTCTCTTTTCACCAGACCTGGCAGAAGCGCGAACGGCAGCATCAGCAACTGCTGGAGAACAGTCGCACGGCATTGCAGCAAACGCTCTCCACGTTGATTAACAGCACTCTCACTCCCCTGCTTCCGTTTACCCACACTGCCTGCCATAACATAGATCGTGAACTGACCTCACGCGCCGCCTTTGCCGGAAACCTTCGCGCCATTCTGCTGGTTGATAACGGTACAGCCTTTTGCTCGTCAGCGACCGGCAGTTTTAGTCTGCCACTTAATGTGATTGCGCCGCACAGTGACATTTCTCGCGATACCGACCTGCAACTGATGCCAGGCACGCCGTTGCAGCCGAATAAACCGGTGCTGGCCTTGTGGATCAAAAATCCAGGCAGCCTGCAGTCAGGCGTTTTCGCGACGCTCAATATCACTCTCGCGCCATATCAGCTGCTGGCGTCCCGGCGACCGGAAATCACCGGCATGGCACTCATGGCACAGCGCAGCGCCTTAACCAGCTGGCAGTCCGGCCTCATTGAGAATAAAAACCTGCCGACGCCCCTGCACCAGCAGGCGCTGACAGGGTATCCGCTCCAGTTTGTCGTGTACGGCTCTACTCTGGCAGTCAGCGACTATCAAACTATCCTGCTAAGTGGCCTGTTGCTGTCGCTGCTGTTTGCAGGGGGATGGTGGCTACTGTTGTCGGTGTATCAGCGTCCCGGCAGAGAGCTGATTCGGGCCATGAAACGCGGCGAGTTTCACGTTGAGTATCAGCCGCTGGTGACGTCTCATGATGGCCAGCCTTATGGTATGGAAGCATTATTACGCTGGACTCACCCGACGAAAGGCCCGGTTCCGCCCGATGTCTTTATTCATTTTGCAGAATCACAGAATCTGATTATTCCGCTGACGCGGCATCTGTTTCAGCTGGTTTCCCGTGATGCACATCTGCTGTGTCATACCATTCCCCGTCATGCCAGCCTGAGTCTCAACATTTCGCCCCTGCATCTGGCTGACAGTGGTTTCCGTCAGGATGTGCTGCACTGGCTTGATACCATGCCTGCGGGACACTTTAACTATGTGTTTGAGATTACTGAGCGAGCCATGGTGCGGGATGAAAACGTCGGAGAACTGTTTGACTGGCTGCATCAGCAGCAGATTCATATTGCTATTGATGATTTTGGTACCGGGCATAGCGCGTTAATCTATCTGGAACGTTATGACTTTGATTACCTCAAAATCGATCGCGGTTTTGTTCAGAGCATCGGTACAGACACCCTGACCTCACCGGTTCTGGATTCCGTGTTGCAACTGGCGAAGAAACTCAACTTAAAGAGTGTGGCCGAAGGCGTTGAGACCGGTGAGCAGGCCACCTGGTTAATTAATCGTGGTGTAACGCATTTGCAGGGTTATATCTTTAGCCGTCCGTTACGGCCAGAAACGCTGATAGACTATTTCCGTCGTCATAAGGCCTGACATGACCTGGCCTGAAACGCCCCGGACATCTGACTGGAGGAATCATGCTGTTTCGCTTTGGACTCATACTGCTGTGTGGCCTGCTCAGCGCCCAGCTGCTGGCTGCCTCTGTCCAGCAAAGCTATGCATTCACCCAGGCTGGTGAAGCAAAATATCCGCCCGGTTTCAGCCATTACGACTATGCCAACCCCAGCGCGCCCAAAGGGGGCAGCATCACCCTGGCGGTGATCTGTACCTATGACAACTTCAATCGCTATGCCTCACGCGGCAATCCAGGCATTAACACCGGCTCGCTTTATGACGGGCTTTACACCAGTTCAGACGATGAACCCGGCAGCTATTATCCGCTGATTGCCGAGTCGGCGCGCTATGCCAGCGATTTTTCGTGGATCGAGATCCAGATGAATCCCCACGCCCGCTTCCAGGATGGCACACCGATCACCGCCCGCGACGTGGCGTTCACCTTTGAAAAATTCATGACTGAGGGCGTGCCCCAGTTCCGCGTCGCCTACCGTGGCGTTAGCGTAAAAGCGCTGAACGACCTCAAAGTGCGTATAGAAGCACAGAAGCCGGATAAAGACCTGCTGCTTGGATTACTGACGCTGCCGGTGATCGCCGAGTCATTCTGGCACGATAAAAAGTTTAATGAACCGTTAAGCGCACCGCCGTTGTCGAGCGGACCCTATCGCATTATCCGCTGGAAGCTGGGCCAGTTTATTGAGTTCAGCCGGGTAAAAGATTACTGGGCCGCCGATCTGCCGGTAAACCGCGGACGTTTTAATTTTGATCGCATGCGCTATGACTACTATCTGGATGACAATGTGGCGTTTGAGGCCTTTAAGGCTGGCGCTTTCGACTGGCGTGAAGAGACTTCGGCGAAGAAATGGGCCACCCAGTATCGCGGCCGCCATTTCGACGATGGCAGCATCGTCAAAGAGACTATGCCCAATGACGCTGCTATTGATACCCGCTGGCTGGCATTTAACAATGAAAAACCGCTGTTTCAGGATCGACGCGTGCGTCAGGCTATCTCACTGATGTTCGATTTCGAGTGGATGAACAAAGCGCTTTACTACGGAGCCTGGCATCGCGCCAGCAGCTATTTCCAGAACACGGAGTATGCTGCCAGTGGTGTGCCGGATGCACAGCAACGGGCGCTGCTTGAACCCTGGCGCGCACAACTGCCGCCAGAGCTGTTCAGCCAGCCCTATCAGCCACAAAAAACGGATGGCAGCGGCTATGACCGCGCCAGTCTGTTAACCGCATTTGACCTGTTAAAACAGGCGGGCTGGCAGATTAAAAATCGCCGCCTGGTCAATGATAAAACCGGTCAGCCGTTCACCGCAGAGTTGCTGTTACGCAGCGGTTCTGACATCGACTGGGCACTCCCGCTGCAGCACAATCTTTCGCGGCTTGGCATTACGCTGAATCTGCGGCAGATCGACAGCTCGCAGTATCTGCGGCGCAAACGGGAAGGTGACTACGATATGATTGCCACCGCCTATTCAGCGATGCCCATCCCGACGTCCAGCCTGCAGATCCTCTGGCACTCCGACTACATCAATTCGTCGTGGAACAGTGCGCGGGTTAAAGATCCGATAGTGGATCACTTTGTGAAACAGATTGTGGCGCATCAGGACGATCCTGCTGAACTTCGTCCGCTGGCACAGGCGCTGGATCGGGTGCTGCTGTGGAATGCCTATATGATCCCAATGTGGTACAACGCTGAACAGCGGCTGGCATACTGGGATAAGTTTTCTCACCCTGCACGCAAGCCCGCCTACAGTACAGGGCTGGAAAACTGGTGGTACGACACAAACAAAGCCGGACGCCTGCCGGCCAGTAAACGCTAAGGAGATCACCGTTGGCCGCTTACTTTCTGCGCAGACTGCTGCTGATTATCCCGACCTTGTGGGCGATCATCACGCTTAATTTTTTTATCGTGCAAATCGCGCCCGGCGGCCCGGTCGATCAGGCGCTGGCAAATATTGAGTTTGGTCAGACAACCGGCCTGCCCGGCAGCGGGGCGGAGAGCGCCAGTTCACGCGCCAGCTTCAGTCACATTAATCCTGGCGATAATCAGTATCGTGGCGCACGCGGGCTGGATCCTGAAGTGATTGCTGAGATTAAAAAGCGTTACGGCTTCGATAAACCTCTCTGGCAGCGCTACGGCGAGATGCTGTGGAATTACCTGCGTCTGGATTTTGGCGACAGCCTGTTTCGCAGCGCCTCGGTGATCGGGCTGATCAAAGAGAGCCTGCCAGTCTCGATCAGCCTGGGACTCTGGAGCACCCTGATTATTTATCTGGTGTCGATTCCACTGGGGATCCGCAAAGCGGTGCGCAATGGCAGCGCCTTTGATGTCTGGAGCAGCGCCTTTATTATCATCGGCTACTCTATTCCGGCCTTTCTGTTCGGCATCATGCTGATTGTGCTGTTTGCCGGTGGCAGCTATCTCGACTGGTTTCCGCTGCGTGGGCTCACCTCTGCGCAGCACGATACACTGCCTTGGTATGGCAAAGTGCTGGACTACTTCTGGCATATCGCTCTGCCGGTGCTGGCGACAGTGATCGGCGGCTTCGCCACGCTGACCATGCTGACCAAAAACGCCTTTCTGGACGAGATCCGCAAACTCTATGTGGTGACCGCGCGCGCCAAAGGGGTGCCAGAGCGACGCATTCTCTATCATCATGTGTTTCGCAATGCGATGCTGCTGGTGATCGCCAGCTTTCCGGCCACGTTTATCAGCATGTTCTTTACCAGTTCGGTACTCATCGAAGTGATGTTTTCGCTCAACGGGCTTGGGCTGCTCGGCTATGACGCGACATTGCAACGCGACTACCCGGTGATGTTTGGCACGCTCTATATTTTCACGCTGATCGGTCTGCTGATGAATATCCTCAGCGATCTGACTTATACGCTGGTCGATCCCCGCATCGACTTCGGGAGCCGCTCATGACGCTCTCACCGCTGAATCAGCAGCGCTGGCAGCGCTTTCGTCACAACCGACGCGGCTACTGGTCGCTCTGGATCTTTCTGATCATTTTTCTGCTGTCGCTGGGTGCTGAACTGATCGCGAATGACAAGCCGTTGCTGGTGCATTACCAGCAGCGCTGGACGGTGCCGCTGCTGTTTGACTACAGCGAAACCGACTATGGCGGTGTACTGGCGACAGCGGCGGATTATCAGGATCCCTGGCTGCGGCAGCGCATCAGGCAGAATGGCTGGGCGCTGTGGGCACCGATTCGTTTCAGCGACGGAACCATTAATTTTGCTACTCAGGTGCCCTTCCCTTCTCCGCCTTCTGCGCAGAACTGGCTCGGCACGGACGCCAACGGCGGCGACGTACTGGCTCGGCTGCTCTATGGCACACGTATCTCTCTGCTGTTCGGTCTGCTGCTGACGCTTCTCTCCAGCGTCATCGGGATTGTGGTCGGCGCGGTGCAGGGCTATTTCGGCGGCAGAATTGACCTGATTGGGCAGCGGATGATTGAAGTCTGGTCTGGCATGCCCGCGCTGTTTCTGCTGATTCTTCTCTCCAGCGTGATTCAGCCTGGCTTCTGGTGGCTGTTGCTGGTCACCGTGGCGTTTGGCTGGATGAGTCTGGTAAGTGTTGTCAGGGCAGAGTTTCTCCGTACCCGAAATTTTGATTACATTCGTGCCGCGCAGGCGCTGGGCGTCAGCGATGGCCGGATTATGTTGCGCCATATGCTGCCTAACGCGATGGTAGCCACACTGACCTTTCTGCCGTTTATTTTGTGCGGATCGATTACCACGCTGACCTCACTCGACTTTCTGGGCTTCGGCCTGCCGCTGGGTTCGCCCTCGCTGGGCGAGTTACTGCTGCAGGGCAAAAACAACCTGCAGGCTCCCTGGTTGGGTCTGGCAGGCTTTTTCACGCTGGCGATCCTGCTTTCGCTGCTGATTTTTATCGGCGAAGCGGTGCGCGACGCCTTTGATCCGGGCAAAGGAGCCTGAATGACGACGCCATTGCTTGCTATCAATCATCTTTCAGTCGCCTTTCGTCAGGGCAAGCAGCTTCGACAGGTCGTGAATGACGTGTCGCTGCGCATTGACGCAGGTGAAACGCTGGCGCTGGTGGGTGAGTCTGGTTCCGGCAAGAGCGTCACCGCGCTGTCGGTAATGCGACTGCTGCATGAGGCTTCAGTGATTTATCCCAGCGGCGAGATTCTGTTTAACGGTGAAGATCTGCTGCGCGCCCGCGAGCAGCGTCTGCGGGGTATTCGCGGCAACCAGATCGCGATGATTTTTCAGGAGCCCATGGTGTCACTGAATCCGCTGCACACCGTGGAGAAGCAGCTGTATGAAGTGCTGTCACTGCATCGCGGGATGCGTCGTCCGGCCGCACGCGGTGAGATTCTCAGCGTGCTCGATCGGGTCGGTATCCGGCAGCCCGCCACCCGGCTCAATGATTTTCCCCACCAGCTTTCCGGCGGTGAACGCCAGCGGGTGATGATTGCCATGGCGCTGCTGACCGAGCCGCAGCTGCTGATTGCCGATGAGCCGACCACGGCACTGGATGTGACGGTTCAGGCCCAGATCCTGACGCTGCTGCGCGAACTGCAACGTGAGCTGAACATGGGCATGCTGTTCATCACGCATAACCTGAATATTGTGCGTCAGCTGGCAGATAATGTCAGCGTGATGCGCAACGGTCACATCGTGGAGCAGAATCGCTGCCAGACCCTGATGAACCAGCCGCAGCATCCTTACAGCCAGCAGTTGCTGGCTGCGGAACCGGAGGGAAAAGCCGTTCCGCTGCCCGCAGCGTCGCCCATTCTTCTTCGTGTCGGGCAGCTTCAGGTGAGCTTTACACAGCGGCGCGGGCTGTTCCGTCGCCAGAACAGTGAAAAGCGGGTGCTTTCCGGATTGAGTTTTAGCCTGCGGCGTGGCGAAAGTCTGGGCCTGGTGGGTGAGTCCGGCTCGGGTAAAAGCACCACCGGGCTGGCACTGCTGCGGCTGATTGCCTCACGCGGCGAGATCTGGTTTGACGGTCAGCCGCTGCATCAACTGTCGCGTCAGCAACTGTTGCCGCTGCGTCAGCGTATTCAGGTGGTGTTTCAGGACCCTAACTCCTCACTCAATCCGCGCATGACGGTGCAGCAGATTATTGCTGAGGGTCTGGCGGTACATCAGCCTGAACTCGACAGTGTGCAGCAGACGCAGCGGGTTATCGCCGTCATGGAGGAAGTGGGGCTTGAAGCGGAAAGTCGCCATCGTTATCCGGCCGAATTTTCTGGCGGTCAGCGACAGCGTATTGCTATTGCGCGGGCATTGATTCTGGAGCCGGAGTTGCTGGTGCTGGATGAACCGACTTCATCGCTGGATCGCACGGTGCAGAAGCAAATTCTGACGCTGTTACGCCGTTTGCAGCAGCAGCGGCAGCTCAGTTATCTGTTTATCAGTCACGACCTGGATGTGGTTCGCGCGCTGTGCCACCAGCTTATCGTGCTGTGCCAGGGAGAGGTCGTGGAACAGGGCGAGTGTGAAAGGCTGTTTGCTTCACCCGTGGCAGATTATACCCGCGAGCTACTGCAGTCGGCGCAGCTTAACCTCCAATAAAGGTTTCTGCTATCGCCACGCCCTGATTTTTCAAACAGCAGTTAGTGGCACTTTCGTCACGACGCTGAATGAACAGGCAGGGCTGCCCTTCGCACTCAGCAACTTTGCAATCAACCTGAATATCCGCCAGAACCTCTTTTAACTGCTGCAGAATCTCCCACGCCGGAATGCCGTCATGGCTGATCAATCGCAGCGCCACGAAATCCTGCTCATCCAGCGTTGCATCATCAGAATCAATGGCGCTGTGGTGATCGCTGGCCCAGCGAAAATGCTGTGGCAGACGATGCACAATTGAAAGTTGCAGCATAGTTTACTTTCCCCGGATGAGTTTATGTCGCAACACCGACCTGCCCGCAGCCAGCGGGTCATTCACCGCAGAGTCCGGACAGGGAGGCCCATCCGTGCGGATTGCAGAAGCGCATTTTTGCGACTTACATCGCACTTCAGCCTATATGTACCGCGTTCACTCACCGTTAACAATCATTTTAGACGCATTGTGATTACTTTTTTAACTAAAAATTTTCACAATAAAGAAACAAAACCGTCGGGATATGCATCACTGCGGGCAATCGGGGAAGAAACCACTGCGCCCGGTTAACGGGTCGCAGTGCGGGGACGTGAAGCGTAGAAGAAGAGCAGCAGAGAAATTGTCGCGCACAGGGCAATTGTGCCGACCATCGGCCAGGCGCTGTTGAAACTCACCAGCGACAGCAGTGCACCGACAAAAGCACCCACGCCAAAACGCAGCGTGCCCGCCAGAGAGGATGCCGTTCCGGCCATATGCGGAAACTCATCCAGGATCACCGCCATCGCATTCGATGAGACCATCGACACGCAGCCGATAAACATCGCGATTCCCATCACCAGCGGCAAAAAGCCGAGGCTGAAGGCGCTGACAACCAGCAACCAGATGCCCATGCAGAACTGTATCAGCAGCCCCAGCCGGAACATCGCCACCGGGCCAAAGCGGCGCACGGCACGGCTGTTAATCAGCGTCAGGACAAACAGAAACACCACGTTGAGACCAAAGTAGTAGCCAAAGTTTTGCGGTGAGACGTGATTCAGCTCAATGTAAACAAAGGGGCCGGCATTGAGAAAAGTAAAGAGCCCGGCAAAGGATAAGCCGCTCGACAGCATGTAACTGAACGCCCGTTTGTGGCGAAACAGCGTCACGAAATTGCCGAGCGTGGTGCGCAGATGAAAACGCTGTCGCTGCTCCGGCTTCAGGGTTTCGCGGATTTGTGTGGTTACCAGCACGGTGGTCACTAATGCCGCTCCCGCGAGCGCCCAGAAAATTGCGTGCCAGCTCCAGAGCACCAGCAGCCAGCCACCGATGATCGGCGCCAGCAGCGGCGCGATGGTGGTAATCAGCATCACAAAGGACATCATGCGCGAGAAGTCCTCTTTCGAGTAACTGTCACGCATCAGCGCGTTGATCACCACACTGGCTGCGGCGGCAGAAAGTCCGTGCAGGAAGCGCATCAGAATCAGCTGGTCGATGGTTTGTGACAGTGCACAGGCCGCAGCGGCGCAGGCAAAGATCAGCGTGCCGAGTGCAATTACCGGCTTACGCCCATAGCTGTCTGCCAGGGGCCCATAGATAAGCTGGCCAATCGCGAAGCCAAGGATGTAGAGGTTAAGCGACATCTGCACGCTACCGGCTGACACCCCGAACTCACGCGCAATCTGCGGCATGGCAGGCAGATACATGTCAATCGACAACGGCATCAGCATGGCTAACAGACCGAGGATGACGACCAGTCCTGTTGGCGAGTTCTTTTCCTTACGCACACCTTCTCCTGCACAAATGAGTCTGGGTCGGGCCGCCTGGCCCGCCCGGTTATTTTGTCTGCAGCTCTTTCGGCAGACCAATACTGGCGATCTCGTCTTCTGTCAGCGCACGGTATTCGCCCGGTTCCAGATCCTCGTCCAGCACGATGTCACCGATGCGTTCACGATGCAGCTCAATGACCCGATTGCCGACGGCTGCAAACATCCGTTTCACCTGGTGGTAACGACCTTCGCTCAGTGTCAGCCGCACATCTGTGGGGGTAATCACCTCCAGCTGTGCCGGTTTCGTCAGGCTCTTCTCATTGTGCAGCTGCACGCCCGCTGTAAACTGTGCGGCCGTATCGTCACTGACTGGCGATTCCAGTGTCACCCGATAGGTTTTCTCGCAGTGATGACGTGGCGAGGTAATGCGGTGTGACCACTGGCCATCATCTGTCAGCAGAACCAGTCCGGTGGTGTCGATATCCAGACGCCCTGCCGCATGCAGTTTGAATGACATCGGCTCTTCGATGAAATAGATGATGGTGGGATGATCGGGATCGTCGGTTGAGCAGACATAACCCTGCGGTTTGTTCAGCATAAAGTAGCGGGGACCGGTCTGCATCTGCAGTACGTTGCCGTCATAGACGACTTCATGGTCGGGCAGCAGTTTGAACGCGGTATCGCGGACAACTTCCCCGTTAACGGTGACACGCTGGCCACGGATCTCGCGATGAGCGATGGCGCGGCTGATTTCCAGTTGCTGAGAGATGAATTTGTCGAGTCGCATGAATTCGTTTTGCCTGTTACTGCGGAGGGAATCTGAAACGGCCTGGTTAACCGTTGAAAATGTGCGGGAAGTATAACGTGATCCGCGCCAGCCTGACAGCGCGTTTACCGCACTTTCATGGCATAATTGCCGCCAGTTAGACAAAAGTGAGCAACATGTCTTTTACCTTACGCCCCTATCAACAGGATGCGGTGAATGCCACCGTGGCGCATTTCCGTCGCCATCAGGAACCTGCCGTCATTGTGCTGCCAACCGGTGCCGGCAAGAGTCTGGTGATTGCCGAGCTGGCCCGGCTGGCCCGTGGCCGGGTGCTGGTGCTGGCGCACGTCAAAGAGCTGGTGGCGCAGAACCACAGTAAATATCAGGCCTACGGGCTGGAGGCGGATATCTTTGCTGCCGGACTTCAGCGCAAAGAGAGTCAGCGCAAAGTGGTGTTTGGCAGCGTGCAGTCAGTGGCGCGTAACCTCGACCAGTTCGACAGCGCCTTCTCGCTGGTGATTGTCGATGAGTGTCACCGCATTGGCGATGATAAAGAGAGTCAGTATCAGCAGATCTTTAATCATCTGCGTCAGCACAATCCGCAACTGCGTTTACTGGGACTGACCGCTACACCGTTCCGTCTGGGTAAAGGCTGGATTTATCAGTTCCACTATCACGGCATGGTGCGTGGCGATGAAAAATCGCTGTTTCGCGACTGTATCTATGAACTGCCCCTGCGCTACATGATCAAGCATCAGTTTCTGGTGCCGCCGGAACGACTGGATATGCCGGTGGTGCAGTATGACTTCAGCCGACTGACGGCACAGTCCAACGGCCTGTTCAGCGAAGCCGATCTGAATCGTGAACTGAAGCAGCAGCAGCGCGTGACGCCCCATATCATCCGCCAGATCGTGGAGTTCGCTGAAGATCGGCTGGGCGTGATGATTTTCGCCTCAACGGTGGAGCATGCGCGTGAAATCCTGCGGCTGCTGCCAGAAAACAGCGCGCTGGTCTCGGCCGAAACGCCAGCCAGAGAGCGCGATGCCCTGATTCTGGCGTTTAAGGCGCAGCAGCTGAAATTCCTGGTGAATGTGGCGGTGCTGACCACCGGGTTTGATGCGCCGCACGTTGACCTGATCGCAATCCTGCGTCCGACCGAGTCGGTCAGCCTCTATCAGCAGATCGTCGGACGCGGCCTGCGGCTCTCACCGGGTAAAACCGACTGCCTGATTCTCGATTACGCGGGTAATCCGCACGATCTCTTTACGCCCGAAGTTGGCGCCCCCAAAGGGGCCAGCGACAATCAGCCGGTTCAGGTTTTCTGTCCCGCCTGCGGTTTCGCCAACACCTTCTGGGGCAAGGCGACCGAAGATGGCATGGTGATCGAGCATTTTGGCCGGCGCTGTCAGGGCGTACTGGAAGATGACGAAGGTGAGCGCGAACAGTGTGATTTCCGCTTCCGGTTTAAAAGTTGTCCCGACTGCGGCGCAGAGAATGATATTGCCGCCCGACGTTGTCACCAGTGCGACAAAATTCTGGTCGATCCGGACGATATGCTGAAAGCGGCGCTGAAACTGAAAGACGCACTGGTGCTTCGCTGTGGTGGCATGACGCTGGAACAGGGCCATGACGCCAAAGGGGAATGGCTGAAGGCGACCTATTTTGATGAGGAAGGCACCAGCGTCAGCGAACGCTTTCGTCTGCAGACGCTGGCCCAGCGTAAGGCGTTTGAACAGCTCTTTATGCGTCCGCATCAGCGCGCCCCCGGCGTGCCGCTGGGCTGGCAGACCGCCGCTGATGTCCTGGCACTCCAGCCGCTGCTGCGTCATCCCGATTTTGTCGTCGCACGGGCCAAAGGCCAGTTCTGGCAGATCCGCGAGAAAATGTTCGATTATCATGGCCGCTATCGCCGCGCCAATGAGCTGCGTTAACAGGTGATGCCAGCGAGGGCTGACCGGATGCTGAACCCGGCGAGCGGGTATATCGTTTGCTACCACCCGGCATAACGGCTATACTGCCGCCCGCTTTTGCATGTGCATCAGCGGTATTGAATAACCTGCCTGTTACTGGGTCGCCTGTAGCAGGATTTAAATAAAGAGATATATTAATGCTCACTATCAATGCAGTAGAACGTAAAGAGCAGGGTAAGGGTGCGAGCCGCCGCCTGCGTACAGCAAACCGTTTCCCGGCCATCATCTACGGTGGTTCTGAAGCGGCTGTTGCCATCGATCTGGATCACGACTCAGTAATGAACCTGCAATCTAAGCCAGGTTTCTACGACGAAGTTCTGACCCTGTCAGTTGACGGCAAAGAAACTAAAGTGAAAGTTCAGGCTGTTCAGCGTCACCCGTTCAAGCCAAAACTGTTCCACATCGACTTCGTTCGCGCTTAATCGCGAATTACGTTGAAATGTAAAAGGGCCGGTTGAGAAACCGGCCCTTTTATTTTGTCCCTGATACACAGAGATAATCGACGTGTCAGAGAACAGAAGCCGGGCTAAGCCCGGCTTTTTTTATTTGCTGCTGGTACGGCGCTGAAGCTGGTCCCGCAGATTGGGTGGTGTGCCCTTAATCGTCAGGGTGTCCGTGGCCGGATCCCAGAAAATGCGCTCGCCCAGTAACATCGCATCAAAATTCAGGGTCAGTCCCCCGCCGCTGCCGGCAAACTTCGTCAGCTGACGCAGCGTACTGCGATCCGCCGGGAAGCTCTCTTCCAGCTCGTAGCCCTGCTCCTGGGTAAAGGCCTGGAAGGTTTTCTCGCCCAGTGGTGGCAGCTCGCTCGACAGATCTTCCAGTGCAATTTCCTCGCCCGCCTGCAACTGTTCGTTGCAGTAGCTGTAAACCTGCTGGCGATAGTTCTGCCGTTCCTGCTTATCCAGTTCGGATTCGTTGCAGTAATCATCAACGGCCTGCAACAGACCGCGGTTCTGCGCCTTCGTGTCTAATCCCACTTCGGCACCCAGGAAGTCCATGAAGAAGTCAGCCACTTTACGTCCGACGCGGCCGCGCAGGAAGGTCAGGTAACGGGTCGATTCCGGGTTGGTTTCCCATTCGGTTAAATCAATTCGCGCCACGATGTCCGCATGATTGATGTCGAGATAGTGGGTGCTGCTGATATCCATCTGCTCATTGACGCGCATACTGGACTGGCTGTTCAGCACCGCAATCAGCAGATATTCCACCGCCAGATAGCGATAGTGAATAAACAGCACCACGCCGCCTTCAGCGAACGGATATTTGGCCAGCTCGTCGCGCAGACGACCTGTTGCAGCGCGGCTAAAAGCGAGAAAATCATCGTTGCCCTTACGACAATTACGCAGCGCTTCTGCCAGTTCACTTTCTGCATTGAACAGGCCATAGGCTTTGCTTTTTGCGCTGTAAACCCGGTGTAACTCCTCCACCATCGCGTTAACCGTGTTGGTGGCAGGCAGCAGTGAATCGCGCAGCGCCAGTTCAAGCTGGTTTTCATCGCGTTTGATTAACTGATGCAGGGCAATCTGGTCGATATCCAGACTCATGGTAGACTCTCCTTTTAGCACAGGCGCGTATTCAAACACCGCCAGCATCGGCTTTCAACTCTATGCGTGAAGCGAACGTACTGCTTTCGATAAAATTGCGGTAAAAAGTGCGCTATTCCGGTAATATATCGCCTTTTGAAATGAGCTTAGACGACGATATGGCACAATCATCCCGTTACAGTGACGAACGCGTGGAACAACTCCTCGCGGAAATGGCCCAAATCCTGCACAAGGACAAGGCCCCCACCGATCTCTCCCTGATGGTTCTGGGAAATATGGTGACCAACTTAATTAACAGCGATGTCGCTCCGGCGCAACGTCGTTCACTGGCACGTTCTTTCGCCGATGCCCTTCAGGCATCAGTGCGTGACGATAACGCCCATTAATTGGCTGATTTGATTTCATAATATGGTAACCAACCGGCAGCGCTACCGCGAAAAAGTCTCCCAGATGATCAGTTGGGGGCACTGGTTTGCTCTGTTTAACATCTTATTCGCGCTGATTTTAGGCAGTCGCTACCTGTTGGTCGCCGACTGGCCTTCTTCGCTGGCGGGGCGCATCTACGCCTATACCAGCTGGGTTGGCCACTTTAGTTTTGTCGTTTTCGCTGCCTATCTGCTGATTATCTTCCCGCTGACCTTTGTGGTGATGTCGCAACGGCTGATGCGGGTGTTATCCGCGGTGGTCGCCACTGCCGGACTAACGCTGATAATGGTCGACAGTGCAGTGTTCAGCCGTTTCCACCTGCACCTTAATCCTGTGGTGTGGGAGCTGGTCATTAACCCTGACCAGAGCGAGATGGCGCGCGACTGGCAGCTGATGTTTATCAGCGTGCCGCTGATATTCCTGGTCGAGATGCTGTTTGCGACCTGGAGCTGGCAGAAGCTGCGCAGCCTGAATCGCCGCTCGTTTGGTAAACCTGTCGCCGCTCTGTTTATCAGCGCTTTCTTTGCCAGCCACCTGATGTATATCTGGGCCGATGCCAACTTCTATCGCCCGATTACCATGCAGCGCGCCAATCTGCCGCTCTCCTATCCGATGACGGCCCGTCGCTTCCTTGAACGTCACGGTCTGCTGGATGCGCAGGAGTATCAGCGCCGGTTGATTCAGCAGGGCGATCCGGAAGCGGTGGCGGTAGAGTATCCGCTGAGCGATATCACCTTCCGCGATGCTGGCACCCGTAACAACCTGCTGGTGCTGACTGTTGATGGTCTGAACAATGCTACGCTTGCCAAAGCCCTGCCGCAGCTTAATCAGTTCGCCAGCGAAAACGTGCGTTTTACCCAGCACTACAGCGCCGGTGATACGCCTGAGAAAGGGTTGTTTGGCCTGTTCTATGGCATCTCCTCCAGTTACATGAACGGTATTCTGGCATCACGAACACCGTCGGCACTGCTGGGGGCGCTGAGTACTCAGGGTTATCAGTTTGGCCTTTTCTCCTCGGAAGGCTTTAATCCGCCGCTCTACCGTCAGGCGCTGCTGACCGACTATTCACTGCCTGCAACAACCAGCCAGCCCAACGCCAGCACCGTGGCGCAATGGCAGAACTGGCTGGAGAAACAGAAAGCTTCGCAGGCGCCGTGGTTCTCATGGATTGCTCTGAACGGGCCTGATGTCACTGGCGACAACAGCAAAGCGCGTCAGCGTAGTTATCTCCGTCAGGCACCTGCCGTTGATGAACAGATTAGCGCCGTGCTAAGCAGTCTGCAGGCGCGTGATTTGCTGAAGAACACCGTCGTAATGATTACGGCGCAGCGTGGTCTGGCACTGGATGGCGATCCTGACAGCGCCGGAAACCGTCAGACGCTGCAGGTGCCACTGGTGATTCACTGGCCTGATACACCGGCGCAAACTGTTGATCGGCTCTCTGATCATCAGGATGTAATGGCAACGCTGATGCAGCGACTGCTGCATGTGCGGACCAATCCGGTGAACTATTCACAGGGTGAAGATTTGTTTGCTGCACGTCGCCGTCATGACTGGGTGGCGAGCAGTGAAGAGAATAAGCTGGTGATTACCACGCCGCAGGTGACGCTGGTGCTCAACAACAACGGCAGCTATCGCGCTTATGATGCACAGGGCAACGCGCTGAAAGATCACAAGCCAGAGCTGGCGCTGCTGTTGCAGGTCCTGACCGAGGAGAAGCGGTTTATCGCTAACTGATTAATTATCAGGCAAATAGTCGGCAGGTATCTTGCATTCATGACGATAACCAGTAGACTAATCCTCCAGTGTTCGGCACGTAGCGCAGCCTGGTAGCGCACGGTCATGGGGTGTCCGGGGTCGGAGGTTCAAATCCTCTCGTGCCGACCAAATTCCCTGAAAAGCAGCCCAAAAGGCTGCTTTTTTCGTTTCTGTCATCAAAACATAACTTTCATCACATCTCCTGCAAAGCGTTCTATACTTAATAGCGTGTGGGTAACAAGAGGAGAGTTCATGACATTAATCGAAAAAGATGATCCATCCGAAGCACCCGAGTCCGGCGATAAGCAACCTTCCCCGCCAGACCAGAAGTAACCCACAGGGCCGCGTATGACGCGGCCTTTCTGTTTCTGTTATCTCTGCCCACTCTCCGGCTTAACATTCAGAATTGTCCGCTGAAGCAGTTAACATTTCTCTTACAATCAGCAGGTTAACGCGGGCGCCCGAAACTGATCTGCCTCACAAAATCGGCCATCAGTCGCGTCTTTTCATCAAACTGAAACAAAAATGTCACAGAAATTGCCTACTCTAAACTCCCCAGAAATTGACGGATAATTTTTATGGCGATCAAAGCGAAAAGCCTGAAAGATGCGGAGGCTTTACTGCATTCAGGCATTAGCAAAGTGGAACTGGCGTATGACATTGGTAGCGACGACTTCTTTCGTCTGGCGAGCCACTGGTGCGACCGGGGTGCACGCATCAGCAGGGGTCACCACCATTTTGTTGTTTCTCTGAAGAGTTTTGCCATTCCTCCCAACGACTGATTACGGCGGGCTGCTTGCCCTGATGCATCGTGCCTGATTTAATGCCTTTTTGGCTTAAATGGTTTCGCATGCGCTATCCCGACCTGCCGCTGCCGCCTGTTCCAGGCGGCTTTATTCTTTCCAGCCACCTGAACCACAGCGATTATTTGCTGGCGGTGAGTCGCTTTGACCCGCAAAAGTATCATGACGTGCTGGCTGTCGAATGGGGTATTCCCTTACCCGCCCGACTGCAGCAGGCTGTCACTAAACGGCGTGCTGAATACCTCGCCAGCCGTTTACTGGTCCGGTCGGTAATGAAAGAGCTGGGCATTGCCGATTTCATCCTGACCAACGCACCCGATCGCTCCCCCTGCTGGCCCGCTGGCGTTCAGGCGTCGCTGTCGCACAGTGCCGGTGTGGTCGTGGTAGCGGCAACCCGGCAACGCTGTGCGGTTGGCGTCGATGTTGAGCAGTTGATGTCAGAGACGACGGCGCAGGAAACGGCAGAGTTGTTGATGAATGCGCAGGAACAGCATCTGTTGCAGACGCTGCCCGTCTCCTTCAGTACTGCGGCGACGCTGCTCTTCTCCCTCAAAGAGAGCCTTTATAAAGCGCTGTGGCCACAACTGCTTCAGCCGATGGATTTTCTGGATGCTGCACTGGTGTCGGTAGATTTCGCACAGCAGCGCGCGACGCTGCAACTGGCTCAGGACTTCGGTGGCTGTTTTGCGATGGGGACGTTACTGGAGGCGGAGTTTATGTGGCGCGATAATCAGGTGATCACGCTGATTATGCATCGGATTTAAAAAAGCGTTTAAACAGAACGCCAGTGTGATTTTTCCTGTCCTGTCACCTTGTAATTTGCAACCACCACTAAAGCAGAATTCACAATAAGCAGAGGCACAACAGGGTCGATGCGTTCCGCCAGCCACAGGCATATTTCACCACTAAAAAAGAGTAACACGCGATAATGGCTGGATTTGTGCTGTTTTGTGAGCCAGACATGAGTGGGTATTGCGACACTTCAGGTATAAGAAATATTTCCCTGAAACAAGGTACGCATGAAAAATTCTCTGTTCAGATTGTCCCCGACTTTTTTACTCTTTTTGCTTGCCTCATCAGCCACTGCACAAACGATCTCCCCTGAAATTACGACGCAGTCAGGCAAAGTCAAAGGCGCAGAGCATCAAAACACGCTGTCCTGGACCGGTATTCCTTATGCAAAAGCACCGGTCGGGGAACTGCGCTGGAAAAAACCGGTTTCCCCTGACGCATGGCAAACCGTTTTCGATGCGACCCGGCCCGCGACAGACTGTATCCAGGTTTCTCCTGACGGACCCAAAGGTGATGAGGATTGCCTGAATCTCAATATCTATCGCCCGACAGAGAGCAGCACACCGCTTCCGGTGCTGGTCTATATTCATGGCGGCAATAATCAGCTGGGCAGTTCCACTGAGTTCGCGCCGGCGTTTATCGCTGAAAAATACAATGCCGTGATTGTCACCGTAAACTACCGTCTTGGCGCACTCGGCTTTAATCCATTGAAAGCGCTGAACGATGGTAACCCGCTGGATGACTCCGGTAATTACAGCTTACTCGACATCAAACAATCGCTGGCGTGGATCAAAGACAATATTGCGGCTTTTGGTGGTGACAGAAATAATATTACCGTTTCCGGATTTTCAGCGGGTGGCAGAGACGTGATGGCGATGCTTATATCGCCCCTTTTTAAAAATACTTTCAACAAAGCCATCGTTTTCAGTGGTGGCATGACCACCTCTGACAACCATGAAGCGGAAAGCATCTTCGCGCAAAGAATAGCGCCTCTGGTCGTTAAACAGGGCATTAAACCGGATGCCGGCGCAGCGAAAAGCTGGCTCCTGTCGGGCTCACCAGAGGTTCGTCATTTTCTCTATCAGCTTCCGGCAGCAGATCTGGCAATGCTTTTTGGCGATGCGGGAATTCGCATGAATCAATTCCCGCATCTCTACCGCGATGGTGTGGTGATCCCGAAGGATGGATTTGAGACCAAAAATTATAATGCCGTCCCCGCCATCATGGCCACAGGACAACAGGAGTTTTCTTTCTTCGCCCGTAACGACCCACTGTTTGCAACACAGGTGAAAGACGGTTCGCTTAAAAATGATACCGCGCTGCTGAATAAATACACCTTTGCAAATTATTATGGCGGGCTGCTATATAGCCTGTTTAATGTTAACCAGTCTGCTGAGCGCATGTATAAAAATTATAACGCGCCGCTGTATGGGATGGAGTTCCGTTATGGCACGGATGCGTTTGTCACAGGTGATAAACTATCGGCCATCGGTTCTTTCCACGGCGTGTTTATGCCTTTTTGGGATAAAAATAAGTATGCTGAATTTACGCAGGATGCGCTGAAGCTAAAAGGCTCTCAGGCATTAGGTGAATCTTTTAATTCCTACATTAAAAACTTCCTGGCAACAGGGTCACCCAACGATCAGACCCTTCCGGAATGGAAGAAATGGACACCGGAAAATGCCGCAGCGGGGGAATCGCTGCTGGTGATGGATGCTAACAAGCAGAAAGCCATTATCTACATGAGCAATAAGACTTATAGCTATAACGATATTCTCACCCGCATTGAACAGGACAACGCCCTGTCAGCGGCAGACAAAAAGAGTGTTATCAAAAACGTGCTGAACAATCGCTGGTTCAGCGCACCGCTTGATCAACATTTCGCCCACTAATCCGCGGCCTCCTGCGCTGGCAGGAGGCAAACTTTAACGGATCGACTTCACTGCAGATGACCTGCCGTACAGGGCTGTTATCTGTGATGTACTGCGTATGAGGCACACCTGCCAACGGATTGTTCAGTCAGCACGGCTGCCTGCTGCTGACGCTTACAGAAGTGTTAACACCGTGTTCAGCGACCTGCACGGAACTTAACGCGCTAGCTGCTGAGTGTGCCATCTGCCGTCAAAGCCCGGTATCGGTGCGTTTAACCGAGTCGAGCGTGGCGAGGTCGCGTTCATTACCGGTCAGCTCCGTCAACTGGCCTTCGCGCATCTCCAGCAGCCGATCGGCATGAATGAAGTAGTGATCGTCATGGCTGATAGCAAACACCGTTTTACCTGCCTGCTGCAACCACGGCAGCAGCTCACGATAGAAGATGCGTCGGAAATGTGGGTCCTGATCTGCCGCCCACTCATCCAGTAGCAGCACATCGCGTTCTTCTGCCACCGCCAGCAACAGCGCCAGTCGCTTACTCTGTCCTTTTGAGAGCCGCAGATTGAGCACTTTATTGCCTTCAATCTTCAGCTTGTCCTGCATCTTCAGCCTTTCCAGCCACTGCTGCACCAGCGCCGGATTGGCGGCAACGCCTTCCCGCCCGATTAACCGGTCAAACAGATGCAGGTCGGTAAAGACCGCGGAGAACTGACTGCGCCAGACATCCAGCTCGTCTGCCGTGATCGCTTTACCATCCAGCAGCAGCGTGCCGGACTGCGGTTGATACAGCCCGGTCAGCAGCATCGCCAGCGTCGATTTTCCGCTGCCGTTGCCACCAATCAGAAACACCAGTTCGCCCCGGCGCAGCGCCAGGTTAATCGGCCCGACCTGGAAGCCGTTGTCACCATAGTGAAAAGAGACGTCGCGCAGCTCCAGAGTTTGCCAGTCTGACGACGCCGATGGCGCGTGAAACCCTGCCTGATAAGGCGCGAGGTCAAAGGCGTTGAGCTTACGGAATGCGACCTGGGCGCTGAGCAACGTGGGTAACGCGCCCACTGCAGAAAGCAGCGGCGTGCGTAAGAACAGCAGCGTCAGGGAGAAAGTCGCGGCCACAGCAGTATTGGCCCAGCCCAGGCTGTTAGCCATGAAAAAGACCATGCCGATAGCGCCCAGGGTCATGATATTTGACCAGTTGACCGCACTCAGATGATAAGTATCGGCACGCACAATATGGTGACGCCAGGCGCGGGCATCTTCCTGATAAACCGTGTCATAGACCTGTTGCGCACGTGAGCGGTTAAGCTGTAACTCTTTACGCCCCTCAATCACCGTCTGGTAATCACGATAGAGGTTGTCTTCGATTTCGCGCAACTTTGCCATGTGCTGGTAAACCCGCGAGACCAGCATCCAGCCGCCCACCAGCGTCACACCCAGCCAGAGACTGGTCACCAGCAGCATTTTTGGTGACAGCCACGCGAGATAGATGGCTGAGCCGAGGGTAATGATTACGCCCTGAAACAGCTCCGGCAGACGCACAAAAGCCAGCGTAATTGCTCGCACGTCGCTGGTCAGTCCCGCCAGCAGTTGTGCACTGCCGAGTTGCTCGATGCGTTCAACCCGGCTATCAAGGATTCGCTTGATGAACTCGCCACGCAGTCGCCAGACAAACTGATGCCCGAGCATCGTCAGTGCCAGCTGCGAAGCCAGCGTCACCGCCATCAGCACCACCAGCTGCAACAGGAACTGCGGCAGCACCGCGAATGAGGTGTTGATGGCGACAATCATTTCGCGGTTGATAAAGGCGATCATGCCGATACCCAGCACGGCGCTTAACAACGTCAGGGCAATGACCCCGATAAAAGGCCAGCGAAACTGGCGAAAAACAACGCTTAACAACGTCATGCAGGCAATCCATCAGCTAAAAAACAGCCTGCAGTTTAATGGGATGCCAAATGATAGCAATAGTTATTCTCACCACGCCGTGACTGCCGTAGTGGGTTAAAAGGCGCGACGAAATGTCAGGTTATAACGCCAGGCGCCGGCCAGCGGATGCACGCCTGGCTTAAGCGGCAAAATGCCGTGGTAACGCAGGCGCGACGGCCCGCCCCACACCACAATATCACCATGCTCAAGCAGCACACGCTGGGTGCTGTCGCCCCGTTCGAAGCCACCGAACTGAAACACGGCCGGCAGACCCAGCGACACCGAAACGATGGGCTGGTGCAGGTCTTTCTCATCTTTATCCTGATGCAGCGTCAGCTTCGCACCCGGTTCATAGCGATTAAGCAGACAGGCATCCGGATTAAAGCCAGGAAAGCCCGCCTCCGCCGCGGCCTGCTGCGCCAGCTCGCGAAACAGCGGTGGCATGGGCGGCCATTTGCGGCCATTGAGGTTATCCTGCTGCTGATAATTGTAGCCGCGTGAATCCACCGACCAGCCAAAATCGCCGCAGTTGGTCATCGCCACCGACATGCGATGGCCACCCGGCGTAATGCGATGGGCAAAGGGGTTCTGATCCGCAATCGCCAGTATCTGCTGATACAGCGCCTCTGCGTCATCACGTGCGCGGCGCCGCAGGATCACGGCCCCCTCCGCCAGCGGCTCCTGCCAGGGTTGCTCTTCACTAAAAAGATCTAACATCAGGGTTCTCCGGATTCAGCGGGAATCAGAAAAGCAGCAAACTGCGGCGACATCCAGCTGACAAATTTATCGCCCTGCTTGCTGATCAGATAGACCGCCAGATGCTGTTCAATTGCCAGCGCTTTGGCTTTCTCGGTGCCGAGCACCATCAGTCCGGTGTCCCAGCCATCGGCTTCCAGCGCCGTGGTGGCAATCACCGTGGCAGAAACCAGTTTATGCTCAATGGGTCGTCCGGTAACGGGATCGATCACATGAGAAATGCGCTTGCCGTCCAGTTCATAATAGTTGCGATAACTGCCGGATGTACTGATACCGTGTCCCTGCAGACTCACGCGTGCCTGAACCGCATTCTCCTGATCGGTGGGTTTCTGGATCGCCACCCGCCACGGCTGCTGTTGCGCATTAAGACCCCGGCTCAGCACGGCACCGCCGACTGACACCAGATAGTTGTTGATACCGAGCTGCTCCATCAGCCGTGCCAGATGATCGGTGGCAAAGCCCTCACCCACCGTCGAGAGATCGACATAGAGCTCTGGCAAATCTTTCTGCAACCATTGTCCATCCGCACCCTGCAGCACTCTCAGATGCTGCAATCCGGTCTGCGCACGGGCGGCGGCAATTTGGGCTACATCCGGTGTATGGATGGGCTGTTTCGTCGGGCCAAAGCCCCATAAATTAACCAGTGGACCGACGGTAATGTCCATCGCCCCGCCGGTTTTACGGCCAATCCGCAGCGAGGTCGTGACAATGTCCGCCATGTTTTCACTCACCGGCTGCGGTGACAGGTCACGGCTCTGGTTAAAGCGCGATAACGCAGAGTCCGGCTTCCAGGTGGAGAGCTCGGCATCATCCGCGTCCAGCTGCTGCTGAATCCGCTGCTGTAAGGCCGCTTTACGCTTACTCTCAACACCCGCCAGGCTCACCCGCCAGACGGTGCCCATGGTTTTTCCTTCCAGCACCATCGCTGTTGTCGGTGCTGATTGATCACAGCCCGCCGCCGTCAGAATTAAAATCGACATAAACAGCAGATTAATCTTATAACTCATCATTCCTCGCCTGTAACACTTTATGAATAGCCACTACAAAGCATAAAGTTTGGGTAAATTCGCTTAAATAGAGTTGAATATTTCACTGAATCACGAGAGCATTCCCCGGTCATCTATCCTGATCCCGCCTCGCGACAGGGGATTAACATTAATCAAAGTAAGGAGCTACAGATGATCTATGCGATTCTGGTCGTTGCCCTGGGTCTGTTTGTTTACGGCAGTTATAAAGTTGTCGAACAGCGTCGTCATCGTCACATGACCCCTTCCCGGCCGCGCCAGTAACGGGCTTAACTGCACCTGATTGGGGCAATCGCTCCCTGACGTGCGCGGCAAGTGTATCAAAACGGGCGTAACGCCTGTGGCTGTGAGAGCGGTAAAGCTGGCATGAATTCTGCACTGTTGAAACAGTGTTTATCTCTGAGAGGTGCAGAATGAAAAATTCACAGAAGTGGCAGTCAGCATGGCATCACTGGTTGAGCTTTTCTGCTTTCACTCTGGCAGGCGTGGCATTTGAAGGCGCGCGGTTTGGCAGCGTTATGTCATCAGAAACAACGGCGCCGGAAGCAACGAAGTGGCCAAAGGCTGACGCGTTTAGCCCGGAAGATAACGCAGGAGCGCAGCCGTAACTGCGCTCCCTTATCACTTAGAACTGGTAAACCAGGCCTACACCCACCACGTCGTCGGTATTGATACCGGCCGCGTCGGTGAAGGCGTTGTCGTCCAGCAGGTTGATCTGGTAATCAACATAGGTAGACATGTTTTTGTTGAAGTAATACGTCGCGCCAACATCGATATATTTTTTCAGATTCTGTGTGCCCCAGTTCTGAACATCGGTGCCGCGTGAGGTCACGTACGCCAGAGATGGACGCAGACCAAAGTCGAATTGATACTGCGCAACCAGTTCCCAGTTATCCGCTTTATCCGCATAACCAAACGCTGAAGAGTCGGTGCTGCCGAAGCGGGTTGCGTTGAACGAGCGTGAGTACATCGCTGCCAGATAGACGTTGTTCGCGTCATATTTCAGACCGCCAGTATACACTGCCGCTTTATCGCCATGGCCGAGGATACCTGATGTTTCGCTGTTCTGGTCGTTGGTACGGTCAGACTGGAAGGTTGCCGCACCAATGCCGAAGCCTGAACCCAGATCATAGGTCGTGCTCAGACCCCAGCCGTCGCCGTTCTGGCCCAGCACGTCACGGCCATTCGGTGACTCGCTGCTGTTGCCATTCTTGCCCTGATACTGGACTGCGAAGTTCCAGCCATCCACCAGACCGAAGAAATTGTTGTTACGGTAGGTCGCCATGCCGTTACCGCGCTGATACATGAAGTTATCCGCGCCATAGGTATCGCCGCCGAACTCAGGCAGCACGTCAGTCCATGCGCCGATGTCATAGGCTACGCCGTAGTTACGACCATAGTCGAAGGATCCCGCATCACCAAATTTCACACCGGCGAACCCAACACGGGTAAAGCTGTCTGCTGTCCCCTGGTCTTCAGAGTTGTTTAGTGCTGCCTGGTATTCCCACTGGCCGTAACCGGTCAGCTGATTGCTGATTTCTGTTTCGCCTTTGAAGCCGAAGCGAACGTATGACTGGTCGCCGTCGGAACTGCTGTTGTCAGAGAAGTAGTGCAGGCCGTCAACTTTACCGAAGAGATCTAATTTGTTGCCGTCTTTATTATAGATTTCAGCTGCGTTTGCTGATCCTGCTGCAACCAGCAGTGCAGGAATCATCAGGGAGAGAACGCGACGTTTCATTTTATTACCCTCTGTTATATGCCTTTATAATTTGCCACTGCTAACTGAATGATTAAAAATTCAGCCGGCAGGTCATTGTTGTTTTATAGCGGGTAATAATCCACCAGGAAAATGCTACTAAATTTCCAAAACTGTTTCATCCATCGAAACAGTTATTTCATAATGTAAATAGCGGGGAACTAATAACCAGCACAGATCGGTAAAAAAAACCGCACAAATTGATACACCCCTTCCGATATCTTTGTTATCAACAGTTTACATCAGAGCATTCTGAAGCACTGAATGATAAAACTTATACGACATCTGGTAATAGAATAGACCCCGCTATCATCATTTATTCCATTATTACCTTCATTCTCCCCGAATGAGATGTACAACTTATTATTTCCCGCCGGACAATCTGTCCGGCATTTTTTTGCCTGTCATTCGCCGTCGCACTATATCTTCGTAAACATTTTTAACGTGGTTAAATTAACTTCACTCTGCTTCCGCACAGTTTGTTAAATTGCGCACACTTTGTGCCCGGATAGTCTGAATATCCGCCATGTTAATTTATCACCGTAATTAAGCAAATAAGCCTCTCAGCTGGACCGCATTTTCAGCGCTCGCGCAGCGATTCTTTGACTTTATTCAGTGGTTTAATCAGGTAATCCATGACGGATTTCTGACCGGTTTTAATCTCCACATTGGCCACCATTCCGGGCACAATCGGGAATTTTCGGCCAGCGCGGTTGGTCAGCTCGGCTTTCTGGGTACGAACGTAGACACGATAGTAATATTGATCACGTTTCACCTCATCCTGCAGCGTGTCTGGCGACACCGTTTCCACTTCGCCGTGCAGATCGCCATAAATAGAGGAGTCATAGGCGGTGACTTTCACGGTGGCGGCCAGTCCGGGCCGAATCCAGGCGATATCGCGTGGATTGATACGCGTCTCAATCAGCAGTTGATCCTCCAGCGGCACAATTTCCATCAGTTTACCGCCCGGTTCCAGTACACCACCCACCGTGGTGACCTGAATATCTTTGACGATGCCGCGCACCGGCGAGTAGAGCGTCGCGCGCGTCAGCTGATCCTCTTTGCCTGCGGCAACCTGCAACTGCGCATCCAGTTCCGCATTGTTTTTCACCTGCTCTTCGTGAGCGCGCACCAGATAGTCATTGCGCGCTTCGTCGATTTTGCCACGTAGATCGCTGACCTGACGACGCAGACGGATCACCTCAACCTGCCCTGCCGCGCCTTTCGCCACCAGCGGTTCGGTGAGCCGCAGCTCATCCTGCACCAGTTTCAGCGACTGCTGCAGGTTACTGATGGTTTCAGTGAGATTACGACGTCGCGACTCATAGAGCTGCCGCTCGCGCGTAACCAGATTCGGCTCCTTCAGCGTTTCGGCACTGAACTTCAGCGGCGTGCCCGACAGCTCCGCTTCCAGCCGCTCGGACGAGGCACGCAGCGTGCGCACTTTAGCCTGCGCTTCACCGAAATTTGACTGAAAGCGCGTTGGATCGAGGGTCGCCAGCACCTGCCCTTTCTCAACAATGTCACCTTCATGCACATTAAGCTGTTTGACGATGCCGCCATCCAGGCTGTCGATCACCTGCGCGCGGCTGGAGGGCGTCACTTTACCGGTGCCCACTGTGACCTCATCCAGAATGGCAAAGTGCGCCCAGATCAGAAATATCGCCAGCGCGGCGGTGCAGAGCCAGATAATCGCTGATGTCCGGCGCTCATGACGGGCAAGATCTTTATCAACAATCACCAGACTCATGCCACATCTCCTTTACCTGCCGTAGCAGGTGCAGTCGCGCGGCGCAGGATCTCGTCGCGCGGACCATCAGCGACAATGCGCCCATTATCCATCACCACAATACGATCGACCATTTTCAGCAGTGCCGGACGGTGCGTCACCAGCACCAGCGTCCGGCCGCTGATCCAGCCCTGCAGCTGACGAATCACATGCTCCTCCAGCTGTTCATCCATTGCCGCAGTGGGTTCATCCAGCAGCACCACCTGCGGCTGACGCAGGATCAATCGGCTCAGCATCACCATCTGACGTTGCCCGCCAGAGAGCCCGCGACCGCCTTCATTGATAATACGATCCAGGCTGGCGGCGTCCTGCTGGATCAGCGACAGTGCGCCGCTGATACGCAGTGCCTGCAGCATCTCCTGTTCGCTGGCATGGGGATTGCCCAGCATCAGGTTCTGCCGCAGCGTGCCAAAGAAGAGGCGGGAGTCATGCGACAGCCACCCGAGCTGACGGCGTAAATCAGTGGGATCGATACGCTCAATATCGACACCATCAACAATCACCTTGCCCTGACTGGCCTGTGCCTGACCGGCAAGAATCTTCAGCAAGGTCGACTTCCCTGCCCCGACCTTACCCAGAATGGCAATCTTCTCGCCGGGCTTGATCTGCAGCTGCTGCACGTTGAGCACATTTTTTTCATTCTCTTCGTCATAGCTGTAATGCACATTGCGCAGATCGTACTGGCCGGTGAGCGTCGGACAGTGCGCCAGCGTGGCGGCTTCAGGTTGATCGAGCGGCTTTTTCAGCAACTCATCCAGCCCTTTCATCGCCATTTTGGCGTGCTGCCAGCGTGAGAAGACCATGGTCAGCTGCATCAGTGGAGCGATAGTGCGGGATGAGAGCAGGCTACAGGCGACCAGCGTACCGGTGGTGATGTGTGAATCGAGCACCAGGTAAACCCCAAACACCAGCATCCCTGCATAGGTGAGCTGCTGCACCGTCGATGCCCAGCCGGTAAGGCGCGCGCCCCACAATCGCTGCTGATTGCTGATCGCGGCGCTGACTTCATGCGTCTGCTCCCACTGACGCTGGAAATAGGGTTCGGCCTGAAGCGCCTTGATATCCTCAATGCCTTCAATGGTCTCCACCAGCACGGCATTACGCAGCGCGCCCTCACGCAGCCCCTCTTTAGCCAGCCGCGCCATGGGAATCTGAACCAGCAGACCCGGAATGACGATCAGCGGGATCGCCGCCAGCGGAATCAGCACCAGCCAGCCGCCTATAAACGACATGATGAACAGGAACAGGATAACAAACGGCAGATCGGCCGCGGCACCAACCGTGGTCGAGGTCAGCAACTCGCGCACCTGGTCGATCTCACGCAGTTGCGAGATAAATGAGCCCGTCGATTTCGGCCGCGCCTCATTACGGATGCTCATCGCCCGGGCAAACAGCATGGCGGAAACTTTCAGGTCGATGCGTTTACCCATTAAATCTGAGACCTGGGTTCGCATCAGCCGGATAAGATATTCAATAGCCGCAGCAATCAGTACCCCGACAAACAGCACCCACAGCGTGGACTGTGACTGCGCCGGAATCACCCGATCGTAGACCTGCATCGAAAAGAGAATTCCGGCCAGTGCCAGCACATTACCGATCACCGACGCCAGTGAGATCTCGGTGATACGACGCCCCATGCCGCGAAAGTTTTTCCAGAACCAGTGTGGCTCATAAGGCTGAATGAATTCGTCGATGCGCGCATCACGGCCACGCGCCGCCACCCCAATCACGCCAACATCGCCCTGAGCACGTGTCAGCAGCTCCGATAAGGCGCTTTCACGCACCACATCGCCGCCTTCACTGAGCCAGTAACGCGCGCTGCCGTCCGCATCGATATTCTCCAGCACCGCTACGCTGGCATTTTCCAGCACCAGCACCACCGGCGTGATCTCCTGACGCCAGCGCAGTTTGTTCTGCGGCACCATGGTCAGATGCAGTCCCAGCAGGCCGGAGAGCCGCTCCAGCTGCTGTGACACCGGCAGATGTTCAAACCAGCGCATCTGCTGACGCAGGGTTTTGCCATCGGCAGGCTTACCGAATCGCGCGGCGACGCGCAGCATGGCGGCAATCCAGTTATCGGTGTTCAGGGTTAACGTACTCATGATTTTTGCCTTATCGCTATTGCAGCGAAGGAAGGAGATCGCCGCTGCTTTGCTGGCGATCGATACCCATGATATCGAGCAGATTGTCTACTGCGGCGGCATAGCGTACGGTGGCGTCCCAGCCATCGTAGAGCGCGGTGATACGTGAGCTGTCAGCCTGAAACACATCCTGTTCTACACTCAGCAGATCGTTCAGGCTGCGCTTGCTCAGACGATATTCATCGGCATAAACATTGCGGGTATGGTCGGCGCTGGCCAGCTGCACTTCCCCGGCAGCCTGCCGTTGCTGCGCGCCAATCATGTCGGCATAGGCGGTTGAGGCGTTCTGATTAATGGCGAGTTTGGCTTGCTGCACTGCAGCCTGCGCTGCCTCACGGTCGCCCTCCGCTGATTCAGTTTTGGCATTGACCATGCCACCCTGATAGAGCGGCGCTTCCACCTGCAGCTGCACTTCATCATCCCAGTAAGACTGGCGATCGTTTTCATAGCGGGTCCGGCCCGCCTGCACTTTGATGGTTGGCCAGTGACCGGACTGTGCCTGGCGTACCCGTTCACGGGCGGCCTCCTGTTTAGACTGTGCGCTGCGCACCGCCGCGCTGCTTTCATAGGCAATTTTGTCGAGGGTGATCTGCTGTTTCAGGAGTGCCTGGGGCAGTTCTGGCAGTGTGGCGGGCACCACACCGGTCAGTACAGTGAGTTGGGCGGTAGCGGAGCGCAGCTGGGCGCGATACTGCTCAAGCGTGGCCTGCATTGCGGCGATGCGGGTTTCCGCCTGCAGCACGTCTGACTGTGAGTTGAGCCCCGCATCGGCGCGCAGTTTCGCGATATCCCGCACCCGCTGCAGTGAAGCGATATTAGTGTGCGCGATGTCTGCCAGCGCCTGGTAGCGTTTGACTTCGAGGTAGGCCTGCAGCGTATCTTCCGCCACGGTGGTCATGGAGTCGAACAGGCCGAAGCGATAAGCCTCTGACAGTGCATGCTGTTCATCGATGGCGCTGCCGGTACGCCCAAAGTCGTAGAGCAGCTGGCTAAGCGTGATACCGCCGGAGCCATTGTTGTTGAGGCTCCCGGCGGAGTCAGTCTGATGGGAGCGGCCCGCCGCACCCTGTAGTGAGATCTGCGGATACCAGGCGCTGCGGGCGGCATCAAGATCGCCCTCGCCAACGTGGATCTGTGCCGCCGCTTCCGAGATTTTCGGATTACGGGCGAAGGCCCGGAGAATGGCGTCGCGCAGCGTTAAGCTGGCAATCTGTTCTTCGGTCGGCGCTGCGCGCCAGTTAAATTCTGCTTTGGGTAAGGGTGCGGAAAAGACCGCATTCACTGACACGCCGCTCAGGGCGCACAATAAAAAAGTTAACTGCGCTTTGTTCATTATCCATACCAACAGGGGGTTTTATCATCATGATGTTTTTCCTGGTGAACAACGCGAGCAAAAGGGATGACGATCAGATCCTGACAGAGTTATTGCATTATTTTATTTATGATTAACATCAGAGACACTAAATAACTATTAACATTATTAGATCATATTCTGTACTTATTCCTGTTAAATAGTGATGAAATCTTTAATATTCCGCCTGAATGAATGAAAATCAACCACCCAGCCACACCTGACCACTCCAGACAGGCTTAACAGACCTGCCCGGAAGTCAGTACTTTTACTAATGATTTAGCGTCACACTATCGGCTGTGCTGCCGGATGCTGCAACAGGTGATCGGCAAGCGTATAAGGCACATCTGAGAAGAGATGGCTCTCCTGAGGGAGGACAGCAACAGATGCCTGTGCCACATGCCCGGTCTCTGCCTGCTGAGTCTGACTAACGGTTTCCAGCAGCTGATCCAGCGTCTGCCCCTCTGTCAGGCTCGCCGTTTCGGTATGCGATGCCACCTGCACCGTCTGGCTGGCCGTCGCGATATTACCGGCGCTGTCTTTGGCGCTGACCGTCATCGGATATTCCCCCTCATCCAGTGGAGCCAGTTGTCCGGCCAGAATGGTCAGGGACCAGCCACCATCCGCTTTGACACTGGCGCTGTAATGCTGATCGCCCAGCGTTAATTCCACCAGGCTCCCCGGTTGCAGATTGCTGGAACTGCCCTGAATCAGATGCCAGCTGTTCACATCGGCAGCATCGATTTTGTTGTCGCCAAAGGCGATGTCCAGCGTCAGGGTTGGCCGCTGATGTACGGCAACGGTAAATAGCGTGTCCCAGCTTTGGGTATCGCTGTTGCCATAGTCATCCTGGCGATGGAAAGTGGCGGTGACCGGACCATCCGGCAGCGCCATAAGCTCGCCGGAGGTCATCGTGACCATGCCTTTTGCGTCAGGCTGGTAGGTTATCCCATTGATTTCCAGTGTTCTGCAGCCCTCAATATAGAAGCTCAGATCGTGCTGCGCTTCCTGATAGTTGAGGATCATGTCACCACCGATATCCATTTCGGTGTAGACCTGCTGTAAATCCGTATGGATATTCAGTTCATGGGTGACGTCGGTGTAGTTTTTTGCCCCATCAATGGACCAGGCACGGATTTCCCCGGCGCTGATAAAGGCGTTCACCTCCGCTGCCGGGATGATCACCTGCCAGTGTCCTTCCTGGCCCAGGGTGGCGTTATAATCTTTTCCGTTGGCGCCGCTGATAACCAGCTGATGGCCCGGCATGACGGTGGTCAGCATGCCGCTCAGCAGCAGATCCTGCTGGCTTTCCGCAAGGTTAATCACATCGTCCGCAGTAATCTTATCGAAGGTTATCTGTGGCAGGCTGCTCTGATGAGTGATCAGCGTCAAATCGTGAGAGTCAGTTGCCGTTTTTCCGTTGGGATCGGTCGCCGTGACGTTGAGGCTGTAAACGCCATCCGGCAGCGCGGTTAAATCACTTTCTGCAAAAGAACCGTACCATTTGCCGTCACTTTCCATGTGCGCGGTGGTGGTTTGCGTGCCCAGCGTTAGTTTCAGCACCGACCCCACCGGCAGGTGTGTTGCGCTGCCGCTAATCTCAACACCATAAATGCTCTCGGCAATACTCACCGCGTTGTCACCACTAACCGTATCCACGGTCAGTGTCGGTTTGATGGTGCGATCAGCATAGAGACCAAAATCGACGTCGGTAGTGGTACTGTGGCCCGCTTTATTGGTGAGGATCAGTTGCAGGCTGTGATTGCCATCCGGCACCCCTTTTAGCGCCTCAGCGGGCATAGAGGCGTTCCAGTA
The DNA here is from genome assembly GCF_014155795.1 of Pantoea hericii. Taxonomy (NCBI): domain Bacteria; kingdom Pseudomonadati; phylum Pseudomonadota; class Gammaproteobacteria; order Enterobacterales; family Erwiniaceae; genus Pantoea; species Pantoea hericii. Next base: position 356,778 of record NZ_SCKV01000001.1, read on the forward strand.
GCCCCACTTATTGACCGTACTGTGCCAGCTCTGGTCGTTAAAAGTCAGTGTCACTGTTGAACCCGCTTCACCTTCAGCACGCCCCCGCAGATGTACTGGCTTATGCGCTTCCCAGCTGGCGATAACGCCGTCCATGGCGATGGGTTCGTAAGGCCGTAGTGCCGGGGGAGATGAACTCTTCACCGTGGACAGCGTATTGTCATTAACCGGGCTGCTATGCAGCGATTCCGTGGAGAAAGTGCTGATTGGCAGGTTCAGGCTTTGCGTAGCCACCGGAAGGCTCAGGCTTTGCAGGGGAAGTGGCACGATGGCTGGCAGCGTGCTGTCGGTAACGGCAAAGTCGCTGACTGCCGTCTGGAAAATGGATTCAAGCCGGACAGAACGAAACGTATCACGTGTTGACATAGGTAACCTCAGTTCAGAACAGAAACGCAGACTAAAACGCCCGGATAAACCGGACGTTAAGGCTGTCGACAGGTGGTGGGTCAGCTGATGCTGCCCGTTTCCGCTGGTCGGAACTGGTTACCCGCAGGTAACAGGGATGGAGAAAGAGGACGCTGATAAAGCGACAAAGGGAGCCAGAATAATGATTCACGGCGTGACGCCGTTTGTTGCACCTACCCTAATCTTTCATTCTGCTAATGAATATTGGCGATTATCTGGAAAATAAATTATCACGTGACTAAATAAAAAAGCGGGTGCTTTCGCACCCGCTTCTCCGATCAGCCTGACCGACGTTATTATTGCTACACCACATGAACCTGCAGATTCTGCTGCACCAGCACATCACCAAGGGTGTTCTCACTGGTCAGCGCCGAGTTGTGGTAGATCTCAAAGACTCTGCCCTCTACCGTGCGCTCGCCAGTCACTTCCCAGATACCGCCGTTGCTGTTCGCCAGAGTGACCTGACTGCCATCCGCGCCTTTGATCATCAAATCGTCACTCTGTTTGTCCGTAATATTGAGTGCCTCATTGAGATCGAGTTTCACGGAGTTGGTGCCGGTTTTACCCAAATCGAGCACTTCAATGTGTTCAACTTTCAGGCCCAGCGCGGTGAGGTCCAGACTGAGGTACTCACCGTTAAGCACAAGTGTATCCGTGCCTGCGCCGCCATCAATATGGGTAAAGTTAAGGTCACTGACCGTCACGGTATCCGCGCCGCTGCTGCCGGTAACCGACGCCCCTTCTGCCGTCGTGCCATCAGCCAGCGTAATCACTACGCCGCCGATGGTATAGCCCGCCTCCTCTGCCGGTGCCGCTGCCACCGCGGTGTCACTCGCTGTGGCGGTTTCACTGCTGACCGGCGTTACGGTATCCGCTTCGGTAATCAGCGTCGAGGTCACTGCGACATGGGCGCTGTTATCGTCGCTGCTGGTGCTCGTATTGTGCTGCGTTTCCGTGCTGGCACTGGCGACCGTGGCGCTGTCATCCGCTATTGAGAACAGCGCAAGCGACTCGGATGCCGCCAGCGTGACCGGCAGCACAGCACCCAGCAACAGCGTGTTTGTGGTGGTGTAACTGTTACCGGCTGCGTCGGTAATCGAAACTTTTGCCAGCGTACTCAGCGACAGCAGCAGGCCACCCACCGACAGCAGTGACGGTGAGAAGTTAACCGCATAACGCCCCAGCGCATCGGTTGTGGTGTTCAGCGTCGGACCGTTGTTGCCGTTGGCCAGAAGCAACGTTACGCTGACTTTTGAGCCCTGCGCGGCATTCAGCGATCCGCCCTGCACCACCAGACCGCTGAGCAGAGAACCCACAATGCTGAGTACAGGATCAACACCCACCAGCGGCTGATTATGCGACAACGCGGTAAAGCTGCTGGTACTGGTCGCGGTGTTGCCACCAATATCCGCCACCGTCACGGTCAGCGGATGGCTGCCGTCCGGAATGCCTTTCAGCGTCGCTGATGGCACGCTGATGCTCCATGCGCCGTTCGCACCGATGGTGGTGGTGAGGATGTTGCCCGCCACGTTCACCGTTACCGTGCCACCCGCCGCGTTAGTGCTGGTTCCTCTGATGGTCTCAGGGGCATTGGCCTCTGAGATGTTGAGGTAGCCATCGCCACCAAAGAAGCTGTTCACGCTGACCGTCGGCGTGGTGTGACTCACCACACCCAGCGACGCCGAAGTGGAACCACTGGTACCTGCACCGTTGATGACGCTGGCGGTGACAGTCTGTAGTCCATCTGCAATGGCGGCGAGGTTAGCTGCCGGAACAGAAAGACTCCAGTTGCCATTGCTGCTCACGGTAGTGCTGTATGTCTGCCCACCCAGCGTCACCCGCACCACCGATCCCTCAGCATTGCTGGCGGTACCTGAGATAGTCTGTGCGGTTTTTACATCCACCGCGCTCAACGCACCGTCTCCAAACAGTGAGGTAATGGCGACCACTGGCGTCGACTGGCTGATGGCGTTCAGCGTTCCACTGCTGTTCACCACATTTCCGTAGGCATCGGTGCCAGTGACCGTCACGGTTTTAATGCCGTCAGTGATCAAGGCAAGGTCCGCTTTTGGCACGCTGATGCTCCAGTTGCCGCCACTCACTACTTTGGTGGTATAGGTCTGGCCATTCAGTGTGGCGCTGACGACAGAACCCGCTGAAAGGCTGGAGGTCCCGCTCAGGGTCTGGCTGGAAGCCAGATCCAAGGCGCTCAGCACACCGTCGCCAAACACCGTATTCACTGTCAGGGTTGGCTGGACCAGTCCCAGGGAGACGCCCGCGCTGGTGCTGCTGACGTTACCGACCGTGTCGGTGACCGACGCACTGACGGTGAAGTTACCGTTAAGCAGCGTCGAGAGCACCGCTGGCGAGATGGCAGTAGAGAACGTACCGTCGGCGTTGACCTGCGCGGTGACGTTGGTACTGCCAATCGCCAGCCTGACGCTGCTGCCCGCCGCCAGCCCGGAGACGGTGCCGCTGATAGTCTGCGTGACCAGCGATTCCGCCAGGTTAAGCACGCCGTCACCAAACAGCGGATTGAGCGTCACTTTCGGCAGATTGTGAATACCCACCAGCGCCCCGGCAGTGGTGCTGGTGGTGTTACCGGCGCTGTCGGTGACACTGAATCCGACCGTCAGGTTACCATCGGCAATCCCCTGCAGCAGCGCAGGCGTCAGCGAGACGGTAAAGTTGCCATTCGCATCCGTTGCCGTCACAAACTGCTGTGCGCCCACCGACACCACCACACGCGACCCCGTTTCCGCACCGCCCACGACGCCGCTGATGATCTGCGTCGACAGCGCATCTGCCACGTTCAGCAGACCGTCGCCGAACAGCGGATTCACCGTGATGGTCGGCAGCAGCGTATCGACGCGGACACCGGCGCTGGTGCTGGCGGTATTGCCCGCTGCATCCGTGACCGAAGCCCCTACCGTCACGTTGCCCTGTGCCAGCGTGCCCAGAATATCCGGCGTTACCGTGGTGCTGAAGGCGCCGCCCGCACCCACGGTAGCGCTGAGCTGGCTGTTGCCCACCGAGAGTGTGACCACACTGCCCTGCGCAACGTTATTTACCACGCCGCTGATCACCTGTCCGGTGGCGATATCGGCCAGATTCAGTACCCCATCACCAAACAGTGACGTCAGCGAAATGGACGGTGTCTGGGTAAAGATACCAATTGAGGCGCTGTTAGAGGCAACGTTACCCACGGCATCCCTGACACTGACGCCCAGCGTCAGATTGCCATCCAGCAGTGAAGTCAGATCGCTGCCCGGCAGGTTAACGCTCCACCTTCCGCCCGCCTGCACCGTTGTACTGTACGTCTTGCTGCCAAAGGTCACAGTCACCTGTGAACCTGCAGCTGCATTGCTGATGACGCCACCGACCAGCTGTCCGGCTGCGGCTTCTGCAATGTTCAGCAGGTTATCGCCGCCAAACAAGCCGGTGAGCGGACCAACGACCGGCACCGCATCGACAATCGCCGTAGCAGTTTCACCCACCGTGCGGGTGTTGCCTGCGGCATCCGTCAGGGTGACGTCAATATCCAGCTGACCATCGGTGAGCAGACCCAGTACCGACGGTGGCACCACGATAGCCCATTTACCATCCTGACCCACTGAGGCAGAGAGCGTGGTCCCGCCCAGCACCACGGAAACTGTGGCACCGACGCCCGCGGAGAGTGCGGTCCCGGAGATCGTCTGCGCGACGGTGGTATCCAGCGCACTGAGCGTGCCGTCGCCGAACACCGAATCAACCACCAGCGTCAGCGCACTGTTGACCACTTTATTGACCGTTAGCGTGGCGTCGGTCTGGTTGCCTGCAAGGTCATTGACCCGCACGCCAAACACCAGCGCGCCGTCATTGAGGCTCGACAGGACGTTCGGCGCAAGATCGATGCTCCAGCGTCCGTCAGCCCCCACCGTCGCGGTGGCGATCGGCGAGGCATCACCCAGATAGAGGCTGATGGTCTGGCCTTCGGCGCCCGTCGCGCTGCCGGTCAGCACCTGACTGGCCACCAGGTCAGCGGCGTTGACCACATTGTCGCCGAGGAATGCGTCCACCTGCACCAGTGGCGCGGCGGTATCTACCGTCACTGTCTGGGTAGCCGTCCCCACATTACCGGCGGCATCCGTCAGCTGCGCGGTGATTGGCGTGGTGCCATCGGTAAGTGCCTGCATTGCGCTGGCAGGAACGGTAGTGGACCAGGTGCCGTTGGTTTGCACCACCGCGTTGTAGGTCTGGCCATTGAAGGTCACAACGACCGTGCGGCCAGCCTCAGCGATATCGGCGGTGCCGGTAATCGCCTGGCTTAGGGTGCTTTCATTGCCATTAACCTGGTTATCACCCGCAAAGGTATTGATCGACAGGGTTGGTGCAGTCAGATCGATCAGCACGTTACCGCTGGTCGTCACCGGTGTTGTGCCATCTGTGGCCGTCACGGTGATGCCGACGCTGCCGTCCGCATTGCCAAAGGCGGTGACGGGCAAGGCCCCGGTCGACCAGTTGCCCGACGCATCCAGCGTGGTGGTGTAGGGAACACCATTGATCACCACCTCCACTGACCCGTTCGCGCCGAGGTTAGCCGAAGTACCACTTACCGCTACCCCACCCGCCACATCCTGGGTGCTGATAATGTTGTCGCCCGAGACTGTGTCCAGCGTTACCAGCGGGCCTGGTGGTGGCGTCAGATCGACGGTCAGCGAGACAGGCACGGTTGCGGTATTGCCAGCCAGATCGGTCACTGCCAGCGTCAACGTGGTCGATGGCGTAAAGGTGGCCATCTGCTCTGGCGTCAGCGTCACGCTCCATTTGCCGTTACCGTCAACAATTGCGGTGCCAAGGATGGTGGTATTCAGCGAAACCGTGACGACAGAACCGGTTTCTGCGCCGGTCGTGGTGCCGCTGAGTATCTGCGGCTGAATGCTCTCGGCGTAGTTAACGACGTTGTCGCCAGTGAAGTCGGTAAAGCTAAGCACCGGCGGGGTTTTGTCGAGCACCAGCGAACTGGTAATGGTGGTGCTGTTGCCCGCTGCATCGGTTGCTGTCACGCTGACCGGATAGGTGGCATCCGGCAGTGCTGAAAGCTGCGCCTGAGTCAGGGGCACCGTCCAGTTGCCATTCGCATCCACTGTTGCGGTATAGGTCGTGCCGTCAAGCGTGAGCCCCACCGTCTGATTCGCGCCCACCTCACCGGTGGTGCCGCTCAGGGTAATGCCCGCGGCAACATCGCTACTGTTTACATAGCTGCCGAGGAATTCCGGATTGACTGCAGGCTGTGGCGCGGTGAGATCAGCGGTGAATGGCAGTTGCGCTGATGCGCTATTGCCCGCTGCATCCACCACGTTGACCGTCAGCGTCTGCGGCCCGCTACCCAGTGAACTCAGGGCATCCGGCGGAATATCCACGGTCCAGTTACCGTCGCCATCCACTGAGCCAGAATAGCGACTGCCGTTAATATCGACGGTGATGCTGACCGCCTGATTCGCCCCCACACTGCCGGTGGTGCCGGTCAGGGTCACGCCTGCCGCCGCTTCACTGATGTTCAGCAGATTATCTCCGCCAAATGCACCAGGGTTAAAGCCGGGTACCGGCACGGCCACTTCGGTGACCACATTCAGCGCCGTGTTATCGTTGTTACCCGCGATGTCGGTTGCGGTCACGGTAATAGTGTGAGTGCCGCTGGTGAACGTGGCCAGCTGCGCTGGCGACAGGGCCAGAGACCAGCTGCCGTCGGTCTGCACCGTTGCAGCCAGCGGCTGATCATTATTGAAGCCGGAGATCAGGACCGATACAGTCTGACCGGCACCGCTAATGCCGGTGGTACCCGTCAGGATCTGTTCCGTTCCCGCCTCGGCAGCGTTCAGCGCACCGTCACTAAACGGCAGATTCAGGCTGACATCCGGCAGCGAGTTAATCGCCACCAGTACCGTACCGCCGAAGCTTCCGGTGTTGCCGTTCACATCGGTGACGGTCACCGTCACCGGCCAGTTGCCATCCGGCAGTGACTGCAATACAGCAGGTGGCAGGTCCAGTGACCAGCGGGAACCATCCTGACTGAGCGTTGCGGAATAAACAGTCCCATTGAGCGTGACGGTGACCCCCGCTGCGTTATCAACATTCACCGCACCGGTAAGCGATCCCCCTGCGGCCGCCTCTGCGGCGTTAATCCGCCCATCAATAAAGGGTGTATCCAGCGAGGGGTCAGCAATCGGTGTAATCGCAGAGATAAATGTTTTGGTCGCCTCGGTCGTGTTTCCTGCCCGATCGGTGGTTGTGAGGGTCAGGGTATGTTCCCCGCTTCCCAGGCTGGCGATCACCTCTGGCGTCAGGCTGGCCGTCCAGTTGCCACTGGCATCGACCGTGACGGATAACGGGATAGCGTCATCACCTGCCGTGACGCTCAGCGTCTGACCCGCCACGACGGTGGAGGTGCCGGTAACCTGCTGCACCGAGGCGGCTTCACTGATATTAATGACGTTGTCGCCGAACTGTGTAACAGCAAAGTCAGCGGAAACCGGTGGGGTTTGCAGGATCTCAACGCCTGCAGTGGCCTGCGCCGGATTTCCGGCAGCATCAACAGCAGTGACCACCACCTGTGTCAGTCCATCGTCAAGGCCTGTGAGCGCACCTGATGCCAGGTTCAGCGTCCAGCTGCCGCTGGCATCCGTGGTGGTGCTGAACGTCAGCCCGCCGACAGCGATGTTTACTACACTGCCTTCCGGCAGGTTGGTACTGTCACCACTCAGCGTTATCGGGCCTTCGGTTTCTGCCAGACTGAGCAGCGAATCGCCAAACGGTCTGTTCAGGGTCAGCGCTGGCAGGGTGTTAAACGCCACATCCAGTGAGGTGGTGGTGTCCGTGGTGATATTGCCCGCCGCGTCAGAGACAGAAACGGTGACCGCATTGGGGCCATCCGCCAGTTGTTGCACGTCGGCCGTCGGAACAGTAATTGTCCAGTTTCCGTCGGCATCTGCCGTGGCGGTGTAGCTGACATTATTCAGCGTTACCGTCACAGGTATTGCGCCCGTGGTGGTGCCGCTAATGGTGAGATCCTGCAGCGACTCCGACAGGTTAAGGGGGTCGCCCGCGCTGACCGTGATATCCGTCAGCACAGGACGTGTGGTAATAAAATCAACCTCCTTCGTGGCGGTCGCCGGATTACCCGCGACATCCGTTGCGCTGACGGTAAAGGTCTGGCTGCTGCCTGGCGCCACATCGGCAAAGGCCGCGGACGGCACATTCACCGTCCAGTTGCCGTTTGCATCAAGCAGAGTCGTCGTCGTGTAATCCGTGCCGCTCAATGACACCGTTACGACAGTACCCGCTGCCAGCAGCGTGCTGCTGCCGCTGACCGCAACCTCTGCAGTGGACTCGGTGGCATTGATCACATCATCGCCGGCGACCACGTTCATGGTCAGCGTCGGCTGAACCTGCGCGCTGGCCAGCACAACCAGACTGCCACTGGCACTGGCCGGGTTACCAGAGGCATCCGTTGCCACCACCTGCACCAGTTGATCGCCATCCGGAAGATTACCCAGGGCGGCGGCCGGAACAGTGACCGTCCAGCTGCCGCTCGCGGTCACCGTGCCGCTGTACTGCAGGCCGTTCAGCGTCACCGTCACCAGCTGGCCCTCAGCCAGATTGGTGCTGGTGCCGCCGATGCTCAGATCCTGCTGCGACTCGGCCTGGTTAAGGAAGTTATCCTCACTGAGCGTCCCGAGGGTCAGGGTCGGCAGATTCAGACTGTCAGCATCGCGCGTCAGTGTGGTCTGAACCGCAACCGCCGGGTTGCCCGCTGCATCGGTCATTGAGACAACAACCGGGTAGGTGTTGTCCGCCAGCCCCTGCACAACGCTGGCAGGCAGCGTCACCTGCCAGGTGCCGTCAGAGAGCACCAGAGTGGTGTAATCGACATTCTGGAAACTGACCGTCACTGTCTGCCCGGCATCCGCCACCGTTGCCGACCCACTGATGGCGACCGCTTCCAGTACCTCCAGGGAATTGATGATGTTATCGCCGCCGATGGGGTTGACGCTCAATACCGGCGGTGTGAGATCAACGGTGACGGCGCTGGTCAGCAGACCGCTGTTACCGGCCGCATCGCTGGCATTGACCACCAGGGTATTGATCCCCTCGTCCAGCGTCTGCACCTGCGCAGGTGTTAAATTCAGCGTCCAGTTGCCCTGCGCATCCACCGTGGCCGGGTAATCATTCCCGCCTAGCGTCACGGTGACGGTCTGGCCGTCGCCCGGCACACCGGTGCTGCCGGTCAGTGTCTGGCCGACACCCTGCTCAGCCAGATTCAGATAACCATCACCAAACGGGGTGTTTATGCTGACCGACAATGCCCCGGTTGCCACGGTGATTTCACGCGTTTCCGTGACCGGGTTACCCGCCGCATCACTGACTGTCACAGTCAGGATGTAAGCGCCGGCCTGAATACCGGCCAGCGAACCTGCAGGCAGTGTCAGGCTCCAGTCGCCCTCCTGGGTAACGGTAGTCGTCCAGAGCTGATTGTTCAGGGTAATCGTGACCTGCTGCCCGGCTTCAGCATTGCTGCTGCCGCTGAGGACAATCGGAGCGAGGCTTTCGGCGATATTAACGCTGTTATCGCCCGCAACGGCGTTCAGGGTCAGCGTCGGTGGCGTCAGATCCACCGTTACGCTGCCCGGTGTGCTGCCGGTGTTACCCGCCGCATCCTGCACCGTGACGGTATAGCTAATAACATCTTCTGGCAGGTCAGCCAGCGCCGTAGCAGGCACGTTGATCTGCCAGTTGCCGTTGCTGTCGACCGTACCGTTATACGTGACGCCATTCAACTGCACGCTGACGCGCTGTCCGTCACCTGTTACACCTGTGGTGCCGCTCAGGGTTTGTGCTGTGGCGATCTCGCTGCTGTTGAGCACTCCATCGCCAAAGGCAGAGAGGATTTGTGGTGCCGGCAGAGTGGTCGCCAGTACGTTAAGCGTCGCCTCACTGCTCAGGGTCGACCCGCCGCTGTCTGTCGCGGTGACGGTCACGGTGTAAGGCCCATCGGCGAGCGCCGTGAGTGCCTCAGCCGGCACGATCGCACTCCAGCGGCCAGTGGCCGAGACCTGCGCGGTATAGCTGATGTTGTTAAACAGCAGCGTCACCGTACTGCCCTCAGGCACATTCACCGAGGTGCCGGTCACGATCAGCGACTGACCCAGCTCCTGTGCATTCAGGTAGTTGTCCTGGCTGATGGCGTCCATCGCCAGGCCAGAGGCGTTGCTGTTCACGTCAAAGTTGAGATCACGGCTAGTGGTGTTGCCTGCCACATCGCTGACCGCCACAGTGAAACTGGCGCTACCGTCATTAATGGCCGCCAGCGCACCGGCTGGCACGGTCAGGCTCCACGCGCCGCTCGCCTGCACGGTGGCGCTGTAAACCGTCCCCTCAATGTTCACAGTGACCAGCTGGCCCGCTTCAACATTGGTGGTGGTGCCCGAGAGACGCTGATCGGTGAGGCGTTCCGCGCCATCAACCACGTTGTTACCGGCAAACGCATCCAGCGTCAGGGTTGGCAGTGTGCCGGGTTCCACTTTCAGCGCCAGGTCACGGCTGGTGGTGGTGGCATTGCCTGCCGCATCGCTGGCGGTCACGGTCAGTGGATAGCTGCCGTTGCCCAGCCCGGCGTAAACCGTGGCAGGCAATGCCAGCGACCAGCTGCCATTGACGTCAGCGGTGGTGCTCAGCGTGGTGCCGTTGAAGCTGGCCACAATCAGCGCGTTTGCTTCGCTGCTGCCGGTCAGCGTGAGCGGCTGCTGACTCTCGGCAGCGTTGATAATGCCATCGGATGGCGTGATGAAGTTCAGCACCGGAGGCACGGTATCCACCACAATGTTGCCATTCGCCTGGCTGGTATTGCCTGCTACATCACTGACAACCACGGTGTAAGGTGCATTGCCCTGTGGCAGCGCAGCCAGAATATCGGCCGGAACCGCGACCTGCCAGTTGCCGGTAGCATCCACCGTGCCGCTGTAGTTGCTGCCGCCCAGCGTCACAACGACCGTCTGGCCGTCACCGGTTATGCCGGTGCTGCCGGTGATCACGCCACCTGCCGAGGCTTCCTCACCGTTGAGAATGCCATCATTAAATGCCACACCGGGAGTGGCCACTGGCAATGCGCTGGCGACAACCGTCAGCGTGGCGTCACTGGTCGCAAGCTCTGTTCCGTTAGCGTCGCTGGCGGTGACCGTGATGATTTGCGGGCCATCTGCAGTGCCGGTAAAGGTGCCAGCCGGTAAGGTGAGGCTCCAGCTTCCCTCTGCCGCCACGGTGACACTGACCGGCGTCCCATTAGCCACGACGGTGACAATGCTGCCGTCCGGCAGACCACTGGTGCTGCCGCTCACGACGATGGCGCCATTCACTTCCTGTGCATTGAGGTAGTTGTCGTCGCTAATTGGTGCCAGCGCAATCGACGGCAGGGTGTTGTCCACGCTGAAGTTAAGCGGGCTGCTGGCCGTATTACCCACGACGTTAATCACACTGACGTTCAGTGTCTGATTACCCTCCCCCAATTCAGCCAGTGCGCCTGCAGGCAGAATGATACTCCAGTTGCCACTGGCCGCGACCACGCCACTGTATTCGGTGCCATTCAGAGAGATGATGACCTGCTGGCCCGCTTCAACATTGCTGCTGCTGCCGCGGACCGTAATCGGCTGTAGCTGCTCTGCCGCCGTCACGATGCCATCACCGGCAAAGGTGCTGCTATCTATGGTCAGCGCAGGCTGTATCTCCGGCGAGGTAGCCACATTCAGATCAATCACCTGGCTGCTCTGATTACCGTTCGCACTGGTTTCCGTCACCGTTACCAGATTACTGCCTGACGGCAGTGCTGCTAGCGCTTCAGAGGCGATCTGCAGCGTCCACTGTCCATTTACGCCAACCGTGGTGCTGTAAATCTGGTCATTAAGCTGGACCGTGACAATATCGCCATTCTGACCGCTGCCACTGACGACCAGCGGCTCCGCCAGTTCACCTGTGTTCAGCGCATTGTCGCCGCTGATCGGTGCGACCACCAGCGGAGGCGGCGTTGTGGCAACTGTCAGCGCACTGTTCTGGCTGTTGCTGTTCCCCGCCTCGTCGGTGACGGTGATCACCACGGGATAGCTGATGCCGTTAGTCAGACCGGCCAGTGCCGCTGGCGGCACAGCCAGCGTCCAGTTTCCGCCCGCCTCAACGGTGCCTGTGTAGGTGACGCCATTCAGCGTGACACTCACGCTGTCGCCTTCAGTGCCTGCACCGCTGAAACTGAAGCCGTTGGCCTGTTCTGCAATGTTCAGCACGCCATCGCCAGCAGGCGTATCAAAGCTGAAGTCGGGTGGCGTGGTATCCACGGTAACCGGGAATGGCGTGGTGGCGACGTTGCCGCTCAGGGTCGTGACAGTCACGTTAAGATCGTAACGCCCCTCTGGCAGCAGTTGCAGACTGGCAGCAGGCACGGTAGCCGTCCAGCTGCCGTCGGCGGCAACTACTGCCTCATAGGTCTGGTTATTCAGTACAAGGCTGACGCTGCCGCCGGGCGCAACGGTGCCGCTCAGGTTCAAATCCGTGGTCGTTTCAGTCGCATTGATAATGCCATCGATGGCAATCGGATTAACGGTCAGCGCGGGTAAGCCGGTATCAACAATCAGCGGTTCACTGATGCTGGTGCTGTTACCTGCCACATCGCTTACCGTCACGGTAACCGGATTGCTGCCCTGCGGCAGTGCCTGTAGCGCATCTGGCGGCAGCGTGACGCGCCATTCACCATTTGCTGCGACCGTTGCCGGATAACTTATGCCGCCCAGGGTCACGCTGACGGCCTGGCCTGGCTGGACTGAGCCGGTCAGCGTCTGCGCCACGCTGGCTTCATCCGTGTTGAGAATGCCGTCAGTGAAAGGCGTATTGATTTCCGGGTCTGCCAGCGGCGTAGTCGCCACCAGCAGCGGCTGATTGATCTGCACATCACCCGAAGAGACGGTAACCGTGGTGTTACCCTGCGGCAGATTTGCCAGGTCAGCAGCGGGCACCGTCAGGGTCCAGCTGCCGTTTATATCGGTTGTGGTGGTGTAAACCGTGCCGTTGGGTTCCAGCGTCACGCTGATCGGACTGTTAGCCGGCAGGTTTGCCGAGCCGCCACTTACAGTGAGATCACTCTGTGCTTCCAGCCCATTCAGCGCATTGTCACCACTGATCGGGGTCACCGACAGCGACGGTTCGGGTAAGATAACCACGCTGAATTGCCCTTCAGCAGGCAGCGCCGGGTTACCGGCCTGATCAGTAATCGCTACGGTAAAGGTTTTTTCGCCCAAACCGCCCAGCGATCCGGCGGGCAGCGTCACACTCCAGCGACCGTTCGCCAGTACCTCACCGTCGTAAGACTGCCCGTTAATGGTCAATAATACCGGCGAACCGGCCGGTACGCCGGTGACATTGCCGGTGACCAGAATGTCGCTGAGCTGTTCCGCGCTATCGACCTGATTGTCGCTGGTGACGGGATCAATGGTCAGGGCGGGTGACGTGGCCGCCAGCACGGTAACGCTGGTCAACTGCGTGGTGGTGTTGCCATACGCATCGCTGATGGCAACGTTGATCGGATAGATCTCATCGCCCAGCTGGCTGACAATCGCGGCGGGAACCGTTACGCTCCACGCGCCGTTGGTATCCACGGTGGCGGTGTAGGTTTCATTATTGAACGTTACCGTGACCGTATCGCCCTGCGCACCGCCACGCCCGTCGAGAGTGAGATCCTGGGTGTGCTCAGCGATATTGATATAACCATCGCTGCCCGGCGTGGAGACTTCCAGCAGCGGCGGCGTGGTGGCGAAAATCAAGGGACTGCCGGTTTGTGTGGTGTTGCCATCGGCGTCCGTCGCCACCACCGTTACGGTCTGGGTGCCATTCGGCACATTCGCCAGATCAGAGGCAGGAATATTGACGCTCCAGTTGCCACCCTGCGCCACCACGGCGCTGTAAGTCACGTTATTCAGTGTGACGCGAATGATGTCGCCTTCGTCGCCAGTGCCGCTGACGATCAATGGCTGCTGCGCATCGCTGTTGTTGATCGCGCCATCATTAGTGAGATCGTTGATCGTCAGAGCCGGTACGGACGTGGCGACCCGCAAAGACGTATCCTGCGAGCTGCTGTTACCGGCCGGATCGGTCACCGTAACCGTTACCGGATAAGTCTGATTGGTCAGCGGGCCCAGATCGGCAACCGGAACGGAAGCACTCCAGGTTCCGTTTTCATCAACAACGGCGTTATAGGTCTTGCCGTTTAACCCCACCGTTACGGTGTCGCCCGTGGTGCCGGTGCCGCTGATCAGCAGCGGCTGAGTCAGTTCGTTGTTGGTCAGAACCCCATCACCGCCCGGTGCGGTCACGGCCGCAACCGGAAGTTGTGTGTTGACTAACAGCGGTTGCGTCTGGGTGGCGATGTTCCCGCTGGCGTCGGTCAGCGTGACGGTCAGCGTATAGCTGCTGCCATCAGACAATGCCTGCAATGCTGCTGGCGGCAAATCAACCGTCCAGTTGCCCTGCTCATCGACTGTGGCGCTGTAACTCTGGTTGTTCAGCGAAACAGAAACCCGCTCGCCCGGCAGTGCACCTGAACCACTGACCGGCACACCCGCCGTCACTTCACTGCTGTTGAGAATGCCATCGCCACCTGCGACCTCAGCCACAATCAGCGTCGGTGGCAGCGTGTCGACGCTGAAATTCACCGTCTGGTCCGCGCGGTTGCCCGCCTCGTCAATGGCGGTAATGATCAGGCTGTTAGCGCCCTGCGCCAGTAAAGCGAGATCGCTGGCAGGCACTGGCAGGCTCCAGCTGCCGTCGGCATTGACAGTGGTACTGTACGTTTTGCCGTTAAGTTCCACTTCCACCTGCTGGCCCGCGACGGCCTTGCCGGTGCTGCCGCCGATCAGCAGATCGCTACCCGCTTCCGTCCGGTTGAGAATACCATCGGTGATCGCACTCTCGTTCAGCGTGATTTGCGGCAGCGTAGAGGCGACCACATTCAGCGGAGCGGAGGCGGTCAGCAGCGTATTGCTGGCATCGACGGTCGTCACTGAAATCTGTTTCACACCGTCGGTGATATCGGTGAGTGCACTTGCCGGAACGGTGACGCTCCAGACGCCATTGCTGCTCACCACTGCGCTGTAATTACCGCCGTTAAAATTAAGCTGCACCGTCTGGCCTGGATTAACACCCACCGCCGAACCGCTGATGATCAGATCGCTGCTCAGCTCCTGCAAATTGAGGAAGCCATCCGCGCTGACCGGTTCATTGATTGAGACGATGCCAGGTTCGCCTGCTGCTGGCGCGACGTTAATGTCACGGGTGTCAGTGGCCACAGCACCGGCTACCGTCGTGACGCTAACCGCAATGGCGGTGCTGCCCGCTGCCAGTGCGCTGAGCGCTGCAGACGGGATCTGTGTACTCCAGCTGCCATCAGGATTGACCGTGGCACTGTAATTCTGACCGCCCAGGGTGATGGTGACCGTCTGGCCCGCCTCCACATTGCTGGTGGTGCCGGAGAGCGTCTGATCCAGGGCTTTTTCGCTGTTATCCACCAGATCGTCACCGGCGAACAGGGCAATAGCCACTGTCGGCGTTTCCGGTTGCGCCGGGGTATCCACCACAATCGCCCGATCTTCGCTGGCGATTATGCCCGCCTGACTGGAAACCGTGGCCGCGATAGTTGCACTGCCCGCCGCCAGTGCTGCCAGTGCGCTGGCTGGGACATTCAGGCTCCAGCTGCCATCCGCGCCGACCGTGGCGCTGTAAGTCTGGTCGCCCAGCGTGACTGTGACGATTTGACCCGGCTCGACATTGGTACTGCTGCCGCTCAGCAACTGGTCGCTGGTTTTCTCATCGTTGCTCAGGACGTCATCACCGGCGAACTGATTGATGATGAGGGTGGGCTGGCCCGGCTCAGTCACCGGTGGCTCGACGGTGATCGCCAGCGTGTCGCTAACGCTGGTGCCCGCTGCGTTGCTGACCGTCACCACCAGCGAGGCAGATCCTGCGGCCAGCGCACCGAGTGCATCGGCCGGAATCGCGATATTCCAGCTGCCGTCAGGATTGACCGTGCCGCTGTAGCGCTCTCCGCCCAGGGTTACGGTCACAATCTGGCCCGCTTCGATGTTGGTGGTGCTGCCTGAGACCGCCTGAGCCTCCAGCTTCTCATCGTTGCTCAGGATGTTGTCTTCAGCGAAGGCATTGACGGTTAACGTTGGGGCATTCGGTGAAGTGCCCGCTGACGCCACCAGGAAGTCACGGGTTTCACTGACGGCTGCGCCGAGCGTATCGGTGACTGTAGCGTTCAGGGTCGTGCTACCGGCGGCCAGCGCCGCCAGCGAACTGGCTGGGATCGAGACGCTCCAGTTGCCATCCGCGCCAACCGTGGCGGTAAAGGTCTCACCATTCAGGGTGATAGTGACCTGCTGGCCCTCAGCAATATTGGTGGTGGTGCCGCTCAGCAGCTGATCGGTGGCTTTCTCGCTGTTGCTGAGGATATCGTCACCGGCAAAGGCGTTGATGGTTACGGTGGCTTCACCCGGCTGCGTCGCCGGGGCTTCGACGGTGATCGACTCCGAAGTTGTCGCGGTGTCGCCCGCCGCATTGCTGACCGAGGCGGTCAGGGTAGTGGTGCCTGCTGCCAGTGCGTTCAGCGCGGCGGATGGCACGGTGACGCTCCAGCTGCCGTCACCCTGCACGCTGGCGCTGTAGGTCTGACCACCGAGGGTCACGGTGACGATCTGTCCGGCTTCAACGTTGGTGACCGTGCCGCTGACAGGCTGATCGGACGCTTTCTCGGCGTTGCTCAGGTCGTTATCGCCAGCAAATTCATTCAGGGTCAGCGCCGGCACGCCAGGCTCAGTCACAGGTGCCTCAACCGAGATATCGCGGGTTTCGCCTGCGCTCACACCATCGACGTTGCTGACGGTGGCGCTGATGACATTGGATCCCGCAGGCAGGTTGCCCAGCGCACCAGCCGGAACAGTCACGCTCCAGTTACCACTGCCATCCACGATGCCAGCGTAAGTCTGGCCACCAAAGGTGATCGTGACCGTCTGGCCCGCTTCGACGTTGGTGGTGGTGCCAGAAAGCGTCTGGGCGGTCCCTTTTTCGTCGTTGCTGAGGATGTCATCCCCGGCAAATTCATTGATGGTAACGGTCGGTTCGCCCGGTTGCGTCACCGGCGCTTCCACGCTGATGGGCAGGCTGCTGGTCGCGGTGTTACCGGCCGCATTGCTGACCGAAACCGTCAGTGTCGTTTCACCTGCCGCCAGTGCGCTCAGGGCCGCTGAGGGTAGCGTGATGCTCCAGTTGCCCTGCGCATCTACGCTGCCGCTGTACGTCTGACCGCCCAGCGTGACCGTCACAACCTGACCCGGTTCGATATTGCTGGTGCTGCCGGTCACCGTCTGATCGGTGGTTTTCTCTGCGTTGCTCAGCTGGTTGTCACCGGTAAATTCATCCACAGTGACCGCAGGCGGACCCGTAACGACAGGCGTATCGACGCTGATTGCGCGGTTTTCACTGGCTTCAATGCCAGCCTGATTAGTGACGACCGCAGAAATCGCAAGTGAACCGGCATTGAGCGCATTCAGCGCCGCAGGTGAGAGCGTGACGCTCCAGTTGCCCTGCGCATCCACGACTGCGCTGAAGGTCTGATTGCCCAGCGTGATGGTGACAACCTGACCCGCTTCCACATTGCTGGTGGAGCCGCTCAGCAGCTGATCGGTGGCTTTCTCGCTGTTGCTGAGGACATCATCACCGGCAAACTGATTGATGGTGATAACCGGCGTTCCCGGCTCGGTCAGGGGCGGCTCGACGTTAAAGGTCAGGCTGCCACTGGCGGCGGTGCCTGCCTGGTTAGTGACGGTTGCTGTGAGGGTGGCGTTGCCGGTGGCCAGCGCGCTCAGCGCATCCACAGGCACAGTAATACTCCAGCTTCCGTCCGCGGCTACGCTACTGCTGTAGCTCTGGCCGCCCAGTGTCACGGTGACCACCTGCCCGGCTTCAACGTTACTGGTGCTGCCGGAGAGCGTTTGTGGCGTTGTTTTTTCGCTGTTATCCAGCAGGTTGTCGCCGGCAAAGGGATTCAGACTGATAACCGGTGTCGCGGGTGTACCGGGATCGGCGGCAGCGACGGTAACCGGCAGGCTGCCCGTAGCGCCTGTGCCCACCGCGTTACTGACGCTGACGTCGATGGTGGTGGTGCCTGCGGGAAGTCCCGCCAGCGCGGCGGCAGGGATCGTAACGCTCCAGCTGCCATCCGTGCCGACTGTGGTGTTGTAGGTCTGTCCGCCCAGCGTAACCGTGACAATCTGACCGGCTTCGACATTGCTGGTCGTGCCGCTCAGCACCTGATCGGTCGTTTTTTCCGCATTATCCAGCACATTATCGCCAGCGAAGGCATTCAGGGTGATGGCAGGTGTCCCGGGTGTGACCGGTGTTCCCGGATCGGTGCCACCGGCGTTGCCGCCGCCGTTACCTCCACCCCCTCCGCCACCGCCGCCGATGCCCACTGCCAGTCCGGCTAAACCGAGCACACCCAGACCGCCTGCGGTGATGACGCCCATTGACGTATTGGCGTTATCCGCCAGCAGCAGCGGCTCTACGCTGTCGAGTGATTCATAGGTCGGTGTGATCGAACGGGAAGCGAGTTCAGCCCCTTCTGCGGTCTGCGGGAAAAGTGCATGTTCCGGTGGATTGACGCCATCATCGAACACCAGTTCGCTGTGCTGACCATCGGCGTCATCAAGAAAGAATTTTTGGTAGCGTACTGTGCTGCCGTCACGCATTTTCAGCACCAGATCGTTACCCTGGCGCTCAAACTGCGTCACCATGTCTCGCGTGCCGCTGATACGTACAACGCTGGGTTCGGTGAGGTTAATGGACTGTGATGAACCGCCAGTGGTCTGTGAGAGGAGTGTACCGTTTTCGCGCGAGATGATATCTACACGGCTCTGTGTGAGTTCTGCCATTTATAACCTCTGTTACACCAGATTAGCTAATATACTGAATCCTTAAACATAAATTTATTTTATGCTTGAAGTCTTCACGCATCATTTCACCTCCTGAGATGAAGAAGGTGTCTTAACCTGGCGCAGGTAAAAATGGCGAAACTAAGCCGCGTCACTAACGCACATAAAATAGGCGCGCAGCGGTATTATTATTAGTTTTTGAGTGTTTTAAGCTGTACAGACTTTCACACAACGTAAAGGTTGTGACTGATTAACTTTTAGCGTAACCATGTTAAAAATCAATTTCAATGTACAGCTTTAGTTATGATTAAAACATTATTACATTAGCCATAACCGAAAATTCGTTTTCAGGTAATGCGCTTTGTCTTTGTTTTTTCATGTCAATTTATTGCTGACTGTTTCCATAAATGATGCGATGAGGCTTAAAACCACTGCGTCATTAACGTGAGGGCAATGACAGGAATTTTTTTAATTGTGTGATTCAGTCAGCATTTACAGGTGGTGCTGTTCTGCGTTTTTAACAGCAAGCCCTTGAAAAAAGGCAGGGAAATTTGAGTTAAGTACTCCCGGATGAGCGGTGGTCATACCAGGAAAGTTCTGGAAAAAATTTGCGATGCAACAAAAGTCGGTAAACTGCCGGTTTTGCCATTTATGCGATGTGACTGCACCACTTTTGACAAGAGGCGCAACGGCCACTGACTCGCGGCCAGTGCTACACTTTTCCGCTTTAACATTGATGAATCCGACCTATGACCGCACTGGACGCTTCACAACAACATAAACATCAAAGCCGCCTTAACTGGGGTACACGCACTATCTTTTTAATTAATGGCTTAGGGATGTCAGCCTGGGCTCCGCTGGTGCCGTTTGCCCGGGATCGTCTGCAGCTCAGTGGCGCGTCCCTGGGCGCCTTGCTGCTCTGTCTGGGTATTGGTTCGCTGGCGGCGATGCCGGTGACCGGCACGCTGGTGGCGCGTTTTGGCTGCCGTCGCGTGATGTGCGTCTCCACCCTGTTAGTACTGATGATGATGCCGCTGCTGGCGACAGCAGACTCTCATCTGGTGATGGCGGCTGCGCTAATGCTTTTTGGTGCCGGGCTGGGCATGCTGGATGTGGCGATGAATTATCAGGCGGTTCAGGTTGAGCAGGCTGCAGATAAACCGATGATGTCGGGCTTTCATGGTTTCTTCAGTCTTGGTGGTATTCTGGGCGCAGGAACCGTCAGCCTGTTGCTGAGCCGGGATTTCACTCCACTGACCGCTACGCTGGTGGTAATGGCAATAATGCTCTTGCTGCTGCTGTGGCGATTGCCGGTCCTGATGAATGCGCGACTGCATCAGCCCGATCAGCCCTGGCTGGTGATCCCACGTGGCTGGGTTGCGTTCCTTGGCCTGCTCTGCTTTATCCTTTTCCTGGCGGAAGGGGCCGTACTGGACTGGGGCGCGCTGCTGCTGCTGCAGAACCCGGCGATGTCACCCGCCTATGCCGGACTCGGCTATGCCGTCTTTTCCGTCGCGATGACGCTGGGCCGTTTTAGTGGCGACAAGATCATCCAGCGTTTTGGCCGCTATCCTGTGATGCTCTCCGGCGCCCTGACCGCCGCAGCGGGTATGTGTCTGGCCGTCTGGCTGCCGTGGCCGGAGATCGCTCTGCTGGCTTTCCTGCTGGTCGGCTTTGGTTTATCCAATACGGTGCCGATGTTGTTCAATGCTGCCGGGAATCAACAGGATATGCCTGCGAACCTGGCGATTTCTGCCATGACAACGCTGGGATATGCGGGTATTCTCTCAGGTCCGGCTTTAATCGGATTCATTTCGCAATGGATCAGCCTCAGCGGCGCATTTTTACTGATCGCCCTGTTGCTGTTAGCGGTAGCCGCCAGTGCGCGAAAAGTTGCGCGATAATTCAGGTACCTGACACGCTATGTTGTATAAGTTTCCACTGACCTCCGGCAATGTCACCCGCTTTTTTGTGGTTTTCAATCTGGTGCTCCTGCTGGCGCTGGGCTTTATGGTGCATAACTCGGTCAATGCCTGGCTGACCGGGAAACGCTATGCCATGGACGATCTGGCGCGTGACGTACAGAAACGTATTGATGCCTATCGCTTTGCCACCTGGCAGATATATGAAAACCTCTCAACCAGCGCAGCCGGTGCGCCACCTGGCAGTAACCTGCAGGAGACGCGGCTGCGTCCTGATGTCTATTATCTGGAAAAAACCCGGCGTAAAACGGAAGCACTGATTTTCGGCTCACATGACAGCAGTACGCTGGATATGACCATGCGGATGTCGAACTATCTCGACACGCTGTGGGGCGCGGAAAATCCCACGTGGTCGATGTACTTTTTAAATGGTCAGGACAACAGCCTGATTATGATTTCGACCCTGCCACTGAAAGATATGGCAACGCGCTATAAAGAGAGCGCCATCAGTTCAATGGTGGATAGCCGTCGCGCTGAGATGCTGCAGCAGGCCAATGCGCTGGATGAACGCGAGAGCTTCTCGCCACTGCGCCACCTCGCCTTCCAGAACGATCACTATTTCACGCTGCGCACCACCTTTAACCAGCCGGGCCATCTGGCCACTGTTGTCGCCTTTGATCTGCCGGTTAACGATATCGTTCCGCAGAACATGCCGCTGGAAAACTTCCAGCTGCGTCAGGACACCTCAATGCCTGCCAGCAGCAGTGAACAGCAGGATGTGGAAAATACCCGTGTCTCACTGGTTAATCCCAATATTGAGATTGCGGCCACCCTGCCAAGTACGCCGTTGCAGCTGGTTTATCAGGTGCCGATTACTCGCCTGATTATCGACAGCCTGCATAATCTGCTCTGGCCGCTCCTGATCAACCTGCTGCTGTTCCTGCTCTCGCTGGCGGGGATCGTGCTGCTGCGTCAGCAGTCACTGCGTCCCAGCGAAAACCAGAGCGCTGAACTCGATTCACTGCGGGTGCTGAATGAAGAGATTGTGGCCAGCCTTCCGGTCGGTCTGCTGGTGTATGACTTTGCCAGCAACCGTACTCTGCTGAGCAATAAGATTGCTGAACATCTTTTGCCTCACCTCAATCTGCAGAAGATCATTAATATGTCCGACCAGCATCAGGGCGTGCTGCAGGCCACCATCAACAACGAAGTGTATGAGATCCGTCACGCCCGCAGCGTGCTGTCGCCGCATACGCAGCTGTTTATGATGCGTGATCAGGATCGCGAACTGCTGGTGAACAAGAAATTGCAGAAAGCGCAGCAGGTGCTGGATCGCAATCATCAGATGCGCCAGCAGCTGCTGCATAATCTGGGCCATGCGCTGAATCAGCCACTGGAAAAAATGGTGGCGCAGCTGGTGCAGCTCAGCCAGCGTGATGCCGATGAAACCGTACTGGACCTGCTCGACGAGAGCCAGGGCCTGGCGCGACTGGTAGATGATATCGTGCTGCTGAACCGGCTTGAAGCACACGACTGGTCACCGGATGCGACCGTCTTCAACCTGCAGGAACTGCTGGATGAGATTGCGCTGGAAAGCCTGCCGTTGATGCGCCGCAAAGGGCTGTCGCTGGTGGTGAATAATCATCTGGCGAATGACGAGACGCGCTTTGGCGACCGTCGCGCCCTGCGCAAAGTCCTGACCACGTTGATGCACTACGCCCTGACCACGACCCGCTGGGGGAAAATTACCCTGGAAGTTAAGGCTGCGGAGAAGCAGGCCGACAGAGTGATCATCGAACTGGTGGATACCGGTGCGGGCCTGACGGTGGATGAACTGGCGAATGTCGACTTCCCGTTCCTGGGGGATACCAGCCAGGATCGTTACGGACAGGCCTCCGGCATGGCGTTCTTCCTGTGTAAGCAGCTCTGCAAGCAGATGGGTGGCAGTCTCGATATCGTGGCAAAAGCGGATATCGGCACGCGCTATAACATGCAACTGCCGCTGGTGCTGGAAGAGAAGCGTGAGGAAGAAGAGGAAAAAATTCTGGATGGCGTGACCGCGCTGGTGGAGATCACCGTGGAGGACGTACATAAAATCGTCTGCCGCCATCTGGAGAACTGGGGAGCGCGTTGTCTGACACCTGATGAGCGCATTTCCGGTCAGGATCACGATGTCATGGTGACCGACGATCCCTCGAAGCTTAGCGGCTGGGCACTGCTGCTGGCGGAAGATGAATTGGGTCATCATGCACTGAACGACCAGCAGTATCGGGTCAATTTCAATCTCAGTAATGCGATGCTGGATGCATTGCTGGCCCTGATTGAGAAACAACTGTCGCATGATGTGATGGATAACGACATGGAAGACGACGCGGCCACGCCATTAATGAGCGGCGGCTATTTCCAGCTGTTTACGGAGACAGTACCGGTTGATGTGAAGAGACTGTATACTGAGTCGGCGGAAAAGGACTACGCCTCGCTTGCTCAGACAGCGCATCGCCTAAAGGGCGTGTTTGCCATGCTCAATCTGACTCCCGGCAAACAGCTTTGTGAAGAGTTAGAACACCACATTAAAGCGTGTGACGATTCAAACATTACAAATACCACCAGTGATATTGACGCTTACGTCAATCAACTGCTGCAGCAAGGTAACCAATAAGATGAATAACTTAAACGTAATTATTGCCGATGACCATCCAATTGTCCTTTTCGGTATCCGAAAGTCTCTGGAACAAATTGAATGGGTCAACGTTGTAGGTGAGTTCGAAGACTCAACAGCACTGATCAATAATCTGTCCAAGCTTGATGCCAACGTCCTGATCACCGACCTCTCTATGCCAGGTGAGAAGTATGGCGATGGTATTACGCTGATTAAATATATTAAACGCCACTACCCGGATCTCTCGATTATTGTTCTGACCATGAACAATAACCCCGCGATTCTGAGTTCAGTCCTTGATCTCGATATCGAAGGGATTGTCCTGAAACAGGGCGCGCCTACCGATTTACCAAAAGCATTGGCTGCACTGCAGAAAGGCAAGAAATACACGCCAGAAAGCGTTGCGAAACTGCTGGAGAAGATCAGCGCGGGTGGTTATGGCGACAAGCGCCTGTCACCGAAAGAGAGTGAAGTGCTGCGTCTGTTTGCAGAAGGTTTCCTGGTAACCGAAATCGCCAAGAAACTGAACCGCAGTATCAAAACCATCAGTAGCCAGAAGAAATCAGCGATGATGAAACTGGGCGTGGATAACGATATCGCACTGCTGAACTACCTGTCCTCTGTCAGCCAGAGTCAGGTCGAAAGAGACTAAGTTCCTCCTGAAGCGGTGCAGCTGCACCGCTTCGCCTCTGCCCTTTCCTGCCCTATCCCCGCCGCGTTTTACGAACCCGTTCAGCATAGATTGCCAGCGTCACTTTCAGCACGTCTAACGTCACCGGCTTCGACAGACAGTTATCCATACCTGCATCCATACAACGCTGTTTCTCTTCTGCCAGCGCATTCGCCGTTACGCCCACAACCGGGAACAGATGGCCCAGCTGACGTAATCGCTGCGTCAGGCGATAACCATCCATGTTCGGCATATTCACGTCGGTGAGCACGATATCAATCTCATTACGACTCAGGACATTCAGGGCATCAACGCCATCCTGGGCCGTTTTCACCTGATAGCCCAGCGTGCCAAGCTGTTCAGACAGCAGCATGCGGTTAATGGGATGGTCATCGACGATCAGCACCATGATGTCATCGTTATGAACTTTCTCTTCTACCGGGGTGGCCAGCAGCAGCGCATCGGCGGCGTCATTGCCCAGTGCAATCCGGTAGATGCGTGCCAGCAGCGCCGGCACCTCGTGCAGTGTGGCGGTGGAGTGGATCCAGCGTCCCGGCTGACGTTCACGCGGCATATCGACATGGGATCCGTCAAACGTGACCAGTGCGCGAAGCGGTGCATCAGTCTCCAGTTCGTAATCCGTCATGACCACATCATCCGGGCCTGGCTTACCGTTATACTCCGCAACCTGAATACCCTGCTGCTGAATCTGACGCGTGATAAACGCCGCAAGATACTCATTGCGCATCGCCAGCCAGATTCTCTTATCCTGTAAGTCCTCCAGCAGCATCAGTGATGGCTTCTGTCCCTGGTAGATCGGAATACGCACAATAAACTGGCTGCCCATGCCTGGCTCTGAGTCGACCTCAATGTCGCCATCCATCATATTGATCAGCTTTTCACAGATCGCCAGTCCCAGCCCGGTCCCCTGGAAATTACGCTGTACGCCATTTCCCACCTGGAAGAAAGGATCAAACAGGCGTGGAAGCTCTTTCGCCGGAATGCCGACACCGGTATCACGAACGCGGAAAGCCAGATAGCCCTGTGCAACGTAGGCGTGCAGAATAATACAGCCGGTATGCGTAAACTTAATCGCGTTGTTAAGCAGGTTCGAGATCACCTGCTGCAGGCGCAACGGATCGCCGTCCAGCACCTGCGGAACGTCATGTTCGATAAAGCAGTAAAGCGTCAGCCGCTTCTTCACCACCAGCGACAGATAGTTGCCGACAATGTGCGTGACAATTTCGCGAGGGGCAAACGGACGTGGCTCAATTTTCAACTGCTCTGACTCGATTTTCGAGAAGTCGAGAATATCACTGATGATCTTCAGCAGCAGGCTGGAGGAGTTATTCATGGCCGTCACCAGCGAGTCGATACCGCTGGGTAGCTCTTTGGTCTGCAACAGATCGAGGTTACCGATAATGCCATAGAGCGGCGTGCGCAGTTCATGACTGACGGTGGCAAGGAACATCGATTTTGACTGGCTCGCCTGCTCTGCCGCGTGGGCCATCTCCTGCAGAGACTGCTCCATCCTTACGCGCGCCGAGACATCAACCAGCACACAAATCGCGACGTTCTCATTACGATAGCGCGAATGCACAAAGCTGATTTGCAGGTTGGTATTGCTGCCGGTCAGCACATCGACAAAGTTAACCTGCTGCCCGCCAATGATTTCATTCAGCCGAAGCCGGTCCTCCTGCGTCAGCAACGTCAGATAATTATGTGCCAGCTCATTACTCAGAATATTGGTGCCGTCGCTGGTGCGTAAGATACAGATCCCCACCGGCGCCGAGGCGACAATCTTACGGTTAAACTGCTCATGCTCTTCCAGACGATGTGCATTCTCCTCTGCCGGCAGGAACATCCGGCGCTCGAATACCCAGGCGAGAGTAAACAGGATAACGGCACTGAAAATATTGAGCAGCAGCGCATTGATGATCATCAGCTTGAGCTGATCCACCATGACATCGGTAGGTACTGACCACACCACATTCAGATCGGAGGGCGGAAGTGGCTTTTTCAGCACCAGCTGACGATACCCATTCAGGTAACCGAACCAGGTTTTATCATCAGGCAGATTGTCGAGCGAGAAGCCCAGGCCGCCGCGCCGCGAGTTAAGCAGTGGACGATAGTTCTCATCGGTAATCGACGCAATGATCGGCAGGCTGCCCGGCTGAATAAACTCATCCAGTCGGATATTTTGCTCAACACCCAGCAGTGCCTGTAACTTGTTCGCGACGTAAACCGGCACCACCATATAGAAAGTGCCGACGCCAGGCTGAGCACTGCTGTTGATCCAGTACATCGGATTTCGGCGCTCTTCTTCACTGCTGTTGCGATAACGCAGCACATTCTCACGCAGCGATTTCAGGCTGCGTTCCCGATCAGCGTTGCTGCTGCCAATCGTAAAGTCGGCCAGACACTGACTTTCTCCACCGATAAAGAACACCCGATTCAGTTCATACGACGAGGCGAAGTTACTTTTCCAGTAATTGATGTAGTAGCTGAGAGAATCGAGCGAGTTGCGCCAGGTATTGCTCATTGAGGTACAGTCGCCATCCGAAAAGAGTGGCGTAAACTGCGGCTGGGTTGTTTTGCCTGGCATCATGCCGGTCAGTACATCCAGGCCACTGCTGGCATTGGTTAAGCGGTTCTCGGTGATATATTTCAGTTCACGCACCATGTCCGCCGAATGGCGCACATACCACTGAATCGTGCCGTAGTTGCTGGCAAACTCCTGCCGAACCTGCGTCTCTTTATTATGCAGTACGCTGATAATATAAAACGCTGTCAGAACGGCGCCCAGCGTCCAGATTAGCAGCGCCAGCGCGCGGAAAAGGTAGCGCGAGATGCGAAGCGTAGTGCGGAAAGAGACAGGATATTTCAAAGGTGACTCGCAGTTGGCAAGGTTAGTCGCATCATCGATTTTTAATGCCCATACACTAGCTTTATCGGGCGAAAAAAGCCAGCCAGCCGCAGGTTTAGCGGAAAGTTTGGGAATCTTTTAAGACAGTGAAAGCGACACGTTAACTCCAGCATCCAGTGGCCGCTTCTGCGCACTCAAACAAACAGACGCTCACAACATTGAAAAGCGACGCCGCTGACTAAACAAGAAAGGCCCGCACTGCCCGAAGAGCAAAGCGTCCACGCCAGGGATGGCGTGGCCGATCCGCAGGGATGCGGGATTCCTTTGCAATCGGGCAGTGCAGGCCTTTCGGCTACACCCGACTGACAGCCACCGCCTCCCCCACCCAGTCACCTCTGTCCTGCAATCCACACAAAGCGACGCCGCTGCCTAAACAAGAAAGGCCTGCACTGCCCGAAGATCAAAGCGTCCACGCCAGGGATGGCGTGGCCGATCCGCAGGGATGCGGGAATCCTTTGCGATCGGGCAGTGCGGGCCTTTCGACGGCTCCCCTCTCACAGCCACCAGCTCCCGCCCCTCTGCCACCTCTGTCCTGCAACCCACTTAACGCGACGCCGCTGCCTGAACAAGAAAGGCCTGCACTGCCCGAAGAGCAAAGCGTCCACGCCAGGGATGACGTGGCCGATCCGCCGGGTTGCGGGAATCCTTTGCGATCGGGCAGTGCGGGCCTTTCGGCGGCTCCCCTCTCACAGCAACCGACTCCCGCCCCTCTGCCACTTTGTCCTGCAACCCACACAAAGCGACACCACAACCCCAACAAGAAAGGCCTGCACTGCCCGAAGAGCAAAGCGTCCACGCCAGGGATGGCGTGGCCGATCCGCAGGGACGCGGGATTCCTTTGCGATCGGGCAGTGCGGGTCTTTCGGCGGCTCCCGACTTGCAGATACCGTTGCGATCGGGCAGTGCAGGCCTTTCGACGGCTCCTGACTGACAGCCACTTGCTTCCAAATCCCATAAAAAAACGGCAGGCCGGGTTTCCCCTGACCTGCCGTTTCTGCAACGAACCTCAGCTCACATCAGACAAATTATTCTTCGTCTTCAGCCGCGTCGTCTTCGTCTTCTGCATCCGCTTCCGGTGCAATCTCTTCATCGTCGATCTCTGCTTCTGGCGCGATATCATCCTCGCCTTCCGCTACGCTACCGTCGATTGAATCCAGCTCTTCTTCTTCAACCGGCTCGGCAACACGCTGCAGACCGACCACGTTCTCATCCTCTGCGGTACGAATCAGAATCACACCCTGGGTATTACGACCCACGACGCTCACTTCTGACACGCGGGTACGCACCAGCGTACCAGCATCGGTGATCATCATAATCTGATCGCCATCGACAACCTGAACCGCGCCAATCACCGGACCATTACGTTCGGTCACTTTGATGGAAATAACACCCTGCGTCGCACGCGACTTGGTCGGGTATTCGCTGTTGGCAGTACGCTTACCGTAACCATTCTGGGTCACGGTCATAATTGCACCCTCTTCACGCGGTACAATTAGCGAGACCACACGATCGCCTTCAGCCAGCCTGATGCCGCGAACGCCAGAGGCGGTACGACCCATCGCACGAACTGCGGTTTCTGCAAAGCGCACCACTTTACCGGCCGCTGAGAACAGCATCGCTTCGTCATTACCATTGGTCAGCGCCACTCCGATCAGCTCATCATCGTCACGCAGGTTCACGGCAATAATACCGGCGCTGCGCGGACGGCTGAACTCTTTCAGCGCGGTCTTCTTCACGGTTCCCAGCGCGGTCGCCATAAAGATATTAAAGCCTTCGGTATACTCACGTACCGGCAGAATCGCTGTAATACGCTCGTTGGCTTCCAGCGGCAGCAGGTTCACGATCGGACGTCCCCGCGCACCACGACTCGCTTCCGGCAACTGATAAACCTTCATCCAGTAGAGACGACCACGGCTTGAGAAGCAGAGAATCGTGTCATGGGTATTGGCCACCAGCAGACGGTCAATGAAGTCCTCTTCTTTAATACGTGCGGCTGACTTGCCTTTACCACCACGACGCTGCGCTTCATAGTCGGTCAGCGGCTGATACTTCACGTAGCCCTGATGCGACAATGTCACCACAACATCTTCCTGATTGATCAGGTCTTCGATATTAATATCAGCGGTATTGGCAGTAATCTCTGTGCGACGCTCATCGCCGAACTGATCACGCATCAGCTCCAGCTCTTCGCGAATCACTTCCATCAGACGATCGGCGTCAGACAGAATGCGCAACAGCTCTGCGATCTGCTCCAGCAGACCTTTATACTCATCCAGCAGCTTCTCGTGCTCAAGACCGGTCAGTTTCTGCAGACGCAGATCCAGAATCGCCTGAGCCTGCTGCTCGGTCAGATAGTACTGACCGTCACGGATGCCGTACTGCGGATCCAGCCACTCCGGACGAGCGGCATCGTCGCCCGCACGTTCCAGCATCGCTGACACATTACCCAGATCCCACGCCTGCGCAATCAGACCCGCTTTCGCTTCTGCCGGGTTAGGTGCACGACGAATCAGCTCAATAATCGGATCGATATTCGCCAGCGCAATCGCCAGACCTTCCAGAATATGCGCACGGTCACGGGCTTTACGCAGTTCGAAAATGGTACGACGCGTCACGACTTCACGACGATGGCGAACGAAGGCGTCCAGAATCTCCTTCAGTGCCATAATCTTTGGCTGGCCCTGATGCAGCGCCACCATATTGATACCAAAAGAGGTCTGCAGCTGGGTCAGTGAATAGAGATTATTCAGAACCACTTCGCCGACGGCATCGCGCTTGATCTCAATCACGATACGCATGCCGTCTTTATCAGACTCATCGCGCAGTGCGCTGATGCCTTCAACGCGCTTCTCTTTCACCAGCTCCGCAATCTTCTCAATCAGGCGTGCTTTGTTAACCTGATACGGAAGCTCATGAATGATGATGGTCTCGCGGCCCGTTTTCGCATCGGCTTCCACTTCGCCACGCGCACGGATATAAATTTTACCGCGACCGGTGCGGTACGCTTCTTCAATACCACGGCGACCATTGATGATGGCGGCTGTCGGGAAATCTGGCCCCGGAATGTGCTCCATCAGCTCTTCGATGCTGATGTCTTCATTTTCAATATATGCCAGGCAGCCGTTAATCACTTCACGCAGGTTATGCGGTGGAATGTTGGTTGCCATACCCACAGCGATACCGGAAGAACCGTTCACCAGCAGGTTAGGGATTTTGGTTGGCAGAACTTCAGGGATCTGCTCAGTGCCGTCATAGTTCGGGACGAAATCGACGGTCTCTTTTTCCAGGTCAGCTAACAGGTCGTGGGCAATTTTCGACATGCGAATTTCGGTATAACGCATCGCCGCGGCGGAGTCGCCGTCGATGGAACCGAAGTTGCCTTGTCCGTCCACCAGCATGTAACGCAGGGAGAAAGGCTGGGCCATACGTACAATGGTGTCGTAAACGGCGGAATCACCATGCGGGTGATATTTACCGATAACGTCACCGACGACGCGGGCAGATTTTTTATAGGGTTTGTTCCAGTCGTTACCCAGTACACTCATCGCAAAAAGAACGCGACGGTGAACCGGCTTCAGGCCATCACGCACATCGGGTAAAGCTCGGCCAACGATGACCGACATGGCGTAACCGAGGTAAGAATTTTTTAATTCTTCTTCGATATTGACCGGTGTAATTTCTCTCGCAAGGTCGCTCATGGAGCCGCTATCCCTCTACTTAATCCCGGATTTTAAAGGTGCGAAAGTATATCACACTGCAATGCTCTGGTGAACGTTAACCACCGATTTCCCCCGCTTTTCATTGCCCCTGAAAGGTGTGCCAACTGCGGTTAAGCGTTTATACTGTGGGCACATTTTGTCAGGAGTTACGATTCAATGAATGCACAACCGCAGAATCATCAGCATAACGTCGATGCGCAGGAAATTGCCAAGTTTGAGGCCGTTGCCTCGCGCTGGTGGGATCTGGAGGGTGAATTTAAACCGTTGCACCGTATCAACCCGCTGCGCCTGGGCTACATCGTGCAGCACAGCAACGGTCTGTTCGGTAAAACCGTGCTCGACGTCGGATGCGGCGGCGGCATTTTATCCGAAAGCATGGCGCGTGAAGGCGCCGTCGTGACCGGTCTGGATATGGGTGCGGAACCGCTGGCCGTGGCGCGCCTGCATGCTCTGGAGAGCGGCGTGACGCTGGACTATGTGCAACAGACCGTTGAAGAGCATGCCGATCATAACGCCGGAAAGTATGATGTGGTGACATGTATGGAGATGCTGGAGCACGTGCCGGATCCGCGCTCGGTGATTCACGCCTGTGCGAAGCTGGTCAAGCCCGGCGGCGAAGTCTTTTTCTCAACGCTGAACCGCAATCCAAAGGCCTGGCTGCTGGCGATTTTCGGCGCGGAATATGTGCTGCGCATGTTGCCGCGCGGCACCCATGATGTGAAGAAATTCATCCGCCCATCCGAACTGCTGGGCTGGGTCGATGAAACGCCCCTGCGTGAACGCCACATTATTGGCCTGCATTACAACCCGGTGACCAACCGCTTCAAACTGGCGCCCGGCACTGATGTGAATTATATGGTGCACACTCACCACGCGGGTTAAGTCATCTGCCCGCCTGAATCCGGGCGGGCACTTTTTCCTCTGCCTGCTCTTCCTGTCAGAGCGGTCACTGCCCTCGCCTGGTGGCAGGCATTCCGATGGCTGCCAATAGGTTACGTCAGCCATGCCCGCATCCGCTCAACGTCGCGGCCCCCTGCTAGCGGCTTTTATCCATTTTTCATCCCTTTTCTGGCTGAATCCTGAGGATTGAATAAGAAACACGCGCCCGATCATAATAAGAAAAAAAAGTGTGATCCGGTTGACATGTTGCCAGGCCTTACAAGGCGTGGGCTAAGAAATTTCGCAAGAATTACAACCCCTCCAGCCATCATTTTTTGCTCTTGTTAAGCGGCCGTAAAATACTAAAATATGCCCCCATGTAGTTATGACTTTTCTCTTCACCCCCTAGATGTAGTGTTTATCCACACATTATTCACAATGAATAGGCTGTGTATAAACCGGGATTTCTTTTAATTTTTGGATACTCACGCAAAGGTAAATACGCGACATGAACCAGAGTCTGCTCGTTACTAAACGCGATGGCCGCCAGGAGCGCATTGATCTCGATAAAATTCACCGTGTGCTGGACTGGGCAGCTGAAGGGCTGAACAACGTCTCAGTGTCACAGGTGGAACTGCGCTCTCACATTCAGTTCTATGATGGAATCAGAACGTCTGACATTCATGAGACTATCATCAAGGCCGCAGCAGACCTCATCTCTCGCGATGCCCCTGACTATCAGTACCTGGCTGCCCGCCTGGCGATCTTCCACCTGCGCAAAAAAGCGTATGGTCAGTTTGAGCCGCCGAAGCTTTATGATCAGGTCGTTAAGATGGTCGACATGGGCAAATATGATCGCCACCTGCTGGAAGATTACAGCCAGGAAGAATTCGCGCAGATGGACGAGTTCCTCGACCACTGGCGAGACATGAACTTCTCCTATGCCGCCGTGAAGCAGCTGGAAGGCAAATATCTGGTGCAGAACCGCGTCTCGGGTGAAATCTACGAGAGTGCGCAGTTCCTCTACATTCTGGTCGCGGCCTGCCTCTTCTCTGGCTACCCGCGCGATACGCGTATGGATTACATCAAGCGTTTCTATGATGCGATCTCAACGTTTAAAATCTCGCTGCCGACGCCAATCATGTCAGGTGTGCGAACCCCGACGCGTCAGTTCAGCTCCTGTGTGCTGATCGAGTGCGGCGACAGCCTGGACTCCATCAACGCCACCTCAAGCGCGATTGTGAAATATGTTTCTCAGCGTGCTGGTATCGGCATCAACGCCGGTCGTATCCGTGCGCTGGGCAGCCCGATTCGCGGCGGTGAAGCGTTCCACACCGGCTGTATCCCGTTCTACAAGCATTTCCAGACTGCGGTGAAGTCCTGTTCTCAGGGCGGCGTGCGTGGCGGTGCAGCGACGCTGTTCTACCCGATGTGGCATCTGGAAATCGAAAGCCTGCTGGTGCTGAAAAACAACCGTGGTGTTGAAGGCAACCGCGTGCGTCACATGGACTACGGTGTACAGCTCAACAAGCTGATGTATCAGCGCCTGCTGAAAGGCGAAGATATCACCCTGTTCAGCCCGTCTGACGTGCCAGGCCTGTATGATGCGTTCTTCGCCGATCAGGATGAGTTCGAACGTCTCTACACCAAATATGAGCAGGATCAGAGCATCCGTAAGCAGCGTGTTAAAGCGGTCGATCTCTTCTCGCTGATGATGCAGGAACGTGCTTCAACCGGCCGTATCTACATTCAGAACGTCGATCACTGCAACACTCACAGCCCGTTTGATCCGCGCATCGCCCCGGTTCGCCAGTCTAACCTCTGCCTGGAAATCGCCCTGCCGACCAAACCGCTGGAAGATGTTAACGACGAAAACGGTGAGATTGCACTGTGTACGCTTTCTGCGTTCAACCTTGGCGCCATCGAAAGCCTCGACGATCTGGAAGAGCTGGCTACCCTCGCCGTTCGTGCGCTCGATGCGCTGCTCGATTATCAGGATTACCCGATTCCGGCTGCCCAGCGTGGCGCAATGGGTCGTCGTACCCTGGGTATTGGCGTGATCAACTACGCTTACTATCTGGCGAAGCACGGTGTGCGCTACTCCGATGGCAGCGCCAATGGCCTGACGCACAAAACCTTTGAAGCCATTCAGTATTACCTGCTGAAAGCGTCCAATGAGCTGGCGAAAGAGCAAGGTGCCTGCCCGTGGTTCAATGAAACCACCTATGCGCAGGGCATCATGCCGATCGATACCTACAAGAAAGATCTGGACGCGATCAGCAACGAACCGCTGCATCTCGACTGGGAGAGCCTGCGTGAAGAGATCAAAACGCACGGCCTGCGTAACTCGACCCTGTCTGCGCTGATGCCGTCTGAGACTTCGTCGCAGATCTCCAATGCCACCAACGGCATCGAGCCACCACGCGGTCACATCAGCATCAAAGCATCGAAAGATGGCATCCTGCGTCAGGTGGTGCCGGAGTATGAGCGTCTGAAAGATCAGTACGAACTGCTGTGGGAAATGCCGAACAATGACGGTTACCTGCAACTGGTGGGTCTGATGCAGAAATTCATCGACCAGGCGATTTCGTCTAACACCAACTACGATCCATCACGCTTTACTAACGGTAAAGTGCCGATGAAACAGCTGCTGAAAGATCTGCTGACCGCGTACAAGTTTGGCGTGAAAACGCTCTACTATCAGAACACCCGTGACGGTGCGGAAGATGCGCAGGATGACCTGGCACCTTCTATCCAGGATGATGGCTGCGAGAGCGGCGCCTGTAAAATCTAATGGTCAGGCGGGAGATTCTCCCGCCTCATTCATTTCACGAGGCCTGGCTTCGTCTACTTTTGGACAACTTTTATGGCTTACTCCACTTTCTCACAGAACAAAAATGATCAGCTGAAAGAGCCGATGTTTTTCGGTCAGTCCGTAAACGTGGCGCGCTTCGATCAGCAAAAATATGACATCTTTGAAAAGCTGATCGAAAAGCAGCTCTCCTTCTTCTGGCGTCCGGAAGAGGTTGATGTCTCACGCGACCGTATTGACTACCAGGCGCTGCCGGACCACGAGAAGCATATCTTTATCAGCAACCTGAAGTATCAGACACTGCTGGATTCCATTCAGGGTCGCAGCCCGAACGTCGCCCTGCTTCCGCTGATCTCGATTCCTGAGCTGGAAACCTGGATTGAAACCTGGGCATTCTCCGAGACGATCCACTCGCGTTCTTACACCCATA
Source organism: Pantoea hericii (assembly GCF_014155795.1). Lineage (NCBI taxonomy): Bacteria > Pseudomonadati > Pseudomonadota > Gammaproteobacteria > Enterobacterales > Erwiniaceae > Pantoea > Pantoea hericii. Next base: position 391,241 of record NZ_SCKV01000001.1, read on the forward strand.
TCATCCGTAATATCGTTAACGATCCGGCGGTGGTATTCGACGATATCGTCACCAATGAGCAGATTCTGGCGCGTGCCCAGGATATCTCTCGCTATTACGACGATCTGATTGAGATGACCAACTACTGGCATCAGCTGGGCGAAGGCACGCATAAGGTCAACGACAAACAGGTTGTGGTCAGCCTGCGCGCCCTGAAGAAGCAGCTCTACATCTGCCTGATGAGCGTCAATGCGCTGGAAGCGATCCGTTTCTATGTCAGCTTCGCCTGTTCATTCGCTTTCGCCGAGCGTGAACTGATGGAAGGCAATGCCAAAATCATCAAACTGATCGCCCGCGATGAAGCGCTGCACCTGACCGGCACCCAGCATATGCTGAACCTGCTGCGCAGCGGCGAAGACGATCCGGAAATGAAAGAGATTGCGGCAGAGTGTCGTGAAGAGTGCTTCGAGCTGTTTAAGAAGGCAGCGCTGCAGGAGAAAGAGTGGGCGGAATATCTGTTCAGCGGCGGTTCAATGATCGGCCTGAACAAAGACATTCTCTGCCAGTACATTGAGTACATCACCAATATCCGTATGCAGGCAGTTGGCCTTGATCTGCCCTTCCAGACGCGCTCTAACCCGATCCCATGGATTAACTCCTGGCTGGTGTCTGACAACGTGCAGGTTGCGCCACAGGAAGTGGAAGTGAGCTCCTATCTGGTGGGTCAGATCGATTCTGAAGTAGGCGCTAACGACTTCGACGACTTTCAGCTTTAATCATGAGTCGCGACGTTGTTATTCTGCGCAGTTCCGGCGCCCGGCTGGAATGCGCAGAAGATCACCCCAATCTGCTCTCCCTGCTGGAAGCCAATAATCTCTGCGTGGAGTTTCAGTGCCGCGAAGGTTACTGCGGCTCCTGCCGGATGCGGCTGCTGAAAGGCGAAGTGCATTACCCACAGCGGCCGCTGGCGTTTGTGCAGCAGGATGAGATCCTGCCCTGCTGCTGCAAAGCTAAAGGCGAGATTGAGCTTGAGTTGTAGCTGAGGCGGAACAAGTCTGGCTTGATTTGCGGTTGGATCGAGTCAGCTTATTTATTGCTGTGAGAATGCTCCTGCAAAGGGTCATTCACAGTCACATACAAAACGGGCGCCTCTGGCGCCCGTTTCGTTTTCACTGAAATTACTGTCTGACAGTTTCAACCACATCAATCCAGCCGTGACCGGTGCTCACTTCGCTGCCGTGTAACCAGCGGCGCAGCATGTTCATCGCCATCATCGCCACCACCTTCTGCCGCGTCTCCAGGTTATGACGACCGGTGCTGAACTTCACGCGCTGACCAAAGCCGCCATCCGGCGTATGTAACGCTACCGAAATCGTTTCCTGTTCCAGGCTGCCAACAGAAAGCGCCAGCGCTGCCTGCTGCTGTGCGGCAAGTTCGCGCGTGCGCGTCACCTGCTGCTCCAGCGTCTCCTGCGTTGATGGCAAAATGTCAGCGCCCCGCAACGGCACGCTGGCGGCAGCCAGCTGCCAGTAAAGCAGCCCGGCGGTGTATTGCTCACTGACCGCCAGCTGCTCGCCACGCTGCGTCAGCTCGCGTGCCAGCAGCGCCGGTAACCCTTCCGTGCCTTCAAAGATAGTGCACTCCGCCAGTAACAGACGCACCTGCTGCCACACCTGCTCCATCGCGACACGCTGACTGGCCGGGCCGGTCAGTTTGATCTCAATGATCGGCATCGACGAGCGATAGCCCATCACCACACCTTCCGGCAGCGCCAGCGGCTCCAGCTCAGCGGCAATATCACTTTCACCGCGACCAAAGGTGGTCAGTCGCAGACAAATCGGCGGTTCGGGCGGCGAGAATTTTGCTTTCAGACGGGGAATGATCTGCTGCTCCACCATCACCTTAAATTCAGATGGCACGCCAGGCGTGAAGAATATCCAGCAGCGGTTGAGTTGCAGGGCAAAGCCACAGGCGGTTCCAACCGGATTATCAATCAGCTCCGCATTGGCCGGAATTTCAGCCTGCTTGCGATTGCTGGCGGCCATCACCCGGCCACGGCTGGCGAACCAGGCTTCCATTTGTGCCAGCCAGTCCTGCTGCATCTCCAGTTCAACCCCACAGGCGCGAGCGGCTGCCAGCGCGCTGAGATCGTCACTGGTGGGACCCAGGCCGCCATTCACAATCAACACGTCGGCCTCATGGCTTCGTGTCTGCAGGGTGTCGATGAGCGATTCCAGTGAATCCCCAACCGTGGTTCGACTGGTCATGGGCAAACCTTGCTGGAATAAAATATCAGCCAGCCAGGCGGCATTGGTATCGACGATTTGGCCATGCAGCACCTCATCCCCGGTAGACAGCATCTCAATTCTAATCACGTCCGGTTCTCCTTTTCACGTTTATTTAACTGTATGAAGTCCACCTGCGAAACACAATCTGTGTGACCCGTGTTTGTTACTGGTTTATCTAAAGCAGCACGTTGCGCATAAAAATGAATGAGGGCGAAGCAGGCTCAACAGAAGTGAATCAATGAGGGGTTGAGAAAAGAATAAAAAACGGCGGGATTTCCCCGCCGCAGGTTTACTGCTGTCGTCTGTTACCGCGCTACATCAGCGAATCGCGATTAGCGACGCGCCAGCAGCAGGCCGAGAACCAGGCCCGCGGTTGCACCAATACCTACGCCCTGCCACGGTTTTTCGTGCACGTAATCGTCTGCACGGTATGCCGCTTGTTTAGCGCGATAGTAGTAACTGTCGGACGCCTGGCTGACACGGGATTTAACATCGTTCAGCGCCTGTTCAGCTTTGCTTTTAAGCTCAATGTATTTCTGATCGGCCGGATCGCCTGATGCCTTAAGCACTTCTTCCAGGGTTTCGGTCAGTAACGCAATATCGTCATCGAGGCCCGATTCGAATTGATTTGTCTGATTTACCATCATTTCCTCCGTGTGAATTGCAAAGCAGTTCATTAACTATAGCCATAATCTGGCGCTCTGCTGATTTCCTGCTCCAGGAATCACCTGATTTTTCATCTGTTAATCTTACTCAGTGCAGGCGGTGCGCCGCTTCGCTGCGCAAAGAAGTGTAAGACGCAGCGGCAACCGCCGAATTTCGCTTCGCTTCTTTGATTAATCTGATAAATTTTGTCGTGACTGAATTTTCCAGTAACCCTACTGTCGTACCCCTCTGTTGCCTGTGATTATCGGGCCATGAAAGTGCATGTTGCACAACAGTCACGACACCCTCGAACAGCTAAGGAATGATCTCTGGCATGAATCGAAGAATGTTTATGAAAGCGTCAATGGCCTTCTCTGCCGTCAGCGGCATGACCGGCCTGTCAACGCTGTTTGCGCAATCCGCATGGGCAGAAGATGGCATTGCTGACGGAACCGCCGTACGCTTCGATTTCGACGTATTGAAGAAAAACGCGGCTGCGCTGGCGAAGAAACCCTGGGGCGGTGCACCAGGTGCACTGCCGGAGACGCTGGCCACACTGACCCCACAGGCGTACAACGAAATTCAGTATGACGCCAACCACTCACTCTGGAATAACCTGCCCGATCGTCAGCTGGACGTGCAGTTCTTCCACGTCGGCATGGGCTTCAAGCGGCGCATCCGCATGTTCTCTGTTGACGGCGAGAGCCGTCAGGCACGCGAAATTCACTTTCGCCCTGAGCTGTTCAACTATAACGACGCGAAGGTTGATACTAAGCAACTGGAGGGCAAAACTGACCTCGGCTTCGCCGGTTTCCGCGCATTTAAAAAACCGGAACTGGCCCGTCGCGACATCGTATCCTTCCTTGGCGCAAGTTACTTCCGTGCGGTAGACGATACTTACCAGTACGGCCTCTCGGCCCGTGGTGTCGCGATCAACACCTTCAGCAATGGCCAGGAAGAGTTCCCCGATTTCACCGCCTTCTGGTTTGAAACGCCGAAAGCGGAAGATACCACCTTTACCTGCTATGCCCTGCTGGATGGCGCGAGTGTCACCGGTGCCTATAAGTTCATCATCCACTGCGAAGAGAAACGCGTGGTGATGGAGGTGGAAAACCACCTGTTCGCCCGTAAAGAGATCCGTCAGATTGGCATCTCGCCAATGACCAGTATGTTCAGCTGCGGCACCAACGAGCGCCGCATGTGCAACACCTACCATCCGCAGATCCACGACTCCGATCGTCTGGCGATGTGGACCGGTAAAGGCGAATGGATCGCCCGCCCACTGAATAATCCGCAGCGTCTGCAGTTCAATGCCTATGAAGATGAGAATCCGCGAGGCTTTGGCCTGCTGCAGTTAAATCACGACTTCAAAGATTATCAGGATGTGATTGGCTGGTATGACAAACGTCCGAGCCTGTGGGTGGAGCCGGTCGGCAACTGGGGCAAAGGCGCAATTAACCTGATGGAGATCCCGACCACCGGTGAAACGCTGGATAACGTAGTCTGCTTCTGGCAACCGGCTGAGCCGGTCAAAGCGGGCAGCGAGCTGAACTTCTCTTACAAGCTCTACTGGAGTGGTCTGCCGCCAGTGCGAAGCGGTCTGGCACGTGTGGATGCGACCCGTACCGGTATCGGTGGTTTCCCGGAAGGCTGGGCGCCTGGCGAACACTTCCCGGAAACCTGGTGCCGCCGCTTCGCCATCGATTTTATTGGTGGTGATCTGCAGGCTGCTGCGCCGAAAGGCATTGAGCCGGTGATTACCGTTTCATCCGGCAGCGTGAAGCAGGTTGAAATTCTGTATGTCGATCCGCTCAAAGGATACCGCATCCTGTTTGACTGGTATCCGAACAGCGATTCCACCGAGCCAGTGGAGATGCGTCTGTTCCTGCGCAGCAAGGATGAGACGCTGAGTGAAACCTGGCTTTATCAGTATTTCCCGCCTGCGCCGGATCAGCGCAAATATGTCGATGACCGTCAGATGACGGTGGGTTGATGGAATAAAGCGAGGCTCAGGCCTCGCTTTTTTTATGGCGCATTCTTCAGCATATCGACGTGCGGAATGCCATCTTCCAGATAGTTCTCCCCCACCGCCACAAAGCCGTGCTGCCCATAGAAGTTTTCAAGATGCGCCTGCGCAGAGAGAAATATGTCACGGCCTGGCCAGTGCTGCTGACAACTGCTGATCGCCTGTTCCATCAGACGATTGCCCAGACGCGCACCGCGCACCCGATCTGAAACAATGACCCGTCCAATTTTCACCGGGCTGGTTTCATCTTCCGGGGAAAGAAGTCGCGCATAAGCCACCAGCTGATCATCCACCGTGCCCAGCAGATGCCTGTTTTTGGCCTGTAAATCTTTGCCATCCACATCAAGGTAAGCACACTGTTGCTCCACCACAAACACCGCACTGCGCAACGCCAGCAGCGCATAGAGTTCCGGGGCGGTAAGTTCGCTATGGTGTTTATCCTGCCAGTCAATGTTCATGGTCTCTCCTTACTAAACCAGACACTCTACATCAGCGCGAGGTCGTCAGCACCAGCTGGTCACCTCATCTGACAGACAAAAAAATCAGGCCCGGAGGCCTGATTCATTATTCGCAGTTATCAGCTTACATCAGTGGCTGAGCCATCTGCACCAGTCTGATGAGCGGCTGAGGGTAAACCCCTAACAGCAGTACCAGAATGGCAGATATCAGGACCACGACACCACCGGCGGTGAATGCCCAGTTAGCCGGGGTATCACGGGTGTGCAGTTCCGGCGGGCTGAGGTAGAGACTTACCGTTACGCGCAGATAGTAGTAAAGGCCAATCGCACTGCCCGCTACCACCGCACCGGTCAGCCACCAGAGATGCGCACTGACGCCTGAAGCAATCACGTAGAATTTACCGATAAAGCCCAGCGTCATCGGGATACCGGCCAGTGACAGCATCATCACTGTCATGACCGCTGACAGGATAGGACGATGCCAGAACAGACCACGATAAGAGTAGAGTGAATCTGCATCCGGGCCACGATACGGGCTGGACATCAGGCTCACCACACCAAAGGCACCCAGGCTGCTGAACAGATAACCGGCCAGGTAAACACCGGAAGTTTCCAGCGACAGCTGATGATCTTTCACTGCAATCAGCGCGACCAGCAGATAACCGAGGTGGGCGATAGAGGAGTAACCCAGCAGACGCTTGATGTTGCTCTGCGAAATCGCCATCAGGTTACCGAACAGAATCGACACAAAGGCGATCATGGCCAGCACGGTGCGCACCGCTTCGCTGTCGGTCACCGGCGCGTACATAAACAGACGCATGATGACACCGAAGATCGCAATCTTGCTGGCCGTCGCCAGGAAGGTTGAAACCGGCGCAGGCGCACCCTGATACACATCGGGCGTCCAGAGATGGAACGGAACCAGTGAAAGTTTGAAGCCCAGGCCGATGATCATCATGCCCAGACCCACCAGCAGCAATGGCTCATGGATCATGCTGTCAGTCAGGCTCTGACCCAGCGCAACAAAGCTCAGGTTACCGGAATCGGCGTAGATCAGCGCAATACCAAACAGCAGGAACGATGAGGCCGCCGCAGACAGAATGGTGTATTTCAGTGCGGCTTCCAGCGAACGTTTCTGGCGGAAAGCGTAGCCAATCAGACCAAACAGCGGCAGCGACAACAGCTCAATGCCGATGAAGAGCGAGGCCAGATGGTTAGCACTGGCCAGCACGATGCCACCGAGGGCCGCAATCAGCACCAGCAGATAGAACTCATCTTTGTTGTCCGGGTAACCCGCCAGCCATGGATAGGCAAAGGTACAGGTCGCCAGACTCGCCAGCATCACCAGCGCGGTATAGAACATCGAATAGCCATCGACGCGCAGCAGCGGCGTGACATCCATCGCCCCGACCTGACCGACAAAGTAGAGCGAGAGCAGCGCCAGGTTCAGGCCAACTACCGTTAGCGTGGCGTTAACGAAGTGGTTGCGTCGCCAGGCAATGGACAGCATCACAACCACCACCGTCAATCCGACGATTAACAGCGGTAGTAACGCAATCAATTGGTGAGGAGTTATTGTCATGGCGAATTACGGCCTTGTAGTTGAAATTGAAGCGGTAAACCACTGCTGAATATTGCTCATGGCAGCGTGCGAAGTATCCAGAATCGGCTGTGGATAGACGCCCAGCAGCACCAGCAGCACCACCAGAACACCGATGGTCATAAACTCACGCGGCGACATACCTGGCAGCGGATCTTTCGATTTCGCTTCGCCATAGTAAGCGCGCTGCATCATCACCAGCGAGTAAATCGAGGCGAACACCAGACCAAAGGTCGCGATGATGATAATCATCGGCACTACCTGGAAGCTGCCGGTCAGAATCATAAATTCGCCGACGAAGTTACCAGTACCCGGCATACCGAGGTTGGCGACAGCAAAGAAGAGCGACAGACCCGGAATCCATTTGATGCGCGACCACAGACCACCCATCTGACGCATATCACGGGTATGCAGACGCTCATACAGCTGACCACACAGAATGAAGAGTGCCGCTGCGGACAGACCGTGTGCAATCATCTGAATCACCGCACCCTGCAGCGCCAGCTGGCTGCCGGTGTAGATAGCAATCAGCACAAAGCCCATGTGCGAAATCGAGGTATACGCGATCAGACGTTTGATATCGGTCTGCGAGAAGGCCATCCAGGCACCGTAGAAGATACCAATGATGCCTAACCACATAGCGATTGGCGCAAACTCCGCTGACGCGTTCGGGAACAGCGGCAGACTGAAACGCAGTAAGCCATAAGCCGCGGTTTTCAGCAGGATACCTGCCAGGTCAACAGAACCCGCAGTCGGCGCCTGACTGTGCGCATCCGGCAGCCAGCCATGCAACGGTACGACCGGCATCTTCACCGCAAAGGCGATAAAGAAGCCCAGCATCAGCAGATATTCAACACCGCTCGACATTGGCGTCTTCAGAAGCTGCTCGTAGTTAAACGTCCAGACACCGGTCGCGTTGTAGTGGACAAACACCAGACCCAGAATCGCAATCAGCATCACCAGACCGGAAGCCTGGGTGTAGATGAAGAACTTAGTCGCAGCGGAGATGCGGGTTTTGCCGTCAGACGCTTTATGACCCCAGAGCGCGATGAGGAAGTACATCGGCACCAGCATCATTTCCCAGAAGAAGAAGAACAGGAACATGTCGATGGAGAGGAACACACCGATCACGCCGCCCAGGATCCACATCAGGTTCAGATGGAAGAAGCCCTGATACTTTGAAATCTCATTCCATGAACAGAGCACCGCCATCAGACCGAGCAGGCCGGTCAGCACCACCATCAGCAGCGAAAGGCCATCAATGGCTAGATGGAAGCTGATGCCGAAGCGTGGGATCCACGGAACGGAGAAACTTGACTGCCACTGCGGAATGCCCGCTGCCTGCGTCAGTGAATAGCCTCCCTGCAACCAGAGTTGCAGCGAAAGCGCCAACGTCAGCCCCATGGTGATCAACGCGATCCAGCGTGGCACCTTCGCGCCAAGGCGCTCAGTGAGCCAGCAGATCAGACCGCCGACGAAGGGTATGATAATTAGCCAAGGTAATAACACGGCACACTTCCCTTTTCTTTGTCTTAGTTCGGGCTATCTTACTTGCCAGTTTGATTCCCGGCAGTGCTCGCAATCCTCACATACCTCGGTATGCTCCGGTTGCTGCGCGCTGGCGGTAACCAGACTGGCTGCGACGATAACGCCCTTGCTCAGGACAATTTTTGACATTCTCAATGGGCAGATTAACTAACCTGCCCCGCTCATCAATCTTTAAATCACCAGCAGCAGAGCCAGCACCAGTACGGCACCCAGGCTCATTGACGCAATGTACCAGCGCAGGTAGCCGTTCTCACTGACAACCAGGCCTTTGTTGGCAATGCGTGACAGCAGCGCAGGCAGGTTCATCAGACCATTCAGTGGGTCGCGCTTCAGCAGCCAAGCAATGCCCAGATAAGGTTTGACGAACACTTTATCGTAGAGCCAGTCAAAGCCCCAGGCCGCAAACCACCAGGTGCCGAAGAAGCGGCCTGGCGCACTGTTTGCGATACGGGTAACCAGCTCACGTTTGCCCAGCCACAGCGCAGCAGCGATCAGAATGCCGACAATCGCTACGATGCCTGAGGTGATTTCCAGTCCCACTTTGCCCGCTTCACCAAACTCACTGGCTGGCAACACACCCGCCAGCGGTGGCGTAATCAGCGCACCAATGAAGGTAGAGAGCAGCAGCAGTACAATCAGCGGCAGATGATGGGTAATGCCTTTACCGGCGTGCGCATGAATTTTCTCTTCGCCGTGGAACACGATGAAGATCATGCGGAAGGTGTAGATAGAGGTCAGGAACGCCCCTACCAGACCCGCAACCATCAGGTTGATGTGACCGTTAGCCAGTGCGCCGAACAGAATCTCATCTTTACTGTAGAAGCCCGCCGTAATCAGCGGCAGTGCCGCCAGCGCCGCGCCGCCAACCAGGAAGCAGGTGTAGACCAGCGGAATGCTCTTACGCAGGCCACCCATTTTGAAGATGTTCTGTTCGTGATGGCAGGCCAGAATCACTGAACCCGAAGAGAGGAACAGTAACGCTTTAAAGAAGGCGTGCGTCATCAGATGGAAAATCGCCGCATCCCACGCCTGAACACCCAACGCCAGGAACATGTAACCAATCTGGCTCATGGTGGAGTAAGCGAGAACACGTTTGATGTCGGTCTGTACCAGCGCGGCAAAGCCCGCCAGCACCAGGGTAATTGCCCCGACGATGCCGACCAGATGCAGCACTTCCGGCGTCAGCAGGAAGAGACCGTGGCTGCGGGCAATCAGGTAAACACCCGCTGTCACCATGGTCGCGGCGTGGATCAGTGCTGAAACCGGTGTCGGACCGGCCATCGCATCAGCCAGCCAGGTCTGCAACGGCAACTGTGCCGATTTACCGACCGCGCCACCCAGCAGCATCAGCGTTGCCCACTGCAGCATATGGTTGTCTGCGGCAAAGTGCGCCGGCGCCAGTTCCATCATCTCGCGGAAGTTCAACGTGCCCAGCTCGTTGTAGAGAATGAACAGGCCGAATGCCAGGAAGACGTCGCCCACGCGGGTGATGATAAAGGCTTTCATCGCCGCTTTGCCGTTTTCCGGATTGCTGTAGTAGAAGCCGATCAGCAGATAAGAGCAGAGCCCTACCCCTTCCCAGCCCAGATACATCAGCATCAGGTTATCGGCCAGCACCAGAACAACCATGCTGGCGATAAACAGGTTGGTATAGGCGAAGAAGCGGGAGTAGCCCTCTTCTCCACGCATATACCAGGAGGCGAACATATGAATGAAGAAGCCAACACCGGTGACGACTGACAGCATGGTCAGAGACAGGCCATCCAGCGTCAGGTTCACTTTCATGTCGAAGTTGCCGACATGCATCCAGGTCCAGAGTGACTGGGTATAGGCTTGCTGACCACTGGCGAAGAACTCGAATCCGAGCATCACTGTAGTCAATGCTGCCAGACCCACCGATCCCATACCTACCGTGGCCGACAGGTTCTCAGACCAGCGACCGCGGGAAAACGCTAACAGCAGAAAGCCGATCAGCGGAAACAAGACAGTTAAATAGAGAAGATTCATCCGCGCATCTCGCTCACAGTATCAATGTTCAGCGTCTGACGACGACGATAGAGCTGAAGCAGCAGCGCCAGACCAATACTGGCTTCCGCTGCCGCCAGGCTGATCGCCAGGATATACATCACCTGTCCATCGGCCTGACCCCAGTAGCTCCCGGCAACCACCAGAGCTAAGGCGGCGGCGTTGATCATGATTTCAAGGCCGATCAGCATAAACAGCAGATTGCGGCGTATCACCAGCGACGTCAGTCCAAGGACAAACAGCACGGCAGCAAGAATCAATCCATGTTGTAACGGGATCATGCGTTCTCCTTTTTCACCTGAGCGGCGTCAGCATTACGGTTACTCAGGACTTCGCCCTGACGCTCTTCACGACCGATATGGAACGCCACGACCAGACCTGCCAGCAGGAGCATAGAAGCCAGTTCAACCGCCAGTACATAAGGACCAAACAGGCTGATGCCGACCGCTTTGGCGTCGATGATGGTGCCATCAATGCCCTGGTCATTCGCCGTCAGGATGGCGTAAATCATCACCACCAGCAGCAGCAACGAGACGATGCCGGGACCAATCCACAATGACGGGCTGAGCCACTCACGCTCCTGCTTCTCCGTCTGCTTGCCCAGGTTCAGCATCATAACGACGAAGACGAACAGCACCATGATGGCGCCAGCGTAGACGATGATCTCCAGCGCACCGGCAAAATAGGCACCCATTGAGAAGAAAACGCCCGCGATCGATAACAGCGAAACGATCAGGTACAGCAACGCATGTACCGGATTGGTGTGGGTAATGACGCGCAACGTCGTCAGCACCGCCACCAGTCCGCAAAGATAAAACGCAAATTCCATGCCTTGCTCCTTAAGGTAATAAGCCTTTGACGTCGATAGGCTTGGCTTCGTTTTCCGCTTCGCCCTTATCTTTACCGTCAATCGCCATACCTGCCATGCGGTAGAAGTTGTACTCCGGATATTTACCCGGTCCCGAAATCAGCAGATCGTCCTTTTCATACACCAGATCCTGACGCTTAAACTCACCCAGTTCGAAATCCGGGGTAAGCTGAATCGCGGTGGTCGGACAGGCTTCTTCACACATGCCGCAGAAAATACAGCGTGAGAAGTTGATGCGGAAGAACTCCGGGTACCAGCGGCCATCTTTGGTCTCGGCTTTCTGTAGTGAAATACAGCCAACCGGACAGGCAACCGCACACAGGTTACAGGCGACGCAACGCTCCTGACCATCCGGATCGCGGGTTAACACGATACGGCCACGATAGCGTGGCGGCAGATAAACCGGCTCTTCCGGGTACATCTGCGTTTCACGTTTGGCAAAGGCGTGCAGCCCTATCAGCCAGATACTGCGAACTGTCGTGCCAAAGCCTACGACAATATCTTTCAAAGTCATTTGTTAACCCCTTACGGCGCTGTGTAGAGAATCACTGCGGCAGTCGCCAGCAGGTTCAACAGCGTCAACGGCAGACACACTTTCCAGCCGAATGACAGCACCTGGTCGTAGCGTGGACGCGGAAGCGCAGCACGAATCAGGATGAACATCATCATAAAGAACGCCGTTTTCAGGGCGAACCAGATGAACGGCGGCAGGAAAGGTCCGTGCCAGCCACCAAAGAACAGCGTTACGATCAGCGCTGAAACGGTGGTAATCGCCACATATTCGCCGACAAAGAACAGGCCAAACTTCATGCCGGCATATTCAATGTGATAACCATCTGCCAGTTCCTGCTCCGCTTCTGGCTGGTCAAAGGGATGACGGTGACACACCGCCACGCCAGCAATACAGAAGGTTACGAAACCAAAGAACTGCGGAATGATGTTCCACAGGTGCGTCTGGCTGTTGACGATATCGTTCATGTTGAACGAGCCCGCCTGCGCCACCACACCCATCAGCGACAGACCCAGGAACACTTCGTAGCTCAGCGTCTGCGCCGAGGCGCGCATCGCACCCAGCAGCGAGTATTTGTTGTTACTCGACCAGCCAGCAAACAGCACGGCGTAGACCGCAAGGCCCGCCATCATCAGGAAGAACAGCAGACCGATATTCAGGTCTGTCACCATCCAGGTTGGCGACACTGGCACGATAGCAAAGGCCAGCAGCAGAGAAACAAAGGCAATAACCGGCGCAAGGGTAAAGATAAAGCGGTCGGTAAATGGCGGAACCCAGTCCTCTTTAAAGAACATTTTGATCATGTCCGCAACCAGCTGGAGCGAGCCGCCCCAGCCGACGCGGTTAGGTCCGTAACGGTTCTGGAACAGGCCGAGCAGACGACGCTCGGCGAAGCTCATGAACGCGCCGCAGGCCACAACCACCAGCAGAATCACAATGGCTTTAACAATGGCCAGCAGAATGTCGATAACGTCCGGTGTTAACCAGCTCATTGCGCCGCCTCCTGCAGAGTGTCGATTTTACCGTTCGCCAGGAATGGCGGAACGCCCGGCATACCCAGCGGCAGACCAATCTGACCCGCCTGCAGTGACGCCGAGAAACGGACCGGCAGACGCACTGTCTCGCCGGCACAGCTGAATTCAACCGCCGCGCCATTGTTGACGCCCAGCTTCGCTGCATCCTCCGGGTTAATCACCAATGCAGGCTCTGTCATGCGCTGCTGGAAGACCGGTGAACGCTGTGACATCTCTTCGCTACCGAACAACCGGTGGAGAGGCGCCACACGCCACTTCGCATCACTGACAAACGCGGCAGGAACGGTTGTGAACCATGGCAGCTCACTGTTGCTGGCTTCAAACAGGCGTACGCCCGGATCGCCATGACGCAGTTTGCCGCCCACTTCAGCCTGGAACTTGTTCCACGCCTGCGGTGAGTTCCAGCCTGGAGCCCAGGCAAACGGAATCTGCGAACGCGGAGCTGATGGCTGGTTGTTCCCTTCCATAGAGAAGGCGAACATGGTGTCCTGGTCCTGCGGCTGACGCGGTTCATGAACGCTGATATTCGCGCGCATCGCAGTACGTCCACTGTTACGTATTGGAGAACGCGCCAGTTTCTGACCACGGATGCGGAAGCTGGCGTCAGGTGCCGCTTCTTTAATACCCGCGAGCTGTGGCAGACGGGTCACCACGGCATCGATCACGTGATCGAGCTGCGTCCAGTCCACGTGACGGCTTTCCAGCGTGCTGTGCAGCGAGTGCAGCCAGCGCCAGCTTTCCAGCATCACAACGTTGCTGTCGTAATAGGCAGGATCGTAAACCTGGAAGAAACGCTGGGCGCGGCCTTCATGGTTAATCGAGGTACCATCACTTTCAGCGAAGCTGGCGGTCGATAACACCAGACCCGCTTTCTCCAGCGTGGCTGTACGCTGATGATCAACAACAATCACGTTCGTGGTCTGCGCCAGGGCTGCATCCACCACGGCTTTTGGTGCGTGACGATAGAGGTCATTTTCCAGCACCACCAGCGCATCGGCTTCGCCGTTGCTCAGTTGCTCCAGCGCATGCTCCAGTGGATTACCGCCGATCATGCCCAGACCGATGCTGTTGGCGTGACCTGCCAACAGAGTAATGCCGACATCTGCGCCGCGTGCCTTCAGGGCTTTCGCCACGTTCGCTGCGGCTTCAATGACTGCGCTGCTGCCTGAGTGAGTACCGGAAATGATTAATGGCTTTTTCGCGCCGGCCAGCGCCTGAACGACAACGTCCATTTTCCCGTTGAGCTTGCTGTCGAAATCGGTCACTGCCGGAGCAGATTCATCCAGTGCACTGGCGATAGCGAAGCCGAGGCGCGCCTGATCTTCAACCGGCGCACGATAGCTCCATGCCGCGATATCATCCAGACGGGTTTCATCAACATGGGTAACGAACAGAGGATGCTTCGCGTTCTGACCGATGTTCATAATGGCGGCGATCTGCCAGTCTGCGACTTTCTGCGCAGCGGCCATATCACGCGCTTTGCCTTTTACCGCCTGACGGACAGAGAGTGCCACGCGAGCACCAACCTGTGTAAGGTCTTCACCCAGCACCAGCACCGCATCGTAGCTTTCAATTTCACGCAGCGATGGCGTATAGACACCGCTTTCGCGCAGGACTTTGAGCATCAGTTCAAGACGGGCCTGCTCGTCCGCTGGCATACCGGTTGAGAAGTTCTCTGCGCCCACCAGTTCACGCAGTGCAAAGTTACTTTCAACGCTGGCGCGCGGCGAGCCGATGCCGATCACTTTCTTCGCCTGACGCAGCAAATCTGCACCGGCATTGACCGCCTGCTCTGCGTTCAGCGTAACCCAGTCATTGCCGCGCAGCAGCATCGGCTGGCGTGGACGATCTTTGCGGTTCACGTAGCCATAGCCAAAGCGGCCACGGTCACACAGGAAGTAGTGGTTTACGGTGCCGTTATAGCGGTTTTCAATACGACGCAACTCACCATAACGCTCACCCGGGCTGGTGTTACAGCCGACACTGCACTGCTGGCAGATGCTCGGCGCAAACTGCATATCCCATTTACGGTTATAGCGTTCTGAGTGGGTTTTATCCGTGAAGACGCCGGTCGGGCAGATTTCAACCAGGTTGCCAGAGAACTCGCTTTCCAGCGTGCCATCTTCCGGGCGACCAAAGTAGACGTTGTCATGCGCGCCGTAGACACCCAGATCTTTGCCATCGGCATAATCTTTGTAGTAACGCACACAGCGGTAACAGGCGATACAGCGGTTCATCTCGTGGGAGATGAACGGACCGAGATCCTGATTACGGTGAGTACGTTTGGTGAAGCGATAGCGGCGGAAGCTGTGGCCGGTCATTACTGTCATATCCTGCAGGTGACAGTTACCGCCCTCTTCGCACACCGGACAGTCGTGCGGGTGGTTGGTCATCAGCCACTCCACCACGCTTTCGCGGAACTCTTTCGCTTCGCCATCATCGATGGAGATGAATGTGCCGTCAGAGGCCGGTGTCATGCAGGACATGACAAGACGGCCGCGGGTATCTTCGGCATTCTGAAATTGCTTTACCGCACACTGGCGGCAGGCCCCAACGCTTCCCAGCGCCGGATGCCAGCAAAAGTAAGGAATATCAAGGCCCAGAGAGAGACATGCCTGTAGCAGGTTGTCCGCTCCGTTCACATCATACTCTTTACCGTCTACATGAATTGTAGCCATAGTGACATGCTTCCGTAAGGCTCGTCAGAGACGAGCGTTAATCATATTCTTGCCCCGACGCACGACATTGTCGGGGCGGCGGCACCAGGCCTGTTCCGTTTTTGGTGAATTACCAGCGCGCTTTCAGCAGGTTTGGCTGGATCCCGCCAATGGCACGGGTATTACCAAACACCTGCGGCGCCATGCCGGCTTCAAACTCTTCACGGAAATATTTAATCGCACTTTGCAGCGGCTCAACCGCACCTGGCGCATGCGCACAGAAGGTTTTGCCTGGGCCAAGCTGACGGCAGAGTTGCAGTAAGGTTTCAATATCGCCTGGCTGGCCCTGTTTCTGCTCCAGCGCACGCAGAATTTTCACGCTCCACGGCAGACCGTCACGACACGGAGTACACCAGCCGCACGACTCACGGGCAAAGAACTCTTCCAGGTTACGCACCAGGGAAACCATGTTGATCTCGTGATCAACGGCCATTGCCAGCGCCGTACCCAGACGACTGCCCGCTTTGCCAATGCTGGCAAATTCCATCGGCAGATCCAGGTGCTGGTCGGTCAGGAAGTCAGTCCCTGCGCCGCCGGGCTGCCAGGCCTTGAACTTCAGTCCGTCACGCATGCCGCCTGCATAATCTTCCAGGATCTCACGTGCGGTGATACCGAATGGCAGCTCCCAGACGCCGGGATTTTTAACCCGCCCGGAGAAGCCCATCATTTTGGTACCGGCATCTTCACTT
This sequence comes from Pantoea hericii, assembly GCF_014155795.1. Taxonomy (NCBI): domain Bacteria; kingdom Pseudomonadati; phylum Pseudomonadota; class Gammaproteobacteria; order Enterobacterales; family Erwiniaceae; genus Pantoea; species Pantoea hericii. Next base: position 407,629 of record NZ_SCKV01000001.1, read on the forward strand.
TTAGAGATGTTTTTGTACCACTCCACACCGTTGGCCAGAATCGCCGGCACGTTCGAGAGGGTCTCTACGTTGTTCACGCATGTTGGTTTGCCCCACGCGCCCGCACTCGCCGGGAATGGCGGCTTGGAACGCGGGTTAGCACGACGGCCTTCCAGTGAGTTAATCAGTGCCGTCTCTTCGCCGCAGATATAACGCCCTGCGCCGGTATGGACGATCAACTCAAAGTCGAAGCCGGTACCGAGAATATTTTTACCGAGATAGCCCGCTTCCGTGGCTTCAGCAATCGCACGGCGCAGATGCACCGCCGCTTCAATGTATTCGCCACGTAAGAAGATGTAGCCACGGTAGGCCTTTAGCGCAAAGGCGCTGATCAGCATGCCTTCCACCAGCTGGTGAGGCATCTGCTCCATCAGCAGGCGGTCTTTATAGGTGCCTGGCTCCATTTCATCGGCGTTACACAGCAGGTAACGGATGTTCATCGACTCATCTTTCGGCATCAGGCTCCACTTCAGACCGGTAGAGAAGCCTGCACCGCCGCGCCCTTTCAGGCCGGAGTCTTTGACTGCCGCGACAATTTCATCCTGTGACATGCTTTTCAGCGCTTTTTCCGCACCGGCATAGCCGTTTTTGCTGCGATATTCATCAAGCCAGACAGGTTGCTTGTCGTCACGCATCCGCCAGGTGAGCGGATGGGTTTCAGCAGTACGAATGATCTGTTTGATTGTCATTGATACTGCTCCAGCAAAGAGGGAATGCCTTCCGGCGTCAGATGAACATGCGTGTCTTCATCCACCATCATCGTTGGGCCCTTGTCACAGTTACCCAGGCAGCAGGTTGGCAGCAGCGTAAAGCGGCCATCAGCAGTGGTTTGACCCGGTTTGATATTCAGCTGCTGCTCCAGTGCGGACTGGATGCCCTGATAACCGGTGATGTGACAGACCACGCTGTCACAATAACGGATCACATGACGGCCAACCGGCTGACGGAAGATCTGGCTATAAAACGTCGCCACCCCTTCAACATCACTCGCCGGGATACCCAGTACGTCGGCAATCGCGTTGATTGCGCCGTCCGGCACCCAGCCGCGCTGTTTCTGCACGATCTTCAGCGCTTCAATGGAGGCTGCACGCGCATCTTCGTAGTGGTGTTTTTCGTGCTCAATAGCGTGATGCTCTTCCGCGCTCAGCACGAAGACCTCGTTAGGGTCGATCGTTTTAATGGCAATGTGTTGATCGTGCATAATTAGCGGTCCACGTCTGACATAACAAAATCGATACTACCCAGATATACGATCAGGTCGGATACCAGGCTGCCACGGATTACTGAAGGAATCTGCTGCAGATGCGGGAAGCTCGGCGTACGCACGCGGGTGCGGTAGCTCATGGTGCTGCCATCGCTGGTCAGGTAGTAGCTGTTGATCCCTTTCGTCGCTTCAATCATCTGGAACGATTCATTGGCTGGCATCACCGGTCCCCACGAAACCTGCAGGAAGTGGGTGATCAGCGTTTCGATGTGCTGCAGCGTACGCTCTTTCGGTGGTGGCGTGGTCAGCGGATGATCCGCTTTAAACGGCCCCTCTGGCATATTGTTGAGACACTGCTCAAGGATACGCAGGGACTGCCACATCTCTTCCATCTTCAGCTGAACACGGCTGTAAGCATCGCTGACGCCGTCGCCGACCGGAATTTCGAAATCGAAGTTTTCGTAGCCTGAGTATGGACGCCATTTGCGCACGTCAAAGTCGAGACCCGTGGCACGCAGACCGGCACCGGTCGTGCCCCACGCCAGCGCCTCTTCCATATTGTAAGCAGCAACGCCTTTAGAACGACCAATCAGCACGGTGTTACGCAGTGCCGCTTTGTCATATTCCTTCAGACGCTTCGGCATCCAGTCCAGGAAGTCACGCAGCAGACGTTCCCAGCCTCGCGGCAGGTCGTGTGCTACACCACCGATACGGAACCAGGCCGGGTGCATACGGAAACCGGTAATGGCTTCAACCACGTCATAGATTTTCTGGCGATCGGTAAAGGCAAAGAACACCGGCGTCATCGCGCCGACGTCCTGAATAAAGGTCGAGATATAAAGCAGATGGCTGTTAATGCGGAACAGCTCAGAGAGCATCACGCGGATCACGTTTACGCGATCGGGCACCACGATACCGGCCAGTTTTTCTACCGCCAGCACGTAAGGCATTTCGTTCACGCAGCCGCCGAGGTACTCGATACGGTCAGTGTAAGGAATGTAGCTGTGCCAGGACTGACGCTCACCCATCTTTTCGGCACCACGATGGTGATAACCGATGTCAGGTACGCAGTCGACAATCTCTTCACCGTCCAGCTGCAGGATGATGCGGAACGCACCGTGCGCCGACGGGTGGTTAGGCCCGAGGTTCAGGAACATGAAGTCTTCGTTGGTGGTGCTGCGCTTCATGCCCCAGTCTTCAGGCTTAAAGGTCAGCGCCTCCATCTCTAAATCTTCTTTCTGCTTAGTCAGCGTGAAAGGATCGAATTCGGTGGCGCGCGCCGGGTAATCTTTACGCAGCGGATGGCCTTCCCAGGTCGACGGCATCATGATGCGCGTCAGGTGCGGGTGACCATCAAAGGTAATACCAAACATCTCCCAGGTTTCACGCTCATACCAGTTGGCATTCGGGAAAAGACGGGCGATGGTCGGCAGATGCATGTCGTTTTCAGAGAGTGCCACCTTGAGCATGATGTCGCGGTTGCGTTCAATCGACAGCAGGTGGTAGAAAACGGAAAAATCCGCCGCAGGCAGGCCTGCACGGTGGGTACGTAAACGCTCATCCACGCCATGCAGGTCATACAGCATGACGTAAGGCTTCGGTAATTTACGCAGGAACTCGGTAATTTCCAGTATCTGTTCACGCTTAACCCAGACCACCGGAATGCCGGTGCGGGTTGGCTGTACAGTGAAGGCATCCGGCCCAAAACGGTTACGCAACTCGCCGATCACCGGGTCATCAAGGTGATCACGGGTTTGCCATGAAGGCTGAGCGAGATCTTGCGTGGTCAAATCTGTCATACGTTACTCACCATTCCGGCCTGGTCTCAGGCACTCAAATGAAGGCGTCAGGATGGGGCCATGCATTAAATTGTGATGTTCTGCTGCAGGCGCTCTTTTCCATCCATACGGTTTTAAACTTCGTCCGGGCTGCGCAGGTTTGTTACTGCGATGCGCTCGCCGCGTTTTCTTTCACGCTCTGAAGGCATGTTAGCGCGGTAAACGCCCTGGTCGCCGACAACCCATGAAAGCGGACGGCGCTCTTTGCCGATCGACTCCTGCAACAGCAGCAGTGCCTGCATGTAGGCTTCAGGACGTGGCGGGCAGCCAGGAATATAGACATCTACTGGCAGGAATTTATCGACGCCCTGCACCACCGAATAGATGTCATACATGCCGCCCGAATTTGCGCAGGCACCCATTGAGATCACCCATTTTGGCTCCAGCATCTGATCGTATAAACGCTGAATAACCGGAGCCATTTTGGTAAACGGCGTGCCGGCAATAACCATGAAATCCGCCTGGCGTGGCGAGGCGCGCATAACTTCAGCACCAAAACGTGCCACGTCATGGACCGCGGTAAACGATGTGGTCATCTCAACGTAACAACAGGACAGGCCAAAGTTATAAGGCCAGAGTGAGTTTTTACGTCCCCAGTTCACCATGTCATGCAGGGCATTTTCGAGTTTGCCCATATAAACGCTGCGATGAACGTGCTGCTCCAGCGGATCGCTGACGATTTCCTGCTTTTGCAGAGGATAACGGTCGTTCTCACCACCGTTCGGGTCTATGCGGGTGAGCGTATAGTCCATCTTATTGCCTCTCTTTTACTGCTTATGAGGATTGGTGTGGCTGACCGTAGTAGTTTTCACCACTACGCGACGGCGAGCTGGAGCCCAGTCCAGTGCGCCAATGCGTACCAGATAGACCAGACCCGCAAGGAGCACCAAAATGAAAATTGCGGCTTCCACAAAGCCGACCCAACCGCTTTCGCGGATTGAAGTCGCCCATGCGTATAAAAAGAGGGCTTCGACGTCAAAAATGACGAAAAACATCGCAACCAGATAAAATTTCGCCGACAGGCGGATATGGGTGTCACCAACGGATTCAATGCCCGATTCGAATGGCGTGTCTTTATAGCGGGCGCGCGCTCTGCCGCCAAGCAACCATCCTCCGGTCAGCATAAAAGCACACAAGCCAAAGGCAATAACGATAAATACGATAAACGCCCAGTGCTGAGCGATGATTTCGGTGGTAGTTGACATACTCATTGCTTACTCATCAAAAGTGGCGCTGGCATCCTGCACGCGTTTCCCGCAGCAAACTGACCACATCGATTCAAGGGAAGGGTAAAAACCTTTTAAATGTCACTGTTATTACGGAATAAACAGCAATTTAATGGGGTTTTTTACTCCTTTCTATAACCTTTTGTCAACTTTGACAAAAGTATCCAAACATTATTTCACACCTGCATCATATTATTAACAAATGATGCCCCGCTTTCCAGCTAAATCGCTTCAGTCTGTAGGGTTAATTTTAGTGTAGCGGGTAATCACACGCATGGATCGTGCGTTTAACAAACATATTTTGACAGGTATGACTCTTTTTTCCTTCCCCTTAGCAGGGGTATTTTCTTGATCCAGAACACACTTTTGCCCTTTTTGCGTTAATTTCCTCCACCTGAAGCCTTGATACGGAACAAAAGGTTCGTTTTTATGGATTGCAGATTTCAGTTTGTAATGGAGTGAAATACAGTGAGGGGTTTACATCAGGGAGGTTGTCGTCGGGGCGAGTCTGACAAGGGTCAGATCGTAAAAAAGCCCCTCGTTCTGTTCAAAGAATGAGAGGCTTATTTATAAGCGTTTGTTAAGGCAATGGCGCTGATGTTGAGTACAACACGTTAGCGCTATTACTCTTCGTCATCCAACAGCAACGCACCGTCTGGATTGTTGCTCAGATTGTACGGATCATTAGTAGACTGCATGGCATTAAAGATAGCCAGCGCCAGCTCATTATCACTGTCAGGATTACGGCACAGCAGATACTGCGTATCCGGGAGAACCGGCAGACCTTCAGCCGCACCCATAACACGCAGTTCCGGGCTCATCATCTCGACCGGGCGCGCTGTTACGCCAAGACCCGCTTTCACTGCAGCTCGTACGGCAGCCAGAGTAGAAGCGACGTAAGAGATACGCCATGGGATACCGGCTTCATTGAGATGATCAATGGCCATATCACGGTAAGGACTTGGCTCATCCAGCAGCACCAATGGAATCGCTTCGCCGCGCTGGAAGATATAGTCCGCTGCGCAGTACCACAAGGTGGGTGAAGTACGCAGTACCTGATAGGTAAAGTTGCCCGGGCTGGACGTTGTCACCACCAGGTCAACTTCACCCTGATTGAGCATTTCCATCATGAATGGATTACGTTTAACCCGCACATCAATGGCCAATTTCGGATAAACCGAGGTCACCCGGTTTAACAGGAACGGCAGAATAGTGTCAGAGGTGTCATCAGAGGCACCAATAGTCAGTACGCCCTGAATGTTGCTGTACATCAGAGATGTGCAGGCTTCGTCGTTAAAACGAAGAATTTTTCTGGCATAGCCTAAAAGCTGGATCCCATGCTCTGTTAAAAGCTTATTACGTCCATGTCTGGCAAACAGCTCTTTACCTACCAATTGCTCCAGACGCTGCATCTGCTGACTGACTGCTGACTGGGTTCTGCAGACCGCTGCAGCGGCGGCTGCAAAGGTATTCAAATCCGCAACGGCAACGAAAGTTCTCAGCAGATCGAGGTCGAGATTCAGTATCGGACGATTTGCATTAGTCATGTTTTTTCTTCACTTATAAGATTTTTACGAACTACTACCCTGGTGTTATTACAAGCTTATCAAAGTGATAAGCGGTAATGGTGCTTAATGACAGTCCTGTGTGAAGACTGACATAAAAAAAATTTTATGTGGAACCTGCACCGTTGACTCACCCGAAGGGAGCACGATGCTTTAAGACAGAGACAACTTCTTCTGTACCGATGGCGCTGGGGTGCGCAAATGCAGGAAGCTGTTTAGTTGTCTTATTCCCACCGGAATGAATCGGGCGGGATAAAAACTACACTTAGCGGGCTATCAAGGCGAAGCGGCTAAGTGCACTAAATAATAAATTATACTTAATCATTTTTGACTTCAAAATGGAAATGATTTTGTGAAAAGCGCTGTAAATTTTGTGACAAAGGCATTTCGTGACCCTTATGCCACATTATTGATCACTTTTTAAGCCTTCAACGTTCTGAAAGTTAGTGAGGAAGTGTTAAGTAGTGCTCACTATCCTGTATTTAAGGTGCCGAATGAAACGCCTTTTTTGGTACTTTTCCGGCGATCACAAGGCCTTAAACAGCACACTCTTAACCAGTGTTAAGGCGTAAATAGTTCTCATGTTATAAAACTGGCCATAAAACGAACATTAATAAAATAAATTTTAACTATTCCTCAAAGTGTATATTTCAGCGGTAAAGAAAATATCTCTCCGTATTGAGTCCACAAACCTTTTTAAATTCCAGAGGCAGATGTTGGCTCGCTACGGTTTTGGGTGGATTAAAATTCTAAAAATTTCTTTATACATAGTTTTATTAACCACCCTCAGCGAGAGCTGTTACTTTTTACGCTACGCATTCTGCAAAAAGTTGTTGAACCCGCCAAAACGGGGCGGCACCCTTCTTTTGTGACCGTGAGGAGAGTACATTGTGCTGGTTCGATTTCTGTGGCAGCCACAAGGATTCTGCCCATCAAGGCGGTAACAATGACTTTTCAAATTGATAAATCCGGAAAACTCGATAACGTCTGCTATGACATCCGTGGACCGGTACTGAAAGAGGCTAAGCGCCTTGAAGAAGAAGGTAATAAAGTTCTCAAGCTGAACATTGGCAATCCGGCGCCGTTTGGTTTCGAAGCACCGGATGAGATCCTGGTTGATGTCATTCGTAACCTTCCCAGCGCTCAGGGTTATTGCGACTCCAAGGGCCTCTACTCCGCCCGTAAAGCAATCATGCAGCACTATCAGGCACGCGACATGCGCGATGTCACGGTAGAAGATATTTATATCGGTAACGGGGTATCAGAACTCATCGTGCAGGCGATGCAGGCGTTACTGAATAGCGGCGACGAAATGCTGGTGCCCGCGCCCGACTATCCCTTATGGACAGCCGCGGTTTCTCTCTCCAGCGGTAAAGCGGTGCACTATCTGTGTGATGAGTCTGCCGGCTGGTTCCCTGATCTGGATGATATCCGTAGCAAGATAACGCCTCGTACCCGTGGCATCGTGATCATCAACCCGAATAACCCTACCGGCGCGGTCTACAGTAAAGAACTGCTGTTAGAGGTGGTTGAAATTGCGCGTCAGCATAATCTGATCATTTTCGCCGACGAAATCTACGACAAGATCCTTTACGACGACGCCCAGCATCACTGCATTGCGGCCCTGGCGCCCGATCTGCTGACCGTGACGTTCAATGGCCTCTCCAAAACCTATCGCGTGGCCGGTTTCCGTCAGGGCTGGATGGTACTGAACGGGCCGAAGAAACATGCGAAAGGCTATATTGAAGGGCTGGAAATGCTCGCCTCAATGCGTCTGTGTGCCAACGTCCCGGCGCAGCATGCGATTCAGACGGCACTGGGCGGCTATCAGAGCATCAGCGAATTTATCATGCCTGGTGGTCGTCTCTACGAGCAGCGCCAGCGTGCATGGGAGTTGATCAATGATATTCCTGGCGTCAGCTGTGTGAAGCCGCAGGGCGCGCTCTACATGTTCCCGAAAATAGATGCCAAAAAATTCAATATCTTCGACGATCAGAAGATGGTGCTGGATTTTCTGTTACAGGAAAAAGTGTTGCTGGTTCAGGGCAGTGCGTTCAACTGGCCGTGGCCCGATCATCTTCGCATCGTTACGCTGCCACGCGTCGATGATCTGGAGATGGCGATTAATAAATTTGGGCGTTTCCTGCAAGGCTATCGTCAGTAATCACGCCCGCGTATACTGACGTTATTTGGGGAGAGCCGGTCTCTCCCCTGCCTGCCAACAGGAACGCGCATGACACAAAGCCACTTCTTTGCTCACCTCTCCCGTCTTAAGCTGATTAATCGCTGGCCGCTGATGCGCAATGTGCGCACCGAAAATGTCTCGGAACACAGTCTGCAGGTCGCTATGGTGGCGCACGCCCTGGCGGTGATCAAAAATCTCAGGTTCAGCGGGTCGCTTAATGCCGATCGTATTGCCATGCTGGCGCTTTATCACGATGCCAGTGAAGTGCTTACCGGCGATTTACCGACACCGGTGAAGTATTACAACGCGCAGATCGCCCACGAATATAAGAAAATCGAAAAGATTGCTCAGCAAAAGCTGATTGAGATGCTGCCGGAAGAGTTTCAGGAAATCTATCGCCCGCTGATCGATGAGCATCTGCATAGCGAAGAGGAGCAGGCCGTTGTGAAACAGGCGGATGCGCTCTGTGCCTATGTTAAGTGTCTTGAAGAGTTGTCTGCCGGGAATAATGAATTTTTACTGGCGAAAGCACGGCTGGAAAAGACCCTGGCGCAGCGTCGTTCGTCGGAGATGGATTACTTCGTTGACGTGTTCATTCCGAGCTTCAGCCTGTCACTGGATGAAATCTCGCAGGATACGCCTCTTTAAGCCCGGCGAACTGGCCGCCGGGCGAACCCTTAAGCCTGCTGACTAAAGGTAAAACTGCCATCAGACTCGCGGGAAACTACCAGCGATGCCAGCGATTCGAGCTTAAGCGCCACGTCATCCAGCCGGGGTGTCTCCGCCGCAGGATTAATAGCAATCACCGTGCAGCCCGCATTCAGGCCGGATAAAATTCCGGCGGGAGCATCTTCTGCCACTACGCACGCTGTCGCCGCTAACCCCAGTTTCTCCGCACCCAGCAGGTAAGGATCGGGTTCAGGTTTACCTTTCGCCACCTGCTCAGCCGTAATGAACACGGCAGGCTTTGGTAACCCCGCGGCTTTGTGACGGGCATGAGCGACCGGCACCGAGCCTGAGGTGACAATTGCCCAGGGAATATTCAGTTCGTTCAGCCGGTTCAGCAACGTGACGGCACCGGGCAGCGCCTGCACACCGTCGGTGTCCGCCGCTTCAGCCTGCTCCAGCGCGGTAAACTCCACCTGTATAGCCTCTTCCGACTGACCTGCCATAAAATGACGCAAAGAGGTGATCGCCTGTTTGCCATGGATAAAATCCAGGATCTCATCAGCGGCGATACCATGACGGGCACCCCACTGGCTCCAGGCTCGTTCAACCGCTGGCAGCGAATCCACCAGCGTGCCGTCTAAATCAAATAGAAAACCTCTGTAGGTCACGCGCTCCTCCTCTTCAGGCATTGATCACTTGTGCGATTTCATTTGCACTTAAATGGTACTGGCGCGGACAAGTCTGCCACAAAGCTAACATGCGTTGATACTTTTCCCACATTGGGGTCTGGGCATTGAAACCGTGAGTACCGGAATCGAAGTGGGTATACCGCCCTTCTGTATTCACCATAAAACGGACGTAGCCCAGCAGCCGCGCTTCAGTTGCCGCATCAAAGCCCAAAAAGGCGAGACGGCGCGCTTCAAGCTGACCTTTATCTTTGAGGTTCGACCAGGAAACATGGAGGGCATGATGCATCTCCATAATATCGATCACCGTCCGGCAGATCGCTTCGCTGAGTTCGCCAAACTCTTTGTCCAGCTCACGCATCTGCAGCGCATAGCCGCGTTCGATGATGGTCTGGTAACGGCGGAAGCGTTCAGCATTTTCAGGCTCAAGCATCGCCATGATTTTATACTGGTTAGTGAGAATCAAACGCTGTGCATGGGTCATTTCCATCATTGACTCCCGGTCAGAGACCGCTCAGTTAATCGACAATGGAGAAATGATTGCACAGCGTTAACGACACGGAAACCGCCGTCTCGCCTTTCTTTGATTTGGCCGCAGGTTAGCGGTAATTATTTTACCGCCAGCCTGGGTTTGCCTAGAGATCGTCGAGGAAGGTGCGGTCGAGCTGTTTAAACGCCCGCTTAAGCAGATCGGCCAGTGCCTGATAAGTCGGCTTGCCTTCAACCGGTGCTATCGCCTGCCCGGCTTCTTCCAGTCGGGTACGCACCTCATGAAACCAGTTAAGCAGCGTTGGCGGCAGTGGCGTCACTGAACGCTTGCCCAGCCACCACAGTCCCTGCATCGGCAGGCTGCAGGCAAACAGCGCAGTCGCCACGGCCGGGCCTAACTGACCGCCCATCGCAATCTGCCAGGTCAGCGTAAAAATCGCCAGAGGTGGCATAAAACGAATGGCAAAACGGGTTGCCGATGAAACCCGGTTTTCCGGGAACACGGGGGCCAGGCGCTTATCAGCAGGCCAGGTCTTCATATAGTGTTGGCCGCGCTGAAACATCCGAAACCAATTGGTACTGCCAGATTCATTCGCCATGGCTCACCTCAACTAATACTGCAAAGATTAAAAAATAGTTATAAAGACACAACTTTACGTAACAACCTTCAATTATTTTTGTCTTTAAAGATGACTCCAGCTATTCTGACGCCGTTTTAACACCTCTCCGGAAGCGGAATGCGCCTTTGGGAAGAGGCCTGAGCCAAGTTTCGACAAGGCAATCTTAAAATTTTCGCGTAATATTACCGAAATTTTTTGCGGAATCGCAGATTTCTGTCTACCGCATGATGTTTGTCATTAATCTACCAGCTTTCATGGGCTACGCTGATAGTCTGATTGCGTTTAATTTAGCCACTCTCAAAAAATAGGTACTTCCATGTCGAGTAAGTTAGTTCTGGTTCTGAACTGTGGCAGCTCTTCCCTTAAGTTTGCCATTCTTAACCCTGCCAGCGGTGAAGAGTTCCTGTCAGGCCTGGCGGAATGTTTCCATCTTCCTGAAGCCCGTATCAAATGGAAGCTGGAAGGCGAAAAACAGGAAGCGCCTCTGGGTGCTGGCGCAGCGCACAGCGAAGCGCTGAACTTTATCGTTAAATCCATTCTGGCACAAAAACCTGAGCTTTCGGCACAAATTGCTGCAATCGGCCATCGTATCGTTCATGGCGGCGAAAAACTGACGCAGTCAGTCATCATTACTGAAGAAGTCGTCCAGGGCATCAAAGACGCCTCCTCTTTCGCACCGCTGCACAATCCGGCTCATCTGATCGGTATTGATGAAGCGATGAAAAATTTCCCTCACCTGTCAGACAAGAATGTCGCGGTATTTGACACCGCTTTCCATCAGACAATGCCGGAAGAGTCTTATCTCTATGCGCTGCCGTACAAATTGTACAAAGAGCATGGCGTTCGTCGCTATGGCGCACATGGTACCAGCCACTTCTACGTGACTCACGAAGCGGCCAAAATGCTTAACAAGCCACTGGCGTCACTGAACATCATCACCTGTCACCTCGGCAACGGCGGTTCGGTCTCTGCGATTCGCAACGGCGAGTGCGTGGACACCTCAATGGGTCTGACCCCGCTGGAAGGCCTGGTGATGGGTACGCGCAGTGGCGACATCGACCCGGCGATAGTCTTCTTCCTCCACGATACGCTGGGTATGAGCGTTGATGCCATCAATAAACTGCTGACTAAAGAGTCTGGCCTGTTAGGTCTGACCGAAGTCACCAGCGACTGCCGCTACGTTGAAGATAACTACAGCACCAAAGAAGATGCGAAGCGTGCAATGGATGTCTTCTGTCATCGTCTGGCGAAATATATCGGCAGTTACACCGCGCTGATGGATGGCCGTCTTGACGCCGTCGTGTTTACTGGCGGCATCGGCGAAAACGCCGCGATGGTGCGTGAACTCTCACTGAAAAAACTGGCGCTGCTGGGCTTTGAAGTTGACCACGATCGCAACCTGGCCGCCCGTTTCGGCAAGTCTGGTTACATCAATAAAGAAGGCACTCGCCCGGCGCTGGTGATTCCGACCAACGAAGAACTGGTCATCGCCCAGGACGCCGCGCGGCTGACTGCGTAAAACACTTCTCTCCGTCAGCTCAGGCTGACGGAGTTGTTTTTGACACCCTGCCATTACTGAGAGGTTCAAACGTGTCACGTACAATTATGCTCATTCCGACCGGCACCAGCGTCGGCCTGACCAGCGTCAGCCTCGGCGTTATTCGCGCCATGGAGCGCAAAGGCGTCCGTCTCAGCGTCTTTAAGCCAATTGCTCAGCCGCGTAGCGGCGGCGATACGCCGGATCAAACCACCACGATTATCCGTAAGAACTCCTCAATTCCTGCCGCTGAACCGCTGCAGATGTCACGTGTGGAATCACTGCTGGGATCGAACCAGCAGGATGTGCTGATGGAAGAGATCATCTCCCGTTACCATGCCAACACGCAGGATGCGGAAGTGGTTCTGGTTGAAGGGCTTGTGCCGACCCGTAAGCATCAGTTTGCCAACGCACTGAACTACGAAATCGCCAAAACCCTGAACGCAGAAATCGTCTTCGTGATGGCGCTGGGCAATGACTCGCCGGCACAGTTGAAAGAGCGCATTGAACTGACTCAAAGCAGCTTCGGCGGTCAGAAGAACAAAAATATCACGGGCGTAATTATCAACAAACTCAACGCGCCGGTGGATGATCAGGGGCGTACCCGTCCTGACCTGTCAGAGATCTTTGATGACTCCTCAAAAGCGAGCATCGCCAACATCGATCCAAAGCAGCTGTTCTCAGACAGCCCGCTGCCGGTGCTGGGCTGCGTGCCGTGGAGCTTTGATCTGATTGCTACCCGCGCGATCGATATGTGCCGCCACCTGGATGCGCGTATCATCAATGAAGGTGAAATTCAGACCCGCCGGGTCAAATCCGTCACCTTCTGTGCGCGCAGTATCCCGCACATGCTGGAGCATTTCCGTCCTGGCTCACTGCTGGTGACTTCCGCAGACCGCCCTGATGTGCTGGTCGCCGCCTGTCTGGCCGCGATGAACGGCATTGAAATTGGTGCAATTCTGCTGACCGGTAACTATGAGATTGACGATCGCATCGCCCGTCTCTGCGACCGGGCTTTCCAGACCGGCCTGCCGGTGTTTATGGTGAAAACCAACACCTGGCAGACCTCCCTGAGCCTGCAGAGCTTTAATCTTGAAGTGCCTGCTGACGATACCCAGCGCATTGAGAAAGTGCAGGAATATGTGGCCAGCTACATTAATGCCGAGTGGATTGAGTCACTGACCGCCACCTCTGAGCGCAGCCGTCGCCTGTCACCTCCAGCCTTCCGCTACCAGCTGACTGAGCTCGCGCGTAAAGCGGGTAAACGCGTCGTGCTGCCAGAGGGTGATGAGCCGCGTACGGTTAAAGCGGCCTCTATCTGTGCTGAGCGCGGTATCGCCACCTGCGTCCTGTTAGGCAATCCGGATGAGATTCAGCGTGTCGCTGCGGCTCAGGGTGTCGTACTGGGCAAAGGTGTCGAAATTGTTGACCCGGAACAGGTACGTGAAAACTACGTGCCACGTCTGGTTGAGCTGCGTAAGAGCAAAGGCATGACCGAAGTAGTCGCTCAGGAGCAGCTGGAAGATAACGTGGTTCTCGGCACCATGATGCTGGAGAGCGGTGAAGTGGATGGTCTGGTTTCAGGCGCGGTTCACACCACCGCCAACACCATTCGTCCGCCACTGCAGTTGATCAAAACCGCGCCGAACAGCTCGCTGGTTTCATCCGTGTTCTTTATGCTGCTGCCGGAGCAGGTGCTGGTCTACGGTGACTGCGCCATTAACCCGGATCCCACCGCTGAGCAGCTGGCTGAGATTGCTATCCAGTCAGCGGATTCTGCCAGCGCCTTTGGTATCGATCCGCGTGTGGCGATGATCTCCTACTCTACCGGCACGTCAGGTGCAGGTAGCGATGTTGAGAAAGTGCGTGAAGCAACGCGCATTGCGCAGGAGAAACGTCCTGATCTGGTCATCGATGGTCCGCTGCAGTATGACGCCGCGATCATGGAAGATGTGGCGAAATCGAAAGCGCCAAATTCACAGGTTGCAGGTCGCGCTACCGTGTTTATCTTCCCGGATCTCAACACCGGTAACACCACCTACAAAGCGGTACAGCGTTCAGCCGATCTGATCTCAATCGGACCGATGCTGCAGGGTATGCGTAAGCCGGTCAACGATCTGTCGCGCGGTGCGCTGGTTGACGACATCGTCTATACCATCGCCCTGACGGCTATTCAGTCACAGCAGGCTGAAGGTTAAGCGTCTGGTAACAACGAAAAAGGCATGCCACGAGGCATGCCTTTTTTTTCGCCGGTAACCGGGCAGTCCACGTTAATGCGCGTCGGTCACTGGTATGAATGCGCCCGTTTTCAGGCCCGGTTATCACCGTTGCGGCTCATCCACAGAGAGAGCGCTTTCAGCGAATCGTCGGTAAATTCATCACAGCGTGCGGTGATCTCATCGGGCGTCATCCAGATAATCTCATCGACTTCCGATTCCTGCATGGCGAAAGGGCCATGTGACACACAACTGAACAGACCGCCCCAGACACGGCAATGCTGATCTTCGAAGTAGAATTTGCCATGCTCAGCAAACGGCACGGCGGCAATCCCTAACTCCTCTTCCGCTTCACGTCGCGCAGATTCCAGCATATCTTCACCGCTCTGCACCACGCCACCCGCGGTTGCGTCCAGTTTGCCCGGCATAAAATCTTTTATCTCGGTGCGACGCTGTACCAGAATCTTACCCATACCGTCATGAACCACGATATAGGTGGCGCGGTGACGCAGGCACTGAGCACGCATCTGCGCGCGTGTCGCCTGAGCAACGACTTCATTCTCTTCGTTTACGATATCGACCCACTCAATGCCGTCACCCGCAGTTTGATCCACCATCCGTAACCCTTTCCTGTTTGGCGTACAGTTGCGTACGCAGTTTGCCACGTCGTTATTTTTATGTGGCGTAAGGTAATCACTTACGCCAGCATGAGCAAGCCCCGGCTGTTACCGATTTTTACCACTTTCTGCTAACCACAGCTGTACCGAGGCGCGTTGCCACTGAAACTCAGCATATTGCTGTAAGCGTGCAGGCAGAGGATCGCCATGCAGTACCAGCCGGTTAAGCATCACCGCCAGATCGGTATCTGCAATTGACCACTCGCCAAACAGGTTCTGCTGTCCGTCTGGCAGCAGACGTTCGACAGCCGTAACGAGTTTATCCACCGCCTGCTGCGCTGACGCGGTCAGCGGCGCAAAGCGTTCACCGGCAAACAGCACCTCTGTCGGACGCTCCTGACGAATCCACAGGAAGTCACTGCGCAGCCAGGCCTGAATCTCTCTCGCGCGCGCGCGCTTTTCGCGGTCGCGAGGATAGAGACGTTCAAACTCGGGTGCCGGAAAACGCTCTTCAAGATATTCGGTTATCGCCGAGGATTCGCTTAACAGAAAGTCATCAATCTGCAGGGTCGGAACCCGGCAGGTCAGCGACAACTCACGGTATGCCGCTGCGTATTGCTGATTCTGCGACAAATCGACGCGTTTCAGGTGGAACGGAATCCCTTTTTCGTTAAGGGCAACGTAGGCCGACATGGCGTAAGGACTGAAAAATGATGAATCTGACCACAGGGTGATGGGCGGATAATTCATCGGTTACCTCAATTGGCTGTCAGGATTGCATCATGTTTACCGATTTTTTTTTGCGAAGGCAACGCTGAGCTGATCCGATCTCTTCCTTCAGAAGAAGAAACCGCGACGCGACTCACTATAGAGTGGCTCCACTCTTCTATGCTGAAAGGTGCAAATAACAAAAACATCAAGGGAGCCGCAACATGCACATTCTTATTACCGGTGGCACGGGACTGATTGGCCGTCACCTGATTCCACGTCTGCAGCAGTTGGGCCATCAGATCAGCGTGGTAACGCGCGACGTGGTCAGCGCGCGTGAAAAACTGGGCGAGAACGTCGCACTCTGGTCAGGACTAGCGCAACAGTCGACACTGGATGACATCGATGCGGTGATTAATCTGGCGGGCGAACCGATCGCTGACAAACGCTGGACGGAGCCACACAAGCAGCAGCTCTGTGAAAGTCGCTGGCAGATAACCGAGCAGATCGCCTCACTGATCAACGCCAGCACCACGCCACCCGCCGTATTGATCTCAGGTTCGGCAACCGGCTTTTATGGCAATACCGGCGATCTGGTGCTGACCGAAGAGGATCAGGGACAGGATGAGTTCACGCATCAGCTCTGCGCCCGCTGGGAACAGCTGGCGCTCACGGCGGAAAGCGAACGCACCCGCGTTTGTCTGCTGCGAACTGGCGTGGTACTGGCGCCCGAGGGCGGCGCACTCAGCAAAATGAAGTTGCCGTTTAAGCTCGGCATCGGCGGGCCAATCGGCAGTGGTAAACAGTACATGCCGTGGATCCATATTGATGACATGCTCAACGCCATTATCTGGCTGCTGGACCATGATGACCTGAGAGGGCCGTTCAACATGGTCGCACCTTACGCGGTGCGTAATGAGCAGTTTGCCGCCACGCTGGGTCGGGTTATGCATCGTCCGGCCTTTATGCGTACGCCTGCCAGCGCCATTAAGCTGATGATGGGCGAATCGTCGGTTCTGGTGCTGGGAGGACAACATGTGCTGCCAAAGCGGCTGGAGGCGTCAGGTTTTGGCTTCCGCTGGTACGATCTGCAGGAGGCATTGCAGGATGTAGTGAAGCATTAACCAGAAGCCCGCGCCCGGCCAGGCGCGGGCTCAGGCTTACTTCAGCGATCCCTTGAGGAACTGCTGTAAACGTGGACTTTTCGGGTTGCCAAACACCTCCGCAGGCGGCCCCTGCTCTTCAATTTTGCCCTGGTGCAGGAAAATCACATGGCTGGAGACGTGACGGGCAAATTCCATCTCATGCGTGACGACCACCATGGTTTTACCCTCCTCCGCCAGCTTCTGCATAATGCGCAGCACTTCGCCCACCAGTTCAGGATCCAGCGCCGACGTCGGCTCATCAAACAGCAACACTTCCGGCTCCATCGCCAGCGCGCGCGCAATCGACACACGCTGCTGCTGACCACCCGAGAGATGCACCGGATACTTCGCCTGCGCCCGCGCATCAATGCCGACTTTATCGAGATAGCGGATGGCGCGCTCACGCGCTTCCGCTTTACTCAGCCCCAGCACCTGAATCGGCGCTTCCATCACGTTTTCCAGCACTGTCATGTGACTCCAGAGATTAAAGTGCTGGAACACCATGGTGAGGCTGGTGCGCAACGCGCGCAGTTGCTCTTTGTCAGCCACTTTAAGCTGACCATCTTTATCCCGGACTAAGGTGATCTGCTGGTTGTTCACCATGATGCTGCCTTCACTCGGTTTTTCGAGGAAGTTGATGCAGCGTAAAAAGGTACTTTTCCCTGAACCGGACGATCCAATGATACTGATCACATCGCCCGCTTTAGCAGTTAACGAGACCCCTTTCAGCACTTCATGTTCACCGTAACGCTTATGCAATTCGGTGACGCTTAATTTATTGTCAGCCATAGTTCTACTCAATGCGATGAAGAGGGTTTCACGTGTGCCAGCCAGCGGCGTTCCGCCAGGCGGAACAGGCTGATCAACACGTAAGAGATAATCAGGTATAACACAGCCGCAATGCCAAAGGCGGTAAACGGCTGATAGGTCGCCGAGTTAATATCCCGCGCGATTTTCAGCAGATCCGGCACCGTGGCGGTGAAAGCCAGCGCCGTGGAGTGCAGCATCAGAATCACTTCGTTACTGTAGGCCGGCAGTGCCGTCCGCAGCGCCGAGGGCAGGATAATGCAGCGATAGAGTTTAAAGGTGGAGAAGCCATACGCCCGCGCCGCCTCAATCTCGCCGTGGGGCACCGAGCGAATGGCACCGGCAAAGATCTCTGTGGTGTAAGCACAGGTATTCAGGGTGAAGGCGAGTAACGTACAGTTCAGGCCACTGCGGAAAAATGCGTTCAGCAGTTCAGTGCCTTTCACAATCTCCAGCGTGTACATGCCGGAGTAGAATACCAGCAGCTGTACATAGAGCGGCGTGCCGCGAAACACGTAGGTAAAGAGCCAGACCGGAAAACTGATAAACCGGTTAGGCGAAACCCGCGCTATCGCCAGCAGGATGGCCAGACAGCCACCAACGGTCACCGAAAGGATCAGCAGCCAAAGGGTGATAGCCACACCGGTAAAACGATAACCGTCGGTCCAGAGCAGCGATTTCCAGTATTCCTGAATAATCTCAATCATAACTCGCCCTCTTCACACCGACCGTATAGCGACGGTTCAGCCACCACAGCACGCCATTCGACAGCGTGGTGAACACCAGATAAATCACACCCGCTACAATAGCGAAGTAGAACGGCTGCCAGGTACTTTTCCCCGCCAGTTGCGTTGCCTTCACGACATCTTCCAGCCCCAGCAGCGAGACCAGCGCGGTGGCTTTCAGAATCACCTGCCAGTTGTTGCCGATGCCCGGCAACGCATAGCGCATCATGGCCGGAAACAGAATGCGGCGGAACACCTGCGCGCTGGTAAAACCAAATGCAGTAGCCGCCTCTATCTGTCCCTGAGGCACAGCCATAAAAGCACCCCGGAAGGTTTCGGTGAAGTAGGCACCATAGATAAAGCCGAGCGTGATGATACCGGCCACCATCGGGTCGATATCAAACTGCGCCATACCCAGCGCATCGGTTACCTGGTTGAGGACAATCTGCAGACCGTAGAAGATCAGCAGCATCAGTACGAGGTCAGGCACGCCACGAATCAGCGTGGTGTAGCCTTCAAAAATCATCGCCAGCGGCCGGCTGCGCGACAGTTTCGCGCCTGCGCCAATCAGGCCCAGCAGCACGGCCAGTACGACAGAGGTGAGTGCCAGCTCCAGCGTCACCAGCGTGCCCCGAAGAATTACATCAGAATAGCCATACAGCATCGAAAGGTCCTGTCGTGGGGTGTAAACGAAACGCTGCCCGCAAGCGAGACGGGCAGTTTAGCTTTACCTCTCCGTTTCAGACGCTTTCCGTCATCACTGGGCCAGGTCCGGTTTCTGCCTCGGGCAGAACCGGCTCAGTCCCGGCAGAACGGAAACAGAAGGTAAAGCGACAGGATGGTTAGTCGCCGTACACATTGAAATCGAAGTATTTCTTCGCAATCTTGTCGTAGGTGCCATCTTTACGCATGTCAGCAAAGGCTTTGTCGATGGCGGCTTTCAGTTCGCTGTCATCTTTACGCAGTCCCATACCGGTGCCGACGCCAAAGATCTTGTCATCTTTGACGGCCGGACCGGCAAACGCGTAGTTTTTACCGACTGGCTGCTTCAGAAAACCTTCGCTGGCCTGCACTTCATCCTGGAAGGCCGCATCAATACGACCGGCATTCAGATCCTGATAAACCAGATCCTGATTAGCATAAGGGGTGACGTTAACCCCTTTAGGCCGCCAGTTCTGATTGGCATAGG
Source organism: Pantoea hericii (assembly GCF_014155795.1). NCBI lineage: Bacteria > Pseudomonadati > Pseudomonadota > Gammaproteobacteria > Enterobacterales > Erwiniaceae > Pantoea > Pantoea hericii. The sequence goes on from NZ_SCKV01000001.1 coordinate 427,094, forward strand.
TTTCCTGGGTTGTGCCCTGCAGCAGACCGATATTTTTGCCTTTCAGCGACTCAATGGTCGGTTGAATTTTCGATCCTTTCGGTGCGACTAAACGCGCATTAGCAGCGTAAAGCTTATCCGAGAAGGCGATCTCTTCCTGACGTTTTGCTGTGATGGAAAGTGAGGAGATGATGGCATCAATTTTTTTCGCTTTCAGCGACGGGATCAGCGCATCGAAGTCGCTTTCAACGTAGGTGCATTGGGTATGAATACGTTTACAGATTTCGTTAGCGAGGTCGATATCGAAGCCCACTAACTTGCCTTGCGCGTCTTTCGACTCAAACGGTGGGTAAGTTGGATCTGTGCCGATACGGATTGAACCCGGCACTGCCGCGAATACGCTGGCAGCACTGGATAAGCCCAGCATCAGGGAAAGAGCCAGAACACGCTTTTTCATAGATTACCCTCAAGTGAAGTGCTTTTTGTTATGTGGTTTGTGATGTGTTTGCGCAAATTAATTTGCATGTTTCATGCCAGTTCTGCAAGTTTTCCACGCAGTTAGCGTGATGTCAGACAGGCGAAAACGCTGTGTTTGTAGGGGGAATATAGCAGTGAAGTAAAAGAGAAAAAGCGACGTTGTTAACTTTTGGTGCATCAAATGCACGAAGAGTGATCCGAGGCGCGCTTATGCACTAAATAAGTGCGCCAGCGGAACTTTATGCACCCTGCCAGCGCGCGAAGAGATCTTCCGGTAATTCGATATCGAATTGATCAATAACCCGGTTGACGGTCTGGTCAATCAGCTGATCGATGGTTTCAGGCCGATGATAAAAAGCCGGCACTGGTGGCATTATTATGGCGCCCAGCTCGGCGGCGGTGGTCATCATGCGCAGGTGTCCAACGTGCAATGGCGTTTCACGTACGCACAATACCAGCTTACGCTGCTCTTTTAATATGACGTCAGCCGCACGGGTCAACAGGGAGTCAGTGTAACTGTGGACGATGCCTGAAAGCGTTTTCATTGAGCAGGGTAAAATCGCCATGCCCAGGGTTTTAAACGACCCCGACGAGATATTTGCTGCAATATCGCGCACGTCATGCACCACATCGGCCAGCGCCTGCACGTCACGCAGCGAATAGTCGCTCTCCAGCCCCAGCGTCTGACGCGCCGCCTGGCTCATGACCAGATGCGTTTCTACTTCTTCCACCTGCTGCAACACCTGCAGCATGCGCACGCCATAGATCACCCCGCTTGCGCCGGAGATGCCAATGATGAGTCGTTTCATATTCCAACCTTATGTCAGCCAATGCACCATCATACGCGGCCAGCAGGTTTCTGAAAACAAACAGGGCGGGATTGCTCCCGCCCTGCTTTATGTTGACCACCCGCTGAGCATATCAGCCCTCGTTGTGCAGCTCGAGGTTTTCGACTTCGTTCTGGCGTTGAAGCGCTTTGGCGTCATCGTTGCGCAGCGATTCCAGATACTCCAGATACTGCTGATCGACATCTTTCGTCACGTAGATACCGTTGAACACCGAGCATTCAAACTGGGCGATGTCCGGGTTCTCTTCACGCACCGCTTCAATCAAATCGTCCAGGTCCTGGAAAATCAGCGCATCGGCTTTAATCAGCTGGCGAATCTCTTCCACTTCGCGGCCATGCGCAATCAGTTCCGTGGCGCTCGGCATATCAATGCCGTAGACGTTCGGGAAACGAATTTCCGGTGCAGCAGACGCCAGATAAACGCGTCTGGCGCCGGCTTCACGCGCCATCTCAATGATCTGCTCTGAGGTGGTGCCCCGCACGATAGAGTCATCCACCAGCAGGACATTTTTATCACGGAATTCAGCACGGTTAGCGTTGAGCTTGCGGCGAACCGCGCTGCGACGTAACTGCTGGCCCGGCATGATAAAAGTACGGCCAACGTAACGGTTTTTCACGAAGCCCTGACGATAAGGCTTGTCGAGAATACGGGCAATTTCCAGCGCGATATCGGTAGAGGTTTCCGGAATAGGAATCACCACGTCGATATCCAGATCTTCCCACTCGCGGGCAATTTTCTCGCCCAGCTTGGTGCCCATGCGGACACGGGCGCTGTAGACGGAGATTTTATCCAGGAAAGAGTCCGGACGGGCAAAATAGACATATTCGAACAGGCACGGATTGCTTTTCGGGTTTTCAGCACACTGGCGGGTAGAGAGCTGGCCCGCTTCAGTGACATAGACGGCTTCACCCGGTGCGACGTCACGGATGAACTCAAAGCCCAGCGTATCCAGCGCGACGCTCTCGGAGGCGACCATATATTCGGTGCGACCATCAGCGATAACGCGCTTGCCCAGCACCAGCGGACGGATGCCATTAGGGTCACGGAAAGCAACCATGCCGTGGCCGATAATCATCGAGACAACCGCGTAGGCGCCACGCACCTGCTGATGTACGGCAGCCACCGCGGCAAAAATGTTGTCGGCTTCCAGCGGATCATTTTGAAAACGATCTAACTCCTGCGCAAAGATATTCAGCAGGATTTCAGAATCTGAGGTGGTATTAACGTGACGGCGGCCCTTCTCAAACAGGTGCTTGCGCAGCACATGGGCGTTGGTCAGGTTACCGTTATGCGCCAGAGTGATGCCGTATGGGGAGTTTACATAGAATGGCTGCGCTTCAGAGGCACTGGAGCTTCCCGCAGTGGGATAACGCGCGTGGCCAATCCCCATATTGCCCTGCAGACGCTGCATGTGGCGAGCTTCGAAAACGTCGCTGACCAGGCCATTTGCCTTTCGCAGGCGAAAACATTTCAGCGCATCAATCGTACAAATGCCTGCGGCATCCTGCCCGCGGTGCTGGAGCACCGTTAACGCGTCATAGATCGACTGGTTGACCGGCATGAAACCGGTGATACCGACAATACCGCACATGTTGTCATTTCCTCATTTAGCCGCACTCCCGGTCACATCACCGGGGTAAAAAACTCGACGTGCTTTTCAGGTAATCAAAAAACCACCTGATGATATAACTGAACTCGGGAATGAGTTGAGACTGTTGCCAGTCTGGACTTTTAGAAAAGCCAGTGAATGTATCAAGGAAGAACAGCAAAGCGGCTACGATCAGCACACCACGCAACGCCCCGAAACAGACGCCCAACACCCGGTCGGTTCCCGACAGGCCGGTTTTCTCCACCAGCGTGCCGATAACGTAGTTCACAATGGCCCCTACAATCAGGGTAGCCACAAACAGCACACCGATGGCGATACCGTTACGAACCAGTTCGTCGTCAAAACCTGTAAACCAGACTGCAAGGTAGGCGTAGTAATGACTGGCGACAAAAAACGCGCATCCCCAGGTAACAAGAGATAAGGCTTCCCGGACAAACCCACGGACGAGGCTGACCAGAGCCGAAAAACCAACTACCGCAATAATGACGTAATCAATCCAGATCATGAACTCTTCCAGCGCCAGTGCAATTGCACCCCTGCATCCAGTTCGGGGCGCATTCTAACAGAAAAAGAAAACGTTTGCGTAGCGGTTTTCTTTTTCTGCATCCATAAAAAAGGCGATGAAAAAAAACGCAATCGCCTGGGTGATTCTCAGCCGGAAAGGCCGTTGAAAATATTCACTATTTCAGGCGTACAGCGCGACCTGAGCACGCTGTACGCCGGGAAAAAGACGCTGCCTGTTACTGCTATCGGCAGCGCCAATCGCCGGTTTAGCGGGCGCTGTACGGTTTCACAACACCGCCCAACCCTGAGATGCTTTTCAGCTCGCCAACGGCACTCTGCATTTTGGCTTTCGAGGCATCCGGCCCGACGTAAATGCGGGTAATCTGACCCTGAACGGGCGTTGAAGGCACAGTAAAGGCGCGATAGCCCGACAGCCGCAACTGCGCGACAATCTCATTCACTTTGCTGGCGTTTTTCAGCGCACCTAACTGCACCACATAAGCCTGCCCTGCCGGTGCGGTCGTCTCTGCTGCTTTTGGCGCCGCTTCCTGCTTCGGCTGTTCGACCGCTTTAGGCGGTTCTTCCGGCTTCGGCTTCGTCTGCTCCACCGCTTTAGGCTTCTGCTGTTCGACCGGTTTCTGCTTAGGCTGCTCAGTGACTTTAGTTTTCTGCTGCTCTGCCACTTTCGGTTTGGTCACCGTCTGTGCAGGCACAGACTGATGAACCGGCGGCGGCGAAACCACAGTCGGTTCGGTATCATCATCCGGCTCGGCACGCCCCTGCTCTGCCGTGACGCTGCTTTTGCTATTACCATTACTGCTGTTGACCGCATTGCCCGCGCCTTCAGGTGGCTGGGATGGCAGCGACTGGGTAACCGGTGGCACCATTTCACTGTCCTGCTGATCGTCAGGTTTCGGCACCAGCGGAATGGCGGCGAACTCTTCTTTGTAATGCTTTTTCTGACCATCCAGCAGCCCTGGCAGCACAATCACGCCAACGGCGACCAGAATAACGGTGCCGACTAAACGGTTTTGAAACTTACTTGCCACGTCCTTTCTCCGTTTCAATCGATTCCATGACCTGCGCAACGGTGTGGAATGAACCACAGACCAGCACAGTGTCCTGCGGCGCTGCCCGCTGGCGTGCCTGCTGCCAGGCGAGCTCAACCGAGCTAAAGGCTTCGCCCTGCGAGAGGCAATCCAGCAGTTGCTCAGCACTGGCGCCGCGCGGACCGTCAAGCGGTGCGCAGTACCAGGCATCGACCATGGGTGCCAGCGCCGTCAGCGTACCGGCAATATCTTTATCATGCAGCATGCCCACGACGGCATGCACTTTGCCGCGTTTCGGCAGCGTCGCCAGCTGTGACGCCAGATACGACGCTGCATGCGGATTATGGGCGACATCCAGAATCACGCGCGGTGATTCACTAATCGTCTGAAAACGCCCTGGCAGCATCGCCAGCGGCAGGCTGGCGCGAATCTGCGCCTCACTGACCTGAAGTCCAGATACACGCAGCGCGACCAGTGCCGTCGCCGCGTTAGGTAACGGCACCTGGGGGAGCGGCAGATCGTTCAGCTCCCCCAACGCATCACGCAGCGACCAGCTTTCGGCCTGGGCTTGCCATGACCAGTCACGGTTGCGCTGTAACAGCTCAGCGCCTTTTTCCTGCGCGACCACCGCGATGCTGTGTGGCATATCGGGTTCACCGACGACTGCCGGTTTCCCCGCCCGGAACACACCCGCTTTCTCACGCCCGATGCTTTCGCGATCCGGCCCAAGCCAGTCAGTATGATCCAGTGCAATGCTGGTGACTACGGCGACATCGGCATCCACGATGTTGGTGGCATCCAGCCGTCCGCCGAGGCCGACTTCGAGGATCACCACATCCAGCTGCGCCTGGTGGAACAGATTGAGCGCAGAGAGCGTGCCAAATTCGAAATAGGTCAGGGAGATATCCGCACGTCCGGCTTCAATCTCCGCAAAGCTGGCGCAGTGCTGCGCTTCACTCAGCTCCTCTCCCTGGACCCGAACACGCTCGGTGTAGCGCACCAGATGTGGCGAGCTGTAGACGCCAACGCGGTAGCCCGCGGCAATCAGCAGCGTTTCCAGGGTCCGACAGGTCGTGCCTTTGCCATTAGTGCCGGCTACGGTAAAGACAAAGGGAGCGGGTTTCAGCAGGTCGAGACGAAGTGCTACCTGACGAATACGGTCCAGACCCAGTTCGATGGCCTGAGTATGCAGGTGCTCAAGATAATAAAGCCACGTGGCCAAAGGCGACGTGGCTTGAGGAAGGTGAAGATTGTCCATATGTCCCGTTTTGCTTATTTATACCTGGCAGACTGGTGCTGCGGTATACGGTGCATTGGTAAGAGGTGCTTTGGACGCACCTCTCTATCTCCTGTCAGGCCTCGTTGCTTTCCGATTCAGTCGTCGCAGGAGCGGACTGTTCACCGTCATGCAGCGGTGCTGGCAGGTTCATCATTTTTGCCAGCAGGCTTGCCAGTTTGTAACGCATTTCCGGACGACGAATGATCATATCGATCGCGCCCTTCTCAATCAGGAACTCACTGCGCTGGAAGCCTGGCGGCAGTTTTTCGCGCACGGTCTGTTCGATCACGCGTGGACCGGCAAAGCCGATCAGCGCTTTAGGTTCCGCGATATTGAGGTCACCCAGCATCGCAAAACTGGCCGAAACGCCACCCATCGTCGGGTCAGTCAGCACAGAAATATATGGCAGACCGCGCTCGCGCATTTTGGCCAGTGCCGCACTGGTTTTCGCCATCTGCATCAGCGACTGCAGCGCTTCCTGCATACGGGCACCACCACTGGCGGAGAAGCAGATCAGCGGACAGTTATCTTCTAACGCCTGCTCAACCGCACGCACAAAGCGCGCACCAACCACAGAACCCATTGAACCGCCCATAAAGGCAAATTCAAAGGCTGCCGCAACAACCGTCATGCCGTGCAGCTGACCTTTCATGACAACCAGCGCATCTTTCTCGCCGGTGTCTTTCTGGGCCGCTACCAGACGGTCTTTATACTTTTTGGAGTCACGGAACTTGAGCAGATCTTTAGGTTCAAGTTCACTGCCCAGCTCAACCATAGTGCCCTGATCGAGGACACTGCCGAGACGCTCACGGGCATGCATACGCATGTGATGGTCACACTTCGGGCAGACCTCAAGATTACGCTCCAGCTCGGCGCGGTAGAGAACCTGACCACAGCTGTCACACTTGGTCCAGACCCCTTCCGGGATACTGGCTTTGCGCACAGGCGTTCCGGTGCTTTTATTAAGAATGCGTTCAATCCAGCTCATTGATGACCTTTCTGTTTAAAACTGACCTGGTCCAGTCGTCTTGATACTGCTGAAAACAGCTTCAGCAGACGGTAAATGTCGCTCATTAAACCACAACCTGTTCAGACTGTGGATAAAAATCTGGTCTTACCCCTGAGCGAAGCCTTATGGCAGCTTCTGCTGCTTAGCCTGACGGCGATGACGCCAGACTTCAATCACACCCGGCAGAATCGACACCACGATAATGCCGACAATCAGCAGCTTCAGGTTTTCCTGCACCACCGGCAGATCGCCAAACAGGTAGCCGGCGTAGGAGAACAGCAGCACCCATAGCAGCGCACCCGTCACGTTGAACAGTGCGAAGTGGCGATAGGACATATGGCCCATACCCGCAACAAACGGCGCGAACGTCCGGACGATGGGCACAAAGCGCGCAAGGATAATGGTTTTTCCGCCATGACGGGCATAAAACGCATGGGTTTTATCCAGATGGCTGCGGCGGAAAATCTTCGAGTTCGGGTTACTGAACAACCGTTCGCCAAACAGGCGGCCAATGGTGTAGTTCACCGCATCGCCCAGAACCGCCGCCACCACTAACAATGCCACCATAATGTGCACATTGAGATCGTTACCTGGCAGCGCGGCCAGTGCGCCCGCCACAAACAGCAGCGAATCACCCGGCAGGAATGGCGTGACCACCAGTCCGGTTTCGCAGAACAAAATCAGGAACAAAATAGCGTAAATCCAGATACCGTACTGTGCAACCAGTTCAGCAAGATGCACATCGATGTGCAGAATAAAATCGACCAGAAAATGGATAAACTCCATAGCGCGCCCTTTTAAGTCCTGAAAGTAAATTAATCCGCGAGGAACAACGGTCCCATCGACGGTTGTGGTAACGCAAAGTGGGATGGGTAGTCCACCGCCACCAGATACAATCCCTCTGCCCGGGCTGTGGCTGCCGCCAGTGTCCGATCTTTCGCTGCCAGCAGCGTGGCCATCCATGACTCAGGCTTATTGCCGCAGCCTATCTCCATCAGACTGCCCACGATATTGCGCACCATGTGATGGACAAAAGCGTTGGCTTTGATATCCACAATCACGTAAGGGCCCTGACGCGTGACGTTAAGATGAATCACGTTGCGCCACGGGGTACGCGACTGGCACTGCACGGCGCGAAATGAGGTGAAATCATTTTCGCCTAACAAACATTGCCCGGCGCGCTGCATCTTCTCCGCATCCAGAGGATGGTAGAAGTGCGTGACGCCCTGCGCCAGCACCGCCGGACGCAGACGCTGATTGTAGATCAGGTAGCGATAGCGTCGGGCCGTAGCGCTGAAGCGGGCATGAAACTCATCCGGCACCGCTTTCACCCAGCGCACCGCAATATCCGGCGGCAGATTAGCGTTGACGCCCAGCGTCCAGGCACCATCAGGTCGTTGTGATGTCGTCTCGAAATGGACCACCTGCCCCGTTCCGTGCACGCCGGCATCGGTGCGGCCCGCGCAAAAAATGCTGACCGGGTGATCCGCGACCTTCGACAGCGCGCGCTCTACCTTCTCCTGCACGCTGCGGACTTCATTCTGACGTTGCCAGCCGTAGTAACGACTGCCGTCATACTCGATGCCGAGCGCCAGTTTTAGTGTCTGACCATCGGACATGGTTACAGATACTCCTGAACCAGTTTCTCGGCAGTTTTCACCGCCATCAGCGCGCCGCCAAAACGAATATTGTCCGCTACTGACCAGAACTGCAGCAACTCCGGAATACCGTAGTCGTTGCGTACCGCGCCGATGCTCAGTTCGCCGTTGCCTGAGGCATCCGTAACCGGCGTTGGCACTTCATCCTCTTCGCTCAGACGAATATCTGACGCCAGCGCCAGCTCGGCACGCGCTTCTTCCGCAGAGAGCGGGCGCAGGTTTTCGATATGCACAATCTGCGCATTACCGTAGAACACCGGTGCCTGTACGCTGCTGACCGCAATCGGTAAGCCTTCGTCCTGCAGGACTTTACGCACCTGATCAATCAGGCGACGTTCACTTTCCACGCTGCCTTCTGCATCGGCCTGTTGAGGCATCAGGTTAAACGCCAGTTGACGACCAAAATGGTGTTCATCGGCTGGAATACCATTCAGCAAGCGGGCACTTTCCCCGGCCAGCGCATCCACCGCCACTTTGCCGTAACTGGAGACCGAGATCAGGTTCGTCACCTGTAAACGGCTCAGTCCGGCTGCATCCACCAGCGGTTTAATTGCGGTCAGCAGCTGGCTCACCAGATTATCTGCCACGCTGATGATGTTGCGATTACGATAATCAGCCAGCACCTGCGGGTTCACATCCGGCACCACCAGCGGCACATCAGGTTCCAGCGCAAACAGCTCGCTGCTGTCGATCACCAGACAACCGGCGTTAGCCGCTTCATCGGCAAAGCGCGCCGAAGCGTCACGTCCCGCCACAAAAAAGGCCAGCTGCGCCTGTGACCAGTCGAATGTCTCTGCATTGTCGACCCGCACCGAGCGGCCCTCGTAACGCTTGATTTCGCCTGCGCTGTTTTCGCTGGCCAGCAAATATAATTCACCAACCGGGAACTGGCGTTCCGCCAGCAGTTCCAGTACAGCGTTCCCTACTGCGCCTGTCGCGCCAAGTAGCGCAATATTCCAGCCGTCAGACATGTTGGTTTACTCCAGACAATGACATAAAAACAGAAGGCGGTGATATTCACCGCCCAGGGATTCAGATTTATCCCCATCGTCTTTCACGTTGCATCTTTGCTGGCTGCGTTCACTCAACCGAATCACTTACCTGAGTAAGCTCATCGGGACTCGTGCTCTTGCCGCCGCAATGCAACCCGAAATCCATGGGGTATCTCCCCCGGAAACCACCGTCATGCAGCCATGCCAGCAGTACGCATCGTTTCCGTACACTGACTGATTCAGTGCGGAAACTGCGCCGGGGCGACTGACCTGCAGCGCCCGTTATTTCGGGGAGATGATTGCGTTAAAGCCCAGCTGGTTTAGCTTCTCAGCCGTTGTGGCGTCATCACAGTTCACCTGCAGCGACGACCATTCGCGGCGCTCCAGATACTGCTTGCGCAGGCGATCAAATTCGCCCGGTTTGGCCGCCACTTTACGCAGGGGGGCATCATCGCGGCGCACATCATACACCAGATGCGCCAGGCGTTTCAGCGTTGGCTGATCCAGCGGGCCATTCAGGGTGATTTCACTGAACTCCGGCACCGGCAGTAAAGTGCTGAGCGGCACCTGCTGCGGCTGACCAATAAAATCGCACCAGGCTTCAAATACCTGCGTGGTGCCGCGTGCTTTACCTTCCAGGGTGTAGCCCGCGATGTGCGGCGTGGCGATATCAACTTTATCCAGTAACGCCAGTGAGAGATCCGGCTCCGGCTCCCAGACATCCAGTACAACGCTGAGATCCGGCCGCATTTTCAGCACTTCCAGCAGTGCGCTGTTATCCACCACCGGACCACGACAGGCATTGATCAGAATGGTGTTGGGCTTCAGCGCCATCAGCAGCGCCGCATCCGCCAGATGCCAGCTTTTATAGGGACCGTCTTTAAACAGCGGGGTGTGGAAAGTCAGAATATCAGCCTGTGCGGTGACGGCGTCCAGCGACAGGAAATCGCCCTCGTCACCCCGATCGGCGCGTGGTGGATCGCACAGCAGGGTTTTGATGCCCCAGGCCTCCAGACGCTTTTGCAGACGCCCGCCAACGTTACCGACACCGACGATGCCGACCGTGCGGTCACGCAGCTCAAAGCCGTCACGCTCCGCCAGCAGCAGCAGCGCAGAGAAAACATATTCCACCACGGCAATGGCGTTACAACCCGGAGCGGCAGAGAACGCAATGCCCGCCTGCTGCAGCCAGTTCTCGTCGATATGATCGGTGCCCGCCGTGGCGGTTCCGACAAACTTTACCGGCTTTCCTGCCAGCAGTGACTCATTCACCTGGGTGACTGAGCGCACCATCAGACCATCGGCATCGGCCAGTTCTGCCACCGGCAGCGGACGTCCCGGCACCGCGACAACATCGCCGGTACGACTGAATAACTCACGGGCGTAGGGCATATTTTCATCGACCAGAATTTTCACTACGGCTTTCCTGTCAGTTGCATAGAGGGGAGTGATTCTGGCACAAAGCGACGCGTTAGCCTAACCGTGCGCGATAGCGATCGGGCGTGATTTCCGCCGGCTGCCTGAAAATGACAATCAGCGCCGGGGCGGAACGGTATTCCAGCGCAAGGGCGAGACGCTGCACACGTTCCCCTGCGCCGGCAGCACGATGGCGCGCAGAAAACGCAGCCGCTGTCGTGACCCGCCCGATGTCATATGACGCGGGGAGTGACTGGTCACTATCAGGATCACTCAGTCCCATCAATCACTTATTTTTCCGATATTAATGATCTGAATAAATCCGGACACGCGTACAATGCGCCTCATTAATTATATATATAGAGAGTCAGCATGTTTTTCCTCTATCCGCTCTTTGCGGTAATAATCTGGTCAATCAACTCCATTGTCAGCAAGCTCTCAGCCAGTGCGATCGATCCCGCGGCGATCTCTTTCTATCGCTGGCTGCTGGCGCTACTGGTGCTGACGCCCTTTGTGCTGCCGGGCGTGTGGCGGGCGCGTGTGGCTATCAAGCCGCATCTCTGGCGGCTGGCTATGCTTGGACTGCTCGGGATGGTGCTCTATCAGAGCCTCGCGTATTACGCGGCACACAGTGTCAGCGCACTCTTTATGGGCATTATTGGCGCACTCATTCCGCTGCTCACCGTGCTGCTGAGCGTCGTGATCCTCCGCATTGCGCCGACGCTCGGTATCCTGCTCGGCAGTATCATCTCATTCATCGGTCTGGTATGGCTGGTCAGTGAAGGCAATGTGATGCAACTGCTGAATCATGGCCTGGGCAAAGGCGAACTGCTGATGCTGGCCGCTTCCGCCGCCTATGCACTCTATGGCGTGTTGACACGGCGCTGGGCGCTGCCGCTGCCTATCTGGCAAAGCCTGTATGTGCAGATTTTATTTGGTGTCGTGCTGCTGTTGCCTGGTTTTCTGCTGGCACCTGAGGTGGCGCTTAACCGGCATAATCTGCCGCTGGTGGCATTTGCCGGTCTGTTTGCGTCGATCATTGCGCCGTTCCTGTGGATCCATGGCGTGCAGCGTCTGGGGGCCAGCACCACCAGCATCTTTATGAATCTGATTCCGGTATTTACCGCGGTGATTGCGGTGATATTCCTGCATGAACAGCTGCACAGTTACCACTGGATTGGCGGCGGTCTGACGCTGGGCGGTGTGATCCTGGCCCAGCGACTGCGTACGCCGTTAATCCGGCGTAAAGCGGTCAGCCTGCCACCGAGGTAAACAAGACGGTTACCCGCAGCCCGCCAAGCTGCGGGCTGCGGTCCAGCTGCATTGTGGCACCATGCCAGGCACAGATATCCTGGACCAGCGCAAGACCAATACCCGCACCGGGCTGCATGCCGACATTATCCAGCCGCTGAAAAGGCTGAAGTGCTTTGGCCTGACTGGCATCCTCAATGCCCGGACCACTATCCTCAATTTCCAGTTTTCCAGGTGTCACGCGCGCCGTCACCACGCCATTGTGCGGGGTGTATTTAATAGCGTTATCAAGCAGGTTGGCGCACAGCTCGCCCAGCAGAACACCATCCCCCACCACCTTATGACACTCTTCACCCTCATAACCGAGGTCAAGCTGCCGGGTTCGCGCCGCCGGATAACGGCTAAAACAGGCTTCACGCACAATGGCGGCCAGATCGACACGTGCCATTGGCTTATCTTCACCATGCCGCGCTTTAATGCGGGCCAGCTGTAGCAGCCGGTCGGTAAGTAAAATGGTCTCATCCAGCGTGTGGCGCATCCCAAGCAGGCTCTCCTGCCACTGCTCAGGACGATCGCTGTTGAGTGCCACGCTGACCTGAGTTTTGAGGATGGTCAGCGGGGTGCGAAGCTGGTGAGCCGCGTCGGCGCTGAAGCGATCCTGACGCGCCAGCAGCCCGCGCAGGCGCTCCAGGTAACGGTTAAATGCGATGATCAGCGGCTGAAGCTCTGACCAGGGTAATGACGGCAGTGGCGTTAACTCTCCCCCATCCCGCTGCAGGACAATGCGTGACAGTCGACGTAGCGGTCGCAGCACCCGACGCAGCATCAGACTGGCCAGCAGTAGCGTCATCAGAACCAGCCCGCTCTGACTGATCAGCGCAGTGCGCATCAACCGGCTGGCGAACTCCTGACGAGAATTAATGGTTTCAGCCACCAGGACCAGTGCCATGCCTTCAACACCCGCCTCACTGACCGGTTGCCAGAGTGCCGCAACGCGAATGCGATGCTGGTGATAGCGACCATCATAGAAGTGCACCAGCGCCGGATAAGCGGTCGACATTTTACTGGCTGGCGGAATCGGCGGCAGATCGTCGTAACCGGAGAGGGTTTTCCCCTGCGGGGAAATGACCTGATAAAACAGCTGATCATTCATATTACGTTCAAAACTGTCGAGCACCACCCAGGGAACATCGACTTCCAGATGCTGCTGTCGTACCACCAGACGTTCTGCCACGGTTCGGGCCGAAGCCAGCAGCGAGCGGTCATAGGCCTGGTTGGCTGCCGCCAGTCCACTCTGATAGTGGGTATAGACTGACAGCGCCCATAGCAACAGCAGTGGCAGGCCCAGCCACGCCAGCAGCTCGCCGCGCAGCGAGTGAATCAGCCGCACGGCAAGGTTTCCAGGCTGTAGCCGAGTCCGCGCAGCGTCACAATCGCTACATCACTGCCCGCCAGTTTTTTACGCACCCGATGCACATACAGCTCAATGCTCTCCGGACTGGCCTCATCAGCCAGAGTAAAGGTCTGTTCATAGAGATGCTGACGGGAAACGGGCCGGCCATGACGCTGCATCAGGGTAGTAAGAATACTGGATTCGCGCGGCGTTAATGCCAGCGGCTTTTCAGCCAGCAGAAAATAGCCCTCCCCATCCAGCACCAGTTGCCCCAGTGACTGACTTTGCGCGGACTGGCTTTGACTGCGCCGCAACAGCGCGCGCAATCGCGCTTCCAGTTCATCCAGTTCAAACGGCTTGGTCAGATAATCATCCGCCCCCAGATTCAGGCCGCGCACCCGGTCATCCAGTGCACTGCGCGCCGTTAACAGCAACACCGGCACACCCTGTCCACGCCGCCGTAACCGCGTCAGCACCTCCAGACCATCAATACGCGGCAGGGAAACATCCAGCACGACCAGCGCATAGGCTTCACATTGCAACGCGTGATCGGCGGCAACCCCATCTGCAACCCAGTCAACGGCGAAGCCCTTTTGCGTCAGCGCCTTCTGCAGCCAGCGTGCCAGTTCAACGGTATCTTCTACCAGTAAGAGACGCATATCACATCCTGTCATTAAATCCGGGCAGTGAAAGGTAAATGAAAGGTAACTGTTTTAACAATTCAGTAACGCCAATATTACGGCTGTAATCACACTCTGGAAGAATGAATGGAGCGCACGATGAAAAAAATAATCCATACCGCCCTTACCTCTGCCCTGCTGGCTCTGCTGGTACCGGCTGCCAATGCCGCTGACGGCCCTGGCCGTACCGAATGTATTGCACCAGCCAAACCGGGCGGCGGGTTTGATCTTACCTGCAAGCTGTTGCAGGTCTCGCTGCAGGAAACCAAACAAATTGAAACCCCGATGCGCGTGACCTATATGCCTGGCGGCGTGGGTGCGGTGGCCTATAACGCCATTATTGCCCAGCGTCCGGCTGAAGCGGGCACGGTGGTCGCCTTTTCTGGCGGATCGCTGCTGAACCTGTCACAGGGCAAATTTGGTCGCTATTCGGTTGACGATGTGAAGTGGCTGGCCGCCGTGGGAACGGACTACGGTATGGTCGCCGTCCGCGAAGACGCGCCATGGAAAACCCTGGGCGAACTGATGGCGGCAATGAAAGAAGACCCGACCAAAGTGGTGGTCGGTGCCGGCGCATCAATCGGCAGTCAGGACTGGATGAAAACGGCGTTGCTGGCGCGCGAAGCGGGCATCGATCCCCGCAAAATGCGCTATGTCGCCTTTGAAGGCGGTGGTGAGCCGGTAACGGCGCTGCTCGGCAATCATATTCAGGTGGTTTCCGGCGACATGAGTGAGATGGTGCCACATCTGCAGGGCGGCAAAATGCGGGTACTGGCGGTGATGTCCGATCAACGTCTTCCTGGCCAGCTGGCTGAGGTCCCTACCGCCAAAGAACAGGGTTTTAATATCGTCTGGCCCGTTATTCGTGGCTACTACCTCGGCCCTAAAGTCAGCGATGCTGATTATCAGTGGTGGGAGCAGGCATTTAAAAAGATGGTGGATACCCCGGAGTTTAAAAAACAACGCGATATGCGTGGTCTGTTTGAATTCAACATGTTCGGGCAGGAACTCGATAGCTACGTGAAAACGCAGGTGGCGGATTATCGTGAGAAGGCAAAATCATTTGGTCTGGCCAAATAAGCGGAGCGAATCATGAGCGATCGTATTTTTGCGGGCCTCTGGCTGGCCCTGTGCCTCGGCGGCATGGTAATAGCCTGGCAAATTCAGAGTGAATACAGCTACGAACCGGTGGGACCACGACCGTTCCCAATGGCGATCCTTGGCCTGATGGCAATCTGTGCCGTGCTGATGCTGTTTCGTAAACCGGACACCATTCACTGGCCAGCCCACAGCACACTGAAACGTCTGGTGGCGCTGGCGGCAATGATGATGCTCTATGGCTGGCTGTTTGAAATGCTGGGCTTTGCCATCAGCACAACGCTGCTGACGTTTGGCATCGGCTTGCTGTTTGGTGCGCGCTGGTGGGCAGCCGCACTGTCCGGCGTGGTAATGGGCTCCACACTTTTTTATGCCTTTGACCGTCTGCTGGAAGTGACCCTTCCGGTCGGCAGCTGGCTGAGTTAAGGAGAGTATCATGGATACCTGGTCCTTTTTAATGCAGGGCTTTGCCGTCGCCATGACGCCAGAGAACCTGCTGATTGCCCTGATTGGCTGTTTTATCGGTACCATCGTCGGCCTGCTGCCGGGTCTGGGGCCGATCAACGGCGTGGCGATCCTGATGCCGCTGGCCTTTGCCCTGCACTTACCGGCGGAATCGGCGCTGATCCTGCTGGCAACGGTCTATATCGGCTGTGAATATGGCGGACGCATCTCCTCCATCCTGCTGAACGTGCCCGGTGATGCCGGCGCGATCATGACCGCGCTGGATGGTTATCCGATGGCGCAACAGGGCAAAGCAGGCGTTGCCCTGTCCATCTCAGCTGTCAGTTCATTCATCGGTTCAACCATCGCGATTATCGGCATTATTCTGTTCGCGCCCCTGCTGGCCAGCTGGTCGCTGGCATTTGGCCCGGCGGAATATTTTGCGCTGATGGTGTTCGCTATCGCCTGCCTTGGCAGCATGATGAGTCACAATCCCCTGAAGTCGTTCCTTGCGGCATTAATAGGGCTCAGCATGGCTACGGTGGGCGTGGATGCCAATACCGGCGTGTACCGCTTTACCTTTGACAGCGTTCACCTTTCCGATGGCATTCAGTTTGTGGTGGTGGTGATTGGTCTGTTCTCAGTCAGCGAAATTCTGCTGATGCTGGAGTCCACCAGTACCGGGCAGAAAGCGGTTCGTGCCAGCGGTCGCATGATGTTCAACATGAAAGAAGCCTCTATGGCAACCGGCGCAACGCTGCGCTCCTCGTTTATCGGTTTCTTTGTGGGTGTGTTACCTGGCGCAGGCGCCACCATCGCCAGTGCTATTGCCTACATGACTGAGAAAAAGATCAGCGGCAGCGATCAGTTCGGTAAAGGCGATATTCGTGGTGTGGCAGCACCGGAAGCGGCAAACAATGCTTCTGCATGTGGATCCTTTATTCCGATGCTGACACTGGGTATTCCCGGCTCAGGGACAACAGCGGTGATGGTCGGCGCATTAACGCTCTACAACATCACACCAGGACCGGCGATGTTTGTTGAGCAGCCAGATATTGTCTGGGGCTTGATTGCTGCCCTGCTGATTGGCAACGTAATGCTGTTGATCATGAATATCCCGATGATCAACGTCTTCGCCCGCATGCTAACCATTCCATTGTGGTTTCTGGTGCCAGCCATTGCCGCTATTTCTGCCGTGGGCGTCTACGCGGTGCACAGCACCACCTTTGACCTGTTGCTGATGGTGGGATTGGGTATCTTTGGTTATATCCTGCGTAAAATGGATTTTCCGATGTCGCCGTTGATTCTGGGATTTGTGCTGGGTGAGATGCTGGAGCAGAACCTCCGTCGCGCCCTGTCGATCAGCAACGGCAACATGGTCATTCTGTGGGAAAGTCTGATCTGTAAAATCCTGCTGGTTCTGGCAATTGCGGTTCTGCTGGTGCCGCCAATCTGGAAACGCTGGCGTCGTCACCAACTGAAGCGCACCGAAGCGTAATTCTCCTGCCGAAACGCGCATGCCCCCGTGGGATTTCCCGGGGGCTTTTGCTATCATGGCCTATTCTTTTTCCGGCGCACCCCACGCTGTTCTGTTTTTCCAAGGAATCCGCCATGCAACCTCTTAGCGGCCCCGGTGTGCCGGTCGATCGTTCATCTGTCAATCCGCAAACCGGCGTAACGCGTCACGGTTCCGTGGCCGGTGAACAGCCTCTTTCGCCTGCGCAGCGCACGACGTTGGAACGCCTGATCGTGCGTATCTCTTCGCTCAGCAATCTTAAAGCGCCTGAACTCTGGGCGGGGCTCCGTCATGAAGTGGGCGTCAAGAGTGAAGCGGAGTTGCAGTCGCGTCATTTTCCGGCAGCGGAGCAGTATCTTAATAACCGCCTAACACAGACACAAAATGGACATGCCACCCGCCTGCTGATGACCCAGCTCACCGACTTGCTGCCCAAGGGCAATAACCGCCAGGCTGTCAGCGATTTTATCCGTCAGCAATTTGGCCAGACAGTGCTTAGCGCGCTGAGCCAGGATCAATTGCGCCAGGTGCTGACGATGCTGCAGAACGGGCAGATGACGATTCCCCAGCCGCAGCAGATTCGCGTCAGCGACCGTACGCTGCTGCCTGCTGAGCACCATACGCTGAATCAGCAGGTGGTGCGCCTTGCCGCTGCCACCGGCGAATCTACCGGTAAGCTGTGGACGGCTGCGCTGAAGCTGGTGAACCTGACCAGCGGCGATCCGATCCCGTCACGTCACTTCCCGCTGCTGACCCAATATCTCCAGGTGCGCCAGACGCTGAGTCAGCACAGCGCCCCTACGCTGCACCTGCTGGAAGCCTCCCTGAAACAGCCGCTTGATCAGCAGGAGCGGCAGCAGCTGGAGGATTACAGCCAGCAGCGTTTTCAGGCCACGCCACAGACGGTGCTCACGGTGACGCAGACTCAGGATTTGCTGAATTTTCTGTTCAGCCGTCGCGCAGACCGGGCAGAAAAACTGCACGAACAGCCGCTGGCTGCCAGCGAGATTAAACCGCAGCCGATCTGGTCACCCTTTGTCGCCTCGCTGCCGCCGCCGATTCAGTCACTGGCAGGGCGTCCGCTGTTGGGTTTCTTTATTGCACTGGTCGTCATCACCCTTTTACTCTGGCTGGTACTCTGAGCTAACAGCCACAGGATGCTTTGGTCGCGGTAACGGGCCATTCACCCGCCGCATCACCCCAGGTCAGCGGATGACCATCACGTTTCCAGAAATCCAGCCCGCCAATTAACTCCTTTACCTGAAAGCCCAGCGATGCCAGCTTCAGGGCCGCTTTCGTCGAGCCGTTACAGCCAATGCCGTCACAATAAGTGACATACACTTTGCGGCGATCAAGCCGGGCCGTCGTGCTGGCATCCATCCCGCGATGCGGAAAGTTGATGGCGCCGCAGATGTGCCCGGCGCGATAAGCCTCCGGCGCACGCGCATCAATCACCACGATAGCCTGACGCTGCTGCTCCAGGTCTTCCGCCAGATCCCACGCGTCGGTGTAATACGCGAGTTTTGACTGCAGATAGTCGAGGCTTTGCTGCGGCGTGGCGGCCGGAATGCGTAAAACTGATGACATAGCGATTCTCCTGTTGTGATGAATTCGCAGTTTACGGCAAAGTGGACTGCTTACTGATACCCATTCTTCATCAGGGATAAGACCGATATGCCTTCACCGCTGTTACAACTTTTCCAGCATCAGACCAGTGGCGGCGTGCGTGAACGTCTCTGCGCGACCCTTCGGCTGGCGATTAACCGGCACCATCTGCGTGCGGGTCAGCAGTTACCCTCCAGCAGACAGCTGGCGCTGGATCTGCACCTTTCACGCGTGACGGTGGAAGCGGCCTACGGACAACTGGAGAGTGAAGGCTATCTGCGACGTGAAACCGGTCGCGGTACTTTTGTCGCCATCATCATCCCCGGCACACCCTCATCTTTGCCGACACGGCATCAGCCCGCCCGTTTTTCGGCGCGCGGCCAGCAGGTGCTGGCAACCGGTGGCTGTCAGGATCCCCCTTTTCCTCACGCGTTCGCATCCGGTTCACCGGAGTTACGTGCGTTTCCTCACGACACCTGGCGACGCCTGAGCAGCAGCGTACAACGTTCTCTGGGCAGCACCGCAATGGGATATGGCGATCCCTGTGGCTATCTGCCGTTACGCAGTGCACTTGCTGATTATCTGACACTCTCCCGGGGCGTCGCGTGCCAGCCGGAGCAGGTCATCATTCTGACCAGTTCCCAACAGGCGCTGCAGTTACTGAGCATGATGCTGGTCGATCCTGGTGATGAGGTGTGGATGGAGGAGCCGGGCTATCCCGGTGCCCGCAATGCCTTCCTGGCTGCAGGCGCACAGGTGCGTGGGATTGTTGTTGATGCCGAAGGCGCCCTGCCCACCAGTGGCAGTGCAACGCTCATGTACCTGACGCCCTCGCATCACTATCCCACCAGCGTCACGCTCAGCCTGCCGCGACGTCTGGCATGGCTGGACTGGGCACAGCGCAACCAGAGCTGGCTGATAGAAGACGATTACGACAGCGAGTTTCACTACAACGAACGTCCGATTCCTGCATTGCAGGGTCTGGACCGGCATCAGCGGGTCATTACGCTGGGCACCTTTTCGAAGTCGCTGTTTCCTTCCCTGCGGCTGGCCTGGATGGTCGTGCCGCCGGCGCTGGTTACGCCCATAGGCCGTGCACGGAGCGTGCTGGATGGGCACAGCGCCCTGCTGCCGCAGGCTGTCACCGCCGCCTTTCTGCAACAGGGACATTTCGCCAGCCATCTGCGCCTGATGCGTCAGCTCTATCACAGCCGTCGCGATCGGTTGCTTGAGCAGATTGAGCAGCGGCTCTCGCCGTGGATCACGCCAATAGCCAGCGGCGGTGGATTACAGCTGACGGTAACAGTACAAAAGGATGAAGCACGCTTAACCGCGCTGGCAACACAACAGGGATTGCTGCTACCGCGACTGAGTCCGCTTTATGCCGGACACGCATCTCAACAAGGCTGGATGCTCGGTTTTGCCGCGCTGACGCCTGACGAGATTGTGGCAGGATGCGATAAGTTGCTGCGGCTACTGCAGCGGGAGGGTTAATACCGAGGGGTAAATGAGGTAACGGAGATGGGCTTTAAAAACAAAAAGGGCCGGCAAGCCGGCCCTTCAGAGTACTGATTACGCCTGATATTTACGCATGGTCAATGTGGCGTTGGTGCCGCCAAAACCAAAGCTGTTAGACATCACGGTGGTCAGCTCTTTTTCCACTGGCTCAGTCACAATGTTCATGCCGGTTGCTGCCGCGTCCAGCGAGGTGATGTTGATGCTTGGCGCGATAAAACCATGCTCCAGCATCAGCAGCGAGTAGATCGCTTCCTGCACGCCAGCGGCACCCAGTGAGTGGCCGGTCATTGCTTTGGTCGCAGAGATGTATGGCGTGTTATCGCCAAACACTTCACGAATCGCACCCAGCTCTTTCACATCACCTACCGGGGTAGAGGTTCCGTGGCTGTTCAGATAGTCGATGGGTGTATCGACACCGTGCATCGCCATCTTCATGCAGCGTACTGCGCCTTCGCCGGATGGCGCAACCATGTCTGCACCGTCTGACGTCGCACCGTAACCGACGATTTCGGCATAGATGTGCGCACCACGAGCCAGCGCATGCTCCAGCTCTTCAACAACGACCATGCCGCCGCCACCCGCAATAACAAAACCGTCGCGCTCGTTGTCATAGGTACGTGACGCTTTTTCCGGGGTGTCGTTGTAACGGGTAGAGAGCGCGCCCATCGCGTCGAATTCACAGGCCATTTCCCAGCACAGCTCTTCGCCGCCGCCAGCAAAAACGATATCCTGCTTGCCGAGCTGAATCTGCTCAACAGCATTACCGATACAGTGCGCCGAGGTGGCACAGGCGGAGCTGATTGAGTAGTTTACGCCATGAATCTTGAACGGCGTGGCGAGGCAGGCAGAGACGCCAGAAGCCATCGCTTTGGTGACCACGTAAGGGCCAACCGCTTTCAGGCCACGTGGGCTGCGCATCGCATCAGCACCAAATACCTGGAAACGTGGAGAACCGCCGCCTGAGCCTGCAATCAGACCCACACGTGGGTTGCTCTGATACATTTCAGTGGTGAGGCCGGAATCTTTAATCGCTTCTTCCATGGAAAGATAAGCATAGATTGACGCATCACTCATAAAACGCACAACTTTGCGATCGATGAGGCCGGTGGTATCCAGTTTAACGTTACCCCAGACGTGACTACGCATGCCGGAATCTTTCATCTCTTCAGAAAAGGTGATGCCAGAGCGTCCTTCACGCAGAGATGACAGCACCTCCTGCTGGTTATTACCAATACTGGAAACGATCCCTAAGCCAGTAATCACAGCACGTTTCATTCAATCTTCCTCATCCACTTCTTCTTAATTGGCATGCACTCTAGCGTACACTTGTACGCCGAACAAGTCCGATCAGCTATTTCCTTTTGTAAATTTGCGTCATGTCACGTGGGTCGCTAAAATCGCGCCACTGCCTGAAAAATGAGCCTTTACCGTGAAATTAACCCCGGTCGAACATGCGCAGCTAAACTGGAATGAACAGGGTACACCTGTTTCCCGAGCGTTTGGCGACGTCTATTTCTCTAATGACAATGGTCTGGAAGAGACACGCTATGTCTTCCTTGGCGGCAACGGTTTTCCCCAGCGTTTTGCTGAGCATCCACGGGATCTGCTGATCGTGGCGGAAAGCGGTTTTGGCACCGGCCTCAATTTTCTGACGTTGTGGCAGGCGTTCGATGCGTTTCAGCGTGACCAGCCTGATGCCACTTTAAAACGTCTGCATTTCATCAGCTTTGAGAAATTTCCGTTAACCCGTGATGACCTGGCTGCGGCGCAGCAGCACTGGCCTGAACTGGCCCCGTGGGCGGCGGCGCTGCAGGCGCAATGGCCCGCCGCCCTGCCCGGCTGTCAGCGACTGCTGTTTGACGGCGGACGTATCACCCTCGACCTGTGGCTGGGCGATATTAACCAGCTGATGGGAGAGCTGGATGAGAGCCTGAATCATCAGGTGGATGCCTGGTTCCTGGATGGTTTCGCGCCGTCGAAGAACCCGGATATGTGGACGCCAGCACTGTTCAGCATGATGGCAAAACTGGCGCGTCCGCAGGGGACATTCGCGACCTTTACCGCCGCAGGCATTGTCCGGCGCGGTCTGCAGGAGGCCGGCTTTGACGTCATCCGCCGCAAAGGATTTGGTCCCAAGCGCGAAATGCTATGCGGACCTTTACAGGATGCACCTGCGCTGCCTGCCGGGCAGCCCTGGTATCATCGTCAATCAGCGGCGCAACATGATGTTGCGCTCATTGGCGGCGGCGTTGCCAGTGCCACGCTGGCGCTGGCGCTGCTGCGTCGCGGCTGGCGGGTGACGCTTTACTGCGCCGATGAGGCGCCGGCACTGGGTGCGTCCGGCAATCGTCAGGGAGCACTCTATCCGCTGCTCAATCAGCACGACCCGGCGCTTGCCACCTTTTTCCCGGCAGCATTCAGTTTTGCCCGGCGGCTCTACGATCAGTTAACTGTCGCCTATGAACATCACTGGAGCGGTGTGCTGCAACTGGGCTGGGATGAGAAAAGCCGCAAGAAGATCGATCAGATGCTGGCGATGGGCCTGCCTGAATGCATCGCCCGTGGCGTTAATGTGGATGAGGCAGAGACGCTGGCGAATGTCGACCACGGCTGTGGCGGTATTTTCTACCCGCAGGGCGGCTGGCTTTCACCGGCTGAGCTGACCAGCGCGATGCTGGCGCATGGCGAAACCCAGGGATTACGCATTCACTGGCTGCATCGCGTCAGCGAACTTTCACGCGAGGGCGATCACTGGACGCTGACGTTCAGCGATCGTCCGGCGGTCCGTCATGCCACGGTGGTGCTGGCAAACGGTCATGCGATAGCCGACTTTGCGCAGAGCGCCCCGCTGCCAGCCTATCCGGTGGCCGGTCAGGTAAGCCATGTTCCCTCCACGCCGGGGCTTAATGCACTCCACACCGTGCTCTGTTACGACGGCTATCTGACGCCCGTCAGCCCACAGTTTGGTACTCACTGCATCGGTGCCAGCTATCACCGTGGCGAAACCGCCACAGATTACCGGGAAGAGGATCAGCAGGAGAACCGCAGCCGCCTGTTGCATTGCCTGCCTGACAGCCGCTGGGCAACAAACGTGGATGTCAGTGGCGGTGAAGCAAGAATGGGCGTGCGTTGTGCCACGCGGGACCACCTGCCGATGGTGGGCGGCGTACCGGATTATGATGCGACGCTTAAGCAGTATGCTGATTTACCGACCCAGCTTGCAGCAGGTCATGACATCGCTGACGCACCTGAGTTTACGGGCTTATACCTGTTTGGGGCGCTGGGGTCGCGCGGCCTGTGCAGTGCACCGCTGGCAGCCGAAGTGCTGGCAGCCCAGCTGACCGGCGAGCCACAGCCGCTGGATGCCAGTACGCTGGCAGCCCTCAATCCTAATCGTTACTGGGTAAGGAAATTACTGAAGGGAAAAGCGGTTTAACTGGCGATGATAAGGGCGGCATGCCGCCCTGCACGGTCAGGCGGAGAGCTGACGAGCCTGGACAAACAGGTTGTCCCACATCCCCACCACTAATGCCTGATCGCGCGGCGAGAGTTCACCCGCCGCAATGGCATTTTGCAGGCTGCGGGAGACCTGAATCTGCAGCGCTTCTGGCGTATGTTCGCCCAGTTGCTCCACCTCGGCCACGGCCAGTGTCAGATGCCCGCGCAGATAACCGCTGGCGAACAGCTCATCGTCACTGGCATGCTCGACCATGTCGTCAATCAGGGCCAGAATACGCGCTTCAAATTCTGCGATCATCTCAATTCCTCTATTTATAATGCCTTTCTGCATCACAGATCGTCCGGCCAGGGAAACTGCGACGCTGTTAATGACGGCCTGCCATAAAATTCCGCCAGGGCGGTAATAAAACGCGCGGGACGGTCGGGAATGCCCGACGTCAGATAGCTCATGACCTGAGCATGGACTTTACGCTGAAACGCAATGCGATCCGGCTCACAATCTCCGTCGAGATTGTCACAACTCACGTTGAAGGGAAAGCCTGCCGCCGTACAAAACATCCACTCCAGCGCCTGCGGCTTCACTTCCACTGCTTCAAACTGACTCTGGGTCAGCGCGTCGCGGCCATCCGGGCAGTACCAGTAGCCAAAATCGACCAGTTTGCGGCGGGCTTCACCGGCGATGCACCAGTGTGAGATCTCGTGAAGAGCGCTGGCGTAGAAGCCGTGGGCAAAGACCACGCGGTTCCACGGCGACTCTGCATCCGCAGGAAGATAGATCGGTTCATCGTCGCCTTTAATTAGACGGGTCTGAAATTCATCGCTGAAACAGCGATCAAACAGCGTGATCAGCTGTTCATAATGATGAGTCGGGTTCATGACGGTATCACGTAAAAAGTTACGAATGCAGCGTGGCCAGCCAGGCCAGAACGTCGCTGCCGTGGCTGTCCCACAGTAATTTAATGCTCATGACGGCAGAGACAATGACCACCATCGGGCGGATCAGTTTCTGTCCGCGGCTCAGCACCAGCCGCGCGCCCAGACGCGCGCCGCAGATCGCGCCGAGCATCATAACCAGGCCGGTTCCCCACACCACTTTGCCACCGAACATAAAGAACAGCAGGCTGCCCAGGTTTGAAGTGAAGTTAAGGACCTTGGCGTGTGCGGTCGCTTTGGCCAGGTTGTAGCCGCAGAGCGTGACGAAAGCCAGTGCATAAAAGGAGCCTGCGCCCGGTCCGAAAAATCCGTCGTAGAATCCCACGGCTCCGCCGCCCACCAGCGCATAAGCCAGGCCATGCAGGCGGCGCGCCTGATCCACTTCCCCCAGGCGCGGCATCAGCAGGAACCACAGGCCGATGGCGATTAAAAACAGCGGCAGCATCTGACGCAGAAAATCCGCCTGCAGACGCTGAATCAGTATCGCACCCAGCACGGACCCCATCAGCGTCATGGCGATATTCAGCCACTGCTCATTCAGCTTCACTGCACCGCGCCGGACAAAGTAGAGGCTGGCGGAAAACGATCCGCCGACCGATTGCAGTTTATTGGTCGCCAGCGCCTGGGCAGGAGAGAGGCCCGCCGCCAGCAACGAAGGTACCGTAAGTAATCCCCCGCCACCCGCGATTGAATCAATAAAACCGGCCAGCATGGCGATTAAAAACAGCAGCCCGACCAGCAGCGGGCTGACCACAAACCAATCCATGGAATCCCTTACAGTAAATGTTTATCCAGCAGGGCCTGACAGGCAGGCGGCAGCGGCGGTGGCTCACGTTTCACCGGTGCACCAGAACCCGGTTGCTTCGGCAGGAACCAGCTCTGCAGTTCTGCGCCACAGCCATCGCCTGGCGGCGGTGCAGGCTGATCTTCACAGCCAATACTGCCTGCCGGGCAGCGCAGCCGCACATGCATATGGGCACGATGAGCAAACCACGGACGCACTTTACGCAGCCAGTCGCGATCGTTACCTGCATCAGCACAAAGCTGCTTTTTAATTGCCGGATTGACGAAGATGCGTGTGACATCATCATCTTTGGCCGCCAGTTTAATCAGGCTGTCGATTTCCGGCTGCCAGTGGCGCGCAATGACATTTTTATCGCCTGGCCCAACCAGATCCAGCGGCTGCGGCTTCAGCAGTTGCTGCGCGCTCCAGCGGCTTTTTGGTAGCTGCAGCCAGATATCTACATCCAGTCCGGTCTGATGACTGGCGTGACCGCTGCTGAAGCGCCCGCCTGCTGCCATGCCCATGTCGCCAATCAGCACGTTACCCAGTTGCAGGTTATGCACCTGGGTGCTGAGCCGCTGAATAAACTGAATCAAATCGGGATGACCGAAATAACGCCGCTGATCCTGCCGCATCACCTGATAGTTGGGTGAATTCAGCGGCAGCGACTGCGCGCCAACAATACAGCCATTGGCAAAGCCGCCAATAGATTGCGGTGCGCCGCTGATTGGATGCTGAATGTTTTGCCACGGCGTCGCCGCCAGGCTTGAGGCGCTGATCAGCAGCGCACTCAGGGTAAGCAAGAGCGCTTTCATGCCATCACCAGCGCGGCACGGAGCTGTTAACATCACCGTTCTGCGCCCGCTGGCGCAGCAGATGATCCATCAGCACGATCGCCATCATCGCTTCCGCGATCGGCACGGCACGGATCCCCACGCAGGGATCGTGACGACCTTTGGTGATCATCTCCACTTCTTCGCCATCGCGGGTAATGGTTTTACCCGGCACGGTGATGCTGGAAGTCGGTTTCATCGCCACATTGGCGCTGATGATCTGACCGCTGCTGATACCGCCCAGAATGCCACCCGCGTGATTGCTCTGGAAACCATCGTGACGGATCTCGTCGCGATGCTGACTGCCGCGCTGGTTTACCACCGCAAAGCCGTCACCGATTTCGACGCCTTTGACGGCATTGATACTCATCAGCGCATGCGCCAGATCGGCGTCCAGTCGGTCGAAGACCGGCTCGCCCAGGCCTGGTGGCACGTTCTCAGCCATGACAGTGACTTTAGCACCAATGGAGTCGCCCTCTTTTTTCAGGCCGCGCATCAGTTCGTCCAGCGCTTCCAGCTTGCCAGCATCCGGGCAGAAGAACGGGTTCTCTTCTACGATGCTCCAGTCTTTCAGCTCGCAGGCGATATCACCAATCTGTGACAGATAGCCGCGCACCACCACACCGTGTTTCATCTGCAGGTATTTCTTGGCGATGGCACCTGCCGCCACACGCATCGCGGTTTCGCGCGCCGACGAGCGGCCGCCGCCACGGTAGTCGCGCTGACCATATTTCTGCTCGTAGGTGTAATCCGCATGGCCCGGACGGAACAGATCTTTGATCGCGCCGTAATCCTGCGAGCGCTGATCGGTGTTCTCAATCAGCAGACCAATTGAGGTGCCGGTCGTCACGCCTTCAAACACACCGGACAAAATTTTCACCTGATCCGGCTCGCGGCGCTGCGTGGTATAGCGCGATGTGCCAGGACGACGGCGATCGAGATCGTGCTGAATATCGGCTTCGGTCAGCGGGATGCCTGGCGGCACGCCGTCAACAATGCAGCCCAGCGCAAGACCGTGGGACTCGCCGAAGGTGGTTACTCGAAAAAATTGCCCGATGCTGTTTCCGGCCATGCTGTTTCCTTCTCAGGGTTTGGCGGGCGATACTTCGCCCCACTTTTAGTCTTTATAAAAAGAGAAATGGTGTTGTGCGTCGACAATCTGCTGGCGCGTCAGCGTAAAGACGCCGTCACCGCCGTTGTCGAATTCCAGCCAGGTAAAGGGCACATCGGGATACTGCTCGATCATGTGCACCATGCTGTTGCCCACTTCGCAGACCAGAACGCCCTGCTCGCTGAGATAGTCAGGTGCACACGCCAGAATACGGCGCACCAGCTTCAGGCCATCGCTGCCTGCCGCCAGACCCAGCTCAGGTTCGTGACGATATTCGTTTGGCAGATCATCCATGTCTTCCGCATCCACATACGGCGGATTCGTGACGATCAGATCGTATTTTAGCTGTGGCAGTTCGCGGAACAGGTCAGCACGAATTGGCGTCACCTGATGAATTAGTCCATGCTCTTCAATGTTCTGCTCGGCGACGGCCAGCGCACCGGTGGAGATATCCACGGCGTCCACTTCCGCTTCCGGGAAGGCATAGGCGCAGGCAATCGCGATGCAGCCGCTGCCGGTACACATATCCAGAATATGACGCGGCGGCGTGCTGACCAGACCGGCAAAGCGGTTCTCAATCAGTTCGCCAATGGGTGAACGTGGAACCAGCACGCGCTCATCCACAAAGAATTCGTGACCGCAGAACCAGGCTTTATTGGTCAGATAGGCGACCGGAATGCGCTCGTTGACGCGACGGATAACGCGCTCAACGATCAGCAGACGTTCGCTGGCGGTCAGACGCGCGTTGCGCATATCTTCCGGAATATCCAGCGGTAGCCAGAGTGACGGCAGGACCAGTTGAACGGCTTCGTCCCAGGGATTGTCTGTACCATGTCCGTACCAGATTCCGGCAGCGGAAAAGCGGCTGACCGCCCAGCGCAGCATGTCCTGAATGGTGTGCAGTTCGTTCACTGCCTCATCGACGAAAATTTTGTCCACGTAGCCCTCCGCAGGCCTTTTGCTAAATCGGCCAGTAGTGTGCCATGAAGCCGGGGAGAATTCAGCGCAGCGAGGTGAAAAAGCTGACATTTAATGACACTTAACGGTAAGGTAGCGGCTCTGCTGTGTGACAGCCTTTTCTGATATGACTGACCTGCCATGAGTAAAAAAACACCACTAAGCCCGGATGATGAAGCGCTGTTTCGCCAGTTAATGACCGGAACACGTCAGTTAAAACAGGACACCTTTGTCCATAAAGCGCCGGTGAAAACCCGCCAGATTCCGGTAAAGCGTCTGCTTTCAGAGCAGGCGGACAACAGTCACTACTTTTCGGATGAGTTTCAGCCGCTGCTTTCTACGGAAGGGGCAACCCGTTACGTTCGCGCCGATGTCAGTCACTTTGAGCTGAAAAAATTGCGTCGCGGCGACTATACGCCAGAGATTTTCCTGGATCTGCACGGATTAACGCAGCAGCAGGCCAAGCAGGAGCTGGGGGCACTCATCGCCGCCTGCCGCCGTGAACATCTGTTCTGCGCCAGCGTCATGACCGGTCATGGGAAGCATATTCTGAAGCAGCAGACGCCGCTGTGGCTGGCCCAGCATCCGTGGGTGATGGCTTTTCATCAGGCGCCGAAGATGTTTGGCGGTGACGCCGCGCTGCTGGTATTGATTGAGATTGAGGAGTGGCAACCGCCTGAGTTGCCATAAAAGGGGCCGACGGGATCGGCCCAGAGACGTCAGATCGCTTTCGCCAGTTTTTTGGGACTGACCTGCCACAGCAATTTACCTGCGCTTGCCGCGGGATCGAACTCCACGCAGGCAATGGCGGAAGTGGCAAACATGGGCGGTGCTTCCTGTGGGCACAGTTCAGAGACTAAATACCCCACCAACGGTAAATGTGAGATCACCAGCGCCGATTTCACGCCTTCATTCGCCAGCGCCTGCAGATAGCACCCTACCATCTCAGGATCGCCACCTGGCGTTAACTCCGGCAGCACGTCCTGGCCTTCCGGCAGGGGAAAGGCTTCACGCACCATCGCGAGCGTTTGCTGCGCGCGTAAATAGGGACTCACCATTACTCGCTCAATGTCCGGCGTCTGGCTGTTAAGCCAGTTGGCCATTTGACGTGATTCGTTGCAGCCACATAAGGTCAATGGCCTTACTGAATCACTGGCTGCTTCCAGAGCCGCATCGCCGTGACGCATGATAAAAACTTGCATAAAGCACCGCTGTTGTTTGTCGACATCGCCCGACGCGTAGCGCCTGACTCTTCACTCTGCGAATGAACGCTGTGTTTTACCCTAATGGCTTCAGTATAGTCAACCGGTTGTTTATTAAATAAGCACTTCTCAGAATCATGCTGCGCCGCACACTCTGGCGGCGTTTTTCTAAGCCGCTGAATCGGATTGGTTATTCCATTTTCAGCAGAAATGTAAAATTTCGTCTATTTTTTAGCCGCCTCAATCAACGCGTCACAGGGTGTAAAACGTTCCCCATGTTGCTGCGTAAGCCGGGTTAATCTGTTGACCATTTCCGCCGCGCCCAGTTTGTCCATGTAGTGGAACGGACCACCCAAAAATGGCGGAAAGCCGATGCCAAACACGGCACCGATATCGCCATCGCGCGCGCAGCGGATCACCTGCTCGTCAAGACAGCGGGCCGCCTCATTGAGCATCATCATGACACAGCGTTCAGCAATCTGTGCCTCACTCTGCCTGGCTTTCGGTGTGACCTTCAGCAAAGTATAAAGTGAGGCGTCAGGTTTTTTACGCTGCCAGCGCGCCTGGTCATAGCGATAAAAGCCTTTGCTGTTTTTACGTCCCTTGCGGCCATCTTTCAACACCGCATCAAACGCGGCCGGCGCGGCAAAGCGTTCGCCATAGGCCTGATGCAGGATGGGACTGATTTTACTGCCGACGTCGATACCCACCTCATCCAGCAGCTGAATCGGGCCGACCGGAAAACCAAACTTCACCAGCGCCCGATCAATATGGTCGATGGGTTCGCCCTCCAGCAGGCAGCGCATCGCTTCATTTATATAAGGCGTCAGGATGCGGTTAACATAGAAACCCGGCTTGTCCGCCACCACAATCGGGGTTTTGCCCTGGCTGCGTGCCAGTGCCACAATCGTCACCAGCGTTGCGGTTGAGGTGTTCAGATGGGGAATCACCTCCACCAGCGGCATTTTTTCGACCGGACTGAAATAGTGCAGCCCGATGACGTTTTCCGGACGCTGCGCTTTGGCGGCGATCTCTTCGATCGGCAACGAAGAGGTGTTTGAGGCAAACAGCGTGTGCGGCTGGCAGTGTGCTTCCACTTCGCTCACCATCTGCTGCTTCAGCGCTAAATCTTCGAATACGGCTTCGATCACCACATCACGCTGTGAAAAGCCCTGATAATCGGTGCCGCCCGTGATACGAGCCATCTGCTGTTGACGCTGTGCCGGCGTCAGCTGGCGTCGTTTAACCTTTTTACTCAGCAGCTCCCAGCTGGTTTTCAGCGCATGGTTTACCCCTTCCAGGCTGATATCTTTGATGCGCACCGGCAAGCCCGCGTTGATGGCGGTGACGCTGGCGATGCCGCCGCCCATCAGGCCACCGCCGAGAATAGCGACGCTTTTCACCGCGGCAGGCTCCGCGTCTCCGCCCCGCTCTTTCTTCATGGCCGTGGTCGCGAAGAAGATGCCGCGCAGCGCAACGGATTCTGGCGTCATCGCCAGTTCACCAAAGGCACGCGCTTCAGCATCATGTCCTGCCCGGCTGCCCTGTTCCAGCCCGATGCGCACCACCTCAATAATGCGATTTGCCGCCGGATAATTGCCCTGGGTTTTGGCAGCTGTCTGACGGCTCGCCAGGGCAAACAGTGCCTGACGGCCAATCGGGCCATGCAGCAGACGGTCGCGCAGCGGCAGCGTTCGTCCGCTGACCTTGCCCTTTTTCACACGGGCGATGGCGGTCTCCAGCAGAATCGCCTGCGGCACCGCGTCATCAACCACACCCAGCTTACGTGCCTGTTTAGCCCGCAGCGTTTTGCCAGTCAGAATCAGCGGCAGCGCCTGCTGCACGCCGATTAAGCGTGGCAGCCGCTGAGTGCCGCCAGAGCCTGGCAGCAAGCCGAGCTGTACCTCCGGTAATCCGAGCCGGGTTTTATCATCCAGCGAACAGATACGTGCATCGCAGGCCAGCGCCAGCTCCAGTCCGCCGCCGAGGCAGGCACCGTGGATGGCTGCAACCACCGGGAACGGCAGCGCGTCGAGCGCAGCCATCACTTCCTGGCCCTGTTTTGCCAGCGCTTCAGCTTCCTGCGCGCTCTTGCAGCGGTCGATCATGCTGATGTCCGCACCCGCAATGAAGTTATCCGGCTTGCCGGAAATCAGCACCAGGCCAGCCAGCTTTGGATCGCGCCGCGCCTCCGCAATAATCGCGATGATCTGACCGGCAAATTCCGCTTTCAGGGTGTTCATTTTCTCATCAGGGACATCAATCGTGATGATGCCGACGTGATCCAGTCGCATCTTCAGATGAAACGCATTCTGCTCCATTATTCGGCCTCCAGAACCATTGCCGCACCCAGACCACCTGCTGCACAGGCAGTGACCAGTCCTAACCCGCCACCCCGGCGGCGTAATTCGTTCAGCGTCTGGGTAATCATGCGCGCGCCCGTGGCGGCGAAAGGATGACCATAGGCGATTGAACCGCCCAGCACGTTAAAGCGCTCTTCATTCACTTCGCCCAGCGCATGCGGACGATTCAGTACCTCACGGGCAAAGCGCTCATCGCGAAACATCTGCAGGTTGCTCAGCGTCTGGGCGGCAAACGCTTCATGCATATCGATCAGCGTCAGATCGGCCAGGGTCATGCCAGCGCGATCCAGGGCCAGTGGTGAAGCGTACGCCGGACCCAGCAGCATATCCTGCTGCACCCCGATAGCGGAAAAAGCGTAGCTGCGCAGATAACCCAGCGGTCTGATACCCAGCTCGCGGGCGCGGCCCTCGCGCATCAGAATCACCGCGGCCGCGCCGTCGGTGAGTGGCGTACTGTTCGCCGCAGTAACACTACCGTGCTGGCGATCAAATGCCGGACACAGTCGGGCGTAATCCTCCGCTTTGGCATTCATACGGACGTTATTGTCCTGATCGATAGCGGTTTTCCACGGCGGCACAAAAGCGGCCATCACTTCCTGATTCAGTACCCCGGATTGCCAGGCTCGGGCGGCATGCTGATGGGATCGCAATGCCAGCGCATCCTGTGCTTCACGGGTAATGCCGTGACTCTTCGCCATCTGTTCGGCTGTGTCGCCCATGCGCAGGCCAGTGGAATACTCCGCCACTGCGGGTGGCACCGGCAGCAGATCGCGTGGGCGCAGACGTCGCAGGATCTGCAGTTTCTGCCCGAAGCTGCGGGCTTTATTGAGATCCACCAGCGCACGCGCCAGCGTTTTACTGACACCGATTGGCAGCACTGAAGAGGAGTCAGCCCCACCCGCGATGCCCGCAGAGATGGTGCCCGCCATCAGACTTTCTGCCACATTCGCTACCGCCTGAAAACTGGTGGCGCAGGCACGGCTGACACTGTAAGCGTCGGTATGTACATTCAGCCCGCTGCTTAAAACAATTTCCCGCGCAATGTTCGGCGCTTCCGGCATCTGCACGACCTGGCCAAAGACCAGTTGCTCTATCACTTCAGCGGGAAGTTCACTGCGCGCCATTAATTCGCTGACCACCATACGTCCCAGTTCAATGGCGGGAATGCCATGAAAGCCGGTCGCCTGGCGCAGGAAAGGGGTGCGTAACCCATGGGTTATTGCGATGCGTTCACCATCACGCGTCAGCAGCGGCTGCGCTTTGCTCATTATTCTCACCTGTGGCTGGGACTGTGGCATCATTGCCTGAAGAGGTCTGACCTGATCAGTGTTAACCACAAGCGGGTGAGCCGCCAATATCGGAAAGGAAAAAGTGCGAAGGGAAACACGAAAATGAAAAACGCCGCATGTACGCGGCGCTTAGAGATTTAACGCAAACCGAGCTGAAAAATCAGGGTTTCAGCCTGGCAGCTGAAGGTGAAATCGACATCGAGCTGTACGCCCTGATTTACTTCGCTGAAGCGCGATTCAATCACACAGGGTTCTGATTCAACCTCACGCGCGCGCTGGGTAAGTTGCGCTAATTTCGCTTCCGCATCGGCACGCTGAGCAAACCATTCTGACCAGCTTGCAGTGCAATCGGTGTTATCCATCACTGTGCCCACATCAACACAGCAACAGGCTGCGGTTTCGGTCGCACTGCATTTTTTAATGGCATCAGTCATTTCATTCTCCTGACCAGCATTCTGGCGGTTTGCGCGATTTTATGACCGAAATTTTACCTGCTTGCCCAAAAATGCGCCACGCGTATGGCCCTAAGTGACGAATATCACAATAAAAATTGATCCAGAACAAACTGGAATCGGTATGCTGTGCAGAATTAGGGCTGTTTTGTTAAGCAGATCGAATTTTAAGCGATCAATTCTGAAATATTTGAAAAACAATATTGCAACATGCACACAGGTCGGACCTATACTCTCCGCACTGGTCTGATATGTGCGCTTTACATCAGTCCCTACAATCCGCCGTCCTTTGTTACGCGACGTTATAGCGTTAAATAATAATTCACATGAGGTTGTGGTCATGAACCATAAAAACCTGTTTGCAAAGTCAGCCGTGGCGGCTGCAGTGGCGCTTGTCTCTTCACACGTTTACGCAGCTGGATTTCAGTTAAATGAATTCTCTACGATTGGTTTAGGTCGCGCATATTCAGGCGAAGGGGCAATGGGCGATACGGCGGCGTCAGCCAGCCGTAACCCGGCGACGATGGCATTAATGGATCGTCCTGAATTTTCACTCGGTGCGGTTTATATTGCGCCAGATGTCAACATCAGTGGTCGCAGTCCCAGCGGACGCAGCCTGGATGCCAATAATATTGCCCCGAATCAGTGGATCCCCAATATTCATTACGTTCAGCCTATTAACGATCAGTGGTGGATTGGCGCATCTGCAACGTCAAATTATGGCTTAGCCACAGAGTTTAATAATGGCTACACCGCAGGCGGTTACGGGGGTAAAACCGACCTGATGACCGGCAATTTCAATCTCAGCACCGCCTATCGTCTGAATGATCATTTTAGTGTGGGTGTGGGTTTTGATGCGGTTTACGCCAAAGCCAAAATTGAACGCTATGCAGGTGAATCAGGCGCGAGGCTGGGTATTCCGGCTGATACCCAGGTGGCCCATCTGAAAGGCGATAAGTGGGGCTACGGCTGGAATGCCGGTGTCCTGTATGAAGTGGATGAAAATAACCGCTTCGGCTTTACCTACCGTTCAGAAGTTAAAATTGATTTCGATGGCGATTATAAGAGCAACCTCTCATCACGGCTGAATGCGTTTAATGATCCGACCGTGACCGGTGTTCCTGATGGCACCAACGGCACGACCGTTCCGGGGGCATTAACCCTGAATCTGCCGGAGATGTGGGAAGTGTCGGGCTGGCATAAAGTGGCACCGCAGTGGGCGGTTCACTACAGCCTGGCGTACACCAGCTGGAGTCAGTTCCAGGAGCTGAAAGCGACCGGTTCAAACGGCCAGACGCTGTTCTATAAAGATGAAAGCTTCCACGATGCGTACCGCATTGCGCTGGGCACGACCTATTCCTACGACAAGAACTGGACTTTCCGTACCGGTATTGCGTTTGATGACAGCCCGGTGCCAGCAGATAAGCGTTCTATCTCTATTCCGGACCAGGATCGTTTGTGGCTAAGTGCCGGTACCTCTTATGCCTTTAACGATAATGCCTCTGTTGATTTAGGCATCTCTTATATGCACGGACAGAAAGTGACGGTGAAAGAAGGTCCTTATACCTTTACCTCTGAAGGTAAGGCCTGGCTTTACGGCGCGAACTTTAACTACAAGTTCTGATGAAATAGCACGATCAAAAAGGGCGACTCTGGTGAGTCGCCCTTTTTTGTGGCGGCGGGTCGCTGGCTGGCTCAGGGAGCATGCGCCCTTTGCAAAGACGCAAAACCCGCCATACCTGACTGCTCAGCGTGGGCGATTACGCACCTCATCCCTGAGATGCGCCCGCT
Source organism: Pantoea hericii (assembly GCF_014155795.1). NCBI lineage: Bacteria > Pseudomonadati > Pseudomonadota > Gammaproteobacteria > Enterobacterales > Erwiniaceae > Pantoea > Pantoea hericii. The sequence goes on from NZ_SCKV01000001.1 coordinate 462,593, forward strand.
GCCGGGCCAACGCTTTGCGTTGTTTAAAAACGCTCCCGGCGTTTTTATCCATGGCCCGCGATGCTTTGTTCCGGGCGTATGCTCCCATCACTTCAGCTGCTGTGCGCTCTGCAGAAAAACACAGCGACACGCAGGCAGGGGATCCTGCATTTACTGCGCGTCGATATCCTTCAGGTCATCCTGAATCGCGGCTGCGTTAGGGTTGTCTTCCGGCTTGAGCTTGCCACCGCGCGCCAGGAAGTCGTGACGCTGGAAGTAAGCGTTACGAATAAAGGCGTAAGGATCGCTCTGCTGTTTCAGGATCGCATCGGAATCCAGCAGCTGCGCACGGGTCTCGATCCCTTCAAGCGTCCATTTACCGATCGACATCGGCCAGGTCAGCCAGCCAAGAATCGGATAGAGGGTATCAACGTAGTCGCCGCCATCCTGACGAACCGTAAAGCTGCCATAGGCAGGCAGTTCAACGTAAGGACCATAGCCAACGCCGTAATGACCCAGCGTAGTACCGAAACGGTGCGGCTCTTCACGCGCCAGTTCCGGGTTCGCTTTACCGGCAACGTCAATGAAACCGCCCAGGCCCAGCACGCTGTTCAGGAAGAAACGGGTAAAGTGAATACCCGCATCGCGCCCGTCACCCACCAGGATGGCGTTGACCATGCTGGCAGGTTCTTCCAGGTTGCCAAGGAAATTGCTCAGGCCGGTACGTGCCGGAACCGGCACATAATCGCGCCAGGCGACAGCGACCGGACGTAACACATACGGATCCAGCACATTGTAGTTAAAGTTAAACATCGTGCGGTTAAAGCCTTCGAATGGATCGCTGCGCCCGGCAGGATCGCTATTCGCGGGCTTTGAACTGGCACAACCCACCAGAAGGACGCTGGCCACAGCCAGGCTGGTCAGGCGATAATTCATTCCAATCTCCCTGTGCGGATGAAAAAGGTCTACCCATCGTTCAGGTCACAGCCCGGAGTCGAATCGGCTTACCCGATGAGCATAGCTGACTTTGTGCCAGAGGCAGCAGGCAATGGCACGCATCATTGTTAACATTATCAATTTTTACGTTCAGGGAAGCTGCTTATTGATCTCTACCGCGATGGACTGATGCCCATCCCAGGGCGTTACGGCGCTCAGCCCCAGCCAGTCACCCGGCTGCGGATTGGCGCTGCCATCGCGTGAAACGCGCACCCTTACTGCGACCTGATGCTGCGCCGAAAGCAGGCGATCTGGCATCATGGCGTTACTGTCATCCAGCGTCAGCGTCAGCGGGAAATGACTCAGCGGCATCCGCTTAACCGCCACCGGCACGGGTGAATCCCCGTCAGAAACCGAAATATACAACACTCCGTCTGGCGGTAACATTTTTTCTGCCTCAGGTGTCAGCGTCACGGTCAGCGCCAGCTGACGACTCTGCTGCCCTGCCTCACTTCTGGCCTTTTCAATGCTGCGGGCGATCATCGCGTGCCGCTTGTCATCGGCAGGCAACAGAGCTAACAGCGTCTGCCATGCGTCGATAGCCTGATCGTATTGCTGCTGTCCGTAAGCATTAAACGCCAGCAGGCTCAGCGTCCGCAGGTTGTGCGGATCTGCTTTCAGCAATGATTGCAGCAGCAGTGACGCCTGCCGGTTATCCTGCGGGTCAGAAGATCGCGTCAGAACCTCTGCATAATCCTGTTTGAGCGCCAGATCGTTGGGGGCCAGCTGTAAAGCATGCTCAAAGGCCTGACTGGCGATCTCTGTATTATTCAGCACCATGCCGAGCCGCCCCAGCATCGTCCAGTCGGCCAGATTATCCGGTTCTGTTTGCAACGCGGTACGCAATCCGAGCTCTAAACGCGCCAGCTCTTCCATGCTCAGCGGTTTAGCGCCAGGGTCCATCAGACGAGCACGCAGCTCAGGATACGCCTGCTGCACCTGCATCCAGCCAGTGAATTGTGCCAGGCCGCCGGTTTTCAGATAAGTGCCCAGCGAGACCGCAATCAGTACAATCAGGCCTGGCAGCAAAATCCAGCGGCTGCTGGTGTGTGATTGCATTGCCTGTGACGGCGGAATATCCGCCAGTAGTGTCTGCTGTAATTCCCGCTCCATCAGCGGACGTTCAGCGACCACGCCCTGCGCTTCATCCTGCGCCAGCTCATCTATGCGTTGATGGTAGAAGCGCTGATTAAGACGATCGCGATCGCCTGTGCTGGCCTGACGTTGCCGCCAGCCCGCCGCCATAAACAGCGTGCAGGCTGCCAGCAGTAACAGAAAAAGGGTGATCCAAAATGCACTCATTACGGCTTCCTGTCTGACTTCAGTAGCGCATTAAGACGCTGTTGCTCATCTTCATCCAGCTCGCTGCGGGTTTTACGCTGACGGCTGCGCAGGATGATCACCGCGCCGCCCAGTAGCGCAAACAGCGCCGGGCCCGCCCAGAGAATCAGGGTGGAGGGCGTGACCGGTGGCGAATAGCTGACGAAATTGCCGTAACGCGCCACCATATAGTCGATGATCTGCTGCCGACTCTGGCCCTGCTTCATCAGCTCGTAGACTTTTAATCGCATGTCGGCGGCAATCATGGCATTCGAGTCGGCGATGCTGTTGTTCTGACATTTCGGACAACGCAATGACGCAGTCAGGTCACGGTATTGCTCTTCCTGGGCTACCGAATCAAATTGCAGCGTGTCGATGGTCGCCCAGAGATTGATGCTGAACAGCAGGCCGCAGAGCAGTAACAGCGTTCTCATGATCCCGCCTCCGCGCTGTATTTCATCCACAACGGTTTCACTTCCTGCTCCCAGACACGCGCATTCAGATCGCCCGCATGGCGATAACGAATGATTCCTTTGCCGTCGATCAGGAAGGTTTCCGGCGCGCCATAGACACCAAGATCGAGTCCCAGCATACCGTTGCCATCATAAAGACTCAGCGCATAGGGATTGCCCAGCGTGTTCAGCCAGTTAACGGCCTTGCGTCGATCGTCTTTGTAGTTCAGCCCCACCACGCGGATGCCCTGCTCCGCCAGCGTATTCAGATACTGATGCTCTGCGCGGCAGGTCGGACACCAGGTCGCCCAGACATTCAGCAACATCGGCTTGCCATCCCTCAGCACATGCTGATCGTAGATTTTGCCCGGCTGATCCAGTGCTTCCAGCCGGAACAGCGGCACCGGTTTGCCAATCAGCGCAGATTCGAGTCGGGTCGGATCGTCACCCTCGGCATTGCGGGTCAGCTGCCACAGCAGCGCCGCCGCCAGCAGCAGAAACAGCATCAGGGGAATGAACAGGATTTTCTTATTCATGTCCGCGCCTCCGTTTCCGCTTTTTTGCGCGAACGGTAGCGGGGATCGAACAGGCAGAATAGGCCACCCAGCGCCATCAGTGCGCCACCGAACCAGATCCAGCGAACAAAGGGTTTGTAGTAAATGCGCACGGCCCAGCTGTCATCATCCAGCTCTTCGCCCAGCGCCGCATAGAGATCGCGGCTGAAACCGCCATCGATCGCCGCTTCAGTCATCATGGTGCGGGCAGCGGTGTAAAAGCGTTTTTCCGCCTGCAGTGTTGCTTCATGTTTGCCGTTGCGGGTGACATCAATAATACCCATGCCGCCGCTGTAGTTCGGCCCCTGCAGATTCTGCACACCACGGAAGACAAAGTGATAGTGATGAATATCGACACTATCGCCCGCCTTCATCCGCACATCGCGCTCCACGCTGTACTGCGTGCTGAATGCAATGCCAATCACCGTGACCCCTACGCCCAGATGGCCCAGCACCATGCCCCAGTGACTGCGTGACAGATGACGTAATCCGGCAAAGAACGGGTGACGATGGGTGGCGCGTTCGTGCAGCTCCAGCAGTGTCAGTACAATAATCCAGAGCGACATCAGCAGGCCAACCACGGTCATCGCCTCAATGCGATCCTGCAACCACCAGGGAATGATCATGGAACAGGCCAGGGTCACGATCAGCGCCAGCGCCAGCCGTTTTGCCAGCTTTTGCGGTTCATCGCGACGCCAGCGCACCAGCGGTCCGATTCCCATCAGTAGCGCAAACGGCGCCATCAGCCAGCTGAACATGGTGTTGAAGAACGGCTCGCCGACCGAAATGCTGCCCAGCCCCAGTTGCTTATGTACCAGTGGCAACAGCGTGCCGAGCAGGACCACCAGCATTGCGGCAATCAACAGCACATTATTGCCCAGCAAAAATGATTCGCGCGACCAGGTTTCATTCTGTACCCGGCCACGCACCTGCCCGCCTTTGATGGCGTAAAGCAGCAGCGAACTGCCGATGACAATCACCAGAAACGCGAGGATAAACATCCCGCGCGCCGGATCGGAGGCGAAGGAATGCACCGACACCAGCACCCCGGATCGCACCAGGAACGTCCCCAGCAGGCTCAGCGAAAACGCCGTAATCGCCAGCAGCACAGTCCACGCTTTGAAGGTGCCACGCTTTTCAGTGACCGCCAGCGAGTGCATCAGGGCGGTGCCCGCCAGCCACGGCATAAACGACGCATTTTCAACCGGATCCCAGAACCACCAGCCGCCCCAGCCCAGCTCGTAATAGGCCCACGCCGATCCCAGTACGATGCCAATGGTCAGAAAGACCCAGGCCGCAGTCGTCCACGGGCGTGACCAGCGCGCCCAGGCGGTATCCAGCCGGCCAGCCATCAGTGAGGCGATGGCAAACGCAAACGCCACCGAAAAGCCGACATAGCCCATATAGAGCAGCGGCGGATGGAAGATCAGGCCGATATCCTGCAGCATGGGATTCAGGTCATGGCCGTCTATCGGGAAGTCCGGCAGCGTGCGGCAAAACGGATTAGACGTCAGCAGGATAAACAGCAGGAAGCCAAGATTGATCATCCCCATCACTGCCAGCACGCGTGCCAGCGCATCCTGCGGCATACCACGACTGAATATCGCCACCGCCAGTGTCCAGGTGCTCAGCAGCAACACCCACAACAGCAGCGATCCTTCATGTGCGCCCCAGGTGGCGGCGATGCGATAGTAAACCGGCAGCAGGCTGTTAGAGTTGGTGACGACATAGGCAACGGTAAAGTCGTTGCTGATAAAGGCCCAGACCAGCAGTGCAAACGCCGCAGCGATACAGACAAACAGACCCGAGGCCAGCGGACGCGCCATCGCCATCAGGCGGGCATCCTGGCGCACCGCGCCCCACAGTGGATAGCTGCTCAGCAACAGGGAGAGGCCCAGCGCCAGGCAGAGCAGAAAGGTTCCGATTTCGGGCATCATGATGATTTATTTCCCACCTGATAGCGCGACTGCGGGCCGGTTTGATCACTCTTCATCGCGTTTTCAATCTCCGGCGGCGTATATTTCTCATCATGTTTTGCCAGAACCTCTTTGGCGATCACCTGGTTGCCCGCCGCCAGCACGCCCTGCGCGACAACGCCCTGCCCTTCACGGAACAGGTCCGGCAGGATCCCTTCAAAACTGACGCTGACCACACCACGCGCATCATAAAGTTTGAACGACACAGCCAGCGTTTTCGGATCGCGCCGGACGCTGCCGGGCATCACCATGCCACCGACGCGCAGCCGCTGTCCCGCTTCGGGCTTCTCGTGCGCCTCCCCTTTGCCGTAGAGGATTTCGCCTGGGGTATAGAAGAGATCGATGTTTGAGCGCAGCGCATACATCACCAGCGCGGTGGCCAGGCCAAGACCGAGCAGGATCGCCAGGGCCGCATAAAGGCGGTTGCGTCGACGGATATTCACAACTTCTCTCCTGCCGCTTCAGTCGCGGCTTTTTTCGATTTTGCTGCCCGGATGCGACGTTCACGTGCGTCACGCTGGCGAATTTCCGCCAGCAAACGGCGGCGCAGTAACAGGGTATGCAGCGTCAGGCCGATCAGTGAAAGCAACGTGCAGGCCACTGCCAGCCAGACGTAGAAAGCGTAACCGCCCATCGCAAAGAAGGCGTGCCAGGAGGAAAAGGCTGGAGTCATGCCTGCTCCCCCCGCTTCGCCACATCAATCGCCCAGGGACGATGACGTTCGGTTAACAGAATCAGGTTACGCAGTCGCATCAGCGTCAGCGTAATAAAGACCAGCAGATAACCGAGGATTGCCCAGCGCAGCGGCGTGCGCATAACCGGCGCAATCGCCTGCTGGAGAATGCCCGACGAGCCCTGATGCAGGGTATTCCACCACTGCACGGAGAAGTGAATGATTGGCAGATTGACCACGCCGACCAGAATCAAAATACCCGCTGCCCGGCCTGCGGTGCGGCGGTCATCAAAAGCGTGATACAGCGCAATCACGCCCATATAGAGGAACAGCAGTACCAGCTCTGATGTGAGGCGGGCATCCCAGATCCACCACGTGCCCCACATCGGTTTGCCCCATGCCGAGCCGGTGACCAGCGCAATAAAGGTAAAAACCGCACCCACCGGAGCCATGGCGGCGGAAACCAGATCGGCCATTTTCATCTGCCACACAAGGCCGATAAAGGCGGCGATGGCCATTGAAGCATAAACACCCATCGACCACATCGCAGCGGGCACATGAATGTACATGATGCGAAAGCTGTCGCCCTGCTGATAGTCAGCGGGTGCGTATCCAAATCCCCAGACCCAGCCCAGCAGCAACGCCGCCAGCCCGGCGATGGCGAACCACGGAACCAGTCGCCCCGAAAACTGATAAAGCCGTTCGGGTCTGGCCAGCTGATGTAACGCTTTCCACATATCAAATGCTCACATTAACGATAAAAGAGTGTTGCCGCGTCTTGTACGCGCGGTTATTGCAAAGTGGCTATTGCAACGTGATGCGTAGCGCCGCCGCCGTAGCAAACGGCGCGAGCGTCGCACTGCCCACCAACATAGCGCCAAGAATCGCCAGATAGCCGCCAATCGGCAACCCCTGACTGGCCGCCTCCATCGCCGCACTGGCGAAGATTAAAACCGGAATAGCCAGCGGTAATACCAGCAGGCTCAGCAGCACGCCGCCGCGCCGTAAACCCACCGTCAGACCCACGCCAATCGCACCGAGAAAACTCAGGGTTGGCGTACCCAGCAACAGCGTCAGGGCCATTGCCCGCCAGCCATTAAAATCCAGTGACAGCAGCAGCGCGGCCAGCGGCGACAGGATAATCAGTGGCACGCCAGTGACCAGCCAGTGCGCCACCACTTTGCCGATAACCGTTACCGGCAGCGGCGTCGGCAGCAACACCAGTTGCTCCAGCGAGCCATCGCTGAAGTCATCACGGAACAGACGCTCCAGCGCCAGCAGCGACGCCAGCAGCGCAGCAACCCAGGCAACGCCCGGTGCAATGCGAGCCAGCTGTTGCGGGTCCGGTCCGATACCTAAAGGAAACAGGGTAATGACGATCAGGAAAAACCAGAGTGGATTGACGACATCCGCGCCGCCACGAAAGGCGATGCGTAATTCACGCTGGATGAGGCGAAACAGCATCACTCTGCCTCCACATCGCCGAGGCGAATTTTACGCACCCGCGCTGCCTCTGCAGGCAAATCCTGATGGGTGGTCAGGATCACTGCACCGCCGTTATCGGCATGCCGGGCGAACTGCGCCATTAATTTTTCAATACCCGCTTTGTCGATGGCGGTCAGCGGCTCGTCAAGAATCCATAGGCGAGCCTGACTGAGCCACAGACGTGCCAGCGCTACCCGACGCTGCTGTCCTGCCGACAACCGGCTGACGGGCACCTCTTCGTCGCCCGTGAGATCGACACTTTCCAGCGCAGCAAAAATCTGCGCATTACTGCAATCGGGATGGTAAAAGCGCAGATTTTCCAGTGGCGTGAGCACGCCTTTGACGCCGGGCTGATGACCCAGATAGAGCATCGCCTGATGCCAGCTTTCACGCTGACGCAGGATCGACTGCTGCTGCCAGCGTATTTCACCCTCTTCAGGACGGCTCAGCCCGGCCAGCAGGCGCAGCAACGAGGTTTTACCGGCACCATTGGGGCCTTCAATCTGCACAATGTCACCTGCGGATACGCGAAATGAGAGCCGCCGGAACAGCGACCGTTCGTCGTATGCACAAGTGAGTGTAATGATTTCCAGCATTGAAGGGGGAGTCGCACCAGCTAAAAGTGGCCGGGATATTACCACAATGTTGCTGTGGGCCGAAGTGTGAGCCAGCGCTCAGTTTCGCTGGTAAGGGATTATTCGTGCGTTTTCATCAGCAGTCTGAATAAAAATGCAGTTCCGAAAAACGTTGTTACGCTTATTCGCATCGGACGTTACATTTCCGGCAAATAAAAAACGGCTACGCTTATAACGTTACAGCACTATCACCAGGAGAAAATATGAAGCCTTCATCAGGTAATGAGCAGGGTCCTAACGACGTAGAGAGCGAAGAGAAGGACAAGGGCACTGACATCGAAGTTGATGAGGAGGCTTTACCCTCCCGCGCGGCTGCGATTCATGAAGAGATTCGCCAGGATGGAGAAAAGGAGCTGGAGCGCGACGGTATGGCGCTGCTCTGGTCAGCTATCGCGGCAGGCTTGTCCATGGGCGCTTCGCTGATGGCTAAAGGGATATTTAAGGTGCATCTGGATGGCGTACCGGGCGCATTCCTGCTGGAAAATCTCGGTTATACCTTTGGTTTTGTTATTGTCATTATGGCGCGCCAGCAGCTGTTTACTGAAAATACCGTTACCGCCGTATTACCGGTGATGCACAAACCCACCTGGGGTAACACGGGCCTGCTGTTACGGTTATGGGGCATTGTGTTGCTGGGTAACCTGATTGGTACAGCGCTGGGTGCGCTGGCCTTCAATGAGATGCCAATTTTTGACGAGGCCACCCGCCAGGCGTTTACCGACATCAGCATGAAGGTCATGGAAAACACGCCAGGCGAGATGTTTGCCAATGCGGTCATTTCCGGCTGGATTATCGCCACCATGGTCTGGATGTTTCCCTCTGCGGGCGGCGCGAAACTGCTGGTGATTGTGATGATGACCTGGCTGGTTGCGCTGGGCGACCTGGCACACATTGTCGTGGGCTCGGTGGAAGTGCTCTATCTGGTGTTTAACGGTAGCATTAGCTGGCATGAATTCCTGTGGCCGTTTGCCCTGCCGACTCTGCTCGGCAACATCACTGGCGGCACCCTGATTTTTGCGTTGATCAGCCACGCGCAGATTCGCAATGACATGAGTGAAGCCGCTGTGGCCAAAGCAAAAGCTGAGAAGCGGAAGCAGGAAAAACGCCGCCAGCGAGAAGAGCAGGAAAACGCGGAATAAATGGCGGGGCAGACAAGGCTGATTTACCGGTTTTGTCTGCCTTTCAGGCATGCTGGCTGAACCTTTGATATTGAGATCAAACCGTCAGGCTAAAGCAGAGAATCTTTTCAGCGTGAACGATCTGCGCGCGTCATGTTTAACCGCGTTCAGTGCAGAAAATCGGGATTGCTGGCGTAATGAGCAAACGCGCGGCAACCTGGTGAATTTTCAGGACTGTTTCGCTATACTGCACGCCGCTGTCCTCTTAGTTAAATGGACTAAGTGATAAAACAACCCAATACCATGAATTTAAAACACTTTACCACTGAAACCCCACTTCAAAAGTACACATTTAAGTACTGTTTTTTTTATATTTAAAGTTTAGTGCTGCTTGGTCGATAAAACTGACAATAAGTACGTTGTGCATTATGCTTTTTTTGCAAATCCTGCTTTTCAGAGTGACAACTGGGTTGTTAATGGTAGAATTTGCATCCTGCATAAAAAGAAATAATGAAAAAAATATTTACTTTTCACTTAGTTACTTCATAAAAGGCATTCATGCAACCTCAAGCGAAACCAGCTTCTCAGTCTGTTAACAATTCGTTATGGGATTTTATTAGTTCCCATACCGTTCCCCCACAGGCTGAGATTGACGAGTTTGAAAAGGCCATTAGCTTTGAAGTAGAGCCGTTTCGTTCATATCTGAATGGTCTTCTTATGGCCTCACTTAATGATTTCGATGCAGCAATGTCATACTTTGCAAAGGCGTTAGAATCTGAAAATGAGTTCATAGCATCTAACTACCTTGCTTATCTTGGCTTTAGCGCTCATAACTATCTTCATCGGAAAGAACTTTTCCGGTTGGAAGAGCGCTACTGTACTTCCGAACATCGACTCGTTGCGCGGAACGTAGCTTTTACGATTGGAAACAAAAAGCTCACCCGGAAGTATAACTTAAAGTTATTAGCAATGTATGATGGAGAAGAACGTCAACGCTACATGGATGAAGGGGTTCGCATGGTTTCCATGATTGAAGAGTTCCAAAAAGCTTCGACCCTTACTTCTGGTGAGATTGAAGCACTATGTGATGAAGTTGAAGACATCGCCAACCGTCATGGAGTCAACTGCGTGGGCGCTCATTATTTCATCAACTCAGATGATGACAATGCCTATGTAATGAGAGCTGAAACAGAAGATCCATACATTCTTGCCAAGCTTAATAATGAACTTTCCTTCCTGCTTGCCGATGATAAGTATATCGGTAAACCTTTTACATCTTGGTTCAAAAGCGACCGGAGCAGAAAGGAGAAATTTCAATGAGCATAAAGGGAAGAGAGTTTTTAGATTTTGCTAATCGTTGCCTTGAGCAGGGCGATGAAATTGCGTTTAGGAATGCAGTGGGTAGAGCTTACTACGGCGCATATCATGAAGTTTGCGGCATTCTTGAGAAAGCTGTTTTTGTACATACTCATAAAGATATACGAGATTACCTAGTGCAGCGCTCTTGGTTTAAGGGTAATGAGCCATTCGACAAAATGACCATGATTTCACTGGGTTCTCGACTCAAACAAATGCATACTAACAGAGTATCAGCAGACTATGACTTGGCTGAAACGTTCAGCGATGTAGATGCGAAAGCCGCATTAATACAAGCACAGCTATTTATAGATGACGTGGATACTATGTTTGAAAAGGTTTACCCAAAGCCTCCTGCCGCTTAGTCTGATATCATTTAGAAGAGCCATTTAATCAGTTGATGCGTACGCGTTTTTGCAAAAAAAGCAGCCTACAAGGCTGCTTTCAATTTTTTAAAAACTAATCATAGCTACACCGTTGGCCAGTGCGGCTCATAAACAACCACTATCTCAGCTGTTACCTTCCCCAGCACGATAATCCCTTCCAGGCCATCGCCATCGATTGTCTCGCCGTCTGAGGTGATAATTCCTGTTTTGAACAATCTGCCCAACTGCGAATAGTCACTGAGCTGGAATACTACTTTGTCGCCCGTCTTTGACTGAACCGTTCTGTCGACAATCGCAAAACCGACCGGCGTTTCGATCATCAGCATGTGAGTCGGATGTGGCATAAGAAGTTTGTTCAAGTCGATGCGGCCTTCAACGTAATCAGACGCAGGTGATGGGAAGCCCATATCATATTCCTCCGTTCGGGTTAAACTGACGGTAGGTCTTAGCCTCACCCTCCTGCGTCGATGTATCGCAGAACGTCGCCGTATTTGCCTTTATCCACTGGTTAGCCTCGCGCAGGCTGAAGTGCCAGTTAACCAGCTCCAGCTGATGGACAAATTCCTGAGTCTTGACGATGACACCCAGCCCCGGCTCTCGCCTCATGGCAGCCATGAATGCCGCCTTAATGTCACTTTCTCTCGCCATGATAAATTCCCCTCTTAAAAGAACTGTATGGATAAACAGTAATGCCGATCGGTAGGATTGATCAAGGCGGACCAGTTCACAGATTTGTAAAGGGTTTGAGAGGTAAGGGTTTTTAATCGTGCGGGAGTGGCGGTGAGTAACTAATCTCAAATGACCCACCCCGTAGCCTGCTCAGATAGGAGTGCAAGAGTCATTGCCCGGTCGCTGGGCCTTTTTCAAAGGCGTGGATTCAGGATGCGGGCTTTTCAGGCCATGTAATATCGGGTGCCTTTGTCAGGTCGATGCGATTAACCGCCACCCGGTACTTCTTCCAATCCTTGATTGCAGCCTCTTCTTCTTCAGTAGCCTCACCTATATCAACAGCATCCTGAAGTGGCGCCATAAGGTTAGCAGCCTCATACAGCCGCTGAATTTTTTCAGCCTGAGCCTCCTGCTGGTGCTGCTCTGCAGTTTTAACTGGATTCTTCTCTACACGCGGTCCGTTTTCGTCAAAAATGGAATAGTATCCCTCGGGAGGTGAGCACCAGTTTTTATAGTCCTCTTCACTTATTTCATTGAAGTCCGATAGCGTGAGGCCCGTCTGAATCAGAGTGGCTTCTTTAGCGGACTCGGTGTCCATGAAGTAGAACCCCCGAACGCCCTCTTTAGTTGTGTACATCATGTGTTGACTACTCCGATGGCTGTATAATTTAACTGGACCTGTGATGTGACAGGCGTCCCGTCTTTGTTCGTGATAAAAGCCTGAAATCCGCCTGCACCGATATAGGTGATACTGATAAAAAGCGTCGAGGCCACCTGCCCGTTACCATTACACACAACAACACTGGTCGGCGCGGATGCAAATGCTGTAGCAAATGTCACTGTCGCCGTTCCCTGGCTCGGAACCGGAGCAGCAGCATCACAAACAACCCTTACAGACTGAGTCTGGGATACCGGCGCAACTGCTGCCCTGCTGCTGCCAGAAATGCCAAGGTTAACAGCTGTCTGCCCTGACACTGCGCGACTTGAGAAAGAAAGCGCTCCTGACAAAACTCCGCCGCTTTTATCGTATTTATTGCTGAGGGATGTTGTGAGCGAATTCCAGGATGGGCCGCTGTACTGACTTCCATCAGGCAGGGTGACCGTTATATTTCCGCTACCATAATAAACCTGTTGCCAGTTAGCCTTGTCCAGATTAAGCCCGCGAATAGCTTTCGCAACATCGGCGGCCACCTGTGCAGTAATCCCGACAAGTGCCGCATTTGGGACTGCAGTCCATGCCACACCAGATGCGTTAGGTCCGTTGTAAGCAGTAATGAGAGTAACGCCTGTTGCTGAGTTGACCGACTGCACGCCGAGCGTATAGGTAATGCCGCCAACAACCGCAACAATAAAGTCATTCGCTTTCAGCTCAGTCGTGAAGCTGGTACCCGATCCATTCACAGCTGTTGAGTTGTTTGTTAATGCAATAGTGCCTGCTGGCATAGCTTTCTCCGGGCAATAAAAAACCCGGCGCGGTGGCCGGGTTAATTGATTTGAGTTATTTACTATTTATCGCAGGTGCTTTTGGTGAAGTTCGCCTTTGATACCCACTTCCATCCAAACGGGTTTCCCGCGTAATATTGTGTCTGATTGGCTACTTTCTTAATGCCGTAAATCGGAACGGATACGTCCTGACCACCAATCCGGGCAGTCGCTGAGCACTGCTGAGGTGGTAAAACCTGACAGCCAGCAAGAGCAGATACGGCAAGACATAACACAATCTTTTTCATGATTTTCATCCTTGTTTGAGTTATGCATCTTATACATACATACCCAAAATACATCAAACAAATTGATGTATTTCAAAGATCGATTTTATTAATATCTCTGAACGTTAACTGCTACCAGACGGTTTCGGTAGTTAGTCATGGTTCCTGTGCCTCCCCCTCCAGTATTAAGGTTTCCAATATAGCCACTGGTAACCTGTGTTGTGCTGCCATTAAATCTGGCGCTGCTTGCATATTGAGCAACAACCGGATAAACCTGACCTCCCTGACTCACTGTTCCCGTATAATTACCAGTGTAAGCAGGAGCCACTGCCCACTCGCCTGACAATGTGAAGTTGGCGTTGAATCCTGAACCCGAGTCAGACCCCTCATCTCCGAGCTTTTGCACATCTCGCAGGACCTTTGTCTCATTCGTTAAAATGCATCTGCCCTGAGAATCATTTATTTGAATGCCCCATGCAGGGACTGGCTGAAATTGGTAACCAAAAATATAAACATTGACCGTTCTTGCGGCTCCAGCACAGCGCAAGCTCCAGACTCCCCCAGATAACTCCATCGCTTCACAAGTGTTTTGGCCGCTTCCCTGAGCGCCATTACTGTTGACGAAAACAAACCTGATGACGCCATCGTTATTGAATAGATTAATGACAGCCCCGCTCCCTGATGCTGCTGGCACACTAAGCACTCTTTTTTCAAGAAGCGTTAATGGCATTGTGTCACCAATATAAAATGGCACTCCTGCTGAGTCTGTCAGCATTGCTCCATAGGACATATCACCTCACGAACACCAGTATATTTCCCGGAACATTTGGAAAGGTGCCAGAGGAGTAGTCAGAGCTTGCCACCTGACTAACAACTATACTGGCACCGCTCGCATATATTTTCTTTCTGCCAGTGCCATTCCTGTCACCATTGGGCTGAAAGAGGTAATCAAGTGAATAACCTGACGGCAATGAAAATGCCTGGCTGTAATTACTTGTTGCATCGATAGACATAACGCCGAGCGCGTTTATTTTAACGAGCCCGGTGTTATTATCGACTCCGCTTGCATCCCATGTTCCGAAGCCATATGCCATTAGCTGAGTTTCCCCATTCTAACGCGCAGAACGCCACTGCCGTCATAGACCGATATCTGGTTGTTGGTTTGCACCATCCGACCATTACCGGGCTCATAGCCATTATTTTCAAAGGTTCCGTCTTTGCTTAGCCTCCATCCCGTCGCGCCTGCAACATAATTTGTAGACTCAATATATGCCGCGATCATCGCGCTTGTGATCGTCGCATCACCAATAAACGCCTGATTGATGATGGTCTGCCCGTTCTGGATAGCAAAGAAGGTTTTCGGTGTTGCGCCAACCTGCGACATTACGGCAAAGCGGTCAGCCAGGAACAGCACCTGTGTCTGCATGCCGGAAGGAGAATTCTCTACCCCTATTCCCATACCAGCCGCGTACTGGCGACCGTTGCTGTCCACGGCGACTTTCACTGAGTACTGTGCAGAGAGTTTACCATTTGTGTCAGCCAGGGCTGTTGACGTCTGCTGAACAACAGCTGTGTTCTGGTCTACGGTCGCCTGTATCTGTTCAAACTTCTGGGCATACGCCTGTTCGTTAGTTGCGATGGTCTGCTTCACCGTCAGGATGTCAGCACGGTTTTTGCCAGCCTCTGCTATCTGGTGATCAACCGTTGCATCGAGGTTCAGCGCGTTCTGCAGCATGGCATCAATGTTGGTATCGACTTTGGCAATGAGCTGCTTACCGGCATCTGTTTTCAGGACCTGCTCGGTAATGTCGCCCAGCAACGCGGTCGCATCAACACTGCTGGCACCCTCCACAAACTTTGTCCAGTCGCCGGTATTGCCAATGCGGTCCACCAGCCGGGCGCGGTACCAGCGGCGAACGCCAGCGGGCATCGGTCCGTGCTGGTAGCTGACACCGGGATAAGGAACATAAGCCAGAAACTGTGGGTTCTGCCCGTCAGCAGTTGTGGCCACCTGAATCTCAGTGTAAGAAGTATCACCAGAACCATCAGGAAACGCCCAGGTCACATCAATTGCCCAGACCACATTATCAGTGGCGCGGAGGTTAACCGGCGTGCCCGGCTTACCTGCTTTGCCAATTAGTGAGGTTGAATCGGCGTATCCCCACGGGGAAGATACCTCAGCGGCATTCACAGCACGCACGCGAACATCATAAACGCCGGTGTAAATGCCCTGAATGCTGAAGCCCTGAGCACTGGTGACTGCAACGTTAATCCAGTCGCCTTTGTCCTTGCGCCACTGCGCTACATAGCTGATCGCACCCTCAACGCGATCCCACGTCACCTGCATTGATGAGACAGACATCCCCTGCTCAACAAAGCTGACTTCACCAATTCTGATGTTGGCCGGCGCCTTCAGCACGCTGATGGGCGTTACCGTAACTGGCGCTGGCTCAATGCGCACGCCGTCATCAATGTAACGGTACTTATTCGGGTCATGCTGCACGCCGGTAATAGTAAACGTGCCGTCATCATTCCCGGCTACTGAGGTGATGCGGAAATACTGAATTGCCAGCTTATCGCTGTCGATGGCCCAGACTGCCCCCGCCACCGGCGTAATGCGGAATGAGGTGTTCACGCTGACCGTTTTCTTATCGGCGCTGATACTGCCGATTGTGCGTGTCTGCGCGGTACCGTCTGGCAAATTTACAACCAGTCTGTCACCTGCAGCGTAATCAACTGCACGGTCGAGCGTGATGCGCAGTCCGTTAACCGAACTGATGCGGCCACCGTTCTGCTTACCGCTACGGAACGGGTCCGCTACACCGATAATCTCAGCCGGAATTGGGATGTAACCATCCAGACCTACGCCGAATGAAACCGTACCGTCTTTGGC
This sequence comes from Pantoea hericii, assembly GCF_014155795.1. Taxonomy (NCBI): domain Bacteria; kingdom Pseudomonadati; phylum Pseudomonadota; class Gammaproteobacteria; order Enterobacterales; family Erwiniaceae; genus Pantoea; species Pantoea hericii. The sequence continues at coordinate 478,794 of NZ_SCKV01000001.1, forward strand.
GTTAGAAAGAATGGCCCAGCGACCGCGTCGGTGTGCCTCGCTCTGAGAGGTACAGCCGATAGCGGTGAGGCTCATCTCGCGCACATCGTAGCGCTGCACGAGGTCTGAGTCGTAGACGCCCTCAACAGTATCGGAATAGTGGTTAATAGGATCGGACCAGCTCACCTGACAGGAGGAATAGCGGTTCTTGTAACTACCACCAGCATAAGTGAACAGGCCGTCAATGACGTTAGCGGCGTGGTAAACGAAATCAACGTCAACGTTGCCGTCTGAATCAACCTGCGGCACGTCTGCATTGACGAAAATCTGGCTGTTTCCCCAGAAAGTTATGCCACGGAATATAGCCGCAATGTCCTTCAGTACTGTGTAAGCGTCCTGCTGGCTCTGAATGAAAACATTACAGGTAAAGCGCGGTTCTGTGCCGCCTGCGCCGTCTGACACCATTTGATCGCAATACTGAGAAATGCTGTACAGCTCCCACTTGTCGATCATGGTGGCATCGACACGCGTCCCCATACCAAAAATTTTATCCAGCACCAAGTCATAGAAAATCCATGCCGGGTTATTGGTATAGGCATATTTGAAATCACCCTGCCATGTTCCAGCATAGGTGCGCGTCACCGGATCATAAGTTGTCGGAACGCGAACCAGTCGCCCTTTTGGCTTGCAGGTTACCTTCGGAGCCTGTCCGCTGAACTGGCTCGCATCGACCTCAATATAAAGTAGTGCGGTGTTGGGATAGCGAAGTTTGCTGTCGATGACCTCTGCAAAAGAAAACACCTTAAAGCCATTTACCAGCTTTGAGGATGTCGAGTCTGCGGTGATGCGGCGCACCCGGATAGACCAGCCGGATGTTGCTTTAGGTAAATCAATGCGGTGATCGCGCTGATATTCAGAGGTGGTTTTACCATTGAAACTGCCATTAACAACGGTGACCCATGAACTGCCGTCTGTTGAAAGGTCAATAGCGTACTGCGTCACGGTACCTACCATGTCGCCATTGTCTTTATACTGATACTGCACCGGCAGGCTCAGCTTGATGCGAACGGCATCGAGCGTCAGATTTGAAAACTGGCGCGTCCAGGCGACAGCCTGCGTCACTGCAACGCCTACTGAAAGTTCATTATCAACTTCAGGCATGCCCTGAATATAGGTCTGGTCCTGTGTTCCCCTGCGCCAGTCCCATACGACACCGGTAAAGTTATAGGTGCCGTCTTCGTTCGCCAGTTGAGTATCGTTCAGGTAAATCTGCTGCGCGGTTAAATCACCCTGAATCTCACCTTCAGAGATAGCCAGCAGCATTTTTAATTTGGCGATAGACAGCAGGTCATCTGGCTGTTCTACCGGCGTATGGGCACTGCCGCCACCGCCTTTACTGCCCTGAATCACGGCACCTTCGAGAAGTCGCATATTTCACCCATAAAAAAAGCCACCCGAAGGTGGCCTGATAATTAATCCCGCACTGATTACTGCTGATCGCTGGTAAAGCTGCCTGCACTGATGACCGCGCCGCCGATTTCTCTGGTACCGTAAAGCACCGGCACCGGATAGCCCATGGCAACGGTATTAACCGGCGCACCGAACGCATAGTTCGGCTTATTGTCCGTGCTGGATGATGCACCCACGTTAAGCTTTGGCTGCGGAGTCAGCATCTGCACGACCCCACCAAGCAACATACTGATACCTATGCTTGTCAGTGCCGTTGCTGCCAGTCCAACTGCAGTTGTGGTACCAATAGCCGCGCCATATGCAGCCAGTGACGCGCCCGCTGTGAAGAACGCAGCAACAATTGCGACCGCACCGATGATGATCTGCAGTGTGCCGCCACGCTTTGAACCTTCCAGTACCGGCTCCATCTGAAACTCAGTAGCAGATGAGGACATGTCGAACTCCAGCAGGCCGATATTATCTTTGCCGCTAAAGAAGGCGAACCGGATGCCGTTGAGGTGAGCGTTTGATACGAATTTTTTGAAGCCTGGCAACTGTGAGCACATTGCACGCAGCAACTCCCGCAAATCCGCAACGTGAAACTGGTGAACCGGACCAAACATTTTTGCCATCCGGCCTTTGAGTCGCATGGTTTTAAGCATCCATCAGCTCCTTTCTGCGCACGATCCGCACGGTACGGTTACGCCAGTATTCGCCATAAGGAACGCGTGTAGAGAGGCTCCCAGCGTTGTGATGAAGAATGATATTGTTGCCCAGATAGATTGCGGCGTGATTTGTAACCGGAGCGCTGATGCGCATCATGATCATGTCACCCTCACGCAATTCCGCTGGCTCAACCTCGACAAACCCCTCTGACTGCCAGTTGTCGTCATACAGGTTTTCTTTGCCGTCCACCCACCACTCATAGTCAACAGACCAGTTCTTCAGGGTGATGCCGTGCTCACGCTGGTACCAGTCCATGATGAGTGTCCAGCAGTCATTGCTGCCAATCAGCCACGGGCGACCAGTGTAGTCGCGGTCAGTTCGCGGGCTGATGGTGCAGAAGTCGCCATCCGGCCACGACATAATGCCCCACTCCACGCCGGAGAAGTCGCACTGCACCCGATCATGCTCTGACGGGATGAGCTGTGGCGCGTCCGGGTGTGAATGGATGACCATCAGAATTTCGCCCTGCGCTTCCGCTGCCCGCTTATCCTCCGGCGACAGCGTAAAATGCTCGGTCGGCGCGTCAGCGATATTACGGCAGGGGATGTAATTCTGGGTCCGGCCAGACTGGATGACCAGACCGCACGCCTCTTTCGGGTATTCAGCGGCAACGTGTTCACGTATCGCATCAAGAATTTTTTTACGCATCGTCATTTACCCTGAAGGTTTGCAGCCGGGAAACCGCCAAAGGGCAGCGGCTGATCGTCACCAAATCGTGCTTTGCAGTCAGCCATACGCCCGCCGCACACGTCTTTTGACGGGTCGCTGGTCGCCGTGCCGTCTTTGGTGAAATAACGGTTGCCTGCATAATCACAGCCGGTGCCGGTGCGGTACCAGCCACGCATGCACCAGGTGCAGACTGGCGTTATCTGGCGCGATGGAAGCTGCAGGCTCTGAATATCAAAAGGAGAGCAGAGTTCAAAATCCACCTGGGCACGCGTCTCGGATGTTTTCGCATTCACGTAAAACAGCTGAACGCGTTCCTCCTGCGGGTTAGCGCTGGGGTTTCCCGCCGTCCAGTTTGCCGCATCAAGATACTTTGCCAGCGTGGTGTGGATACGCACTTTCGCTTTAACCATGTCGTCAAACTGCAGACACAGCGCGGTGACATAGTTGCCTACGTTGCCAACAGAAAGCTTTGGCGTCGGCTGTGAGCCGGTGCTACTCATCTCCATACCGGTCAGCTCATAGGGATGCGGGTCGTACTCATTGCCCTGCCAGATGATGGACGGCAGGTTTTCTGCTGCATATGACTGCCAGCCTTCGGTCGGCAGGTTGTACGCATGAAAGCGCAGCACGGTATCAAGCCCAAAAGCCGTGCCGTCAATCTCAATCAGCTGGACCAGACTTCCCGGCTCCAGCGCCTGAACGTCCTGGTTAAAACTCATTTTTCACCCAATAAAAAAGGGCGCTGATGCGCTCTGTTGTTATCGTGACATGTCACGGTTCGAAAGACTGCTCAAAGGTAAAACTAATTTCGACAAATCCGCCATTGATAAACTTTGGATTAATCGAATCTCCTTTAACGCGATAAAGCTTTTTCTCACCCCAAGGATTTGTCCACCAGAAAGAGGTAGCGACGTGGGTTTTCAGGAACGCACGCACAGTAGCCATAACGTCCACCTGACCGTTGCAGCTCAGCGACCAGCTTTCAGCAGCATCATTGATCCCTTTCCCGGCGACCTGCTTGTAACCATCGCCGTACTGCGCCTGAATGGTGGAAACGCTAAGCTGTTCGCTCGCCTGAATACGGGTAGCCCAGGTAAATGTATCTGTCGCCATGATCAGCTCCGACCGCTATAAAGAATGCCGCCCGGTGAAATTTCCTTCTTCAGCCTGTCCGTAATCGTCTGTTGAACGATAGATTTAAGCTGTGAGGCTACAGCCGAGGTGCCGGTCGCGGATGATTCACCAGCACCGCTTTCCTGCATTATCGTCACCGGTGCGTCGACCTGAATAATGGTATTGCCACCAGCGAGACTACTACCTGATGCTGATGCAGGTCGTTCCGTAGGGGCGTCGACCAGCCCGCCGCTGGCATAGCCGCGCATCATCCCATAGAGGTTTTCAACGCCAATACGCTCGGTGGCCTCTTTGGTAAAAACGAACTCACCTTTGTGAACAACGCCAGCGGGATCATATTTGCCACCTTCCCCGGTAAATCCGCCGCCATCGTAAGCCTGAAAGCTGGTACTCATGCCCATGGCACCGGTACTGCCCGCCGTTGCTGCTGCACCTGTGCCCACTGCGCCGACCGCTGCCCCCCCAAAACTCATGAAGGATGACAGCACTGTTTTGGTCAGCAGCGCCTGTGCGGTCATTTCAATAAGACTTTTGATGACGCTTTGCGCCAGCGAGGCAAACAGATTTGAAATGCTTTCCCGGAAAGATTGCGTGCCGGTAAGCAAACCAGTCAGGGAGTTAGTCGTTCTCTCTGCCGCCGTTTCGGCCAGGCTCACGATCCCTTTATTCAGTGTGCTCTGTCCGGCATACAAATTGAGCGCAGCCTGATACTGAGCATCTGCTGAATCGCGCGAGGACTTCTGCATCAGCGCTTCGTACTGATCCTTATTCAGCCTGCTATTTTCATAGTAAGCGGTATAAAGGCTCTGCTGCTGCACCAGCTGATTCTGAAGCTGAGCAACCGGATCAACCTCTCCGGCTATATTAAGTTTTGGTGCAGCCGCCTGAGTTGCCTGTGCCTGAATCATCTTCTGAGCAGAATCGTTTGCCAGCGTAATGCGGGCAGACTGGTACTCTCGCTCAGTGACGAGGCGAGCGTCATAAAGCTCTTTCAGATTGCGGCTGGCTTCGGTCTCCTGACGGATAATGGCTTTAGCCGGGGAATATTGCTCGGCCAACTCCTGACGCTGACGCTGATAATTAGCCGCATTCAGGGTCAGCACGCGCTGCACTTCTGCCTGACTCACTCCGGCAGCTTTGGCATCTTTCAGGATTTTTTCCTGCGAAACCTTTTCCTGAAGATTGATTTTTTCCAGGCTTGAGGCGTGCGCCTGCTCAATCTCGTTGCGAAGCGCAGTGAACTGCTTCAGCGCCTGAGCGCCTTTCTTATCAGCCTTAGCGGGGTCCTCACCGCCCCACGGCGATGCCACTTTACCAGCCTCAGCAGCTGCAGCTGTTGCGGCCTGTACGTCGCTTTTGAGGTTTTTAGCCGAGTCAGCAATACCTGTTTTCACCAGGAAACGCGCTTTATCGACGTTCTCCATGTTGTCTTTAAGCGTTTTCAGACCGCTGTTTACAGACTCGAGATCGGCTTCTGCGCGGGTTTTTCCTTTCTCTACACCTGCCAGCTGACCGAAGGGATCGAAGCCTTTGAGGCTGTCCATACGGCTGTCAGCATCCTGAATTTCCTTAATCAGCTGGTTTCTCTGCGTAAGCTGATTTTCATACTGGTCCTGCAGGTCCAGCTGCTTCACGGAAAGCTGCTTGTCTGAAAGCTGCATCAGTGCGGCTGTGGTTTCAATCACAGCGCCTTTGAGATCAATCGCTGACTGACGCGCCTGTTTCGCCTGTTCATGGAAATAAAGCAGCGCCGAGCCGGCAAGCATCGCAGCACCAACCGGGCCACCAATGAGCGACAGCGCTCCACGCGCCAGGCCGGATGCAACAGAGGCAGCGCGGGCCGTGACAGATAGCTGTGCATTGGCCGCCGCCAGTCGTTCCGTTGCCGCTGTTTCCGCAATTCTTGACTCACGAATGGTGCGGCTCAGCGCGACCTGCTCTTTCTGATAGCCGACATTGATACCGGCTGCAGCGTTTGCCGCTGTGCGCGTACCCAGATAGCGGGCTTCTTCCTGAGCCTGCTGACGGGTTGCCTGCGCGGCGGCGATGGTCTGCTTCGCCGTCTCTGCCTGCTGCAGCGCATTTTTCCGCACTGCGGCTTCGTTCGCCGCCCAGCCTGAGATGTTTTCCCTCAGCCCTGCCGTGAGCTTTGTAGAAAGTACGGGAATGAGCGTATAGAGCGCGACAGAGGCCACGGCGTTAAAGTTATCTGAAAGCTTATTAATGCCTTCGGAAATGACCTGAATACCGGAGCGCAGGGGACCACTGCCTGACTGGCCCACTTTGATAATCAGCCCTTCAAAGGCGCTGGTAAGCCCCATCAGGTCGCCATTCAGGTTATTCACCCTTATCGCTGCCTGCTCATGCGCCGTCTGAGTCCCGGTCAGGGATTTGGTCAGCTCATCAATTTTGCCACGATTACCCGTCAGGATTGACGCGGCGTTGATATTCTCCACGCCAAACAGTTTTACGGCTTGCGCAGTAGACAGATTTTTGCCAGCCAGATTTTCCAGCGCCTTACTGAGCCCTACAACGGACGGCTTGAGGGTTTTATCAGTCCCTTTCTCAAGGCTGAGGATGATATTGCGCAGCGCGGTACCCGCTTCACCTCCTTTGACTTCACGCGATGCCAGCACCTGAATGGCGGCATTGAGCGTTTCAAAACCGATACCTGCCTGCGCAGCGGCCACGCCTCCATTTTTAATCGCGGCGGCGGTATCGTTAATTTCGGAAGCGCCAAATTTTGCACCGGCAGCAAGGACGTTAATATAACGGTCGGCCTGTTCAGCACCGGCACCGAACTGGTTCAGTGACAGGGCCAGCGTTCTGGTGGCGTCTGGCAGCGTACTGCCGCCCGCCTGTGCCAGCAGCAGTGCGCTGTTGGTCGCCTTTTGCAGCCCGTCAGCCGTATCAAGCAGCTCGGGCTTGGCTGATGCCATCAGCTTCAGCGCCTCAACAGCCTGGCTGGCGCTGTACTCGGTAGTGCGCCCCATCTGCTGCGCTGCTGCACCCAGATCGCGCAGCTTGTTGCCTGTCGCGCCGGTAATGGATGAGAGGTCAGACAGCGCCTGAGAGTACTGGCGGGACGTCTGGATAATGGTACCGAGTGACAGCCCTACGCCAGCCAGCCCGGCGATCCGCCCGGCCAGTCCGCGAACGGCAGCATTAACGCGACCGTAAGCCTCTTCCGTTTTCTTTGCGTCGTCCTGCGCCTGTCTGTTGAACTGGCGCGACTGCTTACCGGCATCGCCATACGCACTGACGAGCTGGCTTTTAAAATTTGCAGCGTTGAGGTGTAACCCTACCGCCAGCGATGCTACGTCAGCCATTACATTAACGCCCTCATTACGGCGTCACACTGCTGATCCACGCTATGCGTGGCCGTGTTCGGCCTGGTGTCGTGTGGGGATTGCGCGGATTGCGGCTCAGAGCGGGTCAGGATGCCCTGCTGAAGAAAGTAAGCTCGCCAGTGGTTTAGCGTGTCGCACGGTAATGCTGCTATAACTGACGGGTCAGGCTCGCCCCACCTGTCCGCCAGCCACAAAATTAGCTGCAGCCATGGCGAGCTGGTCAGTTTTTTTCGGCAGCTTCCAGTTTACCGATGGCATGCGTTTTCACGCGCTCAATTGCCGCCATCAGCGTCGGGTTATCGTGAGCCTCAAGCAGCTCTGCAGCGGTCGGAAGAAGCTCAGCTTTAACAGGCGAGCCGTCAGGATTAACCAAACTGTCTAGAACAAGCTGGACGCTCATTTCAGAAATTGCACGGATATTGCCGGTTGCCTGCGCTGCATCCAGCTCTTCCTCGTAGCGAATAAGCTCACCGGCAGTGCGCCGGCGGATGTATACCTGAGCGCCCAGCAGCTCTGTTTTGATGGCGGTAGACTTTGGCTGCAACAGAACTGACTTTAACGTGGCCGCACTGAATTTTTTTTCGGACATTATTTGATCCCGTTAGGTGGTAAAAGCCGCCATCAGGCGGCGTGGCTGTGTTAATCAGGAGCCTGCGACAACGCCCCACTCAATGTTGTTCTGCTTGCCCTGAACGGTAATCTGGATCACTTCGCTGGCTGGCGCCGTGATTTCATTCATCTGCCAGCCAGAAAGCGCCAGCACCATGTTTGCGGTACGTCCGTTCGGCAGCTCAACGTAAAACTGCACGGTCTGGCGGTTCTGCGCGGCGTTCAGGAAAGCGGCAAAATCGGTGTTCGACGGATCGTCGATAAAGCCCAGGGATTTCTCCGGACCTTCCGGCAGGTCTGAAATGAACTGCTTGCTCTTATCAATCAGCGTGGTGCAGTCCACGAAACTGCCGGTCTGTCCGGTAGCACCGAGCGCCTTACAGTTAATCAGCGGCTTCATCGCTGAGACAGCGGCACCGGATGCCCCCCATTTCACTACGGTTCCTGCAGGCAGCATCGCGTATTCTGGCGAAGTTTTATCAGCCATGACTTTCTCTCTCTATGAAGGTGGTAGCGGCTGCTACCCGTTGTTTTGAATGCGGTCCCGTATTTCTACCGCGAGGATTCGTAGAACGCGGGATTTGTTGTAATCCAGCGCAGGTCGAATGAAGGGTTCGGGAACCTGTTTGACCGTGCCAAACTCCTGGGCAAGCGCCTTGATGTAATGCTGCTTGCTGGGACCGACGCGAAGCACCACAACGGCATTACCTCTGGTGCGCGTTGTCGAGCGTATTTTGATTGAGTCACGCATATGCGGGCCTTTCGCTGATTGGTCGTAACCTGCATGCTCTTTCATATCCTGCTCAACCACCTGCAGCGCGGCACGGCCCGCCTCGCGCAGAACCTTTGTTCCGGCCTTTTCACCCAGCGCAATAAGCTGACGCTCAAGCTCATCAAGGCCTGTGACTTCCATTCTGAGCACGTCATACCTCACTGAAGTAGATGATGAAGTCTCTGGTCAGGCGGTATTGCACTGCGTTGTTAGGCAGCGTGACTTTATCCTGCTGCAGCGTACCGCGCTCAACGTACTGAACCGGATAGCCGCCGATATCCCCATGCCTGATGCCCTTCCACATCTGCCAGAGTTGAGCATCAAGCGCCAGCAGGCCTGAGTAGTCAGAGACTTTCACAAAGGAAATCTGGAACCGACCGGCCACCAGCGATGTTCTGACCAGACCGCCTTCAATCTCGGGGTCAGAAATACGCTGGTAAGTGATCCCTTGCTGCTCAGTATCAGGAATCAGAAGTGGATAGACTTCTAGTTCAGATAGGGACTGAAGGGATTTATAGATGCCTGATTCAATCATGACGCACATCCCTTTCAGCTGTGATAACAGCACGATCCCGGCTGCTGCGGTCAACAGCCCTGATTGTGTAAACCTCATTACCCCAGCTTATTTTCCAGTCCGTCTGAACATCGCTGCGTGGCCGGATTGTGAACTGCCAGGTTTCAACAATCTGCTGCTGATCCATGCTGCGTATTTTGCGGTTTGAAATGTTTTCAGCTTTCGCCCAGATAAAAGGAGAGCTGATGACAACCTGCCCCGGCAACACCTCACCAAGCGGACCGCGCTCAGATTCGGTGCGCTGGACCTTAATGCGCTTATCAAGCTCGCCAGCCGCAAGGCCGGTCATAGTCCGTAAATCCTGTAAGGTTGAAGGAGCGCATCCACCGCCAGAGGCATTTCGCTGGTATTTTTGTCGCTGACAGCTTCGCGATTTGCATACCAGTGGCCGACCAATAGCAATATGACCAAGCGAATATCATCATCAAGCAGAAGACGGTCCTCATCGGTATCAAACCCGGCATCAGCATTGGTTTCATAAAGATTTCGACGTGTCCATTTCTCAATGTGCCGCTTTGCCGCTCCGATGTAGATCATCAACAGCGAATCTTCACTGTTATCGTCAGCATCAATGCGGCAGTGCTCCCTGACCGTTTCAATTGCGATGATCATGATGAGAAACCTTAAAGCGGCCCGAAGGCCGCTAGAATTAAGAACCGCTTTCAGCGCCGGTAAAGTTTCCGTAGATGAAGGATTCAGGACGTTTGACCGCCAATGCCAGACGCTCTTCACAACGAATTGAGATTAGGTTCTTCTCAAAGTCGTCGGCGTTCTCGGTGGAGATAACCACGTTGGCATCTTCACGATCGAACAGCTGAGCGGCCGCGTTGAATGCACCGGTCAGGAATTTGCCACGGAACTGTGCCGCCTCAGTCGCGACAACCGGCAGGCCCCAGAGTGTTGGTCCAGTCAGTGCGGATGGGTTCGCCAGGATATAACGGCCCAGCGTGTCTTTTGTCAGCTCAATCTTCGCCCAGTCGATAAAATGAAGAACATGGCCAGAAGCCGGGAAGCGAGCCAGTTGAGCCTGAAGCATCGCGAGGCGCAAATCATCAATGCCGCTCTGCTGGGCCACTGAGAATGCCGGATCGAACGCAGTAGCCTGCGGAACGATGCCATGCAGATGAACACCAGTGCCATCACCAAACAAAATTTCCTGCTCTTCGACATACTTCAGGCCGTAGCGCATTTCAGCATCCACGGTTGACTGAAGCTGTGCAAAGTCATCCAGAATCTGTTTAGACGCTTTGAACATGTGAGCAATGGTGGTGACTGGAGTGATCTTGGTAGCAAATTCGATATCGCTATAAGGCTTGGTAGTGCCTTCAGCAACAACTTTTGCCGCGTTTGTGAAGCCAGTCTGCTGCACCCAGAAAATAGCAGGGGACGTTGTGCGGCCCGGTGCGATCAGATCACGAATGAAAAGCCGCTGCTTAGGTGCAGTGTCAATTCCCGGAAGGCGCTGGGGCTCAACAACGCCATCAGCAACATCAGTGGAAAGCAAAGCAGCATTAACCGGAATGCTTACGCGCTTACCGCCTTCAACGCTGGCTGCAAATGATTTCAGCGTTTCATTGCTGACAACAATCCGACCAACGGTCTCAATTGTCTTTTTAGTAGCGTTCAGCGGCATATTTGCAACATGCTGCTCAAGCTCACCCACAGACGCCTTCAGCGATTTATTCGCTTCGTTCAACGCATTGAACTCAGAAGCAATTTTATCAACTGCCTCTTTGGTTTGTGCTGAAAGCTGGCCTGAATCTTTGGCCTCTTTCAGAGCATCCTCAGCCTTCTGGCTGAAGGTGCCAGAAACTTCATCAAGCTTAGCTGAGACTTTTTTCAGTAATTCATTTACATCTGACATAGTGATTCCTTAATTGCCGAACGCCGCCAGGGCGTCTTGGAGTTGTTTAACGTTTTCAGGGTTTACTTCATCGGTAGCGCTCGGCGTACCCTCGGAGTTGGCAGCAGCGCCCGGCGTGCCGCCTGATAAGGCTTTTAGAAGTTTTCGGCGCTCAGAGCGCGGGGTATCGGTTTTAGCCAGTAAAGCATCAAGCTTGCGAAGCGCTGCTTCCGGGCTATCGTCGTCATCAGAAATTTCATCTGCTGAAAGCAGGCGGTCAGCAAAACCTTTATCAACTGCATCACTGCCACCGATATAAGTTTCACTGTCCATCATTTTGGCGACATCGCCCGTGCTGAGACCTGAACGGTGGGAGTAGATATCACCCATCGCTTTATCGAATGGCTCCATGTCAGCGGCAATTTGCTCAAGATCGTGACGATTTCCCATCGCATAAACCCAGCAGTTGTGGATCATAAGGAAGGCACCCCGACCAATCTGGATATCATCACCAGCCATCGCAATGATTGATGCCGCCGACGCCGCAAGACCAAGAACCTTGACCGTCACCTTGCCTTCGTATTCACGCAGAAGGTTGTAAATGGCGAGGCCTTCAAACATGTCACCGCCTGGTGAGTTGATGTTTACTGTCACATCTGCGCCGTTCATTGAACGCAGCGCTCCAGCGATCCGGCTTGCTGTCACCCCATCCCCCCAATAATCAGAGCCAATCACATCGAATACGGAAATGCTGTTTTCGTCGGGATTAGCGGCCTTGATACCGCCGTTCCAGCGTTCCATTGCTGCTGACGGCAGGTCTCTTTTTGAGAGCGCAGAAGGCCGTCCCGCCGGCGCTGCCGGAAGGCTTTTCAGTGTCATGTGAATAACTCCTAAGCCGCTTTCTTCAGCGGGGATTGTTCGAAAGGAATATCAGGGAAAACGTAGTTATGAACTTTAAGGAGGTTGGCGGCCTGTGCTGCCTGGCTATTTTTCTTCAGGTCCTCCAGCGGCGTAAGGTTCAGTTGAACTGTATAAAGATCGCCTCCCTCAATAGGTGGCATGTTTTCGAGTCGGCGGACGTCATTACGTGACATCCAGCCGTTCTGCAACGCCGTGGTGTAATAGGCAGAGCGACCAGCACTGTCTGCGCGAAGAAGACCTTCAACAGAGAACTCTGCAAATAAATCTTCATCGCCATCCAGAAGACAACGCGAAATTTCCTGTTCAATATTGACCAGTAAAGGACGCAGAGTATTAGTCAGAAACTGGAGGTTCATTCCCTCTACGCTCGAAGCCCAGCTGCTCTGCTTATCCGCATGACCGACCATAAACGGCGGTACGCGGAACCATCGGCAAATTTCTTCAATACTGAAAGCACGTGACTCCAGCATCTGAGCCGCTTCAGGGTTCATGGTGACATTCTGGTACTTCAGCCCGCCTTCAAGCACCATGATCTTCCCGGCGTTACGCGAGCCGGTGAACGCCTGCATATAACCACGCAGCCTTTCGCGCTGGTCATTATCCAACGCAGTTTCAGCAGAGAGAAAACCGGAGCTCTGAAGACCGTTTTCAAATATCTTGGCAGCAGACTCTTCTACCGCCATCGCAGCACCAATAACATCACGCCCCGTCATCATGGGCATCATTCCGCAGACGCCATCAAGACCGAACCCGCGAATGTGCATGATATTTTTAGCGGGGATAACTCGTTGTGAATTTGACTCTGTGTACGTGTACTGCAGTGAACCGTTATCAAGCCGCTTTACGACCATGTTCTGAGGCAAAAGCGGCACCAGAGAAACCAGCTTGTTGCCGATCATCTTTTTCTCAACAAATCCATTACCACGAAGGCATATGCTTGCCACCAGCATCAACATGAAGCGAGATGGTGTCATTTCAAGATTTGGTCGGCGGCACAAAACCTGATAAGCCGGGTGGTTTGTAGCTGGCTTTCGTGATCCGTCAGATTGTCGCTCGTAAATCTTCAGCGGCAGCGTGGAGACTGACTCACTCAACAGTCGGACGCAGGCCCATACAGCAGAGAGCCGAATCGCTTTGTCAGCGGATACAACTTTTCCGCTGGTACTCATGCCCATCCATTCCTGCCAGAAAGTACCCGTTGTCAGTCCGATCGGTACACCAAGCCAATTGAGCAAAGCGCTTTTAACTTTGCCGGGCTGATTATTTTTTTTCATCAGAAACCTATCATTATCGGGTTTTCAAAGAAGCCGCTCAGGTCCTGCACATCACCGCCGCCATTTACCAGAAGTCGGCTTTTGGCTGTGAATAATGCAACCGGCCCATCAATTTTGTTTTCCGGCGTAGATTTGTTCGGAAAGATATTGTCGTTTTTGTCAGGTTTGACGGTGATATTCGACATCATCCAGGTCATAACGGGGTTGCCGTCATGATGGAACTTATTGCCGTATATCTCCGCCTGAACTGACTTCATGGACTCAGACAGGTTTTTAACCGTCTGCGGCACCTCAACCAGAGGCAGGCCTTCTTCAGCCAGCGCCAGGCTGAATTGCAATGCGCTCCATGGGTCGAATGCGATTTCTTTAATATTCTCGCCTTTTACCCATTCCACTATTTCAGCCTTAATGACCCCATGATCGATTACATCTCCGTCTGTAAGCTCAAGGTGTCCTGCATCAGCCCATTTACGATAGAGCTCTGCAATATGATTAGGCGCTGTTTCAATGCGCCCCTCAGGCAACCAGAAGCGGGGCTCCATATGCGTCTCGCCTGTCGGATCTCGCCATGTTTTAACAGCAGCACAGATGTCGATTTTGTTTGCGAGGTCAACACCAACCCAAAGAGGCCAGCCTTTTCTTTTGGCCTCTTCGGCAGTTGGCAACATCTTCGACCAGCGATCCATATCCATCCAGGCGCTTTCCGCTGTAACCCAGATATTCAGGTGCTTAGTGAAAAAGTTAGGCCGCGCAGCAACCTGCTCTTTTGCTTTTTTAGCGAGGCGGCGCATATCGTCCCAGCGCTTGCAGACACCGAGACCGGGGTTAGCCTTTGGCCAGTTAGCCTCATCAAACGGATCGTCTTCTTCGTCCAGGGTATAAATGACAGCAAAGTAAGTGTCATCCTCCACGACGCCGCGTAGGACCTTGATGGCGTAATCACGCTGTTCAAAGCAGATGCCTTCTTTATTGGACCCTGCTGTAGTGATGGCGAACAGAAGAGACTGAAGTCGCGCACCCGTGGCGGTCTCAAGTACATCCCAGACGTCACGTGTCCGGTGAGCGTGCAGCTCATCAACTATGCCGCAATGGATATTGAGGCCGTCGAGATTGTTAGCATCACTGGAAAGGGGTTCAAATTTTGATGCTGATCGCTCCTGATGGATGTTCAGCTTAACGTGACCAAACAAACGTCCTAAAGTGCGTGGCGCTTTCTTAATCATGTTCTTGGCATCATCAAATACAATCCGGGCCTGATCGCGGGTTGTGGCCGCTGAGTAAACCTCTGCGCCCCCCTCACCATCAGCGCCGGTCATATAAAGCCCGATACCCGATGAAACCGTCGATTTGGCATTTTTACGTGCCACTTCGTTATAAGCGGTACGGAACCGGCGAACCATGACCGGATCGCCATCATCATCCATGACCTCTTCACCGCTCATTTCATCAATCAGCGGAATGGTGAAACCAAAAAGGTTTATCAGGATGAAGATGTGCCAGGGCATAAGCTCAATAGGCTTACCTGCCAGAGCACCTTTTACGTGCGGAACGAAGTTATAGAAGTCGAGAATGTGCTGGGCGCGGTCCTCACTGAAGTAGATACCGCGTTCCGGCCCGTGTTCTAAATCATTAAGGAATCTCTGGCACGCAAGGCGCACCAGTTCGCCAGCAACGATCTCGCCAGCCAGCACGCTTTTTGCGTACTGAATACCAGCCTGAACAGTTGCCATTCATCATTTGCGCTTTTTGAGAAACTCTTCCAGAGGATCGGCTTCGGATGGCCCGGATGCGCCAACCTTGGAGCGGCTGGCCGGGGTCATGCCAAATTCAGAGAGCATCGCCCGGATGCGTTTCCACGCATCGGACTTCATCACTGCTGCCGGATGTGCTTTAACAATATCCTCACCCGTTGCAGACACCGTTTTGTAGGTGTAGCCCTCTTCAGTAAGAACATCGCAGTGTTGCCGGTACTCGGTGTAAGCCTCGATCAGCAACTCAAGTGCTTTACCGTCGAGAGTGGTCATCACTCCGACCGCATCAAGCTCTTCGCCGATTCGCTTAAACCAGTACTTCCCCATCTTGTCCAGATGCTTCGGAACTGGGGGGACCCCAGAGGGCGGTTTTGGCTCTTTTTTGTTTACTGCCCGTTTTGATGGGTTCCCCTTCACCAAAGCCAGATGTGTCGGGGTTTTCGGTGGTCCTGGCATAATCGAAAACTCCTATTAATAACTGGTTGGGGGACCCCAAAAAAAGTTTTCTATCCTGCGGCGGTGTGAAAAAGGGTTAGGCGGCGGTCCTGAAAGGCGAAAGGGGGGAACTTTCGACCCGCCCTCCCCCTTCAAAAACCACCCAAATGAGAGTCATTCTCATTTCTGGCATTTCCGCACCAAAAAGGTGCACCATGACAGCATAAAACGATAATCATTATCATTTGATTCTATCTCTGGCTGTCTTCGCCTTGTGGCACGGCCAGCACAAAGCCTGAAGATTGCTATCGTCATCGGTACCCCCATGTGCTTTCGGGGTGATGTGGTCAACCGTCTTTGCCGCTGCGGGTCTGCCCTTTCGCAGGCATTCCTGACAGAGGTGCCGATCACGCTCAAGAACTCGTGCGCGTCTGACATCCCATTGACTGCCATAGCCGCGCTGGTGCCTGCTCATTCCGTTCTGATGCTGCTGCCATCCTTCATTGAGGTGATCAGCGCAATAGCCAGAGCGGTCTGTGGTTGTCTTAGCGCAGCCATGCTTACGGCACGCTCTGGGTATTCGTTGCGGCATCCAGTCTCCACGCCCTGCGGCGTTCAGTTCGTGGTGTGTTATCGGGATGGTGCTCAACCGTCGCCGCGTCAGCGTGATCAACCAGTGAGTAGCATGGGTACACCACTGCACCGCCGCACGCATCACCCACCGCGTAATCAGCAGGCGAGCCATGATTCCAGCGGCTGATAACCTGATTAAGTTTTGGCTTAGGGACGCTGTAGCAGACTCCATGAATCAGCCGGTTGAGTGTGATGTAATCTGCCTGTTGCCGGTCGGTATCAATAAGCTTTGTCGCTATCTCGGGTTGATACTGCGGCGGTCTGCCGGTACCGAGATAGAAGCTCAGCAGGTCGTCAGGGAAGCGCGATAGCCATTCAGCCACCTTTTGCGCGAAGCCAGATACCGGCAGTGCATCGTCTTCCAGTATCACTACCCGGCAGTCCTGCTGGCTGGCCCACTCGATAGCGCGACGATGATTCCAGTTCGCGCCATGATGATCCTCATCAATAAGCAGGTGAGCGTTAAGCATCTGTGCCAGGCGTTCTGCCTGATGCCTACGTGAGTGGTGGCCCACAACCACAAAACTTATTTGTGCTTCCACCAGGCAAACTCCTTACCGATACCATCTGATTTAAACACTGTGTGCACATGGGGGCCGGTGACCAGCCTGTCACTGTATCGATGCGCAGCAATGCCAAAGGCAATCATGTCGCCAACAGCTGCTGCTTTCACTTCCTGATTCCAGAAGCGCAGCGATTCGATGTGGTAATAGAGGCGGACGATGCAATGGGCTATTGCCATCACGTCAGCACGAGCGCCACCAAGCAGACCGGCATTCAGCATCACATCATTCTGGTGCTCAGCGAGAAAAGCCTGATAAACACCTTCAGGATGCTGCTGCTTAGCCCATGTGTCTGCATAGGTTTTAGGTTCAGAACCAACGTAAATTTTGCCCTGCTCCATCCCTTGCCACGGTTCGCGTAGCATCTCAAGGTCAGTACCATCAGTACACCAGACGAAGTGATATTCAGGATGATCGCGAAGGTGCTGCCAGATATGCAGCCAGCGCCGGAAGTAAACATTCATCTTCACATCAGTAACGGCTACCAGCGACGCGCCTGCAGGTGCGGTAGTCAGCTCATCGGCCAACACTACAGCGGCGGCACCTTTGACCGATGCCGCCCATTTAGCCAGCAGGTCAGGCGATGCCGTCATTCTGGTGCCGCGCTGCGGGTCCGGTTGACTGGTCAGCAGTGTGGTAATCACCACGTTTCGCTGCTGCCGGTACTCTGTGTAACCGGTGTAACCGCTGTTGCGGCGTTCATTGTGAATCGTGACGTTGCGCTTCACCTGCTCTTCACGGTCAGGCTTTGGCACTGAACGCTCTACGGCCTGATGCTCATCAAGTGAGTAAATCAGCTTTTCTGACCCAGCGACATCAGCAAACGCCCAGCTGGTTAACCCTGCGTTGTGGATGCGCAGTGCCAAATCAGAGTGCTCATACATGCCACGCTGGTAGATGGGATCGAATCCGCCAACCTTCTCAATCGCACTGCGGTGGTAATACAGCATCACGCCGCGTTGGCCGGTATAAGCTATGTGCCGGTCATCCTGATACAGCACCGCAATGTCGTTAAGTTTTTGCCCGGTGGCAAAATCCTGAAACTGGTAAGCCAGATGTGGCTCAGGCGATTCAATGTAAGGCCGTTCCCAGCCACCAGTAATCGGCCATGCATCATCGTCCCACAGGAACAGGTGCTCACATCCGGCATCAATCAGCGCCTCAAGGCTGGCGTTTTTAGCGGCCACGATACCGCGTGAGGTTTCATGCCGTATGACCCTGACGTCCTCAGGCACTGATACTGTTATGGCTGAACCGTCATCAATAACAACCACCAGCGCACCGGCCGGCAGGAACTTCAGCTGATGCTCAAGGGCGCGGGATAAAACGTCATGGCGGTTATGGGTGCTGATGGCGATACCGATGTTCAAATCCCTTTCAATGACCGGCACGTATTGCACGCCATCAATCGCAACTTCCATAATTACCCCAACAAAAAACCGCCCGAAGGCGGCCTTTAAATATTCTATCGATTAAAAGTACTGCCCCAGAATAAACCCATCAATTTCTTCAATTTTTATTCTGAGCAGGCTATTAGGTAAGGGATTTAGCTTACCTCCACCGAGCGTGAATGAAGCCTCTTTGAGGTGAAGAAAGTTTTGTGGATACTCAAAGCTCTCATTTTCTCCTGCCTGATAGTAACTTAGCCCTTCACTGAAGTGCTGAGACAGAAGCTGTGACGTGTCGTTATTTACCTCACTTAAAGCTTTAATCTGAGTTTCGTAATATTCACGACCAGAAACTGTGACTCCTGTTACCAATGCCCCTTTGACAAAAAGCGTGATTCCAATTCCAGAATTATGCTTATTTGCTAAATCAGCAATAGAGAGTAAATCAGCATCTTTCATCTTATAGGCAAGAACTTCATTCAAATCATTCTGAGACATTGTGTAACCTCCTTACATGATTGGAGATACACCTTACCTTTAGGATAAATCTTAGTGAAGCAAAATTTATACTTGCGACTTTGCACCGTTTTTACAGCCTGGCTAACGATTACTCCGTCTCGGGTAATTTTAATTAAAAACAAAGTGGTGATTCAGTATCACCATGCATTCTTTACCCAGATCGCTTTTTGATAAATCGCCTGAAAAATACCTATGATGATTTTGTCTAATGAAATCCCAGGCATGTAAGACCTCTGGCTCTCCATCAAGAAGGTGCTCCAACACCAGTTTTGACGTCATACACTCCTCAAAATGAGTTGAGAGTTCTTCACATCTATTTTGGTGCGTCTTTCTGATGTAACCCGAACCAAGATACTCTGGCAACGATGTTAGGCAGGTTGCGTAGTGACTTATGGCAATTTTGAAATTTAAACGGGCCTTCAGTTCATCTTGCTTTTTCCACCGAAACATAGCCCATAAGGCTATCACTCCTGTTAGCAGGGTAAATAATGCTGAAGCAGCAGCCCAAATTGTCGCCCACATACCTATATGTCTCATTGATTTACGTAAATTAATAATAGAGGCATGTGAGTTAAATTTCATTATCAGGCGCACTCGCAAATGCGCCTTGTGATGATCTCAGCAGTCTGAGTCTGGTCGGGCTACAGCACGACACGCCGCCATACAGGCACGCTGCATATCCTTGTGTGCTTCACGCAACCACTCATTTGCATCCCAGCATTCTTGCGTGTTCCGCAGGCTTGGGTCAGAGTCCAAATCCATAGCGTGCTGTTTCAGCAATGCAATGAACTGGCGACTCAGCTCTTTGAACTGATTCATCTTGCCGATTTCGCCATAAGAGAGCGTCCGATAGCCCTTAACGGTGCTGCCGTCCTGCGGTTTTGCTTCGCTCATGATTTTCCTCTCATTAATGTTACCGCTTACGCTTGCAATGACGATGTATGCCTTTAATATTTCAGAATAACAATAAATAGTGTTCCTCTTTGAATGGCCCTGCACGGGGCCTTTTTTTAATCTTTGACTTTCATAACTGGTTCGATTGGCTTCACATGCGTGAACATGAAGCCTTCATAAGAATTTTTTACTGGTTAAACGCGCTTAATCCTCAGCAATGGTGAAGCCACCCGCTGATAATTCATAGTGTTTATGCTGAAAAGTGAACTCATTGAATGCAGTTTTCAGCACAAAAAAAACCGCCCGGAGGCGGCTTAGTGCTCGTGTTTATTTATTAATGGATTACAAAGAGCGATTTGCAGTGCGGGCATAACAAAGCTTGCTCTTTTGAAACCTTCGTAACGGACTGCTTGGACGTTTTCCCGCAAACTGGACACTTAGCGTCAGTGTTGATTCTGGCGATACGGTCCATTACCTGACTGAAGTAGGACATGGTATTCGGCCTTTCTCATGAATGAGACTAATCATAACACTGCTGGTTATTTTTTAATCATAACCATTACGACTAATCTTAAGATATATCATGAAAAGATTAGTTAATCACGCAAGGCCATTGACCGGCTCCCCATTGATTAGCCTGCGCTTGGATTTAATCAGCAGACAAAATTCTCGGTGGCTACCTAAGGATTAGCTATCAATATCATTTACATGAATTATAGCCATGTAAGGAAGACTGCCACCAACCTCTCTATCCCTCATCTCATAATCCAGTATGTCAAAACACAGCATCTTAGCGCCCTGCCTCAACAAAATTTTTTCACCAATATCGAATGGGCAGGTTCGATCTTTGAACGGTATCAGAAGTTGGTTGTTTGTGGTGTCCGCTTGCCCGATATACGTAATATTTTCGAACGAGAACTCGTCAGGAAACAGAGCTTTTTTCGAAGCCATAGCCGTACCTTGCCCATTAAATGTGTGAAATCAGATCATCACATTTAATGGGCAACAGGAACAGGATGCATATCAAGCTTCCTGACTGCAGCACGATCAATATTGCACTGCCCAAGAGCGCCATATAACTCAGCGTTGAGGCTTACGCTGTCACCGAACGTCATATACTGTGACGGCGCTGGTACATCAATTGGGCTGGTCAGTTCAGCCGGAAGGCTTAGCTGTGGCTGCTTTACTGTCCGGTACTCCACCAGCGGCTTTTGCTGCGTTACGCAACCGGTCAGCAGCATCAGGGGGAACAGGAGCAACAGCACACTTGTCCGCCGCAAGGTAACGCTTAATTTCATTCTGTAATTTCCGATTCTGCTGGGCTGTTACGGCACGCTGCTCTGTGACCTGACTCATCACTTCGTTTTGCTGCTTAACGGCTGTTACCAGCTCAGTGACACTGGATGCCAGGTCATCGTTCTTTGAACGCAGGTCCTTAATCTGATCGTCTTTGCTGTTTGCCAGCTTTTCAAGTCTGTCGTTCGTTGCTTTCAGCTGTGAGTTACTGGCATTCAGCCCCCACAGCGCCACGCAGATAAGACCGATGATGACCAGGCCTGAATTGTTTCGGATAAAGCCGATTACGTTGAACATAGAATCCCCTTAGATTTTGATAAGCGGGATTTCCGGTCGTCCAGACCATTGGTGCCACCGTTAATGATTCTGGTGATGCGGAGAACATCATCAGAGTCTGCCAGCTCGTTTAAGCCGTGATTCTTCCACCATGCCGCAGCAGACATCGCAGCAAAGCGATAGCCCAGCAATAAATCAGGGTTTGCCACTACATCAGCGCCCAGCTGTTTTACCAGTGCTGCATAGTTGGCCTTGCCGGTAATCTGAATCAGGCCGCGACCGCGATAGCGGTAACCATCACCGGAATCAACATCACCATTACCGTTACGATTTGCGTAAATGATGCTGGCGATCATCTTCTGGTTAGCCACATGCATCGCATTACGACCATAGGCTCGGGCCTGCTCAGCGGTGATGCGCTTGCCAAACATTGCCGTAAGCGCGTTCTCACTGTAGTTCAGCCCCTCTTCCACCTTCAGGAACCCGGCTGACTCATGCCCCGTCTGCGCCAGAAAGTGAGCCTGACGCAATGGCGTACTTATCTGGAACGCAGAGAGGCTTGCCGCTATATGAGGAAACCATGCATCACGCAGCGCATTACTCACGCCGGTCGCGAGCTGAAAACTACTGGCTGTCAGCATTACTGTCTCCCAATCGCTTATCTATCTGGCGGCGTATCTTCGTTGACACGTAGTCCACACCGAGGAAGCCAAGGAAGACCGCAGCAACCCGCGTAATGTCTTCACTGAAGTGCCAGTTGAACACCGAACCAATCACCTGCAGGCTTGGCTGCAGGAAGAAGGCGAAGACGCTGCACATCGCAGCATCAAGCAGGCGGCGTGACCATGCGTCTTTTCCAACGTAAGTGGCTCTCAGAATCGCCATGACTCCGGCAAGACCCGCATAGCCGGTTTCGTTTTTGTGGGCATAAAGCCAGGCGATCAGGCTTGCCCAGAACCCAACGTCTTTGTCCGGCATGCGTTTCATCCTCACCTCCGTTAATTGGCAGGTGCTGTCAGTAGTCATAAGAAAGATGCGCAACACCACGGTGTCAAAAGTGTGTGTGGAGACTGATTGGTGTGCGCAAAAACGAAAAAAGGCCGCTCTTTGGCGACCTCTTTGTGTAGGAACCCTGACGCGATAGCGGTAATAGCCTTGCCCGTCGGCAACAGGGTTAATTATTTATACCTTGCAGGATATGATTAAAAACCATCCCTTCAGGTTATGCGGCCAATAAAAAACGCCTCCAGGCTGGTGAGGCCAGAGGCGCTTTGACATCCACATTTGGAACTGACTTTTAGCAGATAAGCTGCACTGCTTGGTAATCGACCTTATCAGATTACTAAGGAAATTGCGGACCGCGTGAGAGGTTTTTTCAATATTTTTTTCGGCGTCAATTCGGCATCCATATCCAGCCGAACGTCAAGCATCGCCAGACAGCCTTCAATGAATCCCTCGGCCATCTGAATCTCAATTCTAACCACCTTCTCATCTCGCCTGGCCTGCTTTGCCAGGGTGCGCTTAGAGATATTAAAAAAGTAATGCAGCACGATTATCGCATGCTCATCCGGGCGCTTTTCTTTAAGCCGAGCCAGACAGCCCTCAATGATTAATCCGTCATTATCGCTGCAAGTGAGCGTTAATTTTGAATCCTGTGACAGCAAGCCTTTAAAGCCTGCCGCAATTGATGAGTAATCCACACCGCTGCTGTCCGATTTTGCCCAGCCAGCCCAGCGCTCTAATACCTGTGACATGTCACGCATATTTAATCCTCTCCACACACTTTATTTTTTATCTGTCCCGATAACGCCGACTGCAATCGCGAAATCCAGGAACCTGAATAGCAGCTCAACCTGACTGCCATAATTCGACTCAAAAAGTTTTGGGTCGCGGTGTAACTCGTCGTGATGCGCCCTGCAAAGCGGTATCACGAATAAATCATGGGCCTTTGTTCCCATTCCTCCCTGTCCATGTCCGATGATGTGATGAGGATCGTCCGCCTGACTGCCGCAACATGCGCAGCTCTGCGACTTAACCCACCGTGTGTATTTCTCACTCTCCCAGCGCTTACGCTTGGGCCGCTTCATGAATGATTCTGGTGATTCCGGGTCAGTACGTAAGCTGATTATCTTTTTGACGACCTGAGCAGCATCCTGAATAACTTCGCGTGCCGGACGCATCGGAACAATCCGCGACTCTTTGAGTTCGCCAGCCTGTATGGCTTCCTTTGGCATGCGCAGAACGCGCCGCGCTGGTGCCTCCGGTATCAAATCAATCAGGTCATTCAGTGAGGCCCACCAGCATAATTCCGGTAGTGTCATCTGGTGATCGCCGCTTAGCGCCATCTGGCTGCATGCAGCTCTGATTATCCAGAGTGCGGTGTTGCCTTTGGCGATATTCTCAAGGCTACCGGGGACGCCGTTTTCCCTGAACTCATTATCGTGGCTGTAGCAAAGAGACACCAGGCCGTTTTCGATTTCTGACACTGTGAATTCATGGTGATGCCATGTTTCGGGCTGTTCCCACTGACAGCAACCAAATGACTGGACGAAGGATGCCAGCGCATTAGGACCACCAGCAGCCGCTATCACACGTTCGTGGCCGAAGAAGGGAATCAGTGAGGGTTCATCAAGCAGCGGTTGTGTACCGTCATTCAGTCGCCCTGATGGTAGGTCTGCCATATCCATTGTAGGAGTGCTGATCACAACGCGAGATCTAAACAGCTTCAGCAGTTCCGGCCCCGGTTTGAACAGCACAATACCGGTGCGCGGTGCTATTTCCGGTGTAAGCAGTGCTCTCACTCAGCACCGCCTGTAGCCTTATAAGCGGTCCATAGCCCACCAATCCACTGGACACCCTTAGCGGTAAAGCGTGACTGACTGAACATGTAATTTGATTCTGTAGTGGTTCCGGTTCTGACCTCAAATCGACCAGCCTCAATGTGCTGGCTGTAAGGAGTCAGGACGCCATTGAGCCGGTACATAACCCGGCTTTCAATCAGGAACAGGCGAAGCTCTGGCTCTTTAGCATCAAGAAGTTTTGCTACCTGTCGAAATGTCATTGAACTGGTGGCAGTGACGTAGCGATCCACGAACGCAACCTTTGGTGCGGCTTCCGTTAGCTGCAGCTGCAGGCGCTCTTTCTCCTCTTCCGCTTCGGCGGCCAAGCGGAGTGCCTCGGCAAAGGTCTGAGGGATTTTAACTGGCTGGCGTTCCTCTAACTCATGCAGTCGCTTGATCACTTTCATGCGCAGAATGGCGCTGTAACCGGTGATAAGGCATTCGGTATGCTCACGGTCGAGGTGATACTCAGTTCGCTGCCGGTTCATGGTGTCGAAATAGATAAGCTGGAATTTCAGCGCATCTTCTCCCAGGTCATCCAGCATACGGCGGATATCTACAGTGACATTTTTGTGTTCTTTGCCTGTCAGTTCGGCAATCTCACGGCTGGTCATGATTGGGGATTGAATAGCATTGACTACAGGCGCAATAGCGCCCGCTGATTGATTCAGCATTTTGACCTCTCCACACACTGGAACAACGTTTTTAGATGGTCCCGACCCATCACCTGCAAGTAAAAGGGCCCAACCTATACAGTTAGCATCAGCTCTATGCCTTAAGCATCTATACTAAAATGCCATTAAAGTTTATTCCACACTATTCCTTTGATCCATTATAGCTACTTTTAATCTACCTGATTTGATACCGAGCAACAAATAATAATTAAAAATATATATTGTTATTTTAAATAACCCTTCTTGAGATTCTATTTTTATAATAACCACCCCGCTGAAAAATTAGCTGTATTTAACTCAAAGGTTTCATTGATGTTATCCTTTATTATAGGATGCAAACGCGGTTAGAATACATTTGGAGGATTTCGGATCTGGCTAATGAACTCATCAAAAACCTTTTGGTTAAGAAGTTCCATTTCATAATCTATATTCTTTTTTGAATGCATTACAAATTTATGCTGCAACTCAATGTAATTTATCAAAGAAACCATCTCTTTATGTAACTCATTATAATGTGAGTCTGATGATTGTTCCATAAAGACTGATCTTTCATCACCATCCTCTTTACCTAGCAGCAAACACCAGTAAATATCTGCACATAACAGCGCCTTTAAAGCTAGAACAGTCAAACCTAAAATCTCATGACCCACTATATCTGTTGTAGGATCTTTTTGAAGATTAATAAAAATAGCTATAAAGGCGCAACGTATAAATTGAGCCCTTAACACAGGGTTTGGGTGATTACCCAAAGAGTGTATTCTTCCAGAATATAAGCCGTTATTATTATGATGCAAGATAAGAAATAACACATTTAACCCACAATGAAGAAAATATGCATTACCAGAATCAATGACTTTATTCTTTCTTGTAATGTATGCAAATGTTAGATCCATAGCCTGGAGGTCAGCAAGGATCTCACGTGCCTGTTGTTGTTTGTTCTTTTCTTCAATGGCATCTGCACTAAAATTACTTTTAATGAGGTTATGACTTTGAAAGTGGTGAGAAATCTCGTGAAAAAATAAGAATGTTAAAGCTAACTCAAACATGATAAATCTAGCTAAAGTATTATTTTCCTCAAAACTTTCTTGCAAGAATGGTTTTTCTTTCAAAACTTCACTATATTTTTCAAGAGCTTCTTTTGTTTTCTTCTTGGAAAAATCTGAAGCATAATGCCTTCTAATTCTTGGAACTCCATCCTCAACATGAAACAACACCCTGCTTCTGAATTGATACCTTAGGTAGGCAACATAACTTTCTAGCTCATCAATATCACTCATCTCAGATTTATAAAGAGGAAAAAGCATGCAATTGCGATATATCTCTTGAATTAAAGCATAATTTATCACAACAGTATTTTTTTCGTAATTAAACCCTGCATTTAAATTGTATGAATCTTCACGAATTGTGAATTTTATCTCCCTCTTAACCTTATGGCTTTCTTCAGCCCATTTACACAAATTAGTAAGAACATCAGATGCATACTCACTAATTTTTAGATTATCGTAAACTTCAATTCCTGTGAAATAAGAGCTATTTAATGGCATATGGAGACCTTCTTTTTTGAAAACTACCTATAGGCTATATTTAAAAGTGAAGCACTGCTGGACTGCGAAATCCAACCTACTAAGCTGGTTGGATTTCAACAAGCTCATACGCTTGCAAGCTGCTGACTGTTTATATTATCGTGAAATCCACGCCCCATCTAGTATATTTAAAAATTATCATCTTTTTTATGAGAATAGCTTCTCTAATAAAAGAATGTCCAGGTTAATATTTTACGGATGTGAAATATTTAATGATAACCTTAGCTTCGTCACACTTAACTTGATTTTCTCACATAACGGTAATTAGCTTTATTAAGCTTCCATAGGCCAAAATACCCGCATGTATAATACTATCAAAGGTTTCCTAGGATTAGTTATCAAGATCGCGCTGTCGCTTGTCTGGCGGGAAGAGCAGCATGCTTACCTCTACGTTCACTGTAATTTGATGCGGGCGGCGTTTGAGCTGCTGAAGAACGGCGGCAAATGCATTGGAGCGGAAACAGCGCCCGTAGGCGCTGATTAATACTCCCTTTCTGGTGTTACGCCAGTACGTATTAACGCTTGGCAGGAACGGAAGGGTTAACTTCATGCAGCGCTCTCTCCCACATCAGGGATAGTCATCTGACCAACCACCTCACGAACGGCCTGACGCAGCATGCGGATGTTTGACCAGCAATCACGGTCGGTCTGCTCCACCAGTTCGATAAACTTCTGAACCGTGCAGGTCTTGTCCTGGCGAACTTCAATCAGAACCGCTGAGAAGCGCTGCAGCTGCTCTGCTGCCAGCTCTGAATCATCGTACTGCTCTGATACCCACAGCTTCAGTTCAAGATCATCCTGATGCTGTTTGATCAGGCGGACTGCGCTGGCAATCGTCTCTGCTGGCACTGTTACACAGGTAGGGTTCTCTACGGAGTCTGCCGCCCAGGTATGCGCCCACTTGGATTCGCTGTAGGTGTATTCGGCTTTCATTTTGAACGCGGCAATAACGCACGCCCACACTTCAACGCCGCTCTGCTCAAGAATTTCGTGCTTCAGCAGTGGCAGGTCATCACCATCGACGTTCTCAGCCTTAACCGGGTTCGGTTGTTCGTTTACTGATTGAGTCACGCCGTAATGCTCTTTGGCGATCAGAACAATGTCCATCAGCTCAGCCGCCTGCAGGTCAGTTTCAAAAGTAAGTGTCATGCGAGCACCCTCCTCGTCCTGCTCGGTCTGGCAATGCTTAGCAATCAGCTCTACCAACTTGCGTGCCTGAGCGGCGCTGAATTGCGGCATAGCATCTGTTTTGGTCAGCTTCTTCTTGCCTGCTGCTTTCGCCTTCTGCATCTGCTCCTGCGCTACCGATGATGCTTTTACGCCGTGCTCACGCTGCAGAGCTACTGCTGTGGTCGCTGCCACTTCGCCAGACTTCACCATTTCAATCAGCGGCTCGCCAACGGTCAACAGCTGGAGGTGCTGTTCTACATCGGTGATCGAACGCTTCACCTTGGCAGCAATCTCTGCTGGCTCTAAGCCCTGATTCACGAGGCGCTGATAGGCTGCGGCACGTTCCAGCGGCAACAGGGCGCGGCCCTGACTACTGGTAACCATGAACGCCACGCTGTCAGCCTCACTACCCACGAAATCCTTACACTCAAGTCGCAGCGTGTAGCCTGCTTCCTGCGCCAGCTTCGCACCGTAGTAACGATGATGGCCGTCGATAATCTTGATGCCCTTCTCCGTGACCTTAACAGCCAGCGGAGGCACATGCTCACCAGCGATAAAGGCGTCCCGGAATTCCTCGACATGGGTCTGATCGATATCACGGATGTTGTAATTAGTTTCAACATAGAGCTCATCAACGCCCAGCAGGTAGGTTTTGCGGGTGGTTATATCGATTTCAGCTTTGCCCTTTTCGGAGTCTTTGTTTTTGTAGACCTGATATAAATTACTCATGCTGTGGTCAACTCCCATGTCAGGACAATAATCAGGGCGGTAATCATCACGGCTGTTGCTCGGATGGCCCGGTAGAAAATCTCATTGCGTTCGTAATGGCTCTTCAGGTGCGCTTTCATTGGCGAACCTCACTCAGGAAGCTTTCACCGATACGGCCTGTATCAAGGCCGCCGTAGCTGCCACAGTTGAATGAACCCCTTACAGCGCAGCGGTCGCAGTTCTCTTTGGCTTCGTTACGTGATGCGTCGAACTTCGCCACCAGCATCGCCTCGCGCCATATCTGAGCTGCACGAAGCCAGAACCCTTTGCTCTCCAGTTCGGCGGCCAGCTTCGCCTTGTGGCTGAATTTCTCGCTCTCAACCGGTAACGGGCCGGTGTTGATTGAATAACTCCAGTCGCTTGCCCGTTTAAGCAGCCCTTTAGCAAACAACGGTTTGATAAAGTGCCTCACGGAGGTTTCATGCAGGCCAGTGAGCTTGCAGAGCTGGCGCACCTTAAGCGGACCATTGCGGGTTATCAGTTCAAGAATTTTTGATTCGTGGTTAATCATCGCTCTATCCCCTTATGCGCCGCGAAAGCCGTCAGGAATTTCATAATCCATTGATGAGATAGCCATCACATCACGCTGCCACTTACCGTTGATGCACTTAGGCCGCCCCGCTTTATCCCACTTCTGCGCGGAACTCAGATAGCCGGGGAACTTGCCTGGCCGGAAAATTGTTTCCGGTCGGACGTACTCACACATTTTTGGGTCTTCAGCCCACTTAGCGATTGAGTAGTCCACTGTGAGGATCAGCTCATCAGCAGTGAAATCTTCTCCCAGGCGACCGCGAATTGGTGCCAGTGAGGATTTTGATTTCTGAAAACGCATACCAGCTGCACGGTTAAGATGTTCAAGCACACTGAAAGCAGCCTGATTTGCATCTGGGGCGTGGTCGGGTTGCCCCGCAACCTGACAAGAAGGGGTTGTTGTAATCTCTGTAGTAATCTCTGTTGTATTCTCTGTAACATTGGGACAATTTGACCCGATGGATTGGGACAACTTGTCCTTATCCATAGGGACAGATTGACCTTTTCGATTGGGACAAATTGTCTCTCTCGATAGGGACAAATTGTCCGTATCGGCCAGTAAAGGGCTCGCGTAGTTAATTGCGTAATAATTAGTCTGGTCGTGCTGGCTTTTTTTAAGCTGCTCAACATAAATCAGACCCATCTTTTTCAATGACGAAACCGTTCTTTGTATAGTCTTCGCGGTCCACCATGGAAACTGCTCATTCCAGGCATTAATGCTGTTATAAACCCAGCGTTTGCCGTCATATTCGATGCCAGCAGTGGTGTCTTCCAGCCAGTAACAAATTTGCTGCAGCACAATGGCCTCGTTAATGCCAATACGCAGAGCGAGCATCGGGCTGATAACCAATGGCTTAACTTTCAGAAGTAGGCTCATGACTTACACTGACCTCCCTGAAGTACAGCTTGAACCGTTCGAGAGAGCTGAAGCACTCGCCATGTTCATAGTTGTCACGCAGGTAGATAACCCGGTCGTTCTCTGGCTCCCATCGAATGACCCGCACATGGATTCCGCGTTTATCGCGGAAGATTCTGTCAAGTTCTCGCATTTGACCGCCTTCATTCGCTGACTGGCATCACCCACAGCCCAACTAACAAAGCTGTGGTTAACTTCTTCGCTAACGCCGGGTACATTAAGCACATACCGCAGCGGCTCACTGCTGAAGCGGCCACCAGCTGAAGGCAGGCAACGGAATTGCGGTAAGCCTGATAATCTGGTTAAATTGATCACGCGATTAGTTCTCCACACACGTTGATTTAGTCGCATCGAACGCCGCGGACTGCAATCCTGCGGCGTTCACCTTTTCTGGCGGGCAAAACACGCGATACAGCAGCGTAAGATGCTCCTGCCACTTAGCCATTACCTGATAGCTGTTCTCTTCAATCTGCTCCCGTTCAGCCGCATCAATCACACCGTCAGCGGTTGCCTTACGGATGTAGGCAGAATGTTTACCAATCCACTCAACCGACTCCATCAGACGCTGATTAATGTCCGCGTTATCAACATCCTCAATGTCCACCAAAGGGACGTTAACGCTGTTTGACTGGCGGGAAACTGCATTCGCAATGTGTTTGGTGCCGCTTGCCTGCTGCAGGACCATTGCCCAGCCCATTGGGAAAATCTGATCGCCATTAGTGCGCAGGCGGTTAAACAAAGCATCTTCAGTCACGCCCAGCCATTCAGCTGCTTCCTCGTATCCACCCGGAAGACTAGAAATGGTCTTCTTGATTGCAGCCACCAGCCATGCTGGTTGCTTTTCTACCTGCCAGTGCTTTTGATCCACGGTTTACCTCTGTTTCCTGTGGTTATCTTTACGAAGCGTTTGAAGTAGGCTTGTCGTAAAGGGACGGTTGAAATTTGAGTTTGCCTTTAGTACGGAAGGCAGCTTCGGCGGCACGGCCTTTTGGAATTAAACCGCCCGGACGCTTTCGCCACTGATAAAAGGCCTCGGGTGAAACATTGAAAAAGGCTGCCGCCTTGTTTGGTGTACCGAAAAACTTCTCTAAATCACTGGTAGTCATCTTGGCCTCCCCTAAGAATACTTAGATAGTATTTTCTAAATTAACTTTGGTCAATAAAAACTAAGATAACTTAGTCACTTTTCATTTAGAGGATTTACTGTGAGCTCTCTTGGGGGGCGCGTTAGGGCGCTACGCATGGAAAAAAGGCTGACGCAGGGCCAGCTTGGTAAAGCAGTAGGCGTTTCGGACGTGACCATAGGCTATTGGGAGCGCGATCAGAACACACCTGGTGGTTTGAAGCTTTCTAAGTTAGCTTCTGTGTTAGGTGTAAGCGAAACGTATTTATTGTACGGTAAGGAAGATGAACCAAACATTGCGCCAGCGCCTATTGGCAGCATGAAGGTTCCAGTAATAAGCTATGTGCAAGCTGGAGTTTGGAGCCCTGAGTGTGATGCGCGCAATTTAGAAGGGAATATTGATTACGTGTTTAGCACTGGTAACTTCTCGAAGGGGACATTTGCCTTAAAAATCAAGGGAAAGTCGATGGAGCCAGATTTTGTTGAGGGGGACCTCATCCTTATCGATCCAGAACTAAGCCCTCAGCCTGGCGATTATGTTGTGGCTAAAAATGGCGAAGACGAAGCGACCTTTAAAAAGTACCGAGCCAGAGGTGTAACTGAAGACGGCAAGGAAATTTTTGAGCTTGTTCCTCTTAATGAAGACTTTGCTGTACGTAGTTCGGCCAAAGAAAAATTTAATATCATTGGCGTTCTCGTCGAACATCGTCGCCTCATGAGGCGTTGAAACATCTAAAAAATTGAAGCCTAAATTTATTTAGGCTTTTTTCTTGACCTCCAATCTAAGTTATCTTAGATTAATTGCAGATTACTTAGCCGCGCTTGCAGCAGGCGCCGTTTTTAAAATTTTGTGGAGAGGCCATGAAGATGATTAAGAACATGTCGAACACATCGGTAAAGGACTTGGTTACCTTTCTGCGCCTCTTCCCGGATGCCGATGTGATCTGCTGTGGTGATGCAGGAGTGGTGAGTGTGCAGTGTGATGTTGAAAACGTAGTTCGGGGTCCAGCGTTTTAAGAATACGGAATTGCTGTGTTGGCGGTTACTCACAATGTTTTTAACCGCCCTTTTTCACAACGATAAGGGCATTTGCAAAGCGGGTGTTTTCGAACGCTTTAGAGACGTGGAGTAAATGTCCTTTTCGTTGTGGTGAATGCGGCCAGCGCACGCGGAAGACTGACAAAGATTGCACACAGTCTAAGAGTTTCCGCTCTGGTGTCTGTCAGTCTGACCAGAGCACCGGGAGGCACCCGGCACTGCAACAACATTTCAAATGTGTGGAGTAATCGGGCTGTGGGTTATTGCAGTAGCTCACCAGCCAAATTAAACGAATCCCAAAAGTTTTTATTGCCGTCACTGGCAAGGGGTTCATGCAACCAAAAATCGTGTGTGGAGAGTTTCATGGAAAAGCCTTTTGACCATATCACCGTAGGCATTATCACCCTGCCCTACAGCCATATCCTGAACGGCTGGATATTACCTGACGGGTCTGTAGTCACCAATCCAATTAAGGCGCAGAACGAAGCTGAGCGCCTTAACAGCACCATCACCATTCACTGAGGGCAATGACATGCATCACTTCAAATCGAATAAAGAAGTTGTCGCTGCCGGCCACCAGTTCGCTAAAAGCATCAGTATGGAAACGCCACTGATTGAAATGGCAAAGATGGTGGCTGAGCTGTCATCACGCCTCGACGTTGCCACCGTTCGCGCCAATCTGATGTCTGCAGAGGTACTGCGTATTAAAAGCATGCTGACTGACACCATTTCAGCGCTACAGGCAGCAGATGCTGATATGACCCTGATTGATGACCTTAACGCAGCGCTCGCTACTCCAGCTTGTGATCAATGGATTCTCACCCTACGCGGTGAAGCTCTTTGGGAAGCACGCCGGGCAGTAAAAACGCTGGGTAACCACCAGCAACCGGGTATCTTACATGCGATCAACATCATTTCGCAGATGGAAATGGATTTGCTCCGCCCACGCACTGTAACGCTGAAGGTGGTGTCATGAAAAAGGTCGCCCAATTCCGGCGCAGCACCGGCGCTAATGCCGGATTCAGTGAAAAGTTAGCCTGGCAGTTATCAAAAGGCCCGGCAACTGGCCGCGAGCTGGCAGAACGTCTCGGTATGACCCTCAGTGAGTTCAACCGTTTGGTTCTCCACATAATGCGCAGAGGTGGCGAAACGCTGCAGGTTGACGCCTCAAATCAAATCTGTCTCGGCGGCGGCTCAATTGACCGCACTTACACCCTGACCAGAAACCCGCGCCGTGTTGCTCCCCCACCATGCAAGCCGATGGTGATCAACCACAGCAATGACTGCTCCGAAGAAGCTAAGAAGCGTAACCGTGAAGCAGCTAAACGCCGCGCCCGTCTGATTTCCAGCGGGCTGTATCTGGAATGCATGGGTTAAGGAGACGATTCGATAAGCAATAAGCTTGAGGGTTATCAAACCAAAGCATCATCAATTTCATCCAACAAGTCGGAACCTTGATTATGGATATTGCCAACCTTTTTAGTTACCGGATGCCAGCTGAAGTCGTTTTCAGGAACAGACGAATCATGAGCAATTTCCTGTGCACGTTCCGGGCTGGTTTCGACACTGAGCCATTCACGTACAGCGTCGGCGGTGAGCACCAGTGGTCGGCGGTCATGAATATCTACCATGCCTTTGTTACTGGCAGCGGTCACAATAACGAAGCCTTCATGGCCGTGATCTGTACTGAACGGCGCTTTACCAATAGAGGCGAAGAACAGGGGTTGATCATTCTTGTGGTGAATGAAATAGGGTTGCTTCTTGTTACCCTCTTTCTTCCATTCGAACCAACCATCTGCAGGCACGATTGCACGCCCATGCTCCCAGAGCGGCTTAAACATACGCCCACTGGCAGCAGTTTCGCCGCGAGCGTTGATGAGTGGCTGCATGTTCCACCACTCAGGGCCATAGCCCCAGTAAACAGGGTCGAGGTGCAATTCATTTTCACGTTCGTTAAGCAGCAAGACCTTTGTACCGGGAGCCACGTTAAAGCGCCCTATTGGCTCAGGGTCATAGATAATTTCGTCAGGCTTCACGCCGAGGGCTTCGAAATATTCATCTCTACTGCTGTACTGCGCAAATCGTCCACACATGTTGTACCTCCTTCAATAAGCATAGTGCAGGATGAGGAGGTGGACGCGTGAGCAAGACAGCTGCAGAACGTAAAGCCGCGCAGCGTGCCAGACAGGCCGTTGCCGGAGGTAAAAAGCTGGAGCTGGCGCTGGATAGTCAGGAACTGGAGATGCTGGCGCATAACTGCGCCGCACGCCGCCCCGGTCGTGAACCGTATGAGCTTAACGAGTATATAGCGCTGCTGATTCGAAAGGATGCCGCTGAACTGTCACAGCAGCTGGAGGTGATGGCAGAGCAGCAATGCGGGAAGTGCAAGGAGCAACTGCCAGTGCAGTTCTGCCCCTGTCAGGGTGAGGCTGCGTGCTGGACAACAAATGGATGGCATGAGTTAAAGCTGGTGTTATAACTGTCGTGACATGTCACGGAGAAAAATATGAAAATTAACCAGCAATATCTAAAAGATTTACTTATTGCCTTTGAAGATAATGAAGGGCCTCAAACAAACATTCTTGAATTACAAGAAGCTGGCTTTGATTTTTCTGAACAATTATTCATTTTTCATATGCGCTTATTAGATGATAAAAACCTTATTGCTCGAATTGATGGCGAGCCGGGCTTTGGCTTTTACACTGGTGCAGATGATAGCGGAAGCTGGGCAGTTTTGCCTTTAAGGCTTACTGCTCAAGGACATGATTTTATTCAGGCTCTTAGGCAAAAAGAAGTATGGAACTCAGTCAAAGAGAATTTCAAAGATGTAGGTATGTCTACATTGATTGATGTTTCGAAAGAGCTCGCAAAGGGTTTTGCTCTCAAACAAGCAAAGAGACTGACTGGATACGATCCTGATTAAACTTTAAAAATCCCGTTGCAGCGGGGGTGTGTGGAGAAAAATATGCATCAAGATTTCATGAGTGAAAAAGAAGTTATGGCTGAAATTGGTAAAGCGAGAACGGCGCTCTGGAGGCTGCGTAAACAACATGGCTTTCCTGCGCCAGTGCTAACACATCCGGCGCGGTATAGTCGCAAAGCAGTTGAAAAATGGATTTGTGATGGGGGTGTTAACCGAGCTGTTTAACGTGCCAGAATATTTTATCTGCGTACAGCTCATATGCCTTTCTCTGATCTTCCAGCCAGTCGTGTTTGTTGTACACAGCCATGACACCGCCAAGTTCATGCCCCAACATTTTCTCAGTTACATGGGGCATGATTCCTTCACTTGATAAGTTAGTCGCCAGAGAGCGGCGGAAGTCATGGGTGCGCCATTCAGGAATATCAATCGTCTCCCTCAGTTTCCGCATATACAGATTGGAGGAAGAGCGATCTATAGCTTTATCGAGCTCCTGACCTGGAAACAGAATCTTACTCCCATTATTAAGAAGGCGTTCAACCATGGGCTTCATTTGTTCGAAGATCGGACGCCTGATGATGTTGCCCATCTTTGAGTGCTCAGATGGCGTGGTCCATATCCAATCTGTGGTATTGAATTCAGCAGCATTAGCCAGGCGAAGCTCAGACAGACGAGCCCCCCAAAGCAACAGCATTTGATGCAGCAGCCTGTTAGATGTGACGATCTTATTGTTCTCAAGTGCCAGCCATATCTTTGCCAGCTCGCTGTAGGTCAGAACGCGATCACCAACATCAGGCTTCTTGCCAATATTTTTGACACTCAGCTTAGTGATCTCACATGAAGGAATCAGCTGACGGCTAATGCACCAGTGGATGACTGACCGGAGTTGAAGCAACAGAACGCGGGCTTTCTTCTTATTCAACTTCTCTTGCTTATCAAAAAACTGCACCCAGGCTGATACAGGGATGTTAGCAACGGGAACATCCTCAAACTCGCTGTACATTGTGTTGTACACAACCGATTTGTACAGCACCTGAGTATTGTGCTTCAGCCCTTTAACGTATTTTTCCCACCAGTTATCGAGACACTCTTTCAGTGTCAGCTCACCGGTGCTACCGGCAAAATAGGTTTTTGGGTTGACCCCCTTCATGTACAATCCACGCATCTCACCAACAGCAATTCGCGCATCTTTCAATGATGTTGAGGGGTAGCGACCAACAGTGAGACGAACAGGCTTTCCATTCCAGCGATAGCGGTACTGAAATGTAATCGTGCCAGACGGCGTGATTCGAACGCTCAAGCCGTCACCGTCA
This sequence comes from Pantoea hericii, assembly GCF_014155795.1. Classification (NCBI taxonomy): domain Bacteria; kingdom Pseudomonadati; phylum Pseudomonadota; class Gammaproteobacteria; order Enterobacterales; family Erwiniaceae; genus Pantoea; species Pantoea hericii. The sequence continues at coordinate 514,725 of NZ_SCKV01000001.1, forward strand.
GTTAGCTCAGCTGGGCCGTTGTAAGCTTTGCCGTTGATACTTCTTAATTTGGTGTCACTCAGCGCCACTGTGATTTCCTGTACACACACTTTGAAAGCATTCTGTACTCAATGTGTACTCAATGGCAAGTGAACGAAGCAATGTTAAAGGTGAATAGCAGGAAACCGAGTGAAACAAAATAGAGCATAAAGCTTGTAAAAATCTGAGGTTTTACGATAGGATGCGAACCGTCGGAACAACTTCAAAACCTCCGCGAACAACGTCCTCTTAGTTAAATGGATATAACGAGCCCCTCCTAAGGGCTAGTTGCAGGTTCGATTCCTGCAGGGGACACCATATGTTAGCCCACCTAAGTATCTTAAAGTCTAGTCAACTCTTCAATTTCAAACGTTTACCTTCTTTTCGTAGCCCACTAACGTACACCGTCATATTTCAAAATCCACGCTGTTTTGTTGGTACATATGTTGGTATTTTAAGTTCGATAATGCAGATACCATCAGAAGAGGGTTTTTAGTATGGCGCTCACTGAGTTAACAGTAAGAAATACAAAGCCTTCTGATAAACCTGTCAAATTGACAGACGGTAATGGTATGCATCTTTTGATCACCACAAGTGGTTCCAAATACTGGCGTTTCCAGTATCGCTTCGCTGGCAAACAGAAAATACTCGCACTGGGTGTCTATCCTGAGGTTTCATTGTCCGAAGCCAGACGACGAAGAGATGAAGCTCGTCAGCTCGTTGCAAACCATGTAGACCCAAGTGAGAAGCGAAAAGCGCAAAAGATTGAGAGCAAGGGCTTGCTAACATTTGAGCAAGTTGCACGACAATGGCATACCAGTAACAGAACCTGGTCAGAAAGTCATAGAACAACTGTTTTGAACAGCCTTGTTTCCCATGTGTTCCCTGTCATCGGCAAACGTAATATCAGCGAGCTAAAAACTCGTGATTTGTTGGTTCCTTTGAAAAAAGCAGAAGCTTCAGGACACCATGAACTGGCTTCCCGCTTACAACAGCGCATTACGGCGGTAATGAGGTATGCCGTTCACAATGCTTTGATTGAACAGAATCCTGCAAACGACCTCGCTGGTGCTGTTGTTTCCACTAAAAGTGTTCATCGCCCTGCCCTTTCTCTGGAACGATTGCCAGAGCTTATGAATCGTTTGGAAGCATATAAAGGAAGAGGCATTACCCAAATTGCAGTGCAGTTAACACTCCTGACCTTTGTCCGTTCGAGTGAACTGCGATTTGCTCGCTGGTCAGAAGTCGATCTCAAAAATTCACTGTGGACTATCCCCGGAAAGCGACAACCTATGGAAGGGGTAAAATATTCTGCAAGAGGGGCAAAGATGAAAACGCCTCATTTGGTTCCATTAAGCTCACAAGCCAAAGCACTTATGGAAGAGCTTCATACGATCAGTGGTAACAAAGAACTTATGTTCATTGGTTTTACCGGGGACGACAAACCTATCAGTGAAAACACTGTCAACAAAGCACTCAGGGCGATGGGCTACGATACGAAAGCTGAAGTCTGCGGGCATGGTTTCAGGACTATGGCATGTAGTGCCTTAATCGAATCGGGATTGTGGTCAAGAGATGCTGTGGAAAGACAAATGAGCCACCAGGAACGCAACAGTGTCCGGGCTGCTTACATACACAAAGCGGAGCATTTGGAAGAACGGAGTCTCATGCTGCAATGGTGGGCTGACTATCTGGAAGCTTGTAAAGAAGCAGCACAGACACCTTTTTCCTTCTCTATTCAGCATTCAGAACAGTAAGTAGCAAACGATACGTATTAAATATTTTATAATCGATAACTCAATGTGGGCTGCGAATATCTATTAAGAATTTAAAGCTTTCCTTTGTAAGATAAACTCAAAGAGGTTGCTAATGAGCATATCGAAATAAATCTGATATTTGTGATAAGAAACTTCGCGATTTAGACTAATAAACTCAAACCGAATAAAAGCCAGCAATCAATGCTTGGCTTTTATATTTTAAAGAAAAATAATTTACATATACTTTATAATCTTTTTTTAAAATTATCATGCTCACCATCATCAGGACTTAATATGCTACTTACCTTAGTTTTTTCTTCTTTAACCCTTCTTCTGACCAGCATGTCCTCAAGGTTGTTCTCAAAATTATTATCAAACAATTCTTCTACGATCCAATGCTCAACCCTACCATTTGATTCGGTATAATGACCTGATAAATCAAAGTTATTTATTATGAACAGTGCTTTTTCAGCAAACTCAAGTTCAAAATATTTCCTAAAAATATCGATTACTATATTCCACCCTGGAAATTTTTTGAAGTGGTCATATACTCCTCTTTCAATAAGTAATTGTGATGTAGTCTCTCCAAGCCTAACCACGACTTCTTTTATATCATCATCTGTTATTTCTTTCTTATCCATAGTAAATCTCCTTTTTAATCGAAAATCATTAAACTATTAATCTTATTTTTTATAAAAGTCAAACCCACTCAATTAATTTATAACCAAAGAGAAATCATATTCTGATATTTTTGCTTAATTCTTATAGACAGTATCATTGAAAAAAATATTGATGTGTTTATTTTTGATTTATTCATTTTATTCAATAAGTTTTATCCTCAATATCAACCAGGCAATATTATCCAAAAAATATGCTCCTCCGAACTCTTTCACAATATGGCTCTCTCATCTTTAAAACGCCCTACTATTAATTCACACTTTATAGGTGAATTTCTATGAATTCTTCCTATTTCATACTGTCCTAACTCCCGCAACCTTAAGCGCTTACTCTCACAGATAAGTTGAGAGATGGCCCATTTGAAAATATGCCATGAGAAAAGAAAAAAGAGTTGCAACTGATAAAGAATTGATCAATTTTTATACAAATCAGTATTCCACAGTTGCACCAAGGCATTGCAATGGACAATAAAATAGAGCAAAAACAGAAGGTTAAAGTAGCCCAATATCTACGGATGTCTACAAATCTTCAGGAATTTTCGTTAGATAACCAAGCTCAGTTCATAAAAAAGTATGCTGACGACAACAATATGGAAATCTTGCATACCTATGATGATGCAGGAAAAAGCGGTGTATCCACGTCAGGAAGGCATGATTTTAATAAGTTAATCAACGACATACTCACTAAGGAAATCAATATTGATGCTGTGCTTGTATATGATGTAAGCCGTTTTGGTCGCTTTAAAGATCCACAAGAAGGAATCTACTATAAATATCTATTAAAAATGAATAAGGTAGATGTCATCTACTGTGCTGAAAATCTTCCTGCGAATAGTGATACTGAGACGTTCATACTTTCATCACTTATGTATGCTGCGGGAGCCTTTAGTAAAAACCTTTCAATCAAAGTATTTGCCGGACATGTAAATCTTGTTAAGCGAGGATACTATCAAGGTGGAGTGCCTGGATACGGACTTAAAAGAAAGTTACTTGATAATAATAACAAAGCGAAAATGATACTCAACAATGGTGAGAGAAAGAGTCTGCAAACAGATAGGATAGTCTTAGTGCCAGGAAGTAAAAAAGAAACGGACTTAGTAAAGAAAATATTTAACATGTTTATTTTTGAAGGATTGAATGAGTATCTCATTGCTTCAAAACTAAACCAAGAAGGATATAAATACAGCGACAAATCGGATTGGACACGAAGCCGGATACATTCTGTGCTTATAAATAATCGCTATACTGGTAAGTATACATATAATCGAACATCTCAGAAACTGAAAACTAAAAGAGTTCAAAATCCTGAAGAAGATTGGATTGAGTATAATTCCTTTTTTAAACCCATAATTTCTGAAGAAAAATTTAGGTTAGCGAAAGAAATTATTAATAACCGCTCAATAAAAATGAGCAATGAAGAGATTCTTGAATTTTTAAAAAAGATCCTTTCGACTCATGGAAAAATATCAGGTTTTATCATAGATGAAGAGGATAATGGTCCATCAAGCAGTGTAGTAGCAAGCCGCTTTGGAGGACTTCTACCAGCATATAAGCTGATAAATTACACACCCGAACGAGATTACCGTTATTTAGAAATAAACTCATCCCTACGTATTAAACATGACCATATTATAAATAAAATACACCAAGAAATTAATAACAGCGAAATATCTATATTAGATAATAAACTAATCACCATAAACAAAAGCTTAACCTTTACCATAATACTTTCTCGATGTAGAAAAATGGAATCTGGAAAATATAGATGGATTGTTAGATTAGACAGGGGGCTAAATCCTGAGGTTAGTGTGATTGCAAGAATGAACAGTCTTAATACCGAACCTGTAGATTATTACATTCTACCTTCGCTTGAAAGTTTTGAAAATGAACTGAGTCTAAAAGAGAATAATAACCTTCTATTTGAAATGTATAGATTTGATAACATCAGGACCTTCTTTGATATGCTTTCAACTACGGAAATGGAGGTGGCATAAATGAATGACGACCAAATTCACATGCTCGAAATATCAAAAATAAAAGTTGTAATTCCACGATCCCGGAACAAGTTCAAACATGCTGAGATAACAGATAGTATTGATACAAGTGGATTAAGAAAACCAATAACAGTAAGAAGGATTGCGGATAGAAAATACGAATTTGCCTTAATTTGTGGTCAGGGTAGACTTGAATCACTCTCAGCTTTGGGAGAAAAGCTAATACCTGCTTTCATACTGGACATTGATGAAAACAAAGCATACATAATGAGTTTGGTTGAAAATATGGCTCGCGTAATACCAAGGGCGGGCGAGCAGTTTCAACGAATAAAAGAAATGAATGAGCAAGGTTTATCTAACAAAGAAATATCCTATTCTACTGGCCTATCATTGCACTGGATTACCAGCCTGACTATGCTAATTAGCAAAGGAGAAAACAAACTATTATCTGCTGTAGAATCAGGAAGCATTCCAATCTCGCTTGCAGTTGAAATTGCCAGAGTAGACTTCGAAGGTGGGCAAGAATTACTAATCAAAGCTTTTGATGAAGGTTTAATAAAACATAAAGATGTTGGTAAAATCAGAGATATATTGGACTCCAGAGATGAAGGTTTGAAAGGATTTCTGAACAATAGTTTCGGAGTTGCAAAGAAAAAGAAAAAACTCACTACTGATGAGCTTAAACAGATATATCAAGATAATATTTCACAGCACAGAAAAATTAAAAACAAAGCTGAATATGTCGAGAGAATCTTACTCATAGCCAGTCAAATATTCAAAGAGTTATCTGATAACGAAGATTTTATTAAAATCTTAAGCGAAGAGAATTTAAATGAAGTAGTTAAAGTTATAATGAAGAATACTTCTTGCTGAGGTTAAAATGATTAAATACTGCTTTAATGAAAAAACAGTTAGCTTTAAATTATCTGATCTTATTTATACAAAAAAACCTCCTACCAATTATAAAAGTAGCCAAAAATACATTCAAATAAAGAGCACGATATCTGCACTTGGATTAGTCGAACCTATACTGATTTACATTGATGGGGCTGATGGCACTGCAAAAATCCTTGATGGTCATCTGAGAGTTGAGGCATTAAAAGATATTGGAGAAGAAAGAGTTGCTTGTCTCGTTTCAACTGTTTACGACACTTATACTCCCAATAAAAAAGTTAATAGAATCACAATCATTCAAATTCAGAAAATGTTAAAAGAAGCTGTTCGAGTAGGGGTTCCTGAAGACATGCTCTGTTCAGCCTTGAATATAAGCTCCGATTCATTAAAAAGTAATCTATCCGTTCTTAAAGGCATATGCCCTGAGGTTATAGAATTATTTAATGATAGAGATATACCTAAGAACACATTTATGATCTTAAAAAGAATGATTCCTTTTAGGCAAATTGAATGTGCAAACTTGATGATAAAATTTGATAATTATTCAAAGATTTTTGCTCAATCGCTTTATCACAGTTCATCACCTGAGCTTTTAAACGACAAAGGTAAACCTAACACTGATGAGAGATCTGGTAATAGAAAAGCAATTGAAAGACTTGAAAAAGAGATGGCTCAGGTCCATTTCGATACACAAAAGATAAAAGAAAACTACGGTTCCAATAGTTTGAAGCTAACGATTGTTATCTCTCACATTAAAAAAATACTCGAAAACCCTAAGGTTTTCCATTGGCTTCTTAGGAATAAACAAGATTACCTTAGTGAACTAACCAAAATATCTGACATTGAAAAATTAACTTAACGCTTTTTTTCATAAACAGATTTTAGGATTAGAACTATTCAAGGATGATATCAAACTCGCTTAAGTTAAGAAAATCTAGGCTATAGATTTAAATAACAGCGATGCCGGAGAAGTTAAAAAAAGCAGAGAAAGAGCATTGTGCTTAGAAGAGATTGCTTATGTTTTTAAAGCGTTCAGAGAGCACTCTGAGATCTTCTCTCGTGATAACTACCTTGCCTGTGCTCTCGTATTGCTCCTTGCTGTTCGCAAAAGTGAGTTAACCGAGGCTCCGTGGTCCGAATTCAATTTAAAAGAAAAAAATGGTTTTTACTAAACGAAAGGAGCAAATCCGGTGTAGGTATCGTCATATCGCTTCCTCCGATCGCTATTGAGATTTTAGAAAAAATAAAGGTTAGAGCATGGGATTCGCCTTCTTATATTTTCCCTAATCGCCGGACAAGTAAAAATCAGCACATGGGAAAAGACACTCTCAACAGAGCCATAGCGAAGTTGTTCGTTATCGAGCCTGGCAGGAAGAAGCAACCGACAAATGTTATGGGTGATATTGAATATTTAAATGTTCATGATCTGAGAAGAACGAGTAGGAGCTTGCTTGATTCATTGGCAATTTGGCAGTTCCTCCACATGTAGCAGAAAGATGCTTGAATCATAAACTCAAAGGTGTTGAAGGGATGTATGACAGGTATCATTATTTTGAAGAAAGAGAAAATACTCCAAAGGGATTATAAGATTTAATGAATAAAATATCGAACTAACCCCTTACTTAAATTTCAGTTATTATAAACTGTTCTACTTTTTTTTGTTACTTACCCAGATCGTTGGGTTTTTATTGCTAAGATTAAATCTTGATGTATTATCATTCACTAAAACCTCATCGTTAATATTACTTACATCTTCTGTAAGTAAAAATCTCCAATTAGAGGGATCTCTCCTTATTTTTTCTAATTTACACATATAAAATCTAATTGCAGGATCATTCCAAAGCCCGCCCCTACCTACTTTTTTAGTAATATTTTCGAACAAACTTTCACCCCAAGGAGACTTGGAAATTAGGGCTTCCCTAAGATGGTTGATTTCAGCTAATACTTGAGAAGGGTGGTTTATAGACAAAAACATATTGATAGACTTTTCATACCACTCCTTCCCAGAAATAAAGTCCCCTAATTTATAGAATATAAATCCCGAATTAGCATAAGCATGTGCTATTGTCCCCTTGTCCTTAGAATGAGATATATTTTTTATAAACTTTAATACTAAGCTAAACTTCTCAACAGTTAAAGGTTCATTTTTTATTTCAGCTAACGATATTTCAGCGAAATATTTATTTAAATTTAAAGTCTCATTTTCGGGTTCTACAATTAGACCTTTCTCAACAATGTTAACCATTTGTTCATAATCATCAAGCAAACCAGCTAAATAGCTACTTAATATTGCTGGCTCACAAGTATAAGGTTCTTCTTTTTGCCATAACATAGCGAATTTTAAAGCAGACTTCATATCACATTCGGCATAGCAAGCCCAACACTTTGCCTCATTTGAATTTTTTTGTTTTTTCAAAAAATTATCATCAACCAAATTTTTAAGATCACTAGTCCTTTCTGCCCATTTAGCTTGAGCCAAAACATTTGCATTAGGATGTTTTAAAGAATTTATAAAAAGAGATTTTGCTTTTTTTTGATTGCCATCTAATAGCTCAAGAGAAGCTAAACAACTATTTAATTCTGTAAGATGAAAATCAGATTGTATAGTTTCAGTTAATTTCTTCGCAACTTTCCAATTTTGAGGGTTTCTACCGTTAGCTTTTGCCACTGCAATTTCCGCAGATAAAATCCAGGGATCAGAAGTTAAATTAGGATTCTTTTTAAGAATTTTATGAGCAATGTCGTTTTCATTAATGCTAATGAAAAACCTTGCGGAAACCCTCGATATCCAACGATGATGGTTGGAAAGTTGTAAGCCAGTTAGTATACTTTTCCTTGCTGACTCATGTTCTCCGATAGATACAAATGCCCTGCCTAAATCAATCCAACTCAATGAATCTTTTGGATGCTCTTTTAACCATTTACGTTTTAATCGGATCTCATCTTCAGCAAGACGACCCACAGACTCTAAAGGAAAAAAAGCATTTCCATCTAAAATATGTCTCGCCAAATCTTTCAATCTCAAAGGCGAATTTTTGTCATTTAAAATAAAATTAGCCACATGGCTAACCTGAGATATGTTGTTAGTAAGAATAGCTATATTAAGTAGTTCAGCACCAACTCCAATAGTTCTGTTGTGATTGAAATCATGGAAAAGCTCTGAAAAATACGAGCTTTCAATTTCAGGCTGGTCTCTTGCTTTTAAAGCTAAAAACTCGACAGATGAAACCTCATTGGAGTGTTTCCATATAGGTATCAAATCTCGCCTATCAACTTTTTTAAATACGCTCATATCATATTCTCACTTAATGCCTTCAAGCTTCATTTTTTTTATCATAAGGTCAAAGTCACTTACGAAGCGCTCGATACCTAAAACTGGGTTCTTCATAGTTATAGTTTTTGACGAACCTCTTAATTTAAAATTAGGATGACTGCATTGATATACGATACCTTTCAATTTTTTAGACATCCACTCAGGATTAACAGTATCAAACTCTGTCAAAATTTTCTCAAAAGCTTGTGTAAGATGAGGCAAAGAAAGCTCATAAGAGTTTCCCGTTCCTCCCCATCGTTTCGGGGCTATGTCAGAAGGAAGTTTTAATTTCAAGAGTGTATTAATTGTGGAACCAGTAAAAAGAAATGTAATAAGAGAGCCGAATTGATACAAATCGCATCTTTGCCGTCTGTCGAACCATTCGTTTACGCTATAACTGTAGATTTGTTCAGGAGGTGCATAAGAAGGATCACCAGCAATTGGATATGCATCATGTATCTGTGGTTGACCTTGTAAGCTTGCCCTGCCCAAATCGCCAATTTTCGCACCTAACTCACTGAAAATCATGATATTAGACGGCTTTATATCTTGATGGGCTATACTTGAGTTATGCAACTGAATAAGTCCTAAAGCAACATCCTTTAAATGCTGTAGCTTAGCAAGAATAGATATTTCAGCTGATGTAGATAGATATTTCCTAATATCACCATGATCAGCCAATTCTAAAATTAAGTAAGGAACAACATGCATATAGTTGTTATCTAGTACTTCGTCGCCAGCATCTAATACTCTAACTATTCTTTTGAGTCTTTTACTATCACATAATTGATGAAGCATGTTTTCGAACTGATAAACAGAAGTCAGAGTATTCAAATCTGCCATAACATTGCCTTTGGCATCAATTGTATGTTGCAATCTCCTCATGAAATCAAAAGCTTTTAGAAAATAAACTTTACCATCTTCCTTATTTTCAACAAGATAAGAAACAGAAAAGTTTCCTCCGGTCCCTGGAACTCCATCTTCTCCACTGCTGATTTTCTTAGATACTTGCCACTTATTCTTTAAAAGCATACCTTCTAATCTTGTAGCTGGTGTTTGGGAATGCGACATATGATGCTCCTTTTTAGGAGTATTCTTACCCAGAAAAATACGTAAGTAAAGGTTAACCAATGCAATGTGTTACAATTTTTAATTTCCTCGAAAAAACATGTAGTTAACACTAATTTAATTTTCAATATATTCCAATGAGAAAAGATTAGCAACAGAAGTATTAATGTATCTGAAATTATTGATTTCATTAAACTTTTCATTACAATCGAGAAGTTTTTGAGTGAATATTTTCAAAAGATTTATGGCTGTTTTCAACTTAATAACATCATACGCAACTATATACTGCAATATATAAAATGCCTTTTTTATATCAAAAAGAGATAACAATCTGTTCATGTTTTTCAGAAAAATTTGATCATCATGTTTGCACCGATCAATGAAGGATACTATAAAACTATCATTCGCTATATCATGAAGATAGTTCATATTTAAAGCCTCTTTTTCTGTGGGATATTTAATAACATGACTATTATGGCCTATTTCAAAATACAAGTGCTTAATATTAAAACTATTTTTTGTTAAGAGTATATGTTTTATTGATTCTAAATTTTCCCGAAAGAAAGCCCTGTTGACATTTAAGTCTTCTAATTGCAATCCCAAATACTTAGCATTATTCAAAAAGATTGTATTTTTATCGTTAATATATATTTTGTTATAAGAGTTTACTTTGGTAAGTTTTTTAATTTTGTCACTAATATTTGAATGACAAGTGCTTTCAATTATCATAGTTTCATAATTCTCCTTTTTTATATCTAACTAATCGATATACAAGAAAAGTCAACTATCAAAAATCATTGATCATTTATTGTAAACAGTCTAAAATTATTGACATTGAAAATTAAACATGTGAGCGACTTATGTCTTCCAATCGTTTTATTCTTTCACGCGTTTGTGTTCCTGATTATTTTTTTCCGTTCCTTCCAAACACTCTTCAGTTATTTAAAGAAGAAAGTTTATGCCCTAGTGGCTTTATATCTGTTTATATGATATATGACAAGATTGAGAAAAAAACAGTTAGCACACATCATAATTACTCTTTTGCATTGAAAAAAACAAAAAAACTTAATAAAAGCAAAGATGTAAAATTAACTCTAAGGTGTGAAATTTCAAGTATAGATCCGAATGCTTATGTAAATCATATAATTGATTATTTCAATATTGAGAAATTAGAGAAAATTGATTTTTACGTGGTAATAAATAAAGAATATCAAACGATTCCAGAATATCAAGACACTGATTTCGTGCACAGTTTTCAAGAAAGTATTTTGCAAGAAGCATTCAATCAAAGAGTGAAAGTCATTGAAGATCAGGAATTTATTTTATTTCAATATGAACTTAATAACGATATAAAAATTAATGATAAGAAAAAAAATAAAATCGTACCTAAGTAACCTAATGTAGTGGATAAAATAATGAAGCAAGGGCTAACTGAGCGATGCTCAGTTGCCTTGCTTTTTCTGCCCTTCGGTTGAAAAAGAAAGATCAAAGCAAAAAACACCAAACCCAACCCATTGACGCGATTGATCTTTGTGGTATTTATTATAGTTAACATATGGATATGCTATTAATGAAATAATATCAAAAGGAGTTGATATGAAAGAACACAATATTATTTTTGACGATGAGTTCCCTTCTACATTTACCAATGACCCTGCCGTTAAAAAATTACCCCCTAATCGTCTTCGCAAACACTCAGTAACTGTCAGATTAAACGAAGTCGAGCTGAGTAAAGTAAACCAGTTCAGAGGACAGCTAAGCAGGAGCTGTTGGCTGAGATCTTCAGCTCTTCAGCAACTACCCCCTTCTGTTCCCGAAATCAACAAAGAAGCCTGGCAAGAACTTACTGGTTCGCTACAGAAACTGAATGATCTTACTTCGTTCCTGCTTCGCAGAGGCGAAGATGCTCAGCCACTATCGCATGAAGTAAGCGCTTTGAAATTGAAACTGTCGCATGTAAGAGATGCTCTGCTGACACTTGAAAAGTGATCATCCAAGATGAAGGGCATGAATAAAATAAAAAGGGGTAAGAACTTTCGAGGAGTCATCTCGTATGCGCTTGCCCCTGCTTCTCATCACAAGACTACACCAGTAGTGATTGGTGGCAATCTTGTGGGCATCACTGTAGACGAGCTGACCGCTGAGTTCGCAAACACTCAGAAGCTAAGAGAGGATGTTACTAAACCAGTTTGGCATAACTCCCTTCGTCTCCCTGCCGGTGAATCACTCACAAATCAACAATGGAGGAACATTGCTGATGACTACATGAAGCGAATGGGATTCTGTCACACTCACCTCCGTTGTTATGTCCTACACAATGATGAAGCTGGTCAGCACATACACATCATTGCTTCTCGTATAAACGTATTAGTAGATGGCCAGCTCTACTTAGGTAAGAACGAGAATCTCATCAGCACTCGTATCATTCAGGAGCTTGAAAAAGATCATCAGCTCACTCGAACTAAAGGTCCCTCTCCTGCTATACAGCCCAAGAAGCAAAGCAAGCTCACTCGTAAAGAAAAGATGATGCAGGACAGGACCGGAGAGAAACCTTCTAGAAAAGTGATACAGGAAGCTATAGATGCGATCCTGACCTTCTTCGATACCATCACTATCGAAGACTTCATATATGAATTACAAAAGCAAAACATATCAGCGACAGCAAACATCGCATCTACTGGCAAGATGAACGGTTTTTCATTTGAGCATCAGGGAGTCGCTTTTAAGGCATCACAGCTCGGTAAGGCATACAGTTGGTCAAACATGAGTAAACGAATCACCGTCACTCAACCAATAGATGCTGTTGCTCCTGAGTCGATTGCCGACAATGAAAACGTTTCGAATCCCATTGAAGTTCCTCCCACAGTTATACCAACGCCCCTTACGGCAAATTCCAGAGAACATATCCGATCTCGCTGGTTGCAATGGATACCTTACCTTGAGGAGCTTGTTGCCAGTTTAAAAGCTGTTGGCTCAACGATTCTCAACCCTCTCAAAAGAAACTTCATCTTGACCGTAATACGAACCAGCAACTCTGAAGCACCAGAGATTTCTGAGGTAAATTCTCAAGACTCGGCAAGAAAACCGCAATTTAAACCTCTTTAAACGGCTATTTTTCAGATATTTAAAATCATTCCCTAAGCCAAACACAACAAATATTTTCATTTCAAATCAGATTGATAGATAAAAACGATCGATCGTTATTACTGATCAATTATCTGTTCATGATAGCTATTGACTATCAAAAGAAAGCGATCGATCGGTATAAATGATTTGCTAGACCCTGTTTCCTAGCCGTAATGTAACTTCAAACGAAACCACCTAGCACACTGATTTATCAGCAGAATAAGCTGATGCATACGTGCGCCTTCGATTCAGAGAAACTAACCTTGGACGAACCTATGACAGCAACAACTGAAGTAAAACAGCCCAACTTCCTTATGATGAAACGGGTATGGATTGCAATTGCACTTCCGATTGTCATTTTCTATTTCTCTGGAATTCAGGGGTTGGTCCAGCTTGCAGTCGTATGGATTTTCGCAAGCATCATGCTCTTGATGTTTGCTTATAAAAAATTCCGCATCAAAAAGTGGAATGCCAGCACCAGAGACCATTTTGGCGAGCAAGACGGTATGTGGAGTCATGAGTTTGGTTCCACTTTTATGAAGCTCGACCAGCAAAGAGGACTTATCCATCTCAAGGAAGAGAACAAACAAAAGACCTATCCGTTCTCAGCAATCAAAGAGTGGCGATACAACTTGTCTACTACGAGAGAACGGGCTGGTATCAACAAAGAACTTGACCGCACTCATGATTTCAGAGAATCGGGCTTTTACATCGCAGTGGACGATGTTCAGTATCCAGAATGGAGAGTAATGTTCTTTCCCCAAAAGGGTGACTTCAACTCACAAGAAGGCATCCGGAATACGGAACTGCAACTTAAGCGCTGGATGCATATTTTTGACAACTTAATTAACAGATAAATTTTAAGATGTTATTTATCAAAAACTTAAAAAACCAATCATCTGATTGGTTTTTTTTTACCTGTTAACTGTAAAGATAAACTTAACCAATCCGATAAGTTCTATGTTTTCACAAAATTTCAATAGGGACTTAGAATGGCTGAAGCGTTAAACGAAGGTAAAATCATGCAGGCTCTGAACTGGGCCTACGATAAGGCTCTGGATGGAAGCATACCAGGAACAGACTCGGCCTATGAAATGGCGGAAAGCTATCTAAAAGGTGATGACACTTTAGTTGAAAAAGTAAACTCCCTCATTCGGTGGCAAAATACTAAATCAGCCACAACAGGATTTGTTTCCGGCCTTGGGGGAATCATCACCCTCCCTGTAGCAATCCCCGCAAGCATAGCTACAGTCATTTACGTTCAAATCCGCATGATCACGGCTATCGCTCTCATGGGCGGATATGATGTGAAAGATGATCGCGTAAAAACAATTGTCTATAGCTGCCTTGCAGGGAATGCCGCAAAAGATATACTCAAAAGCACGGGCATCATCATTGGTTCGAAAATGTCCACTCAGTTGATCAAAAGTATTTCAAAAGAAACCATTTTTGCCATCAATAAGCAGGTCGGTTTTAGACTGCTGACGAAGTTTGGTGAAAAAGGAGCTATAAACTTGGGCAAGATGATACCTATTGTAGGCGGGATCATAGGGGGCACTTTCGATGGTGTTTCAACCAATATCGTTGGAAATGTTGCTCGTAAAACCTTCATTGAAAATAGTGCATTACAGTCGAATTGAGAATCAGAATTCTTACTAAAAGAAACTAATACTGAAATGTTTTTAGCCTTAAAAATATAAATTTTCGAGCGACATTAATATATTTTTAAACTTGGCACTAAAATATTAATGAGTTAAGGGGGCGGAAATTATCACTCCTTAACTCACTATCACAAGGAATTACTTATGTCTCTCCGCTTCAGAAAAACATTTACCCTCTTTCCTGGAGTCCGTCTTAACATTTCCAAAAATGGTATTAGCGCAAGTATAGGAGTGCCTGGAGCAACGGTTAATTTCGGACAAAGAGGGGTAAAAGCAACATTTGGGTTGCCTGGTTCGGGTTTATCATATTCTACATCGACTATACCCTATGAAACCAAACCTTCAATCATTGAAGAGCCAGATATTGCATCCCAAAAGCATTTATTCGATATACCGCAATCATTTGATGACAACATTCCTTCCAATGCAAAAATATATATGCCTCAATGCGGTATGAATGAGATATCAAGTGCATCAGTTGAAGTTTTAACAAGTAACTCACTTTTACCTTTGAGAGATTTAATTGCTAAAGCACGAGAGCAAAGAGAAGAAGTAAAGTCTGATTTGAAAGAAGCTCTTACAGAAGAATCATTGCAAAAAGAAGAATTAACACGTCGGAAATCAAGCTTTTTCCGATGGTTTTATAAGAAAAGCATTGCTGAACTTGAGATAAAGTTACCTCAAACGCAGGCCGAAATATCTCGTTTAAAATTGTGGGAAGAAAACACCAAAATCGCTATAAACTTCGAAAGCAGTGATGCTTCACAGCGAGCATATGCAGCAATGGTTCGTGCATTTGACGCTTTGAAGTCCAGTATAAAAAAATGGGATATAACCGCCGATAAGTCTACTGATCAGTTCGCGGAAAGAACTCTCGCAACGAGAGCTGTAAATCGTCATCCCGTAAGTTTCGGTTACAGCTCTACTGAGCTTATTCAGTTCGCAGGAAAGGCTATGCGCTTTGAAAATATCAATGGTGACGATATTTTGCTCTATCCAGGTGTTGCTGTGATCCCTCGTGTAGATGGGGCATTTGCTTTAGTAGATATAAGAGAGTTAGACATCAGTTGTGAGGCTCATGGATTTCATGAGGAAGAAGATGTTCCTAAGGACACAGAAATAGCTGGCTATACTTGGGCTAAAACGAACAAGAATGGCTCTCCTGATCGTAGATTTAAAGACAATTATCAAATTCCGATTTGTATTTATGGAAATATTACATTTTGGTCTCAAAGTGGTGTAACAGAAGAATATATGGTATCTAACACTCACGCAGCTAAAAATTTTGTTGATTTTTTTAAAAACTATCAAAATTCACTCACCTAGTCATATTTATCTAATAATTAGTTTAATATTTCTTAATCAAAAAACTGGAGAGAAATCAAATATGATAAGTTTTTGTTCTGAAAAAACAGTCGAATTTTCTTTAGTTCCAGAATTTTCAAAGCTAATTAAAAATTTGGGTGAAAATGCCCCAATACAATACTGGAAAACAAGAGAGGGTAATTTAACTTCAAAATATTTGCATGGCTATGAAAATGTATACTTAGTTGCCTTCTTTTCACGTAGACCCAAAGTAGACACAAAAAAAAATCACATACTTCAAGGGAAGATAAATAACTATATATTTGAATTTAACGCTGCTGCTAAAAATATGCCCATAACTGTTTTTTGCGGTTTCCCATTAGCTAAAAACTTATATGAACTCAGTGACTCAAAAAAAATTTGGATTAATATCCCTAAGAATGCATCAGTTGATCAAGAAGTTTTATTTTTGGCGGAAGAGAATGAGGGCGAACATTCCATTTATTGCAAGCAGCCACTTAAAATAATAGAGCAAGAGGATGTTTGCGATATCATTAAGAAGGATAGCCACCCTATTACTTGGGTAGAGGCAATCGATGTTATGGAGAAACTTAAGAGAAAACCCGGTAGAGGCCACTGGTTTCTTCTTAACTGGTATTATAAACCTGTTTATTTTGTCATCAAAGCAAATATCTATGGTAAATCATAATTAAGAAGGTTATTGATTTTCAAAGAATCCTTGTATTATTATCAATTTTTTAATAAGGGCTTTTAATCATGGACAACTACTGGGACAGGAACAGACAATCAAACTATTTTCTAAGTATGGCAAGTCTTGAGGCTAATCACTTAGTCAATGTTGCCACATCCCTCTCACAGTTCCATCTCAAGGATGCGCTTGTCCGTGTAAAGTTTCAGGATGAAATAAGAGAGTTCTCCCGCTTGCAGATCCAGACCATTCGCACTTCTACCTCGGATGATAAGTGTCAGGAATGCATCCAAAATCTTAAGCAAGAAGCCCAAAACTTAAAGATTCAGGACCGGATGCTCAGAACAGGAGAAGCCCTAGTATCGTCTTCTGTGAAGTTTTACCATGACCATGAAAAGGTCATTGGCTATGTCATCGACGGAATAGGAGTTGTTCTCGGGACTGTTCAGTTAGCGGCTGGTGTAGGCTTGTTTGCTGGATCGCTCTTAAGTGGCAATGTTATCGGTGTTGTTGCTGGTTCTGCAATGATTGCTAATGGTGCAGGCTCAATGGTGGAAAGCATAGACAAGCTAAGAGGAGTTTCGAACCCTTCCAATCCGGTGATTGAAGCTTATGAGGATGTAGCTGAGTTTTTTGGTTTTGATAAACGCTTGGGTCTGCTTGCTTACCAAGTGGTTGATCTTACTACATCTTACTACGGAATTTTCAAATTAACTTTGAAACCCGAGGCTTGGAGAATATTTAAGTATCTCCCTACTGATTACTATCGCCAAGTACAGTTGATGAGCAAACAAGACTTGTCTATAAAAGGTGCAACAGCAATTTGGAAAGGTAGCGCTATAGGTGTGAACCTCTATCAGATGAACCACAATCAAAATGGAAACTAACTTTTGATCTTACCTGCAAACCTGTGTGCTTTCCAAGCCAGATTCATTGGTATGACAAAGTAAACGATTATGGCGCCGATGATAAGGACGATTGCATAAGAAATCAGGCTTTCTTTATGCCCTTTTGCTATACCATACATAAAAACTGATAAAATAATGAGCATCGAAATTATACCAGCCCAAAAGCGCTTGCTAAGCTCCTGAATAAGAGACTGAAGTGTATCTGATTTGTTCTCATCTCGGGTAAGAATTTCATTAAGCTTACGGATATCCTTCACCGAAAATCCATTTTGAAGGAGCTTTTGCTCAAAATCGTTCATTTCATCATCCTGAAAAGCCATAAGATAAAAGAAAATATATCATACATTAAAGCTGAGATGCCATATGACCCATTTGCAAAACACTCGCCCTAAGTTAAGTGTAAAGATCATATGGCATAGTTATTGTATCGCCATACTGAATAAAAAGTATATCCTAAACCCTTTTCTTCATTTTGAAACCATCGGCTTTAGGCTCTGATGTAGGCGTAAAGCTCTGTTTTTGAGTAGAAAATATTCTTTCAACTTCATACTCATTCCAGATAATGTATTCGATAATAAACTTGTAGAAATACAGCACGCGTTCAAGGCTAACAGTTGAAGGTATTGTATAGAAGTTTGGACTGAGCAAAGCCGAACTCAAAATTGCAATAATGTTGCTTGGTCCCTTCAGATAAGGATTCTGATAGTCTTGCTGATACTTCAAAAAGTATCCTACACAGAACAGGTAGGCATCTTTTACGATTTTTTCTTTGTTGCAGTCTGATTCATCGTATCTAAGAATGAAGCGATTGAGGAGTATCAAAAATTTCTGATCTGGCAAATATCTGTTTAATTTATTCATAGTAGCATCCTTGCTGTTGTGAATGTCATCCTGACATTTAAAGAAATATCATAATATTTAATCATGTCAATAGTTAAAACCTATCAATTTCCATTTGAATATCTTTTTTAGGTAACGGACGATTAAGCTCTTCGGCTGTCATTTGTTTTAAATGAGAATTATATAGCCATATCTTAAACTGCTCTAAATATTTGTTGTTCAATGCTATCAAGGCTTCGTTTTCAGTTTCGAGCCTTTTTATTCTCTGACAAGCAATTTTTAAATTAGCAGGTCTAACCGCACATGTTTCTTTCACACCAGACTTGAAAAGCTTCTTTTTTGAATTAAAACAATCCGCAATTTTAACATGACTACTCAAAGATTGCCTTGAAGGTCTCTTACCAATAATCTTTATCAACTCGTCACATAAAGCCTCCCAGGTCAGCTTCTCATCGTCATTCCAGGTATTAATAACTTTCATTATCGATTTTTCATCATAACCAGTAATATGTTTAGCCATTTATTCTCCTTTTATTATTTTAGTTTGAAATTCATACCATTTGTCAGCATTAACATTCCCATCATTTTTATCAAAATTGGTTTTTTCAAGAATTTTAGTGTGTATCCTCCTTAGTTGGCAATCATCCGTTCCAGAGTCTTGTAAGGGATAATAATTACAAGGCTTAAAAACATATGAGTGCTTGCAGTAGCCATGCTTAGTGACGAGCACAGCTCCATCATTCAATAAATCGAAATCAGTTATGTCCATAACAGATATTTCTTTTTTCCTATGGCTATTACCGGCTCCGATTGAAGTTTTATCTTTCATGAGATTGATCATTTGTATGTGTGATCGGTGATCGTAGGAAACATTTTGTGAGACCAACTTCCTTCCAGACCATCTGGCGATGCTAAACTCGTCCATACCATTGATTTGAGAAAACGTATTAAGTAGATGTCTTAACTGATGCGTTCTTAGCGAATATGGGCTACCGTCTTCGTTAATATAACCGTGTCTTTTAAACAAGTTTGTAGTGCCTTTGATACTTGCAAAGGCATCAATATCCGATCTAAAAAACTGAGCAGTGGGTCTGAACAAAGGTGCCAAATGATTGCTCGTTTTCTTACATAATTGTCCCTCAAATAACAGACATAAAGCATTTGAATATTTGATTTTCTTCTCTTCATCATACCAGGGAAAATTTTGAGGTTTTTTACTAAAGAGTCCATATCTATATGACTCAGGAACCTTCCCTTCCATCGTTTTTGCAACAAACCTTGGATGGGTGGACAACTTTCTCAACCGGGCTATGGCCTTTTTAGCTACAGGGACCATTACTGAAGGAATCCATTTGATGTCTCCAGCATACCCCTTCGCTGAAAAAAACCTTAAACCATATCGTTCAATGCCGTTCTCATCATGCTCTGTAATCGCACAATCCGCAGGAAGGCTTAAAATTTCCGAGATTCGTCCTGGTGCACACATCAGCAGTGCAAGAACAGACGTTGTGAAGACGTCCCTCAAAGACAGTTGGCTTTCATCTTTTGAGAAAATCTCCGCAATGGCTATGACGGATTTTATATCTGGTAATTTTGAGTGCCCTTCCAGCGAAGGTTCATAACCTTGCCAACTCTGAGTTATTTTATGCCTTAACGGATTTACCCAAAAAAAGTATGATGAACTTGTCATTCTGTTTTCACTCAAAAATAAACATAGTTTCTCAAGTTCCTTACCAATTCCAACTGCTTGTGATTTTTTATATTTAGTAGTTGCTACTCTTACACACTCATCAAAAATGTTATTATTACACTTGACTACATTGGCTTCACCGTATGATTTCAATAACATAAACTCAACGATCTTCAACATTGCCAAAGCATTCTGGTTTGATTTTGACTTGTTAAACGAGTGAATATGAAACATGTAACCCTTAGCAAAATCAATAAACATGTCATCTAATCTTACTTTGCTATTTCGATTATTGTTGATATCAAATTTATTGAATTTGTAGCATCCCTTCCATATATGGCTTTCCCATGTAATCGCTAACTTTGAGTTGAATATATTACTCTTACAAAACTCAATAAAACCTTCAACATTTAATGATGGATTATTTGTATTTATTGGCTCGAATAAAATTACATTGGTCATTCAGAACTCCAGGCTGTAAAGTTTTTGCAGGTAAAACACTCTATGTGTTCGTGTTTACAATCAGTGAATCCAAAAGAATTTAAAACATATTCTGTAAAAAGCTTCTTGTTCTGTGTGCTATCGCCACCAAGAAAGATCTTTGATAGAGGTTCAAAAAATGAATGAAGTTTCATATCAATATCGTGAACATTATCTGGGCTATTTTTTACGTATATCCCTGATGAGTTAATAGATTTATGGTCTAATGCTTTAGCGATCACTTCAACTGAGGCTCCTTCCTTTGCTAAACGTGACCCAAGGGTATACCGGAATCGTCTGGCATTCAGCCTTATAGGATTATGGGTTCTTGATGACTGTATATTAAATTTAGTGGTGATTTTATCTAATTCTTTAGAGATAATTGAATTTTTCATATGGAAAAAATCAGTTGCCATACTGGTATCTAAACTTTGGCCAGATTGAATTGATATAGATTTTTTGGTATTCATGAATATAGGTAATTCATTTTTTATATGACCAATACTCTGACCAACACCATCTTCAATATGTTTTTGATTCATATCAATCAAGGTTGTTAGTTTCTCATAAAGGCAGTCATCGATACTTACCAAGCTAAACTCACTTCTAAAGTCCTTCCTTTGTTTTACTTTCGGTATGTTTAGAAACCAACCTTCTCCCGTTCTGATGAGATCTTTCGCTTTTAAAGAAGTTAACTGTAAAGGCCTCCTTCCCGTTGTTGCTAAAAGAATGACATAGCAATAAAGATAACTGGGAATTTTATCTTCTTTTAACAAATTGCTGATACTCTTAAGAACGACTTCCAGCTCTTCTCCAGTTAGCGGTCCAGTATTTGGGTCTCTTCGTTTGACGGCTTCTCCTGTCAAATTATTTTTAACCTTTATTTTTTCCAGCATTGTTAAAGCTGAGGTTTCAACTCCTACATAACCGAGCTTTTTCCACTTCGTTAGAAACTTCTTTATAGAATTTAGTTTGTAGTTTTTCTCAGGGCCTAAATTAACATTAAATTGATAAACGGCATTAGCATCTATCGTCTTAATGTCTATCACCCCTAACCATTGACTAAAAATCTGGTTTATGTTTTTTGTGTAACCTGCACTGTATTCAGCCGAAAAGTAAGCCAAGGTAGTAAGGTAACCAATACGCATCGACTCTGGCATTTTGTCGGCAATTTTATATGGAAAAATACAAGTCTCTTTATCTAATTGCCATCTGATATCAGAAAGCTTGAAGCTATACCCCTGCATTGTTGCAAAAACCAGATTCTCTTTTCTTAGATTACATATTGCCATTATATTGACCCTCAGTTATCTTTTTCAAAGATTCATATACTCTTCCAATAACTTCTTTTTCTTTTTCTGATATATGTTTGAAATTATAGTTTTCAGACATTTTAGAGTCTTTTGACCACCCCATGAGATAGCATCTCAATCCTGATTTACGACTGATTTCCAAATTTGAACCATCAATTTCATTTGAATAGAAATAGTTCCATGAATGCCTCAATCTATGCCCCGATAAATTCTTTAATTCCGGGCTTACTTTTTTAATAGTTGAAATTATTTTCTCATATGCTGAAACAGATAATGGTTCTCCTACCGTTTTACCTGCGCTGTGAGTTACAAACAGGAAGTCATGTTTTTTCTTTTTAGTGATTTTACTTCTACAAGTTTGTATGTAGTCGAAGATCTCCATCACTAACTCGTCTGATAATGGGATTATCCTTTCGCCAGTTTTGACTAATGGCTGATTTAGCCTCCGGTCTTCAATGCAGTCATGTCTTCTGAAGATACTTAGTGTGTTATTTCTAAGATTTAGATCATTTACTTTAAGATTTAGTAACTCACCTGCTCTCAACCCACAATTCAGTAGCAAGGTAAAAATGAGCCTGTTCCTTCCTTGAACCTCCTTCTGAAAGGGGTTTTGGCTCCCTTCGACTTCCAACAGCTTAAACAGAGTTTTTATTTGTTCTTCACTCAATGATTTGTCTTTTCTGTCGTTCATGCTGTGTGATTTATTTCGTGGGAGATGTGCTCTCAAATTTTCTATGAAAGTATCGATTTCATATCTGGCATGGATTCCCTTCATAGAATGAATCAATCCGCACAACCATTTTAGGTAATTTGAAAAAACGTGTATCCTGTAACTAAAAGTTCGTGTAGCAATCTGCTTTCCTTTGAGTAATCTTACATTCGTAATTTTTTGTTGATCGAATCTTTGCTTTGCATACCGTATCAGGTCATCTACTTCAGCTACACTTAGGAACCGCTTGCTTTCAATCCTATCAATGATTTTAATGTTCCTGCTTTTCATAAAATTGCTAAGGATAAGTAGATTCGTTGCGACTATCTCCATCGTTGATGCAGTCGCACTTCTGTTCCTGACATTAGTTGTGAGATAAAGGTTCTGATAGTAAACTGGTAGCAGTGTTTCTTTGTTGAGAATCAAGCAGCCTCGCTCTCCATTACTCATGACAAATTTTTTTATTTTGAATGACATTATAATAACCCTCCGAAAACTTTACATTTAGTAATCACTACGGCTTATCATTATTTTATCGATTTAAACTTTGCAATTTTATTTTGTTATTTTTGGGTTTATTTATAATCCATTTAGATACTTAAAAAAATTTCTTTCACGTGAAAGAAACCAGTACGGCTAGTTAATAGTAGTCATACCCGATTCAAGAAGAAAAACTAATAAAGCCTTATTGCATAAGTAATACAGCGGCGCCAAAAAATAATTTGGAAAGTATTCTGTTAAGTTTTGATGTTTTTTGATCTTAATACTTTACAATTTTTTAAATCATTAGATATGAAATAAGTATTCATCTTGCCGTTTTCCCATAGTAAATATCTTCTACCTCATTCCAGTATTCCTCTTGAATAACTTTAGCTTTACTGCGGAGTTCATCTCCCATATGAACTACCAATGCTCCTCTATCCAACATGTCACCCAGCAAAATTTTTGCTATATCTTCAGTTGTTAGCTTAAGATGGTCAATGTCATCTGTCATGAAGGAATCTTCATCTTGGAAAAGACCCGGCATTGTTTTCACATAATGGTCCAGCATTCCTTTTGCCATACTTAAGCTACAGAGCAACACATGGCCTTCGCCCTTTTCAGTCTCTTTTACAGCAATATTAATTTCATTCTTGGTGATTTTCTTCGATAAATTTCTGAGTAGCTCATTACATTTAATCACTGATAGTATGGTTTCATAAATATAGTTTCGGCTCTCTTCATTTAACTCAGGTAAAAACTGAAATGGATTGTATTCGCTATCTTCGAGGTAATAGCTTAAACAGGCCACGGATTTCTTACTCAATGTATTCACAGGTAATAACCTGATAGCTTCAGCATCAAAAATCTTATCAAAATTTTTTTGACTTACAAGCCGTGAAAGGCTCCCAACATTCATGAATTCTTTGATTTCCACATTGTCCTCACTTTGCAGTTGTTGTTGGTCTGGATTCTTACTATCGAGCCATTCTCGAATTGCTAATGGCGTCAGAAATCCACTGATCGATCTCCGCCTCAATAAAGGCCACAGCTCTCGAACCTAACTTGATAGGTTTAGGGAATCTATTTTCAGAAATCAATCGGTAAATCCATGCTTTCTTGTAACCTGTTTTATGTAGCACTTCAGGTAAGCGAATGAGTCGAGTGGTTTGTGTAGTAGATGTGTTCATGATTGTATCTCCTCGTCTTGTCGATGAGTTGATACTAAGTAGACGGGAACAGGCTTTGAAGGGATGTAGTGGACATTGTTTCATAAGAGATGAACTACTTGCGATATGCTTGATGAGACAATTTATTTTGCTTTGTGCATTGACTTTTTACTGTGAAAATGGTGGTTGAGATTTTGCATACATGAATGTCTGTTTTTCCTAAGAGAAATGATATGCACATTCTTCCCAAGCTATTACACAAACTACGGCATTTTTAATATAAACCTGCGGCCAAAAATACAAGAAACCGCTGGCACCTTCTAAAAACTTCATTTATAAATACCTATGAATTAATTTTTCTTTGAATTTTTAGATTTGGAATTATGTATATGGATGTCAACATTAAAAGTATGCCAGCAACAGGCCCCGCAGGTGCCGGTGACTATAATTTGCCATATGACAGATTACCCGTCCCTGAAGTTTTCGAATCTTTTTGTCGCTCCTTAATTCAACTTAAGGAACAAAATCATCATAACGTATTGTCTGTAAGTGTTAAATCTACTGGTGGTAGAGGCTGTGTTCAATTAGGTGGCGATATTATAGTTAAAATCACTGACAATAATAATGAGTCTGTTAATGACTTATATGATTGCAAAGGAGGGGCGACATTATCTGTATCAAAATACATAAAAGCGGTTGATAAATTCATTGTTAACGTATCAGAATGGGATTTTAAATTAAGATCTTTTAATATAATTTCAGCAAGTTTCATTTCAGCCAGAGTCTTCAATACTATATCCGAACAACAAGAGCGGTTGCGTAAATTCGGTATCCGCCATGAAGTTTATGGCCGCGAAGATATTGAATCTTGGATGAAGTCAGTTCATTCTGATAATTTGATAGTTGAGTTTTTTAGTAAGGAATATATTGAAAGACTTCGTGGTGAAGAAGGACTTTGGCAAATCAAGAATCAGGGCATCTGGGGGAAACTAAAGCAAAACTCTTGGAGTAATTACCGTGGGGAGAAAGAAAATAAAGAGTCAGAACCCTATAGTTACATTAATGAGTATGTAAACATTGTTTCCTGTTTACCCACACCAGACAGGCAATCAATTTCATGCTTTATTGAACTTAGACATCATGATTACAATCATTTGTTAGTTACTTTAAGCCAAGATTTTCTTTTAAGTTATGCTTTCGAAGGTTCGGCAACACCACCTGAGTCTGAGTGCCGTCCGTGGCTTTTCAAATCCAACGACAATGAATTTATATGTGATCTCGGAAATCTTCGGATCTCTTTACCATACAATAGCGTTAAAGGTATTTGTAAAGCTTTTGATAAACTCTGGTTTGCTTATAAAGAAAAAATTCAACAAATTGGAAGTTTGTTTTGCAGTTATAACTTTGATGATGATGGTTATTGCAATAATAGTGTTCCCATCATGAAGATTCCTCTATGGATGTGGTATAGGCTGCATAAGTTCTGTGCGGATTTCGATTATGTAGAAAACGAAGGCGAATGGTCAATATTTAACGCTTTGCATAATAGAATCATGGTATTTAACCATTTTAATCATAGTACTTTTCCCTGTCGCTATGTTTCTTTTAGAATAGTGCCCCCACAAAGCATCGATAAATTCAATATTCGCGAAGCTGTTGTTCTTTGGGAACCACCTCAATCATTTAGTCTCCTTACTCAAAAACCATCTGATTTAGCTATCAGGGAAAACCTATATGCTGATGCTTTGACCACTCATGATTGGTTAATCGAATTTTTACTACCGACAGCACATGATTGGTATTTAAAGACCAAAGAACTTCCCCTTCTAACTAAGATTAAACCTTCATATTTATTTAGAGATAGGAATCAAGAAAGGTTTCACATTAAACATATTGTTTCGCTTTACAATAAACCCTCTCCAACTCTTCTTTCATCCGATTATGAGATGAGTGCTTTCTCAAAATTAATAGCTGACTTGCAAAGTTTTTACCACTGCGGTTCTGATAGCGTTGCATTCCCAAGAGACGAAATGCTCTCTCTATTCAATGCACTTTTAATATTAATAAATAATACTGAATTCCGATATTTAGGATATATCTGTGGATGCTTAAACGCATATCCATCAACTTATGAAAATTTACTATCATCGATAGATGATTTGAAAAAAAGAATCAACGATTATGATAAAAGAACAATGTTAATTGATATGGTTTTTCGCTGCTTTATTGCTTGTGAAAGAGATGGAAAGCTCGTTCTTAATAAGCATAAAATATCACAAATTAATAACCTTCTCTCCCCATTTGTTGATAAAATGCACGACAGAAATTTATTAATGAAACAAAAATTGAAAAATGGTTCCTACTGAAGATTCAACCTTTTAGTTGAATAATCATTTGCCAACTATAATTTCTTTAACATTGCGAGAGTGACATCCATAAGATGACGATTCTTATTTATGAAACTCTCAACGTTCTTACAGGTCTCACCTGACATAGCTCTCTCAGCTATTGGTCGATCTGTGTCCTTGAGTTGCTCATCTCCTCGAACCTCATCTGTGAGCTTAGGATAAAGAACTCTGGAAAGGATGGTGTTCGAAAGAGAGACATCATTTAACTTAGCCCACATGAGCAGATCAATCATTGGAAGGATACGGTAGTCAACCAACTTCAGAATCTTTCCCAGACCGAAAGCCTCTTGCTTCCTGCCCTTGATTCCATAATCTTTCCTCCACACAGGAAGTAGTGCACGAAGCGAGCCTATGATTTCTTCATCTGATGAGCTTTCGAGGTCTAAGTAGGTGTATACGCGGCTTTCATTGGTTCCCAGAAAAACGGCTCTCATACTTTGAGTGAGTGGCTGCTCTTTGATCTCTTTCTTAAGTTGATCAGTTCCTTTGACAAACGATTCCTGAGAGAACATCCTAAGAGATCTTTTGAGTGCTTCAACATGATTGAAGGTGACTTGTCGTATGTGCGTTTGGCTTTCCGTCAGATGAGTGTTGCTATCAAACGTTTTACTGATTAAGGGCTTACCTGCAAGGATCTGGTCAAAATAAACATCCCCTTCTCCAAAAAACTCAATTGAGTCGAGGATGTTCTTTCTGACCTGTAACTCCTTATGTAATCCTTTCAAAGTGCAAGACTCAACATCAACATAGTTGTCGTAGTTAAACCAAGCCTGTAGCTCTTTGTAGATCTGAACCGTATCCATACCGAGGCCTTATATTTGTGTTTTATAGCTCAATGTAGAAGTCAGCTCATCATCACCTTGAACCAGCTCTTCAATCAACAAGCTGTGAAACAGTAACAACGGCTGATAAAATTGAGTATAATTAAGACGCTTTTTTCAGTGTCTCACAACAGTTTTTAAGGTTATTTTTGAGTGTTGGTATCTATGATGGTATAAAAGGTTTAACTTCAATTAAAACCTTTAAAATCAGTAAATTAACTACTAGTTCGATTTCTGCAGGGGACACCAAATGCCTGTCTCTCAACGTCAACTTTATCCATTCCATTCAGTAAGTTAATTCAATTCTATAGTCTACCTGCGTCTCCAGCAGGCTCACAAAATCCACAGTGTTATGTTGGTATAATTGTTAGTATGTTTGGTTCGATAATGCAGATACCATCAGCCGGAGATTTTTTACTATGCCACTCACTGAGTTAAAGGTAAGGAATTCAAAGGCTGCTTCGAAGCCTGTCAAAATGACAGACGGTAATGGTATGCATCTTTTTATGACCCCCACACGGTTCCAAATACTGGCGTTTTCAGTATCGCTTTGGCAGCAAACAAAAGATTCTTGCTCTCGGTGTTTATCCTGAGGTTTGACCTGCTCCCCGTTGATTAACACGCCGCGATGTTAGTAATGTCTTCATAAGCCACATGAGGACATCCCCATGAACGCGGGATCCGCGATAAGGAAATGCAGTTAAAGCAGTGGTGTGAAATTTTCGACCAGATCCTCAACAAATCCATAGCAAAATAATGAGCACCAAAATCATATAAGGAATTAAAAATGAATAGATTTTCAACAGTTGCAGCCCTGTCTTTAGCAGTTTTGCTTACCGGCTGCGACAGCAAACCCTCCTCTTCCGAAATCCAGAAAGCTATGCAGGACAACATTGAGCGCACAAACCAGACAGCGATTCGGTGAGAATAGCAAAGACATGCTCACGACTCTAAACCAAGCTGATAAGGTTTCCTGTAAGGAGTCAGAGGAAAAAGGGAAATACCTTTGCAAAGTGGATACTGATATAAAACTACCCATGATGGGCGAGAAGCAAACTGTAGCTGAATTTAAATTCATTAAAAACGATGGTAACTGGAAAGTGTCACCGTAACCTAACGCATCAATCTACAATAGAAATTCTTAGAAAAATCCCGAAGGAAAGCTATTTTATTAAATTGCAGCGCCAGAAAATATATCAAAAAAACAAATCATTCACACCATTATCAGGATTGTTTGAGGGGTGAATAACACTCACTATTAATTTACACAAATTAATGAATGAGCTTTTGCAACTCTCCTTAACTGTGCGAGAAGGTATAAGAATTATATTTCCCAAACCCTATCTAAGCATCATCATCATTTAAGTATGAATTAAGATTATCAGCAAAATCAATCAATGTAGAACCTACCAGAAAATTACCTCTTTTAGGTCGATGTTCTTTGAATATACCAATAGCTTTTAAAGAAACTCCGCCGTCCAATTTATTAATTATCAACTGAGCAATCACGCTTCCACTCATACCTGCAAGCGAAGTAACGGTTTTATTAGTACTGGCACCCTCAAAACAGATGTTTTTTTCTTTTCCGCCAGCAATAAAATGGAAATAAATATCTTCGGTTTTTCTTTCATAAAAAAAGTTGTGAAAATTAATATTAAAAGGCGACAAGCCTTTCTCAGGGTGCATTTTATGTAACTTATTAACTTTTGATGGATATCCCATGATCACAAATGAAGATGTTTTCTCAAAAAAATCGTTATTAACCTTAGTGTCAAAAAGAACGCTATTTGGTATAGCCTTCATGATTTCTTCAGACATAGGAATAATAGCGTAATCTTGTTCATCATTAAAAAATACTTCCAGATGCTCGAACTTAAATTTATTTCCGTCAATCGATATGAACGACAATTCACTTTTTTGCATCTCTTTAATTACATGGGAAGCAGTAACAATACAAGGTATATGGTCACCTAATAGATATATAAAACCGCTTCCGATCAAAAAGGCCTCTTGTTTACGGTGAGGTTGAGTCATAAAAAAAGACACTAGTGAACTCTGCCATTCCAAAGCTAATTCAGTAGTCCTGCTCTCATCAATCCACGTTGGGGAATAGTGTATAATTGAAAAATGCGGATAAATTAATTTTGAGTCCTCTAACACTTTCATTTCCTTTTGAATGACAATATAATTTTTTCTGGTAAATTATTAGCAATGTGAGTTATGATCAATATAAATCTACAATTTGGTGATGATATGAACATTTTTGAAATTGAAGAAAAACTTGCTGAAAACGGTTTCAATGCGAAAGATATTGCGGCTTTAAGAATGCAAGCTGAAAAAAGTGGAACGACTTACCCGGCTTTACTTAAAGAGCTTAGCATACGTTTTATTGCTTCAATGGTCCTTGTAGCCATTCTTGCTATAGTCTGGATATACACGCTTATGTACAAGGATAGCCTCGCTGTTACCTCATACTCAATCACAATGCTAATCATAGCTCCTATTTTTTACATTTTCACACCCATGAAGTTAGGCTACAAATCATTCCGGTACACGAGAAAAAAGTGATTTATTTTTTATTATCGTAAATTGATTTCAGAGCCGAATAGTCATTATATATTTCCACGCCTAATTCAAAGCGGCTCATATCTTTGATACCCCTAACGAAGTCGGAGTTTACGTAGTAAAAAAGTCGAAATGTTTGAGGTTTTCTTATCAGCCTGAACATGCCATAGGCCGAAAGAGCAAGATCCATACTGCTGTAGGCAATTTCACCTGTTTTTTGATCAAAACCCAAGAACCTGGCTGCTCCAATGTAACCATCTTTCAAGAATCCCTGGGCGTCATTTTTTCCTGTAATAACATTCATTACACCTTCCTGAACGCCATTCACGCCATGAAGCGTGAGCATCGCACCAAAACCAACCCCTATTATATTTCCGGTTGCAGCTGAAGCGGCCATAACTCCAAACCCAGCCACCACCTGTAATCCACTCAGTACTACCCCCACACCATCGATAATATATCCCCAGATATCACCTTGCTGAACGAATTTTACTGAAGCATGCAATGCCGCCTGACCAGTACGAAGAAGCTGATCTTGTCTCATGAGATTACGATGTTCTTCTTTCAGGTTTTGAATGCATTGCTGGCATTCATCATCGCTGGCACCTGTTCGAATCGTATCCATCTGAGCATTAACGAAAATCTTCACTTCGTCCTGAAACTGAATCCTGTTGTAACCCTCAGACAGGTGAATCAAAGATAAGTGATTTGTCGTACTAAGCAGCTGATTAGCTTCAGCATTAGCCATAGTCAGAAAGTAATCCTTGAATCGGTCTGGTTTCCAGTAGTCCATGACTGTGCCTTTATGTCATTATACGTATCGTTAAGTTTATTTAATCAGATTCCCTTACACAGGGAAAGCAAAAGGACCAGCTATGAGTACAGACATCTTCTTAAAAATCGATGGCATCACAGGCGAATCACTGGATAGTAACCATAAAGGCTGGATTGCTATTGAATCTTTCACCTGGGGTGCAAACCAACCAGGGAATATGTCTGCTGGAGGCGGTGGTGGCGCAGGAAAAGTTCAGTACCGGGACCTGTCGGTTCAGGCACTTATTGACAAAGCTACGCCAGCGATAATGCGCTACGTATCCAACGGCAAACATGTCGCCAAAGTTGAGCTTTCGGTATGTAAAGCCGGAGGCAGCCAGATTGAGTACTGTCGCATTACGCTTGAAGACGTCCTTATCACTAATGTGGTTTTCAATGGCACTACAAATCGCGACCTTATCGGAGTCTCATATCAGTTCCAGGCATCAAAAGTCAGAACACAGTACTGGGAACAGTCAGCGAGTGGCGGCAAAGGCGCTGAAACTCAGTCAGGGTGGGATATTAAAGGTAATAAAGAACTGTAATGCCTCAAGAACATTGGATGGTTTAACACGTTCCGAAGCTTTTTATTTAAGGTGTCCATCAAGATTGGCACCTTCATATTTTATCTGCTAATAAAAATGTTTCTCAAAGTATAACTCTTAATCCGATGAGACAGTCTTGACACATTCATGAAGCATTAATGAAAATTAAGACTCATATGTTAAGCCAGAATTCAAAAAAGTTTTAATGCTCTGAAGAATCATTGCCGACTGGCTAAATGGTAATCCAGGGCTGGTTATTTAGTGTGGCTTAATATCAGTATCTATAGCGGCAAGTTCAGGAATTTTAACAACCCCCCCGCCGGCACGCCGAAGGCGTCATGCCATAAACCTGACGAAAACGATGACTGAAGTGTGCTGAAGAGTGAAAACCACACTGAAAAGCAATATCGGTCAGCGTCAGGTCAGGTCGCTCAAGCAACGTTCGTGCACGCTCCATACGACGGCGCATCACAAACTGGTGTGGCGCTTCACCTGAAGTGTGGCGAAACATACGGGCAAAGTGAAACTCGCTCAGCGCCGCTTCATGCGCCAGCACCGCCAGAGTTAAAGGCTGGTCGAGATGGGTTTCAATAAATTCCAGAACACGTCGTAATACCGCCGGCGCCAGTCCGCCACGCACCTGTGGCAGTTGCCACCTGACTTCGCTGTAGTGCTGCAATAGATGCGTCAGAAGCAGTGTGGATGCACTGCTCAGCATCAACTGACTCGCGGGCTGTTGCCAGTCACTGCTCAGAAGAAAGTGCCGATAAAGCTGGGTAATGCGATCATCAATGGAAAAGATTTTTTCATGCAGATTTAACTGCGCCGGGCTGCGGTCCCAGACCCGTTCGGCCAGCTGCCGCAGCTGGTTTTCGCTGCAATAGAGATGAACAAAGGCGAGATCGGCTCGCAGATCCCAGGTTGATTCCGTGCCTGCCGGCATCAGACAGAAGCGATCCGGTGCGCCACCATTACGCCAGCCGTGTGGGGTTTTATGCCAGGTATCGTAGCCGCCCGCGACATAAAGGCTCAGGGTGTGATGATCGCTGAGGTTGGTGACGCGATCGCCGCTGTTGAACCAGGCTGCCAGCTGAATGCCACTATTAAGATGCACATGGTCACGCAGTTGCGCTTTGTGACGTTGCAGCATTTCAAAGGTCTGGTAGGTACGCATCAAAGTATCAGTTCAGATAAAACAGAAGATCAGTTTACGGATTGTAAGGGACAGAGAACAGGTCACATTGGGACGGAGGATAAAAATGCGCAAGATTTTGCAAATCCGGCGCAATGCCCTGCAAGACCAGAACGCAGTGCAGATGCAGAATCAACGGTTTAGATCGGAGAATCTGGCATGAACCTGTTTTTGTATCTTTCTGTTGTACTTATCTGGGGCACGACCTGGATCGCGATTTACGCGCAACAGTCTGCGGGCGATAACGCCGTGGTCGTCGCGGTGTTCTGGCGGTTTTTGCTGGCTTCACTGGTCATGCTATTGCTGCTTACGCTGATAAAACGGCTGCACAGACTGACACTGCAGGATCATCTCTTTTGTATGCTGCAGGGCTGTTGTGTCTTTGGCTTCAACTTTGTCTGTTTCTATTACGCGTCCGGCTATATCAGCAGCGGACTGGAGTCAGTGATTTTCTCAATGGCTGTCATGTATAACGCCATTAATAGCTGGGTATTCTTCCGTCAGCGCCCCTCTGCACGTCTGATTCCGGCGGTAGTGCTGGGGATGGCAGGCATTGTTGCCCTGTTCTGGCACGATCTGCGCAGCACGCAGGCCTCGGCAGAATTGATATGGGGCATTGGATTGAGTGCACTGGGCACCCTGGGATTTTCATTCGGCAATATGATCAGTCAGCGACATCAGCGTCTGAAACGCGACGTACTGACAACTAACAGTTACGGCATGTTATACGGTGCGGTTGCGATGGCCCTTGTCTCGCTGGCACAGGGGATTTCGCTGCAGCCAGCATGGAATACCCAGTGGGTGGGAGCCTTAACTTATCTGGCTCTGGTAGGGTCAGTGATAGGGTTTGGCGCCTACTTTACGCTGGTCGGTCGCATCGGAGCCAGTCGTGCTGCATATACAACTGTCCTGTTTCCGCTGGTTGCACTGGCACTTTCCACCCGATACGAAGGGTACGAATGGCATGCCAGCGCCATCCCTGGCCTTGTCATGATTTTGCTGGGCAATGTTGTGATGTTTGCCCGCTGGCCGGCAAGCCGTCGCCGGGTCATTATCTGACATGAATGCGGGCTAAGGCCCGCGTCCGGATGGGCGTTACGCCGACTGCTGCTGAAGAAGTTTCTGTGGTTGATTGATCGCTTTACGCGCAATCCAGTAAAGCAGAACACGCTCATCGTCACTATCACGATCGGCCATGGAGAGCAGTTTCAATGCCAGGGTCGATTTAGTCACAGGCTGCTGTTCTGTACTGAGTTCAATCACCGCCTGACCGATGATGCAGCAAACGTCATCCTCACTGCTATTGGATTCATATGTCCGGTCTTTCATATTTCCTCCTGTTAAGTGAGTTGTAAGTCTGGCAAATAATCTGGAAACCCGCTCACAGAAACAGCGAAATGAAACATTATCTTACGGCTAATTACGCTTACACATCATGATGCCGTATTGGTTACTTTTCCCGTTACGCCCCGTCGCTGCACCTGTGACGATGTCGTTCATACCCTCTGAAGAGCATTTCATTCCCTGATCCGTTCTATTCATGCCTTTATTGCACACGCACGCGAAGCACGGCTTTATTCTGACCGCAGTTTCCAGATTCCCGGACGGGAGAGAAAAATCATGAACCAGACTCAACAGGCTTCTTACCAGCGTTCCCGCTGGCTTACATTGTTCGGCACGGTAATCACTCAGTTCGCGCTGGGGTCAGTCTACACATGGAGTTTGTTTAATGGCCAGCTGTCACAGAAGCTGGATGCCCCCGTCAGTCAGGTCGCTTTTTCTTTCGGCCTGCTGAGTTTAGGTCTGGCTATCGCCTCTTCGCTGGCCGGTAAATTACAGGAACGTTTTGGTGTACGCCGCGTCACTATCGGTGCAGGTGTACTGATGGCACTGGGTTTCTGGCTCACCGCTCACGCAAATAACCTGATGATGCTCTATTTCAGTGCCGGCTTGCTGGTCGGTCTGGCCGATGGCGCAGGTTACCTGATGACGTTGTCTAACTGCGTGAAGTGGTTCCCTGAGCGCAAAGGAATGATCTCTGCCTGTGCGATTGGGGCATACGGTCTGGGCAGCCTGGGATTTAAATTTATTTGCGGGGCGCTGCTGGCGACGGTGGGTCTGGAACAGACCTTCATGATCTGGGGCGTGCTGGCGATGTCGATGATTATTCTCGGTGCGCTGCTGATGCGTGAAGCACCACTGCAGCAGATCGGAACCTCAACTAAAGGTCAGCAACATACGCGGGATTACACGCTGGCACAGTCGGTACGTCTGCCGCAGTACTGGATGCTGGCGCTGATGTTCCTGACCGCCTGTATGAGCGGCCTCTATGTGATAGGCGTTGCCAAGGATATCGGCGAAGGCATGGTGCATCTTTCCACGCAGACAGCTGCCAGCGCAGTAACAGTGATCGCGATTGCCAACCTGAGCGGTCGTCTGGTACTGGGTGTGCTCTCTGACAAAATGATGCGCATCAGAGTCATTTCACTGGCGCAAATTGTGTCTCTGATCGGAATGAGCGTGCTGCTGTTTACCCGGATGAATGAGATGACCTTCTTCCTGTCACTCGCCTGTGTCGCCTTCAGCTTTGGCGGCACTATCACAGTGTTCCCATCGCTGGTGAGTGACTTCTTCGGGCTCAACAACCTGACTAAAAATTACGGTCTGCTCTATCTCGGCTTTGGTATCGGTAGCGTGCTGGGTTCACTGGTCGCCTCACTGTTTGGTGGTTTCACCGTCACCTTCAGCCTGATTATGACGCTGCTGGTCATCTCGCTGTTCCTGTCACTCACTATCCGCTTACCTCAGAGTTCCATCACAGCAGAACCGGTGTTGCAACGCCATTAACGCTTACTGACAATGATTACGGGCCGCAATTAAGCGGCCCGTAGTCGTTTAACCGCGGAATCGCGGCTCTGCCATTCCCGCCACCGCCAGGTCTACTGCAAAGATATCGCCGGACTGCGGATAGCGTGCCAGCTCCTCTTCCGTGCGATCTTCACGTGAACTGGTAATGAACAGCGTTTTAAGATCGGCACCGCCAAAGGCCACCATGGTTGGCCACTTCACCGGCAGCAGGATCTCATCGACGATTTCGCTACTCTGCGGATCGATACGTACCACGCGTCCGCCATCAAACTGTGCAGACCAGTAAAATCCTTCACTGTCCACAGCAGCGCCATCCGGTAGCCCGCCCTTCGCGTCGAAACGGCGGAACAGCGTGCGCTCACCCGGTTCGCCCTGCTCATTCAGCGGATAGCGATAGAGTGCCTCATTCGGCGTGTCGCTGTGATACATCCAGCGTCGGTCAGGAGAAAATGCCAGCCCGTTGGAAATTTTAATGTCGCGCGCCTTCACCTCCAGCTTCAGGTCAGGCGTCACACGGCACAGCAGGCCGCCGTTTTTGTCCTGCGGTTCCCACAGGCTGCCGCACCAGAAGTTACCCCAGGGATCAACGCGGCCATCATTAAAGCGACTTTGCGCAGCGATACCGGGATTCTCTGCGACCTTTTTCTCCGGCTTACCCTGCGCATCCAGCAGCCAGACACCGCCGCGCAGTGCCGCTATTATCCCGCCCTGCTCACGCAGCCCAATACATCCCACCTCTTCCGCCTGCGGGAAGGTTTGCAGCTCGCCGCTGACTGGATTAAAACGGTGAATGGCCGGTGCCAGGATATCGACACAGTAGAGCATCTGCTCCTCCACTGACCAGAGCGGGCATTCGCCCAGCTCTGCCTGTAAAGCCAGAATATTTTTAACGTCATGCGGCATGTTTCTCTCCCATTGAACTGACATGCTAATAATGTAGTGGTAAAAACTTTTAAATGAGAATTATTTTCGCTTGATTTTGAGACTATTCTCTTTGATAGTATTTATTATTCAGTTCATTCCGATGTTTTTAATTCCCTCTGCTGCATAATTCAGCATTTTGAAATATTCCGTCATATCTTCTTAAATAACTCTACAAAGCCTGCATCTTCACTCCACTTTTCCGGCGTAGTGTCGTAGTCATTGGAAAAGAGGAGAAGCTTCCGATGAAGAGATTAATTAAAGTCGCTTCTGTCGTTGCACTGATGACGTTATTAAGTGGTTGTATCATCAGCCCACGACACGACAATGGCTGGCATCGCGGTGGTGGCGGCGGATATCATGGAGGCTACTATGGAGGTTATCACGAAGGGTATCATGGCGGTTACTATCGCCACTGACGGGCAAAGATGTCACACAGCATAAAATAAAAGCATTACATTTTAAGGGCGGGATATTTATCCCGCCCGTTTTATTTAACTTTTCAATGCGTAATTACACTGGAACCACGCTTTCTTCAGTCCCGGAATATGACTCTCCTCGGCAGGCAGCGCTTCGACCTTATCAAATCCTTTACTGCTGCAGTAATTCGCCAGATCAATATTCATTGCGTCACGATTGACCTTTGCCGGGTCAAAACGGTACTGAACGGTATTTGAATCCGGATCTTCATCAACACGTTCGAATGCCCCGGGTTTGCTGGCAGTACATCCACTCAGCAAAATCAGCGCTACTGCGCCGGTAATTAGTTTTTTCATAGTTGTTGTCCTCACGTTGCCGCGCAGTGTATGACGCAGCATGTCGATCATCCATAGGATTTATGCGCGAAAATTAAAAATTGAGAAGCTTTTGCCGATTAATGTAATACGATTAAACGGCTATCGCTATCGTGTCAGAAATGACAGGATGTACTCAGACAAGACGAAACGAAGACTGCACCACACCAGGAAATGCCAAAAATAAAAAAGCTGTTCCTCTCTCTTCCCTGCCCGCGCTTAGCGGGCTTTTTTTTGCCCGCTATTCCGCGGTCGCTTACTGACCCGTCATTGCCACCATTCTACGTAACAGGTTAGCGGCGCGTTTGTCAGGTAATGCCAGAATGGCACTGTAGAGATCAATGGACATGCCACACAGCGATGAGCGATCCACTGCCGTGTCAGCTGGCATATTTAGCTGCTGCAGTTTGTCGCCCCATTTCAGAAAGAGGCGTCCGACGATCTTTTGCAGATCATCCTGCGCCTGCGTCTTATCGAGGGGCTTTTCGGGCGGAGGGCTGTTAAGCAGCAACTGCTCCATGGCATCCGCTTCTTTGCGATTCAGCGAAGACGGTAGCGTAGTCTGTAAATTAATTCCTCCACTCACCTGCGGATAGAGAAAACGGAAGCAGAGACCCGGATCGATTTGATTCAGCGCCCGCATCTCTTCTACTGAGACGCCGATATAGTTAACCACCGCTGCATCCGTTGCGCGCATCAGCCGTTGGTTGACCACCTCAATCAGCCAGCCACGCAGTTCACCTGTTGCCTGCAGAGCGGGCTCGCCTGCACGGATTCGACGGGTCAGCTCCTGGGTCAGCAATAACCAGAGCGCGGGTTCCTGCGTTTGCAGCACGCGATAGCCTGGCATCTTTGCCAGTTGATTTACTGCCTGCTCATGCTGGCTTGCCTGCAACTGATGCGGCGCGACCCAGCTGAACCAGAGCAGATTAGCCATGATCAGGGGCAGCAGAAAAATGAGCAGCCCCTGCCACAAACGCAGTCGGGTCGTTTTGATCAGCACAATAACGATCAACGCCAGCAATGAAAACGCAGCCAGCGTAATAAAAATCAGAGAATTCATGCTGCGGGGTTAATCCTTACGCACATCGATTAGCACAGGACAGTGAGCACGCTCAATCACCGCTGCGCTGACCGAGCCTTTTAATAATCTGTTAAACGAAGAGAGGTGGCGACGTCCCATGATAATCATGCTTGCCTTAAGCTGTTGTGACTGGGCAACAATGGTATCTGCCGCCTCACCCGCCAGGATCACGCCACGCGCATTAATGCCAGCGCGCAGTAACGGTGCCAGTGCATGACGCACCACCATTTCCGCCGTATTTTGCTCATCCTGTGCTGCCACAAAATCGGCCGGGTCTTCACCCGCATCGATTTCCATCGGCTGATTACAGGAGGAGTAGGCAGGATCGACGCAGCACAGCACCACCACATCGGCGCGATGTGCCAGCGCTTCTTCAATCGTCAAGGCAACCACTTTCCCGGCAACCGGA
Source organism: Pantoea hericii (assembly GCF_014155795.1). Taxonomy (NCBI): domain Bacteria; kingdom Pseudomonadati; phylum Pseudomonadota; class Gammaproteobacteria; order Enterobacterales; family Erwiniaceae; genus Pantoea; species Pantoea hericii. The sequence continues at coordinate 553,256 of NZ_SCKV01000001.1, forward strand.
GAGTGGTCTATGGCCATCAGCAGGGTTTTCATCAGATGCTTATCCTTAAATCGCGGCAACTTTGCCGATTTCACGCACCAGCGCCTCTTTACACTTCAGCATCTCGTCACGAAAACGCGCTTCATGTCGCAGAAAACGAGCAGAGGGCACCAGTAAAGAGACAGAAAAGCGACCAAACAGCGTATCCAGCGCAAACGCCATGGTAGAGATCCCTTCCAGGGTTTCACCGCGATCCACGGCGATACCGGTTTCGCGGACTTCCCTGATAAGTTGTAGCAATTGTGGCAATGTTTTCACCGTCTGATCGGTCAGCTCCTGCCAGGCGTCGCCAACAATCGTCCGGACATCTTTTTCACACTCCAGTGCCAGCAACGCCCGTCCCCCGGAGGTACTGTAGAGCGGCAGATTCAGTCCCATATGCGGGACAACCCGAAGTTCACGTGACGCCACGACATGGTGAATAATCGCCAGCTGGCTGCCGCTGGCGCGCGCCAGCGAGACCGTTTCATTAGTATCCGAAGAGAGTTTTTCCAGTAGCGGACTGACCAGATCAACCACGTCGGTATGCACGCTGGAGATCAGTTTTAACAGGGCAGGTCCCAGACGCAATCCGCCCGCCCCACTGCTGCGCACAAGCTCTGCGCTGTCGAGCGCAGCGACAATGCGCTGCACCGTTGAACGGGGCAGTTCCACCGCCTGAGCGATCTCGCCAAGGCTCATGCCGCCCGGCTGTTCGCCCAGCGCATTAAGAATTTTTGCCGCACGGGCGATGACCTGGATACCGCCCGTTTTTTCATCCTCGCGGCTGGAGGGTTGATGTGCCATAGCGTCGTCCTGTTTGAGCTGCCTTACTGTAGCGCGAATGCCGCACTTTTTACAGCCTGTACCACATTGCAATACAGCATACCGGGATGTAATATTACGCCCTGTACCACATTGCAGTACACTGCATCATAATAACGAGATTGCCAGTAATGAACGCTAAGCCCGCCACGCCGCCGGCTCCTCATCCTTTTACACTCCGACTAGCTCTGGGCCTGATCGGCGTGCTTATTGCTGCGCTGACCTCCGGGCTGAACGACCGCGTCAGTGATATCGCGCTGGCTGATATCCGTGCCGCAATCGGCATCGGTTTCGATCAGGGTAGCTGGATTATCTCCGGCTATCAGGCGGCAGAAGTTGCGGCGATGATGATTGCCCCCTGGTTTGCCGTCACCCTGTCGCTGCGGCGTTTTACACTCGGCGTGTCGGCGGGATTTATGCTGACCGGCATTCTGCTGCCGCTGGTGCCGGATCCCACGCTGTTTATCAGCCTGCGCGTGCTGCAGGGGTTGTTTGGCGGCGCACTGCCGCCGATGCTGATGACTGTGGCTCTGCGCTTTCTGCCGCCGCCTTTTAAGCTGTTCGGCCTGGCGGGCTATGCCCTGACCGCGACGTTTGGCCCCAATATGGCAGCGTCGCTGGCCTCAATATGGACCGACCATGTCAGCTGGATCATGGTGTTCTGGCAGGTGGTGCCTGGCATGCTGATTGCGATGGTGCTGATTAGCTGGGGGATACCGCAGGACCCGCTGCGTCCGGAACGTTTTCAGCAGATCGATCTGTTCGGCATGGTGACCGGTTGCATTGCTGTCGCGCTGCTGGTGCTGGTGCTGACCCAGGGGGAGCGTCTTGACTGGCTGAACTCGCCACTGATCGCCGGTATGCTGCTCGCCGCGCTGCCGCTGCTGCTGGTTTTCCTGATCAATGAGTGGTTTCACCCGCTGCCGCTGTTTAAATTACAGATGCTCAGACGGCCCAACCTGGCGCACGGCCTGCTGGGGCTGGCCTGCGTGCTCATCCTGGGGCTTTCAGGTTCCGCGCTGCCTTCGGCCTACTTTGCTCAGGTGAGCGGCTTTCGCACCCTTGAGTTTGCCCCGCTGGCACTGACCGTAGGCCTGCCACAATTGCTCATCGCGCCACTGATTGCTGCCCTGCTCAATATCCGCTGGATTGATTGCCGCTGGATGCTGACGGCGGGCGTCGGCCTGCTGGTGACTGCCTGTCTGCTGGGCTCGCAGATCACCAGTGACTGGGCGCGACAGAATTTCTGGCTGCTGCAAATCCTGCAGGCGTTCGGACAACCGATGATCATTTTGCCGATATTGATGAGTGCCACCAGCGTTGTGGCCCCACCTGAAGGCCCTTTTGCCTCCGCGATGTTTAACACGGTGCGCGGGTTTTCCAGTATTGCCGCCTCCACGCTGGTTGAGGTTTTCCTTTCTCATCGTGAGCAATTTCATTCCAGTGTCCTGATTAATCAGGCCGCCAGCCGCAGCTGGCTGATGACCGCGCCGACAGCCGATCAAGCCAGCCGCAGTTTGCCGCTATTGCCGGATGGCAGCATCAGCGCCAGCGATAATCTCAGCGGATTCGCCACCCTGGTCCGGCATCAGGCCACGATCCTGAGCCTGAGCGACAACTGGCTCATGCTGACCGGCTTTGCCGCCTGCCTGTTATTGCTTACAGCCATCCTGCCAAAACGGGTCTGGCCGCCTCAAACTTTGATTCAACACCCTCCCCGGAATAACTGAATATGCGTACTTTTGAAATGAGAAGAACCCTGCTGCTGAGTCTGCTGCTGCTGGTGTTACTGGCCATTGCCTTTGTTGTCTGGACGATGATGACCAGCAACGATCACCGCACCAATGATGCTTACGTCAATGCGGATTACACCCTGGTAGCACCTAAAGTCTCGGGCTACATAAGCCATGTTGAGGTGCAGGATAATCAGCAGGTCAAAGCGGGCCAGTTGCTGGCAACGCTGGATGACCGTGACTATCGGGTGGCGCTGGAGAGTGCTGAAGCTGACCTGCAGGTGAGTCAGGCGAAACTGCTGAGCAGCCAGGCTCAACTGGAACAGCAGCAGTCGATGATTGATCAGCAGAAAGCCAGCGTCGCGGCAAGTCAGGCTTCTGCGCAGTATGCGGGTCAAAGCGCCGATCGCTATAACCGCCTCTATAAAAGCGGCACCGTCGCCGCTGACGATCAGCAAAAGGCCAGCTCAAATCAGCGCTCGGCGCTGGCAGCTGTCCATCAGAGTCAGGCTGCACTGGCATCGGCAATAAAACAGGTGGGCGTATTACAGGCGGCGGTGCGTTCAGCAGAAGCGGATGTTGCCGCAGCCAAAGCCAGCGTCGATCAGGCCAGGCTGAATCTCTCCTACACGCGCATTACGGCTCCTGTTGACGGCATGGTGGGTCAGCGTGCGGTGCGGACAGGCGCATACGTTTCAGCCGGAACCCGTCTGCTGGCCGTGGTCCCCCTGCAGCAAACCTACATTACGGCTAACTACCTTGAGACGCAGTTAAGCGATGTGCGCCCAGGACAGCGGGTCCGAATCCGGGTTGATGCCCTGCCAGGCGAGACCTTTACCGGTCATGTGGACAGCATCGCACCGGCCACTGGTGCAACTTTTTCAGCGATCGCTCCCGATAACGCCACAGGCAACTACACTAAAGTCGTTCAACGTCTGCCGGTGAAAATTGTGCTGGATGGCGACCAACCGCATCTGGCTCAGTTACGTGTCGGCATGTCGGCGATCCCTGAAATCGAGGCGCCCTAATATTGTGAGCAATATCTCAGAACGGGCCTATTTCATTTGGGTGGGATTACGCGTAAATTAGCGCCTGATCCTGTTCTGAGAGTTATTCAGATCGACCCGGAAGAGAGCAGACCATTACTGAAATGGCGATCTCTTTTCCACATCTGTTCGCGTTGCACTGGTTTGGGATCGCCATCATCGTAACCGCTCAGAGGAGTTGCTTTGTGAAATATGCCTTGATGGGAATATCTTTTTTCGCGTTACTTTGGTTCGGAACCTTTGTTCTGCTGCTGAAGTAATGGCGTGACAGTGCCGCCATGGGGCGACCATCGTGTCGCCCCTGCTGGCTGTCAGCTCTCTTCTTCTGTTTTCATGCTGCCCGGCAATACGCCATCGGCACGAAACATCGCCTTAATTCCCCGCACTGCCTGACGAATACGATCGCTGTTTTCAATCAGCGCAAATCGCACGTGCGTGTCGCCATAGTCACCAAACCCGATACCAGGGGAAACACAGACTTTCGCCTCCTGCAGCATATGTTTAGCAAATTCCAGCGAACCCAGATGTGCATAGTGGTCGGGAATTTTTGCCCAGACGTACATCGAGGCTTTGGGGTTATCCACCATCCAGCCCGCTTCATGCAAGCCTTTGACCAGCACATCACGGCGGCGTTTATACTGCTCAGCAATGTCACGCACGCACTGCTGATCCCCTTCCAGCGCCGCAATGGCTGCCACCTGTAGCGGCGTAAAGGTGCCGTAGTCATGGTAACTCTTGATACGCGCCAGCGCGGCGACCAGCTCTTTATTACCCACCATGAAACCGATACGCCAGCCCGCCATGTTGTAGCTTTTCGACAGGGTAAAGAATTCAACGGCAACATCACGCGCGCCCGGCACCTGCATAATCGACGGCGCTTTCCAGCCATCGTAGACGATGTCAGCATAAGCCAGATCGTGGATGACCAGTACGTTGTACTGCTTCGCCAGCGCAATCACCCGCTCGAAAAAGTCGAGTTCAACACACTGTGCGGTCGGGTTGGATGGGAATCCAAGGATCATCATTTTTGGCTTGGGGTAGCTTTCCCGAATAGCACGTTCCAGCTCATTGAAGAAGTCGACACCCGCCACCAGCGGCACCGAACGCACCTGCGCTCCGGCAATCACTGCACCGTAGATATGAATCGGATAGCTGGGATTGGGCACCAGTACGGTATCACCATGATCCAGCGTCGCCAGCATCAGATGCGCCAGCCCCTCTTTGGAGCCGATGGTGACAATTGCCTCAGATTCAGGATCGATCTCCACCTGATAGCGCTCAGCGTACCAGCGCGAAATCGCTCTGCGTAGACGCGGTATGCCGCGCGAGGTGGAATAACCGTGGGTATCGTCACGCTGCGCCACCTGGCATAATTTTTCGACAATGTGAGGCGGAGTCGGACCATCAGGGTTACCCATTGAAAAGTCGATGATATCTTCGCCGCGCCGACGCGCAGCCATCTTCAGTTCAGCGGTGATGTTGAAAACGTAAGGAGGTAAACGTTCAATACGCGAGAAACGACGGGGTGTGCTGTTATCAGCCATGATGTCCTCTGGATTACGTAAGCGCCCGGACCGTCCGAGCGACGTGGGTCACTGCGGTGACCCGTTACGAACATAACGTGGCGAGGATCATTTTGTCGAGGGTGGCGGAAAATTTTTTTATTTTTGCGGATTCAGCCGTCCCAGCAGCCAATCGTTCACCCAGTGGCCATCCAGCAGATAATTATCCCGCAGCGTGCCCTCCAGCTGAAAACCGTTTTTCTCCAGAATACGGCGTGACGCCCAGTTCCCTTCAATCACCATCGCCTTGAGTTTGTGAAAATCGGCTTCAAGCAGAAACTGACACAGCGCCGCCAGCGCTTCGCTGCCATAGCCCTGACCACAGTGGCGATGCAGCAGCATATAGCCCACCTCCGCCTGACGATACGGCTCCCATTCCGGGCTGCAGCCAAACAGGCCAATGGGCTCACCGCTGTCCTGGCGTCTTGCCACCAGGCAGAGCATATGAAAACTGCCCGGCTGCCAGGGTGCCAGACGTTGTGTGAAACGCTGTCGAATATCCGCTTCATCCGGGATTTCGCTTACCCATTTCATGGTGTCGGGATCTTCATGGACGGCACGAAACAGTTGCCAGTCTTCGGGTTGTAATTTACTCAGGGTTAATCTGTCGGTGACAAGTTGCATCTGTGGCTCCCGATGGGCGCGGTTTTCCAGCGGTTACTGGCGCGCGTCATCGCGCAACATAGCAAAACGGCTTCACAGCGACCAGCATGAAAAACTGTTCCCCTTTATTCCACTCAACTTTTCCTCTTTTTACGGGATTGCCGTAAAAATTGATCTGAAGCATTAACTTGTGGCGGGATTGATCGGGGTGCTAGCGGTTCGCGATCACATTTTTTATCATAGAGGCACTTTCCATCGCTCACGAGTCGCCTGTGTCCTCCCACTTCACGATGTTACTGGCAGTTTTTGACCGCGCCGCCCTGATGTTGATCTGCCTGTTCTTCCTGACGCGCACCCGGCCTTTTCGTCAGCTGCTGCAAAAAGATGAGCACACCCGCGCGGAAAAAGTGGCGGTCACTGCCATCTTTTCCCTGTTTGCGCTGTTCAGTACCTGGTCGGGCGTCAATGTCGACGGTTCGCTGCTGAATGTGCGGGTCATTGCCGTGATGGCGGGTGGGATTCTGTTTGGTCCCTGGGTTGGCATCGCCACCGGTGTGATTGCGGGCCTTCACCGTTTTCTGATCGATATTCATGGCGTCACTTCCGTGCCCTGCCTGATTACCAGCATCATTGCCGGTGTCGTCGCGGGCGGGATTAATCGCCGGGTGCTGAAAGAGCATCGCTGGCGCGCCGGTATCGTCGGCGGCATGCTGTGTGAAGCCCTGACGATGTTGCTGATCGTCCTGTGGGCGCGCCCTGCCTCACTCGGGCTGGCGATTGTGTCGGAGATTGCCCTGCCGATGATCCTCGGCGCGTCCAGCATCGGCATCATTGTGTTGCTGGTGCAAAGTGTTGAGGGAGAGAAAGAGGCTATTGCTGCCCGCCAGGCCAAGCTGGCACTGGAGATCGCCAACAAAACGTTGCCGCTGTTTCGTCAGGTGAACAGCGACTCGCTGCGCAATATCTGTGACATTATCCGAAGAGAGATCAAAGCCGATGCGGTGGCGATGACGGATAAAAAGCAGATTCTGGCCTACGTCGGCTATGGCGAACATAATTATAAGCATGGCGATGATGGCATCAGCCCCACGACGGCGCAGGCGATCAACAGCGGTAAAATTATTATTAAGAACAATGATGAAGCGCACCGCACTAAAGATATCCACTCAATGATCGTCATCCCGCTGTGGGAAAAAGGCAAAGTCACCGGCACGCTGAAAATCTATTATCGCCGCGCACACCGTATTACCGGCTCGCTGAAGGAGATGGCGATTGGCCTGTCACAAATTATCTCAACCCAGCTTGAAGTGTCGCGCGCCGAGCAGCTGCGTGAGATGGCCAATAAAGCGGAACTGCGCGCGCTGCAAAGTAAAATAAATCCCCATTTCCTGTTCAATGCGCTGAATGCTATCTCCTCTTCTATCCGGCTCAATCCCGATACTGCCCGCCAGCTGGTCATTAACCTTTCACGCTATCTGCGCTACAACCTGGAACTGAACGACGATGAGCTAATCGACATCCGTAAAGAGCTGTGGCAGGTGAAAGATTATATCGCCATTGAGCAGGCGCGATTCGGCGATAAACTGACGATGATTTATGACGTCGATGAAGATCTGCATTTTCTGCTGCCAAGTCTGCTGATTCAGCCACTGGTAGAAAACGCCATTGTGCATGGTATTCAGCCCTGTAAAGGCAAAGGCGTGGTCACGCTGAGCGTCCGGGATCTGGGCGATCGGGTGCGGATCTCCGTGCGGGATACCGGTCAGGGCATCAGTGACGAAGTCGTGGAACGGGTGGCACGCAACGAGATGCCCGGCAATAAAATCGGTCTGCTCAATGTGCACCATCGCGTCAAACTCCTGTCAGGTCAGGGACTGAACATCGTGCGGCATCAACCGGGCACCGAGATCGCTTTTACGCTGAGTAAAAATGGCCAGCGCCTGGCGGAGAATCTGTTATGAAAGCCATTATTGTGGAGGATGAATTTCTGGCCCAGCAGGAGCTGAGCTGGATGATTCAGCATCACAGCAAAATCGAAATTGAAGCCTGTTTTGATGATGGTCTTGATGTACTGAAGTATCTGCAACAGCATCGGGTCGATGTGATTTTCCTCGACATTAATATCCCCTCGCTGGATGGCATGTTGCTGGCACAGAATATCCATCAGTTTGCCCACAAGCCGCTGATCGTCTTTATTACCGCGTGGAAAGAGCATGCGGTAGAAGCATTCGAGCTTGAGGCATTTGACTACATTCTCAAGCCCTATCAGGAGTCGCGGATTGTCACCATGCTGAACAAGCTGGAAGCCACCGCACAGGCGCAGCAGGCTGTGAGTCATCTTAGTGCCACACCTGCGCCGCAGACCGTCAACCTGATTAAAGATGAACGCATTATCGTCACTGACGTGAATGACATTTACTACGTTGAGGCGCATGAAAAGCTGACGTTTGTCTATACCCGGCGCGAGTCCTACGTCATGTCGATAAACATCACCGAGTTCTGTTCACGCCTGCCGGAGCAGCAGTTCTTCCGCTGTCACCGCTCTTACTGCGTCAGCCTGAGCAAGATCCGCGAAATCGAGCCGTGGTTTAACAACACCTATCTGCTTAAGCTGCGCGATCTGGAATTTCAGGTGCCGGTCAGCCGCAGTAAGGTTAAGCAGTTCAGACAGCTGATGCGTCTGTAATGCAGGAGAGTGAGGGAACGATTCAGGCAGAGAAGTGGCTTTCAGAACAACAGCAGGAAAAGGCAGGAGAAGTCAGGCGGTGATTTCCCGGGCCTGAACGGCTGAAGCCTCCAGGTCGGGAAAGCGATCGCGCGCACAAAGGCTGTGCGCGCGGAGTAAAGCAGAATCAGATTTCGCGGCCCAGCGTCTGACGCAGATGCGCGCCCGCACCCAGCAGGCCAGGCTGATCGTGCGTAATCATGTAAACCGGGATGCTGGCAACATAGTCGCGGAAGCGTCCTTTATCTTCAAAAGCCGCACGGAAACCGGACGCCTTAAAGAATTCCAGGAAGCGAGGCACAATGCCTCCCGCAATATAAACGCCACCAAAAGTGCCCAGGTTCAGCGCCAGATTGCCGCCAAAACGGCCCATAATGACGCAGAACATGGAGAGCGCGCGACGGCAGTCGGTACAGCTGTCATCCAGCGCACGTTCACTGACATCTTTCGGTTTCAGATTTTCCGGCACGCGGTTGTCAACTTTCACAATGGCACGGTAGAGATTAACCAGACCGGCACCCGACAACACACGTTCAGCTGAGACATGGCCCAGTTCTTCACGCAGCACTTCCAGGATCTGATCTTCTTCTTCGCTGTTGGCCGCAAAATCGACATGACCACCCTCACCTGGCAGGCTCACCCAGCGCTTGTCCACATGCACCAGATGGCTGACGCCTAAGCCGGTACCGGCACCATAAATGGCGATAGGTTTATCTTTGACCGGCTCTGAGCCGCCAAACTGAATTACGTTTTCGGCGGTCAGCATCGGAATAGCCATGGATACCGCAGTAAAATCGTTAATGATTTCCAGGTGTTCAAAACCGATGTTCTCTTTGAGCTTGCGCGTAGAAAACGCCCAGTCATGGTTGGTCATTTCAACCCAGTCATCGGTAATCGGGCAGGCGATAGCAATACAGCCATCTTTAACGTCCTGCTGTTGTTCATCAAGATAGTGGCGGATGACGGCTTCGAGGCTGTCGTATTCTGATGTTGAGAATGTTTTGGCCTGGGTGATGCTGCCGCTTTCCACCTCACACAGGGCGAGGCGCGCGTTAGTACCGCCGACATCGCCGACCAAGGCATAGGTTGTCATTCTTCTGTTGCTCCGCTTGGGGTCTTAAGAGTTGGAGGACACTATAAAATTCTGCCCATAAAACAACAACGCTCACCGGTGCGATTGGTGAGCGTCTTACTCAGTTGTGCTACAGCCTAACCGCGTTAGTCCAGCCTGCACAGCGGCAACTATCTGAATCTTAGCCGCCGTTGCGTTGATTCAGGCAGGCGGTGACTTTTCTGAGCAGTGGCGGCAAATCGTCTTTCAGCATAACCACCTCAACCAGCGAAAGCCATTGAGGCGCGGCAAGTCGCGTCATCACCTCGTCTAACTGCACGGTTTCACTGATGCGCCAGCTCTGCGCCTGGCCCTGAAGGCTAAGGGCGTGTGGCAGAGCCGTCCAGTTCCACGGGGCGATATCATTGTAACGTTGTGTTGCGCCATGAATCGCCCGTTCGACGGTATAGCCGTCATTATTCAGTAAAAAGATTATCAGTCGCTGCCCATCGCGCAACATCGACCCCAGCTCCTGAATAGTCAGTTGCGCCGAACCGTCTCCGATGATCAGGATAACCCGTCGATCAGGGTTGGCGGTCTGCGCGCCAAACGCTGCCGGAAGAGTATAGCCGATTGATCCCCATAATGGCTGAACCACCAGCTGTGCCCGCGAGGGTAATCGCAACGCGGCGGCACCAAAGGCGGCCGTCCCCTGCTCGGCCAGAATCAGGTCGCCGGGTTGCAGAAATCCCTGCATGGCCTGCCAGAAGGCGTGCTGACTGATCACCGCCGTGGGTTCTGCTGGCTGCGCGGCGGGGATTGCGGCGGCAGGCTGCCACTGCTGACCATAATGTTCAAACAGCGGTTGCAGTTCACTGAGCGCATCCGCCATCGACAACGGCGCAAAACGTTCATTACCCACGCTGGCACTGAAGGGCTGCAGATCGATCAGTCGCTCGGTGGCAAACTGCTGTGTAAAACCTGCCGTAATGGTGTCGGTAAAACGGACACCGACGCAAATTGCTGCATCCACCTGTTCAATCTGTTCACATACCTGCCCTGCACTGGCCGCGCCGGCATAGGTACCGACGTAACCTGGCTGCTGCTCATCCAGTACGCCTTTGCCCATCAGCAGACTGGCGCAGGGAATCGCGCTCTGTTCGCGCAGCGCGGCCAGCGCAGACTGCTGCTGCCAGCGCAGCGCCAGAAAATCTGCCAGCAGTGAGACACGCTCTGCCGGTGCCAGTAAACGTTCTGCCGCGGCCCTGAAAGCGCGACGCGCGTCAGCCGATGCAGGCTGATGGGTGTTCAGCGGCTGTGCAGGTGGCTGCACAGCCATGGCTGCCACGTCCACCGCCAGCGACAGATAGCCGGGACGACGGGCCTGCAGCGCACTGATAATCACCCGATCAATCTCAGCCGTGGCATTGTCGGCAGTCAGCAGTGCGGTTGCCACACTGACCTCGGCAGCCATGCGAATAAAATGCTGGAAATCACCATCGCCCAGCGAGTGATGCACGCAGTCACCCTGCAACTGCGCCTGCGTGGCTGGCGCACCCACAATATGAATCACCGGCAGATACTCAGCATAACTGCCCGCAGTGCCATTAATCGCGCTGAGCTCGCCAACACCAAACGTCGTTAACAGTGCCCCCGCGCCGTTGCAGCGCGCATAACCGTCCGCCGCATAGGCTGCGTTGAGTTCATTAGCGCAGCCCACCCAGCTGATTTCAGGATGGGCGATAACGCGGTCCAGGAATTGCAGGTTGTAGTCGCCCGGCACACCAAACAGATGCTTGATACCAATCTCCTGCAGACGGGTCAGCAGGTAATCTCCGACAGTGAATGTGGACATTGCGCGTTCCTTTCAGGGAAGAGTCGGGTTAAGTATCTGACAGAGGATAAAATTAGCGAGGAGAGTAGCTATTTTAACCAGCCGCAATGCCTGGCAAGACGACGTTACGCTGGCGGAATATTCTGTAAAATCGCGAACTGCTGCGCGCAGTCACTAAGTGTAACCGTATACACTGATAGACTTTTGGCACATATTCCCGTTTTTGCTCAGGAGCGCTAAATGTCCTCTTTCCCCCATCCCGATCGCTATCAACAGATGGAATATCGCCGCAGCGGCCGCAGCGGCATCAGACTGCCTGCAATTTCGCTGGGACTTTGGCACAACTTTGGTGACAGCACGCGGGTCGATAACAGCCGTGAGTTGCTACGTCATGCATTTGACCTCGGCATCACCCACTTCGACTTAGCGAATAACTACGGCCCGCCTCCGGGCTCGGCGGAAGAGAATTTTGGTCGTATTCTGCGGGAAGATTTTCGTGCCCATCGTGATGAGCTGATAATCTCCACCAAAGCGGGCTATACCATGTGGCAGGGGCCTTATGGAGACTGGGGGTCGCGTAAATATCTGATTGCCAGTCTGGATCAAAGCCTTAAACGCATGGGGCTGGAATATGTCGATATTTTCTATCACCACCGTCCCGATCCGGAAACCCCGCTGGAAGAGACGATGCGCGCGCTCGATCATGTGGTACGCCAGGGCAAAGCGCTTTACGTAGCTCTTTCTAACTATCCGGCTGAACGGGCTGCCCAGGCGATTGCTATCCTGCGCGATCTCGGCACCCCCTGCCTGATTCACCAGCCGCGTTATTCGATGTTTGAACGTACCCCTGAGCAGGGATTGATTCAGACGCTGGGCGATGCGGGCGTTGGCTGTATCGCTTTCTCTCCCCTGGCAGGCGGTGTGCTCACCGATCGCTATCTGCAGGGCATTCCGGAAGATTCGCGTGCGGCCAGCGGCAGCAAATTCCTGAGCGAAAGCCAGCTGACCGAAGAGAAGATGGAAAAAGTCCGCAGGCTGAATGTCATCGCACAGCAACGTGAGCAGAAACTGGCGCAGATGGCGCTGGCGTGGGTATTGCGCGATGATCGCGTCACGTCAGTGCTGATTGGGGCCAGTAAAACGGCGCAGATTGATGACGCGGTGGCCATGCTCGTCCGTCGTCAGTTCAGCGACACCGAATTAGCGGCCATTGACGCGGCTCTGATGTAAGCATTCACCGCCCGGCGCAGGTCGGGCGTTTTTTTTCACCAGAATAATCTCAATCCCCCTTCTCTCCCCAATTTCCTCACAATTTTCCGACACAATGATGCGGTAACAACAGTAATACGCAGGCATAATCACTGCGCCGCAACAGCATCAGCCTGTTGATGAGGAGAATATAATGAAAAGAGCTCTAATTTTTGCTGCCCTGCTGGCGCTGTTTTCGCCGCTGGCCTGTCACACAGCCGAGGCGTCCAGTGCCTCTATTTCTCTGGCCCCTGGCGTCACCCTGAATCTGGGCGATCGCGATAATCGTGGTAATTACTGGGATGGCGGTCGCTGGCGTGAACCCCGCTGGTGGAATGACCGCTATACCTACAATGAACGCCGCTGGTGGCGACACGAAGAGTGGCGTCGTCAGCAGCAGTGGGAGCGTGAACGCCGCTGGCAGGAGCGCGACCGCGAGCGCCGCTGGGATCATCAGTATCGCCGCGATCGCGACTGGGATCATCATGACCGCCGTGGTCCAGGTCCTGGCCCGCATGGTTTTGGGCCCCACGGACCCGGTGGACCCGGTCCGCATGGCCACGATCGTCACTAACAAAAAACGCCCGGCATAGCCGGGCGTTTTTTGTTTCCAGAAACCCTTACAGTCCCAGCGCTTCACCCACCAGCAGGTAAAGATTCAGCGCAATCACCAGCAGCACGATCAGTCGCCCGGTGTTCTGCATCAGACGCGAGTTCACCATATCATCGCCCATCAGCTCGCGGTTGCCGGTAAAGGAGAGCAGCGGAATCAGCGCCAGCGCGATACCGAAACTCAGCAGCACCTGACTCATCACCAGCACCTTTGTTGGGTCCCAGCCTGCCCAGATGACAATAAACGAGGGCAACATGGTGACAGTTCGACGCACCCAAAGTGGAATGTGGAAACGGATAAAGCCCTGCATTACCACCTGCCCCGCCAGCGTACCGACCACTGTTGAGGAGAGTCCCGCGGCCACCAGGCTCAGACCAAATACCGTTGCGGCAGCCTGACCTAACAGCGGTTGCAGCGTCAGATAGGCCTGATCGAGCTCTGCAATTTTGCTGTGACCACTAAAATGAAACGCCGCTGCCGCAGTTGCCATCATCGCCAGGTTTACAAATCCGGCAATGGTCATGGCAATCGCCACATCCAGTTTAGTTGAGGAGTAACGCTGACTTTTACTGTCCTCACTTTTGCCCTGCGTCAGCGCAGAGTGCAGATAAATTACGTGCGGCATGATGGTCGCCCCAAGCACGCCGGCGGCCAGGAATACGGCATCCGACGTCGGTAACGCGGGCAGCGCCATGCCGACCACCAGCTCTTTAATATTGGGCTGGGAGAAGAAAAGTTCGACAATATAGGCCGCCGCCACAAATAACAGCAGTCCACCAATCACCAGCTCCAGCGGCTTCTGTCCGCGACTCTGTAACATCAGTATCAGGAAGGTGGCGATGCCCGTCAGCACCGCGCCCTGCATCAATGAAATGCCGAGCAGCAGTTTGAACCCCAGTGCGGCACCGATAAACTCCGCCAGATCGGTGGCCATCGCGATAATTTCCGCCTGCACCCAGTAAAACCAGACGGCAGGCCGGGGAAAGCGATCGCGGATGTGTTCGGCAAGATTTTTGCCGGTGGCGATACCCAGCTTGGCAGACATGAGCTGAATCAGCATGGCCATGATATTGGCCCACACCACCACCCACAGCAATTTGTAGCCGTAAGCAGCGCCTGCCTGAATGTTGGTCGCAAAGTTGCCCGGATCGATATAGCCAATAGCGGCAATAAAGGCGGGCCCCAGCAGTGCGAGTTTGACTTTTCTGACTCCGCGAGCAGCGCGCTCGGCGGTACGACTCTCAAGCATATCCGGTACCCTGTCTGAACATTTGCCTGCCCCGGCAGCTTAGGGGTTAGCATGTGCAAGTGAAATTCGTTTATTGTTATCGGTGTAATAGATGCTGCTATAAAGTATAGCCATTGCTATACATTACAGTAAAGGAAGTGAGTGCTAAAAATGTGAGCAACGGTGTCACTTTACGCTCTGTGTAAAATTCAGACAATAATTATGTGGTTATCTGGGTTGAACGATTTTTAAACAGGGCGTGATCTCTGGAACTTTTCTGGAAAATATAGCGATAGCGAATACTTATAATGTGGTTCAGATCTCGTTTTTAAGTAACGCGTTACATAGAATACGCAACAAAATACAACCCTCCTCAAATTTGGAGCAACTATGTCCCATATTTTGCAATTTCTTTTAGCACTGGTGGTGGTCGGGATACTCTCCTTGCTGGTGAGTCACGATCGTAAAAGCATTCGCATTCGCTACATTATACAGCTACTGGTGATTGAAATTGTGCTCGCCTGGTTCTTCCTGAACTCAGAAGCGGGACTGGGTTTCGTCAAAGGCTTCGCCGGCTTCTTTGATCATCTGCTGAAGTATGCGGCCCAGGGCACAAACTTTGTCTTCGGTAACATGAATGACAAAGGCCTGGCGTTCTTCTTCCTCAACGTATTGTGTCCAATCGTCTTTATCTCTGCGTTGATCGGTATTCTGCAGCATTTCCGTATCCTGCCGTGGGTTATTCGCGGTATCGGTACTGTGCTGTCGAAAGTCAATGGCATGGGAAAACTGGAATCTTTCAACGCCGTGAGTTCTCTGATACTGGGACAGTCAGAAAACTTCATTGCCTATAAAGATATCCTGGGCAAGATGTCACAGCGCCGCATGTACACCATGGCCGCGACGGCGATGTCGACCGTTTCGATGTCTATTGTCGGTGCCTACATGACCATGCTGCAGCCAAAGTATGTGGTCGCCGCACTCGTGCTCAACATGTTCAGCACCTTTATCGTGCTGTCATTGATCAACCCTTACCGCGTTGAGAACGAAGACGATCTGCAGTTGCAGGATCTGCATAAAGGTCAGAGCTTCTTCGAGATGCTGGGCGAATATATCCTGGCCGGTTTTAAGGTCGCGATTATCGTTGCCGCGATGCTGATTGGTTTTATCGCGCTGATTTCAGGTCTGAACGCCCTGTTTGATCTGATCTTCGGCATCAGTTTCCAGGGCGTGCTTGGCTATGTCTTCTATCCGTTTGCCTGGGTGATGGGTGTGCCGTCGGGTGAGGCGTTGCAGGTCGGCAGTATTATGGCGACCAAGCTGGTATCGAATGAATTTGTCGCCATGATGGATCTGCAGAAAATTGCAGGTCAGTTGTCACCCACTTCAGAAGGTATTCTTTCCGTGTTCCTGGTGTCGTTCGCCAACTTCTCTTCCATCGGCATCGTGGCCGGTGCAATTAAAGGTCTTAATGAAGAACAGGGCAACGTGGTTTCCCGCTTTGGCCTGAAGCTGCTGTACGGCTCTACGCTGGTCAGCGTGCTCTCCGCCGCTATCGCCGGTCTGGTTCTGGCGTTCTGAGTGCAGTGCTGAACATTTGAGGGCGAGCCTGTCTCGCCCTTTTCGTTTTTCGCCATCCCTGCTTTTCTTCCCGCTGAATACCTCTTCAGGCGACGTCCGCCCTTATACAATACACTCAGATTCTGCATGTAAAGCGCGCACGAGGCGCAGCACAGCGTTATCCGGGCAGAACGCGGCGGCGCTTGCCGGGTATGTACGCGTTAAGCGTGCGCAGCAGCTGATTTGCAAAGCAATAGCGTTAGATTCGCAGAAAGGCGAATGAAAGATAAATCAGAAAGGATTTTGACAACAATGACATCGACGTTGTCAGAAAATGGTGGAGATAAGCGGGATCGAACCGCTGACCTCTTGCATGCCATGCAAGCGCTCTCCCAGCTGAGCTATACCCCCACATCTGGAATCGTTTTTCAGTGCCAAACTTTTGGGAAAAAGTTTGGTGGAGCTAAGCGGGATCGAACCGCTGACCTCCTGCATGCCATGCAGGCGCTCTCCCAGCTGAGCTATAGCCCCGAACCGAAAAACTGTCGCGTTAAGCGACGGACGGCATAATATGAAACCGCCTCCAGGGTGTCAACGGCAAAATGACATTCTCTGTTTGATCGCTGAAAAAGGCGGCAACCTGCGAAGTTTCAGCAGCATGCTGCAGATAAAAATCATGTCTGGTCATGCAGTACCGTTTTTTAACTGTTATACCCGCTGCCATCAGGTTAATTCACGGTTAAATATGTTATAGGAATTTTCTTGTCTTCGTCTTTTTCGCATGCAAAACTTAGCCCGCTAATTTAGTGGCCACCGGGACCCTCTCCCGCGCGCCGCGCGTCCACCAGGCGTTATCGTCCCATTAATCATAAAAAAACTATTGAGATACTATGTCGCTGCATACACCTAAAGAAATCGCACAACTGGCGATCCAGTCTGGCGTGGCTAAAAGTCGTGCGCCTGTCAGCATCCTTCTGATTCTTGGCTTTATGGCGGGTGCATTTATTGCGACCGGCTTCCTGTTAGATCTTCACGTCATTAACTCCCTGCCCGCTGAATGGGGCTCTTTCGGTGGCCTGTTAGGTGCCGCAGTCTTCCCTGTGGGTATCATTATGACCGTGCTGGCGGGTGGCGAGCTGCTGACCGGCAATATGATGACGTTACCCGTGGCCTGGTTCGCCCGCCGCATCAGCTTTATGAGCGTAGCGCGTAACTGGTTCTGGGTGACCCTGGCGAACTTTATCGGCAGCGTGGCTGTTGCATGGTTCTTTGGCCATATGCTGGGCATGACCGAAGGTGACTACCTGAAAAAGACCGTGGCTATCGCCTCTGCCAAAGTTCATGCCGATTTCCTGCATTCCTTTATTTCAGGCATTGGCTGTAACTGGCTGGTGTGTCTGGCTGTGTGGCTGGCATTTGCGAGTAAAGATATGGTTGGCAAAATCTTCGGCATGTGGTTCCCGGTGATGGCGTTTGTTGCCATTGGCTTCCAGCACGTTGTCGCTAACATGTTTATTATTCCGGCCGCTATTTTTGCCGGTCAGATGAGCTGGGCAGAGTACTTCCCTAACTTTGTCGCCGTCTTCCTGGGCAATGCCGTAGGAGGAGCCGTCTTCGTTGGTCTGGCCTATTTCCTGGCATTCCGTCCTGCTGCCGAACCTGCCAGTAATCCTCAGTAATTCTGTTTTGCCTTTTGTCATCAGACAAAAGGCAATTTCAGCCTACGTTACTTTTCACCGTTACTTTTTGCTGTAATATGTACCGCTAATGTATTTAACAGGGACAGTGTCGTGAAAAAGGAATGGCTTACCCCCGAAGAGCTGGCTGCAGAAACGGGTTACAGTCGGCAAACGGTTAATAAGTGGATCAAGCGGGAGAACTGGACAACCACGCCAAAGCCCGGAGTTCAGGGCGGCAAGGCACGTCTTATTCATATTGATGAACGCGTAAAAAGTTTTATTCAATCCACCCGCAACCTTAATGAACCCACAGCCACCTATGGCGCAGTAACGAATTCATTACCTGCGTTATTGTTAAGTTCCATCCAGCAAATGAGCCAGGATGAACAGGATCAACTCACTGCATTAATCTTACGTGAAGGGATTAAAGGCGTGCTGGAGCGACTGGGAATTGGTGAAGAGTAAGAAAACCGGAAGCGTAGCGCCTCCGGCTGTGTTAATTACGCCTGCGCTTCGCGCTCACTGATAAAGGCCAGGGCCTGCTCAATACGGGCCACGCTGCGGCTGCGGCCAATCGCCTCCACGGTGACATCCAGACCCGGTGACTGACCGGCACCGGTCACGGCCACACGCAGCGGCATGCCGACTTTACCCATACCCACTTCCAGCTCATCTGCGGTGCTCTGAATCGCCTGATGCACGTTTTCAGCAGTCCATTCAGTGATGGCGGCCAGCTTGTCACGCACCACTTCCAGCGGCTGACGCGCGACCGGACGAAGATGTTTCTTCGCCGCATCGGCATCGAACTCTGCAAAGTCTTCGTAGAAGTAGCGGCAGGATGCAGCCATTTCCTTCAGCGTTTTGCAACGCTCGCCCAGCAGACCCACCAGCTTCGCCAGTTCCGGTCCGGTGCGGGTATCAATTTTCTGCTCTTCAATATGCCACTGAAGATGTGTCGCCACATATTCTGGCGGCAGCGTATTGATATAGTGGTGGTTCAGCCACTGCAGTTTCTCAGTGTTGAACGCACTGGCAGACTTACTGACGGCATCCAGCGTAAACAGCTCAGCCATTTCAGCCACGCTGAAAATTTCCTGATCGCCATGTGACCAGCCCAGACGAACCAGGTAGTTGAGCAGCGCTTCCGGCAGGTAGCCGTCATCACGATACTGCATCACCCCTACTGCGCCATGACGCTTGGAGAGTTTTTTGCCATCATCGCCCAGAATCATGGAGACGTGAGCGTAGACCGGAACCTGCGCGCCAATCGCTTTGAGGATGTTGATCTGACGTGGTGTGTTGTTGATGTGGTCTTCACCACGAATAACATGGGTGATACCCATATCCCAGTCATCAACAACAACGCAGAAGTTATAGGTTGGCGAACCATCGGTGCGGCGGATGATCAGATCATCCAGTTCCTGGTTACTGAACTCGATCGGTCCACGAATCTGATCGTCAAAGATGACCGAACCTTCCTGTGGATTGCGGAAACGCACCACGCATGGCTCATCATCAGCATGATGTTCATGGCTGTCACGGCAGCGGCCGTCATAACGCGGCTTTTCGTTGTTCGCCATCTGTTCTTCGCGCAGCGCTTCCAGGCGTTCTTTAGAGCAGTAGCATTTATAAGCGGTTCCGGCTTCCAGCATGTCATCAATGACCGCGTTATAGCGATCAAAACGTTTAGTCTGGTAGTAAGGGCCTTCATTCCAGTCGAGGCTCAGCCAGTTCATACCATCCATGATGGCTTCGATAGCTTCCGGCGTGGATCGCTCCAGATCGGTATCTTCAATGCGCAGCACGAACTCGCCCTGGTTGTGACGGGCAAAGAGCCAGGAGTAAAGTGCGGTACGTGCGCCACCGACATGCAGATAGCCGGTTGGGCTTGGCGCGAAGCGTGTTTTGATTTTCATTGAGTATTGCCTTAGATGCGCGGGTTCTTTGTCTGGATGACAAAAACAGGTTAGACGCGAAAAACAGTGGGCATATTCTAGCATCTGACGGTGAATCCTCAATGCATGCCCGCCGGTTGCGTCCCGGGAAAAGGGACTTTTCTGCCAGTAAAACCAGCACATTGGCTAAAAGCGCAACAGGATGTTTAAAAATAAACCGAACGCACATTTATGTTTTAAAAAGCGTTGACTCAAAATCAACTATCCCTATAATGCGACTCCACACAGCGGGGGTGATTAGCTCAGTTGGTAGAGCATCTCCCTTACAAGGAGGGGGTCGGCGGTTCGAACCCGTCATCACCCACCACTCTTAACAGCGTGGCCCGCAGTGAACAGGTATGAAGATATGGGTGATTAGCTCAGTTGGTAGAGCATCTCCCTTACAAGGAGGGGGTCGGCGGTTCGAACCCGTCATCACCCACCATATCTGACCTGTTAAAGCAGTACTGAAGTACGAAGTGGGTGATTAGCTCAGTTGGTAGAGCATCTCCCTTACAAGGAGGGGGTCGGCGGTTCGAACCCGTCATCACCCACCACTTAGGGTCGTTAGCTGAGTTGGTAGAGCAGTTGACTTTTAATCAATTGGTCGCAGGTTCGAATCCTGCACGACCCACCAATTCAGAATAAAGCGCCTTTTGGGCGCTTTTTTCGTTTCCGGGGCACGGACGTGACCGTGCGGGATGAGAACCTGCTGCAGGTTCGACTGAATCGCTGGCGATTCAGGCTGATGCGTTAGCATCACCCGGAGGGCGAGGCCCACGATGGGCCGAGGCTATCCTGCACGACCCACCAATTCAGAATAAAGCGCCTTTAGGCGCTTTTTTCGTTTCCGGGGCATGGACGTGACCGTGCGGGATGAGAACCTGCTGCAGGTTCGACTGAATCGCTGGCGATTCAGATTACGGACAAACTCAAATCAGGGCGCATCTTGCAGCGATGAATAGCTCAACTAGCAGGGAACAGGGTCAGAGGAGGAAAGCGTCCCGCGCCATGGACAAAAACGCCGGGAGCGTTTTTGAACAACGCAGAGCGTTGGCCCGGCAACGGGCGCACCTCAGGGATGAGGTAAGTAATCGCGCGGGCCGAGCGAGCCATGGATGGCGGTTTTAGCGTCTTTCCGATCTGACCCTGTTTCCTGCGCTGGCTCGCTCTCACTGCCATCAGTCCAGACTTTGTCGACAATCTGAAGGCCTGTAAGGCGCTTTTTTCGTTTCTGCTGTTTAGACATTGGCTTGTAGATAAGCTCCCTTCTTTTCCAAACCTTAACAATCTCCGCGCTAAAGTCGTTTCACTGCGTGCCGATAACGTATGTGACGACTTACAGGGAGAAAATGATGTCTTCAATTTCCGGAATTTTAAGCAGTGCGGTCAGTAGCGGTGACAGCGGCGGCAGTGTTGCTTCTCAGGTCGCAGCCCTGAATAAACAGATTCAGAATGTCTTAACCCAGGTCAAAGAGCTGGCCGACAACAAAGAGCTGACTGACGAACAGAAAGCTGAAATGCAGCAGATGTATCAGTCGCAGCTCACCATGCTGCAGGCACAGATTGCGCAGCTGGAGCAGAAGCAGGCGGAGCAGGATCAGCCAAAAAGTGACAGCACGCCTGTCAGTGAGAACAAAGCAGACGGCATTAACCGCCCTACCGACGCCAATAAAGTGGACGTCTATATCTAAAACGCGGGGCTGGCTTCGCGTTGTTGCGCCAGCAGCGCTGCCTGCTGGCGCACTTCCTGCCAGATCGCTTCGGCAGCAGGCGTCAGCGAGCGGTTTTTACGTTTGATCAGCGTCAGGCTGCGATTAATTTCCGGATAAAGACGACGCACCCTAAGGTCACGATCGGCCGGTAACGGTAAGGCCAGTGCGGGCAGAATACTGATGCCGATCCCCACTTCTACCATCGGAAACAGCGTAGCGGGATGGCCTATCTCCTGCACCACTTGCGCCCTGATGTTCTGCTGCTGCATCGCCGCATCAATCAGTACCCGACTGCCGGACGCGTAATCCTGCAGCACCATGGTGCGACCATCCAGCATCGACCATTCAGCCCTTTCCACCTGCGCCAGCGGATCATCATCGCGGCACAACAGCAGGAAAGGCTCATCCAGAATCGCGATGCTATCAAAATCACTGTCGCTGAGCGGCCCAATCACAATCCCGAAGTCGACCTCGGCGTTACGCACACTTTGCAGCACCCACTGCTGAGCGCGATCGTGCAGTATCACTTTGATATCGGGAAAGTGCTGCTGACTTGCAGCCAGACATTGCGGCATCAGATGCGCAGAAATAGTCTGGCTGGCTGCCACTCTGACGGTGCCGCTGCGCTGCTCACCAAAACTGCGGATATCCAGCAGCGTCGTATGAATCTCCTCCAGCAGGCGCTCCATCCGTGACGCCAGCTGCTTGCCTGCCTCGGTCAGCATCACCTCACGCGTGGTGCGATCCAGCAGCCGGACGCCGGTTTCCGCTTCCAGCTCTTTAATACTGTGGCTGACTGCCGACTGACTCAGACCTATCGCCTGCCCCGCCTGACTGAAACCACCGTAGTGTGCCACTGCAATAAAAGTCCGAAGCTGACGCAGGGTATAATTCATCGATTATGCTCATAGATTAATTCAATAAATCAATTTTATTTCTAAAACCATTTCACGCACAATCGCGCTATTGAAAAATTTACCGGATTTTAACAATGGGCTTTTTAAAACTCGATCCGATGATGGTCAAACTCATCATCACCGTGCTGCTGGCGTCGTTCCTGCCAGCGAAAGGGATCTACGTCGATGTCTTCAGCTACCTCGCGACGGCAGCGATAGCACTGTTATTCTTTATGCACGGTGCCAAACTTTCGCGTGAAAAAATCATCGCAGGCAGCAGCCACTGGCAGCTGCATCTGTGGATTATGTTCAGCACCTTTGTGTTGTTTCCCGCGCTGGGTCTGCTGCTGGTCTGGTGGCATCCGGTTGATGTCGGTCCGGAAATTTATACCGGCTTTATCTACCTCTGTATCCTGCCAGCCACCGTTCAGTCCGCTATCGCGTTTACCTCTATGGCAGGTGGTAACGTTGCAGCAGCGGTGTGCAGCGCCTCGGCATCAAGCCTGCTGGGTGTATTTATTTCGCCGTTGCTGGTGAACCTGGTGATGGATATTCACAGCAGCGCGCCCAGCGACGGTCTGGAGCAGATCGGTAAAATTATGCTGCAACTCATGGTGCCATTCATTCTGGGCCACCTCTCTCGTCGCTGGATCGGTGGCTGGGTTGAGAAACATCGCAGCCTGATTGGCAAAACTGACCAGACCTCGATTTTGCTGGTCGTTTATTCCGCCTTCAGTGAAGCCGTGGTGAATGGCATCTGGCATCGCGTTGGCTTGACTACGCTGCTGTGGATTGTGGCAGGTTCAATCATCCTGCTGACCGCCGTGCTGATTATCAACCTGCTGGCCTCGCGCCTGTTCCGCTTTAAACGTGCCGACGAGATTGTGGTGCTGTTTTGTGGCTCGAAGAAGAGTCTGGCGAACGGGGTGCCCATGGCGAATATTCTGTTCCCGGCCAGCACCGTGGGGATTATCGTGCTGCCGCTGATGATTTTCCATCAGGTTCAGCTGATGGTCTGCTCGTTTATTGCCGGCCGTTACAAGAAGACCAATGAGAAACAGCAACAGCAGACGCTGAAGGTTAAAGATTCGGTGATGGAGTCACAGAAGTAGAACAGGTGCCCGCCTGCGCGGGCACAGTTACTTGCGGGTCTGGAGCGGTTTAACTAATCCCTCCAGACCTTCAATTTTTATTGTCAGAGTCAATTGCATCAAATCCCCTAACAGCCCCGACGGGAAGTCGCCACTGCGTGCAAACCACAGCAGATAAGGCTCAGGCAGATCGATCAGCATCCGCCCTTTATATTTCCCAAACGGCATCGGCGTATTGGCTATCGCCACCAGCTGATGTTCATCCATCTCAGGCCCCCAGCAGTCGAATCATTTCCGCTTCATCAATTACCTCTATGCCCAGTTCCTGGGCTTTCGCCAGCTTGGAACCGGCAGCTTCGCCGGCAATCAGCAGATCGGTTTTCTTCGATACGCTGCCGCTGACTTTTGCGCCCAGTGCGACGAGCCGCGCTTTGGCATCATCACGGTTCATCTGCGACAGCGAGCCTGTCAGCACCACCGTTTTCCCCGCGAACGGACTGTCGATCTCTTCGGCTTTCACCACCACCACCTGCGGCCAGTGAATGCCTATCTCGTCGGTCAGCTGACGGATAACCTCACGGTTGCTCTCCTCTTCCATGAAGTTGCGAACGTGTGTGGCAACAACTTTGCCCACATCCGGTACCGCAATGAGCGCCTCAAGATCGGCATCCATCACCTTCTGCAGCTCACCAAAATGGTTAGCCAGATTAGCGGCGGTAGCTTCACCCACTTCACGAATGCCCAGCGCATAGAGGAAGCGTGCCAGCGTGGTCGACTTCGCTTTCTCCAGCGCATCTACAACGTTTTGCGCTGATTTCGGCCCCATGCGATCCAGTCCGGTCAGCTTGCCCGCCGTGAGACGGAACAGATCGGCTGGCGTACTGACGTACTCTTTCTCCACCAGCTGGTCGATAATCTTATCGCCCATGCCATCCACATCCAGCGCCCGACGTGAGACAAAATGCTTCAGTGCCTCTTTGCGCTGTGCGCCGCAGATCAAGCCGCCGGTGCAGCGCGTGACTGATTCGCCTTCAACCCGTTCAACCTCAGAACCGCAGACCGGACAATGGGCAGGAAATACCACCTCCCGCGTCTCTTCAGGTCGCTCCGCGATAACCACGTTGACGACCTGCGGAATCACATCGCCGGCGCGGCGAATCACAACTCGATCACCGATACGTAAACCCAGCCGTTCGATTTCGTCTGCATTATGCAGTGTGGCATTGCTGACGATAACGCCTGCGACCTGCACCGGCTCCAGGCGAGCTACTGGCGTGATAGCGCCTGTGCGGCCAACCTGAAATTCGACGTCGCGCACCCAGGTCAGCTGTTCCTGTGCCGGGAACTTAAAAGCAATCGCCCAGCGCGGCGCTCGCGCCACAAAGCCCAGCTGCTCCTGCAGCGCCTGTGAATCGACTTTGATTACGACACCATCGATATCAAAACCCAGGTTCGGACGTTGTTGCTCAATTTCCCGATAGAACGCCAGGGCTTCCTCCGCATTATGCACCCGCTTAATGCGGTCGCTGACCGGCAGGCCCCAGGCTTTAAACTGTTGCAGGCGCTCCATGTGGCTGTGTGGCATCTCACCGCCTTCCAGCAGGCCAAAACCGTAGCAGAAAAACGTCAGCGGACGTTTGGCGGTAATGCGTGGATCAAGCTGACGCAGGGAACCTGCTGCTGCATTACGCGGGTTAGCAAAAACTTTGCCGTCTGTGCGTCGCGCTTCTTCATTAAGCTTCTCGAAGCCGCGCTGCGTCATAAACACCTCGCCGCGCACTTCCAGCCGGGCCGGGATGTTGTCGCCCTTCAGCCGCAGCGGGATAGCGCGAATGGTCCGGACGTTGGCGGTAATGTTCTCACCGGTCGTGCCGTCACCGCGCGTCGCGGCCTGAACCAGCAGGCCATTTTCATACATCAGGCTGACCGCAGCGCCATCGAGCTTGAGTTCACAGCAGTAAGTAATGTCCTCACTGTTTTTCAGCCGATCCTGTACCCGCTTGTTGAAAGCCATAAATGTGGCTTCATCAAACGCGTTGTCCAGCGACAGCATCGGCACTTCATGGCGAACCTGCTCAAATACCGTCAGCGGCGCAGCACCCACACGCTGGGTGGGCGAATCCGGTGTAATGAGATCGGGATGTTCCTCTTCCAGCTGACGCAGTTCACGCATCAGGCGATCGTATTCAGCATCCGGCACTTCCGGCGCATCCATGACGTGGTAGAGATATTCGTGATGGCGCAGCGTGGTGCGCAGTTCGGTGATGTGATCCTGGACGGATTTCATAAAGCCCCATCAGATAAAAAACCCCCGACAGGCGGGGGTTTGTTTTAACAATTCAGATAGCGTTTAGCGCAGGTGTCAGACGCCAACCACATCGCGGATACGCGCTTTGTAAGTTTCCAGCTTCTGTGGCGTCATCATGCGACGCTCATCGTCCAGCACCACGCCACCAACATCATCAGCGATACGCTGTGCAGACTGCAGCATCAGCTTGAAGTTCTGATTCGCATCGCCATAAGAGGGCACCATCATAAAGATGGAGATACCAGGCGTGCTGAAATCGGTCATCATGTCAGGATTGAACGAACCTGGCTTGACCATGTTAGCCAGACTGAACAGCACCGGACCACTGCCTGCCGGACTAAGATGACGATGGAAAATATTCATTTCACCAAACTGGAAGCCCGCCTGCAGAATACCCTGCAGCAACGCTTCACCGTTCAGTTCGCCGCCCGAATGGGCAGCAACATGCAGCACCAGTACGGCTTCTTTCGGTTTTTCTGCTGGCGCTTTAGCCGCGGGTTGTTCAGGCGCAGGAGGCGCTGACACCTCAGGCTGCGGTTGTGGCTCAGGTTCAGCCTGGTACTGCGGCGCAGGCTGCACAGACTCCAGCGGATCCAGATCCAGCAACGGGTCGGCCTGAACAGGCGGCGCGACGAAAGTCTGCGCTGGCTGCTGACGCACCGGTTCAGGGCGCGGCTGTGGAGCAGGCTTCGGTGCCGTAGTGAACAGCGGATCGCTGTCAGGTTCGGGTTGCGGTGCGGGTCGTGGCGCAGGCTGACGCACAGGCTCAGCGGGCGCTTGCTTACGCGGCGCTTCTGGCTGTGGTTCGCGGATCTCATCGAAACGCGGTTCCTGATGGACGTTGCGCTCAGAACGAACACGAACCTCGCCGACGCCGTCATCTTCGTCGTCAATCAGGTCCTGCTCATCATGGTCATCACGTTGTTTTAGACGTTTGTGCGGGCGATCACGGAACACTGACGAACGCTCTTTACGGCTGGTCCACAGCCCGTGAAGAAGGAGCGCTATAATGGCGATCGCGCCAACAACGATTAATATCAGACGCAAATCCTGCATCATTGTATTCTCTGTTGTTCCAATACCTTGCCACCGCGGCAAACTTTATCCTCTAACTGTATTTGCCCTGCTACACAAGTGCAAGTCTGTGCAGTATTTTCTGACAAATAAGATAGGCAACCCACGCTTTTTCGCTGTTTTTTTACCCAAACGGCACCTGGCCTGGAGAAAAAGCCAGGTTATAGTGAGCGCGCCTTAACACCTTCAGGAGAATTGGCTTTATGGCCCTTGAGAATTCCGTCTCAAATTTTAATGGCATGCACTACTTTAGCCAGGGCTGGAAACTGGTCCGTCTGCCTGGCATTCGCCGCTTTGTGGTGATGCCACTGCTGATCAACATCATTATGCTGGGCGGCGCATTCGTCTGGCTGTTCTATCGCCTCGGCGACTGGATTCCACGCCTGATGACCCATATTCCCGACTGGCTGCAGTGGCTGAGTTATCTGTTGTGGCCACTGTCGGTGATTGCGATTGTACTGGTTTTCAGCTATTTCTTCTCAACGCTGGCAAACCTGATTGCTGCTCCATTCTGCGGCCTGCTGGCCGAACAGCTCGAAGGCCGCCTGACCGGTAAGCCCCTGCCCGACAGTGGCTGGGCGGGAATGATTAAAGATGTGCCGCGCATTATGAAGCGCGAGATGCAAAAACTGGGCTATTACCTGCCCCGCGCGCTGGGACTGTTGCTGCTCTACTTTATTCCAGGATTTGGTCAGACGGTGGCGCCCGTGCTGTGGTTCCTGTTCAGTGCCTGGATGTTATCCATTCAGTATTGCGACTACCCGTTCGACAACCACAAAGTGCCTTTTCAGCAAATGCGAAACGTCCTGCGCCGGCACAAAACGGCCAACATGCAGTTTGGCGCGCTAACCAGCCTGTTCACCATGATTCCGATTCTTAATCTGGTGATTATGCCGGTTGCCGTTTGTGGTGCCACTGCCATGTGGGTTGACCGTTACCGGCCGCAACTGGCCCGCAGTGAGGTGCGCTAGTCACACCCGCACGCCTTATGCTCTTTTTAGCAGGGCTTATTGCCGGGCGAAATATAGATATACGATTTCTTTCCTTCCGCCCCCAGGCAGAACAGGTATGCTCATAGCGTTCCCAATAATTCATACAGTTAAGGACAGGCTATGAGTAAGATCTATGAAGACAACTCTTTGACAATTGGTCATACGCCATTGGTTCGACTGAACCGCATCGGTAACGGCCGCATCCTTGCGAAAGTTGAATCCCGTAACCCGAGCTTCAGCGTAAAATGCCGTATCGGTGCCAATATGATTTGGGACGCAGAAAAACGCGGTATTCTGAAGCCCGGTGTTGAACTGGTTGAACCGACCAGCGGTAACACCGGTATTGCGCTGGCCTATGTTGCCGCAGCGCGCGGCTACAAATTAACCCTGACGATGCCAGAAACCATGTCAGTGGAACGTCGTAAATTGCTGAAAGCGCTGGGTGCTAAGCTGGTGCTGACCGAAGGTGCTAAAGGCATGAAAGGCGCCATCAGCAAAGCGGAAGAGATTGTCGCCAGCGATCCGGACCGATATGTCCTGCTGCAGCAGTTCAGCAACCCGGCTAACCCGGAAATCCATGAGAAGACCACCGGCCCGGAAATCTGGGAAGACACGGATGGCGAAGTGGATGTCTTTATCGCAGGTGTCGGCACCGGCGGTACGCTGACCGGGGTGAGCCGCTATATCAAAAACACCAAAGGCAAGAAAGACCTGATAACCGTCGCCGTTGAGCCAACGGATTCACCGGTAATTGCTCAGGCGCTGGCGGGTGAAGAGATCAAGCCTGGTCCACACAAAATTCAGGGTATCGGCGCAGGCTTTATTCCGGGCAACCTTGAGCTGAATCTGGTGGACCGCGTAGTGGCGATCACCAATGATGAAGCGATCAGCACAGCGCGTAAGCTTATGGAAGAGGAAGGCATTCTGGCCGGTATCTCATCCGGTGCTGCCGTCGCCGCCGCGCTGAAGCTGCAGGAAGACGAAACCTTCGCGAATAAAAATATTGTGGTCATTCTCCCCTCCTCCGGCGAACGCTATCTGAGTACGGCTTTGTTTGCCGATCTCTTCACAGAAAAAGAGCTGCAGTAGCAGCGGCAGATAGTCTGAAAATGGAGAAAAAAGCACCCGCCTGGGTGCTTTTTTGTGGTGCAGATCTCACTTTCATAACCCGGCAGATTGATTTCAGTGACGCCGATCTGGTATTCAGACTGCCAATTATTTCGATGCCTGAAATTAATCCGCCTTTGAAGTGGATCAAGCTGAATCGATTTACGGATTCAGTGAAACGGCGAATCACGGCATAATTAACCGGTGACGTGTAGAATCGGTTTTGAGAAGCAACGGAATGTAGATTTGACGCCTGCGCGTCTTTGGTCAGCATGATGCTATACCCGCGCACCTACACAGGCTAAAGTGAAGGCTCCAGGCTAGACTTTAGATCCATAACACTCATCCTGATAACGTTGGGGAAATAGAATGTTCCAGCAAGAAGTTACCATTACTGCACCAAACGGTCTGCATACTCGCCCAGCTGCGCAATTCGTAAAAGAAGCCAAAGCTTTCCAGTCAGAAATTACCGTGACCTCTAACGGTAAATCAGCAAGCGCGAAAAGCCTGTTCAAGCTGCAGACATTGGGTTTAACCCAGGGAACGGTTGTGACGCTTTCTGCAGAAGGCGAAGATGAGCAGAAAGCAGTTGAGCATCTGGTCAAACTGATGGCTGAACTGGAGTAATCTCCGCTCAGCTCTCCAGCCAATCGACTCCTCTGCGCCATTGAGTGCAAACATCTTGATCGCGGACAACCTGTCCGCGTTATTGCTTTCGTAGAGTACGTGTCCCGCGACAATGGCACCGCATAGAGTCCCATCAGCCATCGTGATTAAAAGGTAGCGTTATGATTTCAGGCATTTTAGCATCACCAGGTATCGCTTTCGGCAAAGCACTGCTGCTGAAAGAAGACGAGATCGTCATCAACCGCAAGAAAATTTCTGATGATCAGGTTGAGCAGGAAGTACAACGCTTCCTTGATGGCCGTAGCAAAGCGGCATTACAACTGGAAGCGATTCGCGTCAAAGCGGGTGAAACCCTCGGTGAAGAGAAAGCAGCCATCTTCGAAGGCCACATCATGTTGCTGGAAGATGAAGAGCTGGAGCAGGAAATCATCGATCTGATTAAAAAAGATCACGCTTCTGCCGATGCTGCTGCCTACTCTGTTATTGATGGCCAGGCGAAAGCTCTGGAAGAGTTAGATGACGAATACCTGAAAGAGCGTGCGGCTGACGTACGTGACATCGGTAAACGTCTGCTGCAAAACATCCTCGGTCTGCACATTGTTGACCTGAGCGCTATTCCGGACGAATCCATTCTGGTGGCAAAAGATTTAACGCCGTCAGAAACCGCACAGCTGAACCTGAAAAAGGTGCTGGGCTTTATCACCGATCTGGGTGGCCGTACCTCACACACTTCAATCATGGCGCGCTCGCTGGAGATCCCAGCCATTGTCGGCACCGGCAATGTGACCGTCACGGTTAAAAACGGCGATTTCCTGATCCTGGATGGCGTTAACAATGCGATTCACGTCAATCCTTCTGAAGCGATTCAGGAAGAGCTGAAAGCCGTACAGAATCAGTATCTGTCGGAAAAACACGAATTAGCCAAGCTGAAAGATCTGCCAGCCGTCACGCTGGATGGTCACCAGGTTGAAGTCTGCGCCAACATCGGTACCGTGCGCGATATCGCCGGTGCTGAGCGCAATGGCGCTGAAGGCGTTGGTCTTTATCGTACCGAATTCCTGTTCATGGACCGTGACTCTCTGCCAAGCGAAGAAGAGCAGTTCCAGGCGTACAAAGCCGTTGCTGAAGCGATGGGTTCACAAGCCGTTATCGTTCGTACCATGGACATCGGCGGTGACAAAGATCTGCCTTACATGAACCTGCCGAAAGAGGAGAACCCGTTCCTCGGCTGGCGTGCTATCCGCATCGCTATGGATCGCAAAGAGATTCTGCATGCGCAGCTGCGTGCTATCCTGCGCGCCTCCTCCTTCGGTAAACTGCGCATCATGTTCCCGATGATCATTTCGGTTGAAGAAGTTCGCAGTCTGAAAGCGGAACTGGAACTGCTGAAAGCGCAGTTGCGCGAAGAAGGTAAAGCCTTTGATGAAAGCATCGAAGTCGGCATCATGGTGGAAACCCCGGCTTCAGCCGTGATTGCGCATCATCTGGCGAAAGAAGTCGACTTCTTCAGTATTGGGACAAACGATCTGACGCAGTATACTCTGGCGGTCGATCGTGGTAATGATTTGATCTCGCACCTGTACAACCCAATGACGCCGTCTGTGCTTAACTTAATCAAGCAAGTCATTGATGCATCTCACGCTGAAGGTAAATGGACCGGCATGTGTGGTGAGCTGGCAGGTGATGAACGTGCTACACTACTGTTACTGGGAATGGGGCTGGACGAGTTCAGCATGAGTGCCATTTCTATCCCTGGCATCAAGAAAATCATTCGTAATACTAATTTTGAAGATGCGAAGGCATTGGCAGAGCAGGCACTGGCTCAACCGACAGCGGAAGACCTGATGAACCTGGTAAACAAGTTTATTAAGGAAAAAACGCTCTGCTAATCTGCATGATGCTGGCCCCAAATTACTGCTTAGGAGAAGATCATGGGTTTGTTTTCTAAACTTTTTGGCGAAAAAACGGATAGCGCTGGGACAATTGACATCGTAGCGCCTCTGTCAGGCGAAATCGTGAATATTGAAGACGTACCAGATGTGGTGTTTGCAGAGAAAATCGTGGGCGACGGTATTGCTATCAAACCCAGCGGCAACAAAATGGTTGCGCCTGTTGATGGCACTATCGGTAAGATTTTTGAAACCAATCACGCTTTTTCGATCGAATCAGACAACGGCATTGAGCTGTTTGTCCACTTTGGTATCGATACGGTAGAACTGAAAGGTGAAGGCTTCAAACGCATCGCTGAAGAAGGCCAGAAGGTCAAAAAAGGCGATGTGGTTATCGAGTTCGATCTGCCGTTGCTGGAAGAGAAAGCGAAATCAACCCTGACACCGGTTGTTATCTCCAACATGGATGAAATCAAGGAATTGATTAAGCTGTCTGGCCAGGTCACCGTCGGCGAAACGCCGGTGATTCGCATCAGAAAGTAAGTATGCGTTGATATCATAACGGCACCTGCGGGTGCCGTTATCGTTTCTGCAATACACCTTTTCAGGGCTGCCAGTGTGGCAGACGCAGCGTCAGTTCAAGTCCACCTTCTGGCCGGTTCCGGGCATCAACCTCACCATGATGCGCCAGTACGACCTTGCGCACGATAGCCAGACCCAGACCATACCCTTTACCCATCAGCGGCGAATTTACCCGCACAAACGGGTCAAAGATGCTGGAGAGTTTATCCTCGTCGACACCTGGCCCCTGATCGCACACCTGAATCGCCAGCCACTGCGCTTCTGCGCGCAAATGCACCTCAATCCGCTGTCCTGGCAGAGAGAAACGCAGCGCGTTACGTAACACGTTCTCTACGCCGCGCCGTATCAGCTCGGCATTGCCTCGCACGGTGTAATCAGCCTCGGCATCGACATGCAGCTCAACCTGCACACCGGGAATCTGCGCTTCATAACGGACATCAGTAAGGACTGCCTCCAGTAAACCAGTCAGGTCAAAATATTGCTCATCCGGAATGCTTTCATGCTCGGCCCGCGACAGCGTCAGCAGTTCGCCAATCATCTTGTCCAGCCGACGCGCCTCTTCATCAATGCGATCAAGCGAACTGTTTACGCTCTCTGGCGTCTGTCTGGCCAGTCCGGTAGCCAGCTGAAGTCGTGCCAGCGGTGAACGAAGCTCATGCGAGATATCGTGCAGTAGCTCTTCACGGGCGCGCACCAGGGTGTCCAGCCGCTCGACCATGGCATCAAAGGCTTCTGCAACGTTTGAGATCTCGTCGTGGCGCTTTCGCATGATCGGGAATAGCCGCACACGTAAATCACCCTCGGCGACGCGGGAAAATCCCTCACACAGCTGACGCATAGGCCGCGTCAGATTCCAGGCCAGCAACAGGCTGAACAGCAATCCCACCGAACCGGCAAAGATGAAAATCGGCTCAGGAATATTCAGAAATTTGCGTGGCATCAGATTATGCATGCTGTCTTTGCGCATGCCATCCAGGTCGTAACGCAGCTGATACTCTTTGCCATCAGCACCCTGAACCCAGCGCACCACCTCTTCAGGAAGACGCCCCACATAATCCAGATTGCCGCTGTTTTGTGATTGTGGCGATTTTGCCTGCTGCGTCACATGGAAAAACTGTCGATCGCTGTTATCCCAGTCCGACAGCATCGCATTCAGCGCGTCGGGCCCGCTGCGCGCCAGCACCGATGCAGCAGAAGTCATCTGCAGATCGACAATGCGCCGGATAGCCACAATTTCAGGCGGTTCGTGACGTTTACCGGAGAGCGTAAAACCCAGCCAGATAAGCTGACTCATGATGACAAAAACAATCCAGAAGCCGATAAAAATCTTCCAGAACATGCGTCCACGGTAACTCTGTTTCATCGAATGCGGTAACCGATGCTGCGAACGGTTTCAATGTTGATGCTGTCAGCAGTTAATGCACTGAGCTTCTGACGGATATTGCTGATATGCACATCGACACTGCGGTCATAGGCTTCACGCGGACGACCCAGCCCCTTCTCAGAGAGCTCATCTTTCGACACCACCCGATCCGGGGCGCGCAGCAGTAAATCCAGCAGGTTAAATTCCGATGCCGTCAGATCGAAGGCTCGCCCCTGCCATTCACTCATGCGGGTAGCCGGATTCAGCGTCAGCTCGCCCCAGCGCAGCGGCTCTCTGGCATCAGGTTGCGGAACCTGCTCTTCGAAACGACGCAATACGGCGCGCAGGCGGGCCACCAGTTCCCGGGGATAGCAGGGCTTTGGCATATAGTCATCTGCACCCATCTCCAGACCGATCACCCGATCAATGTTATCGCCTTTGGCGGTCAGCATAATCACCGGAATCCGGCTGTTCTGGCGTACCTGCCGCAGTACATCAATACCGCTCATGTCGGGGAGCATAATGTCCAGAATCATGGCGGTGAACTCACCTGATAGCGCGCCCTGAATGCCGGCGCTGCCGGTCAGAACCAGCTGCGCATCGAACCCCTCGGCGATCAGGTACTGGCTTAGCATCGTGCCTAATTCAACGTCATCATCAACAAGCAAAATTTTCATGTTTATCTCTCGACAGAATTGGCGCTATTTTGTCCTGTACCGGGCGTTCGTGCAGCCTGATTTACGCGATCCTTACAGATTCAGTCTATCTGGCGCGTGAAATACTGTTAAAAAAAAGCCTGTGGGCAGCAAACGCTGCGCACAGGCTGGGTTCCCGCATCAGCAAAGATTACTGATGATAGAGTCCGGTAGAGAGATAGCGATCGCCGCGATCGCAGGCGATCGCCACCACCACGCTGCCCGGATTAGCCTGCGCAATGCGCAGCGCCCCCGCAACCGCGCCGCCTGAACTGACGCCACAAAAAATACCTTCACGGCGTGCCAGCGCCCGCATCGTTTCTTCCGCTTCTTTCTGCGCCATATCCATCACATCATCCACCAGATCGGGACGGTAGATGCCCGGCAGATAGGCCAGTGGCCAGCGGCGAATGCCCGGAATGCTGCTGCCTTCACTCGGCTGTAAACCGATCACCTTCACGCCCGTGTTGTTCTCTTTCAGGTAACGCCCTACGCCGGTGATGGTGCCGGTCGTGCCCATGCTGGAGACAAAATGGGTCATGCGCTGATTCGACTGCTGCCACAACTCTGGCCCGGTCGTCTGATAATGGCCCAGCGGGTTATCAGGATTATTGAACTGATCCAGCACCCGCCCTTCACCACGCGCGGCCATTGCCTGCGCCAGATCGCGTGCGCCTTCCATGCCCTGCTCTCGCGGCACCAGAATCAACTCCGCGCCGTAGGCACGCATCGCATCCTGCCGCTCCTGACTCATGTTGTCTGGCATCAGCAGGCGAAGACGATAGCCTTTCATCGCTGCGATCATCGCCAGTGCAATGCCGGTATTGCCGCTGGTGGCTTCAATCAGCTGATCGCCGGGTGAAATGTCACCTCGCAGCTCTGCCTGATTGATCATCGACCAGGCTGCGCGATCTTTTACCGAGCCCGCCGGATTATTACCTTCCAGTTTGAGCCAGACCTCACTGCCGTTGGCAGGCGTCAGGCGCTGCAACTTAATCAGCGGGGTATTGCCGATGGTATTTTCAAGAGTCGTCACGGTCTGCTTCCTGGCCTGTTACAAACGAGAGGCGAAAAAAAGGCGGGAGTCACACTCCCGCCCGTTGTTGATGAGAAAATATCAGGCGCTTTGTGCAAAGGCAACCGGGCGCAACGGTGTGTCACCTTTATAGAGGCGCGCCTGCTGCAGGCCTACGAAGAGACGCTCGCCACGAATCGGGGCCGTCTGATCACCTTCAAACACCAGCGAGAACGGCTCGCTCTGCCAGCCAGCAGGCTGCACCACCAGCTGCCAGAAGTGGCCACGCGGGCTCACTTCCAGCACCTGCACCGGTAACGGGGTTTCCAGGCTGCTGCGGCGCGACACGTCGATTTCCCACGGACGCAGGAACAGCTCCACGGCGCCCTGATGTGCCGAGGTATAGCCCAGCGGCCAGTGATGCGCGCCCACGTGGAACTGCGATCCCTGAATTTCGCCATCAAAGCGATTCACTTCACCCAGGAACTCCAGCACAAAGCGGGTTGCCGGATCGCGCCACACATCATCTGGCGTGCCGACCTGTTCGATGTTGCCCTGGCTCATCACCACCACGCGATCGGCGACTTCCATCGCCTCTTCCTGATCATGGGTCACAAACACACTGGTGAATTTAATCTCTTCATGCAGCTGACGCAGCCAGCGGCGCAGCTCTTTACGTACCTGAGCATCCAGCGCGCCAAAGGGTTCATCCAGCAGCAGAATCTGTGGTTCAACCGCTAATGCACGCGCCAGGGCCACACGCTGTTTCTGGCCGCCCGACAGCTGTGCCGGGAAGCGATTCGCCAGATGGGCCAGTTGCACCATCTCCAGCAAACGCGTAACACGCTGTTTGATTTCTGCCGTTGAAGGACGTTCACGACGCGGCAGGACAGTCAGGCCAAAGGCGATGTTGTCGAACACTGTCATATGACGGAACAGCGCATAGTGCTGAAACACAAAACCGACCTGACGGTCGCGCGCATGCAGGCGGCTGACATCGTTGCCATGAAAACGGATCTGACCGCTGTTCTGATGCTCCAGCCCGGCGATAATACGCAGCAGCGTGGTTTTACCCGAGCCTGATGGGCCAAGCAGCGCCACCATTTCACCCGAGGCAATATCCAGAGAGATATCGTTCAGCACCGAGGTGCGACCAAAGGACTTGTTGATCTTGTTAATCTCAATGCTCATGATTTCCCTCCTGTTGCAGGCGTTTGTGCTGTTGCTCTAAACGCCACTGCACAATGCTTTTCAGAAACAGCGTCACAATTGCCATCAGGGTTAACAGTGCGGCTGCGGTGAACGCGCCAACGGTGTTGTAGTCCTGATGCAATAATTCAACCTGAAGCGGTAACGTATAGGTCTCACCGCGAATCGATCCCGAGACCACCGAGACCGCACCAAATTCACCAATCGCACGGGCGTTGGTCAGCACGATGCCGTACAGCAGCGCCCAGCGTATGTTCGGCAGCGTCACACGACGGAACATCTGCCAGCCAGATGCGCCTAACAACACCGCCGCTTCATCTTCATGACTGCCCTGACTCAGCATCACCGGAACCAGTTCGCGGACCACAAACGGACAGGTCACAAACACCGTCGCCAGCACCATACCCGGCCAGGCAAACATAATCTGGATGTTATGCGCATCCAGCCAGCCGCCTGCCGGACCATTCACGCCCCAGAACAGCAGGTACATCAGACCGGCGACAACCGGCGACACGGCAAAAGGAATATCGAACAGGGTCAGCAGCAGCTGACGCCCCGGAAAGGTAAAGCGCGTGACCAGCCAGGCAAGCAGCGTGCCGAATACCAGGTTAACCGGAACGGTAATCAGTGCCACCATGACAGTCAGCCAGATAGCGTGCAGCATGTCCGGGTCGGCCAGATTGCTGAGCGCCACGATCAGGCCCTGATTCAGCGCCTCCCAGAAGATGGAGGCCATCGGCACCACCAGCAGCAGAACAGAAATCAGTACGCCAGTACCAATCAGCAGCCACTTACCCCAGTTCACCGGCTGACGCGCCGCGTGATTAAGTTGTGAAACCTCAGCCATTAGTGACCTCCCAGACGACGGCCAAAGCGGCTCTGTAATGTGTTAATCGCGAATAACAGAATCAGCGAAGCCGTCAGGATCACCGAGGCGATGGCGCTGGCCGCCGGATAGTCGAACTCCTGCAGCCGGACAAAAATCATCAGGGAGGTCACTTCGGTTTTCCAGGCGATGTTACCGGCAATGAAAATCACCGCACCAAACTCACCCAGGCTGCGCGTAAAGGAGAGTGCCGTACCGGCCAGCAGCGCAGGGGCCACCTCTGGCAGCACCACGCGGCGGAAGCTCTGCCACGGCGTAGCACCCAGGGTTTCGGCGGCCTCTTCATATTCCGGGCCTAACTCTTCAAGCACCGGCTGTACGGTTCGTACCACAAACGGAATGCTGGTAAAGGCCATGGCAATGGCGATACCAATCCATGTGTAGGAAATTTTGATGTCGAAATGGGCGAACCACTGTCCGTACCAGCCGTTGACCGAAAAGAGTCCGGCCAGGGTGAGACCTGCTACGGCGGTAGGCAGTGCAAAGGGCAGATCCATCAGACCGTCCAGCAACGCACGGCCCGGGAAGCGATAACGGGTCAGAATCCACGCCATTAGCATGCCGAACACGGCATTAAATAGTGACGCAACACCGGCAGAGAGCAGCGTCACTTTATAGGCGGCAATCAGCTGCGGATTAGTCACCACATCCCAGTACTGCTGCAGCGTCATCTGCGACAGCTGCATGATCACCGCGCTGATCGGCAGCAGCAGAATCAGGCAGGTAAAGAGCAGGCTGGTGCCAAGGCTGAGACCAA
Source organism: Pantoea hericii (assembly GCF_014155795.1). NCBI lineage: Bacteria > Pseudomonadati > Pseudomonadota > Gammaproteobacteria > Enterobacterales > Erwiniaceae > Pantoea > Pantoea hericii. The sequence goes on from NZ_SCKV01000001.1 coordinate 591,121, forward strand.
AGCCGGGCAATACGCGTTTATGGCTGGCTGCAAACATTATCCGCGCCCCGCCGCTAACAATTTATCGAGCTCACCGCCGCTGACAAAGTGCGTTTTCATTACCTTGTCCCAGCCGCCAAAGGCATCTTCCACCCGGAACAGGCTGGTCTGCGGAAAGCGATCTTTCTGCGCTGCCATCAGCTGTGGATTATTCACGCGATAGTAGTAGTGCGTAATAATATTCTGCGCTTCTGGGGTGTAGAGATAGTTCAGGTATGCGCTGGCCGCATCTGCGGTTTTGTTGGTGGCGACGTTCTTATCCACCCACGCCACCGGAAACTCCGCCAGAATATTGGTTTTCGGCACCACGACTTCATATTCATCTTTGCCGTACTGGTTACGGATGTTATTCACTTCCGACTCAAAGCTAATCAGGACGTCGCCCAGACCGCGCTCAGCAAAAGTCGTCGTCGCGCCACGACCACCGGTATCAAACACTTCCACGTTTTTAAGGAACTGCGTCATAAAGGCCTGCGTTTTGGCCTGATCGCCGCCATCGGCTTTGTCCGCTGCGCCCCAGGCGGCCAGATAGGTGTAGCGGCCATTACCGGACGTTTTCGGATTCGGGAAAATCAGCTTCACATCGCTGCGGGTCAGATCTGACCAGTCGTGAATCTGCTTTGGATTTCCTTTGCGCACCAGAAACGCCATGGTGGAGTAGAAAGGTGAGCTGTTGTTCGGCAGACGGCTTTTCCAGTCTGCGGCAATCAGGTTGCCTTTATCGTGCAGCACCTGCACATCCGTCACCTGATTGTAGGTCACCACATCCGCGCGCAGTCCCTGCAGGATAGCCAGCGCCTGTTTTGATGAACCGGCATGTGACATCTTGATAGTGAGCGGATCGCCTGGATGTGTGGCATCCCACTGTTTAACAAACGGAGCATTCAGGGCAACAAACAGCTCCCGCGACACATCGTAAGAGCTATTAAGAAGTTCAGTGGCGTTGGCTGCGCCAGCAAGGCTCAGCGACAACGCGATACCGCTCACGATTTTTTTCATCGCTTGTAATGTCATTTGGCACCCTGAAAAAGTTTGATGCGGATCTCACCCGCTGAGGCATCAGTTTATTTATAACTCAGTGAAAACCAGTAACGGTTTTATATATCGTTTAATGATTTCAAAGTCGAAAAAAGCATAAGACGGCGGCAGAGTTTATGCACAAATCAGCAAAAGCCGATGGGGAGAGGGAACCGCGTGCAGCGTGGGCTGGCAGGGGTTCTGAGCTGTTCAGCGGCCGCCAGGGGGCGGCGCGCTGATAAGGCAGGCTTAACGCTGCCAGACAATCTTGCTGATTTTCCAGTTTTTCAGGGTATCGTCAGAAGGCATCAATCCTTCCGGCCCGTGCCAGTCGCCATGATAGACATAAGTCAGATGCTGACTGCCTGGCGCACGGCACGCCACGTCATGCGCGTCGGGGCCGCTGGCTAAGGTGCAGTTGTCGAAGGCTTTGCTGAACTTATTACTGAAGGCATCACCCACTTTGCTGCCGTCGCTGCTGGCGATCGCGCTGTCCATGACCTCGATACGATCGACCTGCGACTCTCCGTAAATCACCAGCTTAACTTTTCCATCATTCAGCGCCTGCCAGAATGAAATCACCTGACCATTCTCGCTACGCATGCCCTGTCGCAGCGAATAGTCACCGTTCAGTCCGGCACTGATCGCGTCCTCTTTCATGGCGGTCGAGGCGGTTAACCCACCCACGCCCTGTTCAGTCGCGGTCAGCGTGGAACCAAACCAGTTCCATGGCAGCGCAGAAGACCAGTGATACGTCAGCGGATTCCACCAGCTTGCCTGCTGGCTGCTGTCAGCGCCGGAACCCGAACTGGCACAGCCGCTCAGTGCAACGGCGGCAATCAGTAGCGTGGAACGAACAGCTTTCATGAGAACTCCTGTAAATACGATGCCGGAAAGGCGGAAATGATTGGAGTCGCAAAGCGACAAAAAGTTTAGTTGAGATGGTGCTCGGGCAGAAAGCAGTCGCGGCAGCGGCGATTAAACTGCAGCCAGATCAGCGCCAGCAGGTCGAACAGCGTCAGCAACAAGGGCAGCGGTGAGCTGAGCAGATCACCCTGCACAAACTGCCAGCCCTGCCAGAGGAGATTCACCAACAGCGACAGCGCCAGTACGCTGCGCCAGTGCTGCCAGAGTCGCGGCAGGCGCGTGCGATAACCGGTCAGCAGCAGGCCCGCCAGCGCGGGTAAACCCAGTGCCAGTCCGATCCAGAACGCCTGACGATCCGGATAGAACAGCGCCAGCAGATCGTTGCCCTGTTGCCGTGACGCGCCAGCCATCGCCAGCAGCAGCCAGGTTCGGGCCTGAAGCAACAGGATTAGCCAAAAAAGAAACGGCAGCCGTAGCTGCCCTTTCGCGTCGTATTCGTCCGGCTGATAGCCAGGTAACGGATTAGTATTCACGATCTTCAATCAGACGCTTACCAAACAGCAGCGCATCAACCGGTTCATAATCGAGCTTCTCATAAAACGCCACCACCTGATCGTTCTCTTCACGGATCATCAGATGCAGTTTCGGACAGCCTCGCGCGATCAGCTTTTTCTCCAGACGGTTCATCAGCGCATTCGCGAAGCCGCGTCCCTGATAGTCAGGATGCACCGCCAGGTAATACGCCGCGCCACGGTGACCATCGTAACCGCCCATCAGCGTGCCAACGACGACACCGCCCACTTCAGCGACCAGAAAGAGATCGGGGTCGTGATTCATTTTGCGTTCGATATCCAGCTCCGGATCGTTCCATGGCCGTAACAAATCGCAACGTTCCCATAAGGTGATCACTTCTTCAAAATCTTCCTGGCGGAAGGCGCGGATTTCCATCTTCTTTACCTGCAAATAAGCACAATTTGCTGATTATCACGCATTCTCTGCTGCACGCAACCCTCCATGGCGAGGGACAAATAAAAAAGCGCAAATTTCCTGTTCGCGACCTGCAATACAAAGTAATGCCCTGAAATGTTTCTGTGATCGCAGGCAGCAGAGGCTTAGGCTATAACACCGGCAAGATTCCTGTTACCGGACCCCCACATGCACCTGCTTAAACGTTTGATTCATCGTCGTCAGTTACTGCTTTCCGGGCTGGCGCTAGCCATTTTAACGCCGCGTGCGGTTCAGGCTAAAGAAAAAACCCTGACCGGAGCAAATCCTCATACGCGCCCGGCTCCACCAGCGAAAAACGGCAAACGCATCGTCATGATCGATCCTGGCCACGGTGGCATCGACTCCGGTGCTGTTGGCGAAGAGGGTTCAGAAGAGAAACACATCGTGCTGGAGATCGCTGGCAACGTGCAGCGCCAGCTCCAGAGCCATCCGCGCATTGAAGTGCGCCTGACCCGCGACAGCGACCATTTTATCCCGCTCTATCAGCGCGTCGAGATCGCGCATCAGCACGGCGCCGATCTCTTTATGTCGATTCATGCCGACGGCTTTACCAGCCCCGACGCCAGTGGCGCCTCCGTATTTGCGCTCTCTAATCGTGGGGCCAGCAGCTCCATGGCGCGTTACCTGTCACAGCGGGAGAACGATGCAGACAAACTGGGCGGCGTGAAAGCGCAGCAGCAGGATCACTATCTGCAGCAGATCCTGTTCGACCTGGTGCAGACTGATACCATCAAGAACAGCCTGACACTGGGCAAGCACGTACTGGACCAGATCCGACCGGTGCATCATCTTCATAGCCAGCACACCGAGCAGGCGGCCTTTGCGGTACTCAAGTCACCGTCGATCCCCTCCGTGCTGGTTGAGACTTCCTTTATTACCAATCCGCGCGAAGAGCAATTACTCGGCACGACGGCGTTTCGCCAGAAAATTGCCTCTGCAATTGCCAGCGGCATCGTCAATTACTTTGATGAGTTTGACCGCCGCAACGCCTGATGTGGGTAGCGGGTTTAGGTCCGGGCACTCGCCGTACTCATGCAAGCGGCGCGGTTTTGCGTATAATCGCGTCAGACTTTGACAAACGATAAGCGAAAAGATGGCTGATATTTCACGCGTAAAAGCATTCCTGCTCGCACTGCAGGATGAGATTTGTAACCAGCTGGCAGCTGAAGATGGCGGCGCACAGTTTGCCGAGGATAGCTGGCAGCGTCCTGGCGGCGGCGGCGGTCAGAGCCGCGTCCTGCGCAATGGCGCGGTGTTTGAGCAGGCAGGCGTCAACTTTTCGCATGTGCATGGCGATCAGATGCCAGCATCAGCGACCGCGCACCGGCCAGAGCTGGCGGGTCGTAGCTTTGAAGCGATGGGGGTCTCTCTGGTGATCCACCCGAACAATCCCTATGTGCCCACCAGTCACGCCAACGTGCGCTTCTTTATCGCCGAGAAACCGGGTGCCGATCCAGTCTGGTGGTTTGGCGGCGGCTTTGACCTGACCCCATTTTATGGCTTCGAAGAAGATGCGCTGCACTGGCATCAGACTGCAGCAAACATTTGTCAGCCTTTTGGTGAAGATGTTTATCCTCGCTACAAAAAATGGTGCGACGACTATTTTTATCTGAAGCATCGTGATGAGCAGCGCGGCATTGGCGGTCTCTTTTTTGACGATCTCAATACGCCCGACTTTGAGCAGAGCTTCAGCTTTATGCAGTCGGTAGGCCGCGGCTTTATCGATGCTTATCGGCCCATTGTGGCGCGCCGTAAAGATCATCCGTGGGGCGATCGTGAGCGCCAGTTCCAGCTCTACCGCCGTGGTCGCTATGTGGAGTTTAATCTGGTGTGGGACCGTGGCACGCTGTTTGGCCTGCAGACCGGTGGCCGCACAGAATCGATCCTGATGTCGATGCCACCGCTGGTGCGCTGGGAATATGATTACCAGCCCGAGGCCGACTCTCCAGAAGCGGCTCTCTATCGCGATTTCCTGCCGGTAAAAAACTGGCTGAACCTGCCCGTCTGATTTCTTCTGCCGCTGCAGCGCGAGCCTGCTTCCGCGCTGCGCTTACCTCTCTCCTGATCGGTTTATTCTTTTTTACAGGGCACGGATTGCTACAGTGCAGCCTGCGTCATTCCGCGTGACTGCTATGCTTACAGATGGAATATGGCGCATCCCACGGTAAAAACCGCATGACGGCTCCTTCGCACCTCCTCGCAGCGCAACAATCAGAGAAACCGCATTTCCATCAGAAAGTCTCTGTTGCAATGTTATGGGTTCGCGTTACCGGTAGCAGAACATGCCACAGACCGGCTGCGAGGCCTGAGGTGCTCCCTGTTCGCTTTCATTTTTCTTTTCAAGGAGTTTAGAGATGAATCAGTTAGAAGCCCTAAAACAGTTCACCACCGTGGTGGCGGACAGTGGTGATATCGAATCGATTCGTAATTACCATCCGGAAGACGCCACCACCAACCCCTCACTCATTCTGAAAGCGTCCGGTCTCGAAGGGTATAAACACCTGATGGATGACGCGATTGAGTACGCCAAAAAACAGGGTGGCAGCAAAGAGACCCAGATTATTAATGCCAGCGACAAAGTGGCGATCAACCTCGGTATGGAAATCCTGAAGAGCATACCGGGCCGTGTTTCGACCGAAGTGGATGCGCGCCTCTCCTTCGATCGTGGCATGTGTGTCACCAAAGCAGAAAAACTGATTCGGATGTATGAAGAGCACGGTATCGACCGCTCTCGCGTACTGATTAAGCTGGCATCGACCTGGGAAGGTATCCGTGCAGCAGAAGAGCTGGAGAAAAACGGCATTAAGTGCAACCTGACACTGCTCTTCTCCTTTGCCCAGGCGCGTGCCTGTGCCGAAGCGGGCGTGTTCCTGATCTCCCCGTTTGTTGGCCGCATCTATGACTGGTACAACTCACGCAAGCCGATGGAACCCTATGTGGCGGATGAAGATCCCGGCGTGAAGTCTGTGCGTCGCATTTACGATTACTATAAAAAGCACCGTTACAGCACCATCATCATGGGTGCCAGCTTCCGTAAAGTGGAGCAGATTATCGCGCTGGCGGGCTGCGATCGCCTCACGATCTCCCCTAACCTGCTGGAAGAGATGCAGAACAGTGATGCGCCGCTGGAGCGCAAACTGGAGCCCTCCACAGAAGGCTTCCATCAGCCATCGCCGCTCTCCGAAGCGGAGTTCCGCTGGGAACATAACCAGGACCCGATGGCCGTTGAGAAACTCTCTGACGGCATCCGCCAGTTCGCGGTTGACCAGCAGAAACTGGAAGATGTGCTCGCCGCACGTCTGTAGTCCTCATTTTAATCGGGCGGGACATTCCCGCCCTGATGCATAACAAGGGAGAACTGTATGTCCTCACGCAGAGAGTTGGCAAACGCGATCCGTGCACTGAGCATGGATGCCGTCCAGAAGGCAAATTCAGGCCACCCCGGTGCGCCGATGGGTATGGCCGATATCGCCGAAGTGTTGTGGCGCGACTTCCTCCAGCACAATCCGACCAATCCCGCCTGGCTTGATCGCGACCGCTTTATCCTCTCCAACGGCCACGGCTCCATGCTGCTTTATAGCCTTCTGCACCTCAGCGGCTATGACCTGCCAATTGAAGAGCTGAAAAATTTCCGCCAGCTGCACTCTAAAACGCCAGGTCACCCGGAAATTGGTTACACCCCAGGCGTTGAAACCACCACCGGCCCGCTGGGTCAGGGACTGGCTAATGCCGTGGGTCTGGCGATTGCAGAACGCACGCTGGCCGCGCAGTTTAACCGTCCGGACCATGACATCGTCGATCACCACACCTATGTGTTTATGGGCGATGGCTGTCTGATGGAAGGGATCTCGCACGAAGTCTGTTCACTGGCGGGCACCCTGGGCCTGGGTAAACTGATCGGCTTCTACGACCATAACGGTATTTCAATCGATGGTGAGACCGAAGGCTGGTTTACCGACGACACCCACAAACGCTTTGAGTCCTACAACTGGCATGTGATTGGCGACATCGACGGACATGACGCTGATGCTATTCGTGACGCCATTAAAGAAGCACAGAGCGTTACCGATAAGCCTTCACTGATTATCTGCCGCACCATTATCGGTTTCGGGTCACCGAACAAAGCCGGTAAAGAGGAGTCGCACGGCGCAGCGCTGGGTGAGGCTGAAGTTGCCCTGACCCGTAAGCAGCTGGGCTGGAACTACCCGGCGTTTGAAATCCCGGCTGAAATCTACCAGCAGTGGGATGCCAAAGCGGCGGGTGCTGAACGTGAAAAAGCCTGGGATGCGAAATTTGCCGCTTACAAAGCGGCCTATCCTGAGCTGGCGAAAGAGTATGAACGCCGCATGAATGGCGAAATGCCGGCCAACTGGGAAACTGAAGCAGCCCGTTTCATTCAGGAACTGCAGGCTAATCCGCAGAAAATCGCCAGCCGCAAAGCGTCACAAAATTCGCTGGAAGCGTACGGTAAAATGCTGCCGGAATTCCTTGGCGGCTCAGCTGATTTGGCACCGAGTAACCTCACTATCTGGTCAGGCTCCAAATCGATCAAAGAGGATCCGGCCGGTAACTACATTCACTACGGCGTACGTGAATTTGGTATGACGGCGATTGGTAACGGTATCGCGCACCATGGCGGTTTCGTTCCTTACACTGCCACCTTCCTGATGTTTGTTGAATATGCGCGAAACGCCGCGCGTATGGCGGCGTTAATGAAGGCGCGTCAGATTCTGGTCTATACCCATGACTCCATCGGTCTGGGTGAAGATGGCCCGACGCACCAGCCGGTTGAGCAGATCGCCAGCCTGCGTCTGACACCAAACATGAGCGTATGGCGTCCTTGTGACCAGGTGGAAACGGCGGTGGCGTGGAAAGCGGCTATTGAGCGCCATCACGGTCCAACCGCGCTGATCCTCTCCCGTCAGAACCTGCTGCAGCCGGAACGTACGCCGGAGCAGATCGAAAATATCAAACGCGGCGGCTACGTGCTGAAGGATTGCGACGGCACGCCAGACGTGATTCTGATCGCCACCGGTTCTGAGATTGAGATCACGCTGGGTGCAGCAGAAAAGCTCACCACGGGCGGTCACAAGGTGCGGGTGGTTTCACTGCCTTCAACTGACCTGTTTGATGCGCAGGATGCCGCTTACCGCGAATCTGTTCTGCCGAGCGGCGTGAAAGCGCGTGTGGCAGTCGAAGCAGGTATTGCTGACTACTGGTTCAAGTATGTCGGTCTGGATGGTGCAATTGTCGGGATGACCACCTTTGGTGAGTCCGCCCCTGCCAGCCAGCTGTTCGCAGAGTTTGGCTTCACGGTTGAGAATATCGTCAGCCATGCTGAAGCATTACTCAAGCCCGTTTAAGGCCTGCGCCCTTCCCGGCTCACCGGGAAGGGCCATTTCATCTTAAAAACTGAAACAGAAAAAAACCTCTATTCCCCTCTTCACGCCCCGCGCAAACTGATTACTATAGAGCCGTCCTATTCAATGCTGCCTGTACGCTGGCTGGCCCTCTTTTCCTGCTGTTGTTCCTGCCGGGATAAAAACGGGTCTGACCTGCCGCATTCTGATGAGTGAAGGCAGATTTTCTCCGATATCTATAGCGAAGCCACTTCCGTTGAACATGCGTACACCCTATTTACTGGCCCTGATGGTTTCACTGCTTCCTTTAAAAAGCATGGCGCAGGTCGCGCCCGATCCGCTGCTGGCTTCTCAGATTGTTGATCGCTATGCGGAACATATTTTTTATGGCAGCGGTGCAACCGGCATGGCGCTGGTGGCGATAGATGGCAATCAGCGGGTGTTCGCCAGCTTCGGTGACACCCGTCCCGGCAACAATGTGCGTCCACAGAAAGATTCACTGATTCGCATCGCCTCGCTGAGTAAGCTGATGACCAGTGAAGTGATGGTGAAGATGGCTGAACGCGGACAGATTCGCCTTGACGATCCCCTGAGTAAATATGCGCCTCCAGGTGCACGCGTGCCCACGTATAACGGCCAGCCTATTCGCCTGATTAATCTCTCAACCCACACCAGCGGACTGCCGCGCGAACAGCCGGGCGGCAAAGCGCAGCGTCCGGTGTTTGTCTGGCCGACGAAAAGCGAGCGCTGGACATGGCTGGCGCGCGCCAGCCTTAAAGCGGCACCCGGCAGCAGTGCCGCCTACTCCAACCTGGGCTACGATCTGCTGAGCGATGCGCTGTCACGCGCCGCCGGCACCCCTTATCCGGCGCTGTTTCAGCAACTGATAACCCGCCCGCTCGGCATGAAAGACACCACCTTTACGCCGTCGCCCGAGCAGTGCGGACGCCTGATGGTGGCGGAGAAAGGTGCCAGCCCGTGTAATAACACGCTGGCGGCGATCGGCAGCGGCGGCGTCTATTCCACGCCGGATGATATGGGCCGCTGGATGCAGCAGTTCCTTAACTCTTCCGTAAACCATCGCACGCCGCAGATCGATCGACTGCAAACGCTGATTTACCGTCGCGATCAGCTGCACAAAGTTGAAGGCATGGATGTGCCGGGTAAAGCGGATGCACTGGGTATGGGCTGGGTCTATATGGGGCCAAAAAATGGTCGCCCGGGCATTATTCAGAAAACCGGCGGCGGTGGCGGTTTCATCACCTATATGGCGATGGTGCCGCAGCATAACGTTGGGGTGTTTGTCGTGGTGACGCGCTCGCCGCTGACCCGCTTTACGCCAATGAGCGACGGCGTGAACAATATGCTGGCCGAACTGGTGGGTAATCAACTGGGCTCACCGATGATGGTGCAGGCCATTCCTTAACGCTGCTGTACGCTACCGTCAGACTGGCTGACCCACAGGGTTGGCCAGCCATCACTGCTGTGCCAGGCGTCACAGGTCGACTCTTCCGCATACTCCGCTAACACAAAACGCGTGCCATCAAACTGCCAGCGTGTCGCACTGCCACAATCGCCCAGTCCCCGTCCTTTACCAAAGGTGTAGAGCTGGCCGCTGGCCGCATCATACTCGGCGTTAATCAGCTCAAGCTGTCGATCGCTGGCACCCGGCGGTGTAAACGGCAGGGTTAAGGTAATACCCCGTGCCACGTAAGGCTGGCTGCGTGTCACTTCAAACGCCAGATCGATCACGTTATAGGCCCCCATTTCACAACTGACCAGCAGCAGCGCGCGCTGGTCAGTGAGGGGAGCCACGCTGACTTCCCGGCGTAGCGGATCGAGTGAACAGGAATCGGTATTGACCCGCCAGGTGCCGTAATCAATGAGTCCGCTGGTCTCATCGCGCGTCAGTGCTGCGGGCGGCTCGACAGCAGGCCGCAATGGCGGCAGCGCAGGCGGCGGCGGAACGTCCCAGCTGGCACGGTCGCCACGTTTGATCCACGCGCTCAGGCTGTTTACCCGACCCTGGGTGTCATCCATCAGCAACAGTGCAGCTTTCATGCCGCGCAGCGAGATCAGCGCATTGGGATCAAAGGTGAGCTGCAGGGTTTTCGCCTCCATCACCAGATCAAGGAACTCATCTATCGCGATGGTATTGCTGGTGGCGAGATGATGAGGTTCTACCGTCCAGTGTTTGAGGTCGGGCTTAAGGCGGCGCTGATCGAGCAGCAGGTTATCCTGAAGCGGACCGCCAGGCAGCGCACCACTGTAGGCGCTGCCATAGTCAATACGCAGCAAGGGGCGATCGTTGACGCCCGCATGACGCGAAATCGTCATCACCAACCCTTTGTCGCCTGGAATATTGCGCGCCACGCAAAAGGCGACATTGTTGCAGGTAATTTGCCAGTCGTTGAATGACTTTTGCAACGGTTCCGCCTGAACACAGGCAACCCACAAAGACGGCAACAGCCACAGCGATTTCATCCAATACGACATTAAGAAAATCGATCCCCGAATAACCAGAATGGAGAGGATAGCGCATCAACGGGCCTGGCAGGGTTCGCATTCTGTGAACCTGTGCAAAAAGCGCAGTTAAGTGCTTAAAAAGCGTACATAAGGTGGATAAAGCTGCATCCTTCCACGTTCAGCGCTGCTGCGCGGCAACAGGTATGACAGATGGGTTTCCTAAGGCCTCAGCCATCCCGCAATCTGCGCATGCTGTAGCAGCATAATGGTTTTACCGTCGCGAATACGGCCATCGGCCACCATCGCCAGCGCATCAGGGAAGCTCAGTTCCAGCACATCAATTGACTCATCCTCAACGCCACCGCCTGGGTTGTCGCGCAGTGATTCGTTGTATTCTGCCGCAAAAAAGTGGATCAGTTCGGTCACGCCGCCCGGCGACATATAGCAGGTAAAGAGTGTCTCCACCTCACCGACTGCATATCCGGTCTCTTCAATCGCCTCTTTGCGGATGCAATCTTCCGGGGAGTCGTCGTCCAGCAAGCCCGCGCAGGCTTCAATTAACATGCCGCCGTCGTTGCCGTTGACGTACGTCGCGATGCGGAACTGGCGCGTCAGGACGACGCTATTCTTTTCGCGATTATAGAGCAGGATGGTCGCCCCGTTTCCGCGATCGTAGACTTCGCGTTTATGACGGATAACCTCGCCACGGCGATCGGTGATGTCATAGGTGTAGTTGCGCAGCACAAACCAGTTTTCAGACAGGAGCTTATTTTTGATGATGTTGATCTTAAACGACATGGAGACTCCGCTACCGCATAAAGGGAGTTATTCATCATAGGGCCAGGCTTGCCGGAAAACTATCCTAATTCGCATTGCCAGAAAGGCGATTAGCGGCCAAAAAAAGCCAGCCCGAAGGCTGGCCCTGATTGATGCAGACCTGATCAGCGTGACGTATCGTCAGCCAGTCGGGTTGACTGAGGCTCATCCTCATGATGATCCTGTTCGGTCTGCGCGATAGCGTTAACACGCTTACGCACACCAAACCATCCCAGCACCAGCAGCACTGCAATCAGCGGAATAGAGGCAATGGTGTACGTCCCGTTCGGGTAGTCAAACGCCATCAGCACCAGCACGCTGAACAGGAACAGCAGCGTCAGCCATGAGGTGAACGGCGCACCTGGCAGCTTGAAGCTGACATCATCTGCTTTGCCTTCTTTGATCGCTTTGCGCAGACGCAGCTGGCAGACCACGATAAAGGCCCAGGAGGAGATAATGCCCAGTGAGGCAACGTTCAGGACGATCTCAAATACCTGAGAAGGCACATAGTAGTTAAGCACTACACCAATGACATAAACGGCAATGGTGACGAGAATACCGGCATAAGGGACCTGCTGACCGTTCATCTTTGACATGAATTTCGGTGCAGAGCCACCCATCGACATGGAACGCAGAATACGCCCGGTTGAATAGAGGCCGGAGTTCAGGCTGGAGAGCGCTGCGCTCAGGACCACGATGTTCATGATGCTGCCAACGTAAGGCACGCCAAGTTTCGAGAAGAATGTCACGAATGGACTCTGGCCCGCCTGATAGGCATTCCATGGCAGCAGCAGCACCAGCAACACAACCGAACCGACATAGAACAGACCAATACGCCAGATCACACTATTGATCGCTTTCGGCAGCATGGTTTGCGGGTCTTTACATTCACCGGCCGCCGTACCGACCAGCTCAATTGAGGCAAAGGCGAATACGACGCCCTGAATCAGCACCAGCGCGGGCAGCAGGCCGTGCGGGAACAGGCCGCCGTTATCAGTAATCAGATGGAAACCGGTGCTGTTGCCATCCAGCGGCTTGCCGGTGCCAAGAAACACCACACCCACCACCAGGAAAATCACAATCGCCAGCACTTTCACCAGCGCAAACCAGAACTCCATCTCGGCAAACCACTTAACGCCAATCATGTTCATGGTGCCGACAATCGCCAGCGCGCCCAGTGCAAAGACCCATTGTGGCACATCACCAAACGCGCCCCAGTAGTGCATGTAAAGCGCAACGGCGGTGATATCGACGATACCGGTCATCGCCCAGTTGACGAAATACATCCAGCCTGCAACGTAGGAGGCTTTCTCACCCAGGAATTCACGGGCATAAGAGACAAAGCTGCCACTGCTCGGGCGGTGTAACACCAGTTCGCCCAGCGCACGCAGAATGAAGAAGGAGAAGATGCCACACACCAGATAGATGAGGGCTAACGCGGGGCCTGCAGCCTGCAAGCGGCCACCTGCACCCAGGAACAAACCGGTGCCGATAGCACCGCCGATCGCAATCATCTGAACGTGACGGTTACCCATCGCTTTCTGGTAGCCAGCATCGTGAGAATTCAGCCAGCGCCGTTTCGCAGCGCGCATCTCACCTGGGGTTTTCTTTTTGGATTTCATAGCATTCCTGTTTGTCCGGACTATCAGTCGTCGTCTCCCCAATGCGGACGTAACGTCCTGCAAAATGGGGGATTTTCCTCTGTGCCTTTGCCTGTGAGTGAGTGCCGGGCAACGCGGGAATTTACGGCGATGAATCCTACCCGTTCTGCAAGAACGAAGCAAAATATACCGGGCAGATGCACAGGCTGATTTGTAAGAATCCATCATGATGCACAAAAACAAAAAAACCGGCCATTTTCAGGCCGGTAAAAGCTACAGGGATGGAAACAGGAGGGTTGGGTTAGCGATAAATCTCTGCGGTGCCGCTCCACAGGCTGGAATCGCCTGGATTATCGACACCGATAACACGGTAATGGCTGGCGCCCATCTCTTGCGCTTTTTGCGATAACTGGCGATTCGCATCATCCAGTGAACCGCGTACGCCGGAAACAGACACACTGCCGATGCTCTGCATACCCAGCGCCTGTGACCGATCGACGGGCGCGGCGGCGAAGGTGGCAAATGAGGCGGTAGCCAGTAAAGCACCCGCCAGTACAGCACTCAGTTTTTTCATTGGATGCTCCTTGATCTGTGATCGGGATTGCGTTGCTAATGACTGAGTGAATTATTAGCGCTGCAATGAAAAGCAACATCGGCACGATGTAAACCTGTTCCCTTTTTAACCGTAAAATCGTAACGCATCCTGGGAAGTGTCAGTCGAGGTCATTTTATGTGCGACCTGTAATGTCCTGTGCGATAAACAGGGAAGGGATCATTTGCGTTGCGTGACTTCGCTCATATAATTCCCCCACTCAGAAGAGGGCCATTCATGTGATCGTTAAACGTTCAGTTACACAAAGCATCGCTCGGGCCCTCAGCGCCATTGTCCTGCTGTCGCTTCTCACCACCAGTCTGGCCTTAGTCACGCTACTCAGCAGTCAGCGCGACGCCGAGGCGATTAATCTGGCGGGTTCACTGCGCATGCAGAGCTATCGCATGGCCTGGGATGCCAGCCGTCAGCCGCAAAACCTGCCGCAACATTTCGCGCGCTATCAGCAAACGCTGGATGCGCCAGTGCTGCAAAATCTTGATCGGCCCTGGGTACCACGCGAAGTGGGCGTTCGCTACCAGCGACTGCGCGCCGCCTGGCCTCTCCTGCAACAGGCGTTGCAACGGGGTGATAGCGTGGCCTTGCAGCAGCAGGTGCCCATTTACGTCGGGGAAATTGATCGCTTTGTTCTGGGTCTGCAACGCTATACCGAATTAAAAATGCATCTGGTGGCCGCCAGCAGCCTGGTCGGTGTTATTGCGATTGTGGCGCTGGCGCTCATGACGATTCGCTTTACCCGACTGCATGTCGTGCGGCCACTGAATGCGCTGGTCAAGGCCAGCCGCTACGTCGAGAATGGCAACTTTGCTTTTCCGCCGTTGCACGTTGAGCAACAAAATGAGCTGCGGGTTCTGTCGCATGCCTTTAGCGGTATGGCGGCACGCCTGCATTCGCATTACCAGTTGCTGGAGAGTACGGTTCGCGCAAAGACGGAAGACTTAACTCAGGCGAATCGCACGCTGTCGCTACTCTATGACAGCTCACAAATGCTGACCGCCAGCCCACTGCATCCGGCGTTGTTTGAAGCGGTGCTGACCACGGTGCTGACGCGTGAAAAACTGACGGCAATCTGGCTCGAGAGCGACCAGTTTCAGTTCCGCGCCGGTGACGAAAAGGCTGCTGGTGAGTGGCAACGTCAGCCATTACAGCAGGATGAGCAGCAGATTGGCGAATTACGCTGGCAGACATGTGGCGCTTCCCCACCGGATGAGCTGATGCGCAGTCTTGCGGCGATGCTGGGACGCGCAATCTGGATCTGGCAGGCACAGCAGCAGTATCAACAAATGCTGCTGATTGAAGAGCGAACGACGATTGCCCGGGAATTACATGACTCACTGGCGCAGTCACTCTCCTTTTTACGTATTCAGCTGACCCTGTTACGCCGCACCGTGGACAAGGATGACAGTGCCGCCCATGCGATTATCGCTGACTTCGATCAGGCGCTGGCTGATGCCTACCGTCAGTTGCGCGAACTGCTGACCACCTTCCGCCTGACCATTGAGCAGGCAGATCTGGTGGCGGCGATGCAGGCAATGATCGCCTCGTTGCAGGAAAAGAGCGGCGCAGAGATACATTTTAACTATCAGACCGGCCTGCAGAATCTGGAGGCACAGCAGCAGGTGCATGTCTTGCAGATCGCCCGGGAGGCGTTGCTGAATGCGATTCGTCATGCGAGTGCGCAGGTGATCAACGTGGACTATCAGCACAGCAATCAGGGTGAGCACTTACTTACGATAACGGATGACGGCGTGGGCATCGGCAGTACTGACGAACCTCCAGGCCATTACGGTCTGACGATTATGGCTGAACGTGCCCAGCGCCTTAATGGTAATCTGACCCTTCATGCACAGGATCAAGGGACACGGGTTGAACTGCGCTTTCCACCGCAACCGGCACGGCAGCTAACGTAATTTATCCTTCAAATAATTAAAACACGCTACTGGCTACAGATAGCCGGCTATTAAAGGCTGAACACAGGCATACCGGTGCGCGATACGTGTTGCCCCGCCGCAGTCTGAAACGATAAAACGGAGAAATTATGCAACAGCCCGCATTAACATTGATGATTGTGGATGATCACCCTCTGATGCGCCGCGGCGTTCGTCAGCTGCTGGCACTGGATCCCCGGCTGGACGTGATCGCCGAGGCTAACAATGGCACCGAAGCGCTGGCGGAAGCCCGCCGTCAGGAACCTGACATCATTCTGCTCGACCTCAATATGAAAGGCATGTCCGGGCTGGATACCCTAAAGGCGCTGCGCCACGAAGGTATCAGCTCGCGCATCCTGGTGCTGACCGTCTCCGATGCCCGCAGTGATATTTTTGCCATGGTGGATGCCGGTGCCGACGGCTATCTGCTCAAGGACAGCGAGCCAGAGATTCTGCTGGGACATATTCTGCAGGCATCGCGGGGCGAGAAAGTCTTTAGTGAGGGCGTCGCCAGCTATCTGGATAACCGTCAGCACAGCGCCGACCCTCTGCGTCTTCTCACTGACCGCGAGTGCGACGTGCTCCAGGAGGTGGCGCGTGGCCTGTCAAACAAAGAGATCGCTGCCATTCTGCATATCTCTGAAGAGACAGTGAAAGTGCATATCCGTAACCTTCTGCGTAAGCTGGATGTCCGTTCACGCGTTGCCGCCACGGTGATGTGGCTTGAAAGCCGCAAATAGCCAACGAATTTACATTTTCTCCTCAATTTCTCCACGATTTCCCTCGCTGCCGCACGTAAAGTGAAAGGCGGCGGAGAATCGTGTAAAGACCCTGCGACCTTTCTGCCTGTGGCCCGTTGCCGGTGGGCCTGACCGATAATAATAAGTCCTGAGGAGTGTCGATTTAATGTCGAATTTCTTTATCGACCGCCCCATTTTTGCCTGGGTGCTGGCGATTCTGCTGTGCCTGTGTGGCACCCTTTCGATTATTTCGCTGCCTGTTGAGCAGTATCCCGATCTGGCTCCACCTAATGTGCGTATCACCGCTAACTATCCCGGCGCATCCGCCGAGACGCTGGAAAACACCGTGACTCAGGTGATCGAGCAGAACATGACCGGCATCGATAATCTGATGTACATGTCCTCGAACAGCAGCAACACCGGTCAGGCGCAAATCACCCTCACCTTTACTGCCGGGACCAATCCCGACGAAGCCCGCCAGCAGGTTCAGAACCAGTTGCAGTCCGCCCTGCGCAAATTGCCGCAGGCGGTGCAGTCGCAGGGCGTGACGGTCAACAAAACCGGTGACAGCAATATTCTGATGGTGGCCTTCGTCTCGACCGACGGCAGTATGGATAAGCAGGATATTTCAGACTATGTCGCCAGTAATATTCAGGACCCGCTGAGCCGTATTGATGGCGTCGGCCAGGTTGATGCTTACGGCTCGCAATATGCGATGCGCATCTGGCTCGATCCCAACAAACTGATCGCTTACGCGCTCACCACCGACGATGTCGTCAATGCAATCCAGTCGCAGAATACCCAGGTGGCTGTGGGTCAGGTCGGTGGCCTGCCGTCGGTGGAGAAACAGGCACTTAACGCCACGGTCAACGCCCAGTCGATGCTGCAGACCCCCGAGCAGTTCCGGGCCATTACCCTGAAAAACAATCCCGACGGTTCTGTGGTGACGCTGGGCGATGTCGCCACCGTGGCGCTGGGCGCAGAGAAGTATGATTATCTGAGCCGCTATAACGGCCAACCTGCGTCAGGCCTGGGCGTGAAGCTCGCGTCCGGTGCCAATGAGATGAACACTGATAAGCTGGTACGGGCGCGTATAGAGGAACTCTCGCACTATTTCCCTCACGGCCTGGAAGCAAAAATTGCCTATGAAACCTCGCCGTTCGTCAAAGCATCAATTACCGATGTGGTGAAGACGCTGCTTGAAGCAATCGTGCTGGTATTTGGCGTGATGTATCTGTTTATGCAGAACTTCCGCGCCACCTTAATTCCCACCATTGCGGTGCCGGTAGTGCTGTTTGGCACCTTTAGCGTCCTTTATGCCTTTGGATTCAGCATCAATACCCTGACCATGTTTGCCATGGTGCTGGCGATAGGACTACTGGTGGATGATGCCATTGTGGTGGTGGAGAACGTTGAACGCATCATGCATGAAGAGGGACTTTCGCCGCGTGCTGCCACACGAAAATCGATGGGACAGATTCAGGGTGCACTGGTGGGTATCGCGCTGGTGCTCTCTGCGGTGTTTGTGCCAATGGCGTTTTTCGGCGGTACCGTTGGCGCCATTTATCGTCAGTTCTCAATCACCATTGTCTCGGCGATGGTGCTGTCAGTGCTGGTAGCGATGATCCTGACGCCAGCGCTCTGTGCCACACTGCTCAAACCCGCTGCGCAGGGCGAGGTGCACGAGCGTCGCGGCTTCTTCGGCTGGTTCAATCGCCACTTTAATCGTAACGCTGACCGCTATGAACGCGGCGTTGCGGGCATCCTGCGCACAGGTGGTCGCTGGCTGCTGGTCTATGTCGCGATTATTGGCCTGATGGCGTTTCTGTTTCTGCGTCTGCCGACGTCATTTCTGCCGCTGGAAGATCGCGGCGTATTCCTGACTCAGGTTCAGCTTCCGGCAGGTGCGACGCTTGAGCAAACGGCCAGCGTCGTTGCCAAAGTCGAAAATTATTATCTCACCGAGGAGAAGGCCAACGTACTGTCGGTTTTCTCCACTATCGGTGCCGGGCCGGGCGGCAATGGACAGAACGTCGCACGTCTGTTTGTCCGTATGAAAGACTGGGAAGCGCGGCCCGGCGCCGATCGGACTTCGTTTGCGATTATCGATCGCGCGACCAAAGCGTTTCAGAAGATTAAAGAGGGCCGGGTTATTGCCAGCAGTCCACCTGCTATCACCGGCATGGGCAGCAGCTCTGGTTTTGACATGGAACTGCAGGATCACGCCGGTATCGGCCATACCCAACTGATGGCGATGCGCGACAAACTGCTGGAGATGGCAGGCAACGATAAGTCGCTGTCACGGGTACGGCACAATGGACTGGATGACAGTCCGCAGCTGCAGATCGATGTGGATGCCCGTAAAGCGCAGGCGCTGGGCGTGTCGCTGGATACCATCAACGACACGATGACCACGGCCTGGGGTTCAACCTATGTGAACGACTTCCTGGATCGCGGCCGGGTGAAAAAGGTCTATGTACAGGCCGCCGCCGAATTCCGCATGCTGCCGGACGACGTCAATAAGTGGTATGTGCGCAACAGCAGCGGCAAAATGGTCCCCTTCTCCGCGTTTGCCACCAGCCGCTGGGAGACTGGCTCACCCCGTCTTGAACGCTATAACGGTTATTCTTCACTGGAGATTGTCGGGGAAGCGGCTAATGGCGTCAGCAGCGGCACGGCAATGGACGAGATGGAAAAGCTGGTGAATGCCCTGCCGCTGGGCGTCGGGTTCCAGTGGACAGGTGCTTCTTATCAGGAGCGCCTCTCTGGCTCACAGGCACCGGCGCTGTATGCGATATCGTTGCTGGTTGTATTCCTCTGCCTGGCCGCACTGTATGAAAGCTGGTCAATTCCGTTCTCGGTGATGCTGGTGGTCCCACTGGGTGTCGTCGGCGCGTTGATTGCGACCTGGCTGCGCGGACTGGAGAATGATGTCTACTTCCAGGTGGGCCTGCTGACAGTCGTCGGGTTATCCGCCAAAAACGCCATCCTGATTGTGGAATTTGCTAATGAGATTAACAGTAAAGGACGCGAACTGGTGGAGTCCACGCTGGAGGCATCGCGTCAGCGTCTGCGACCGATTCTGATGACCTCGCTGGCCTTTATCTTTGGCGTGCTGCCGATGGCAATCAGCAGCGGCGCAGGCTCCGGCAGTCAGCACGCGGTAGGAACCGGTGTGATGGGTGGAATGATCTCCGCCACGCTGCTGGCGATCTTTTTTGTGCCGCTGTTCTTTGTGCTGGTTCGCCGTCGCTTCCCGCTGAAAGAGAAGCCACTCGACTGATCACTGAGGCAAATAAAAAGCGGCCACTGATGTCAGTGGCCGCCTTATTTCTGTGTGTGGTAAGAATTCCAGTCAGCAGGTTTACCCCGCCTTTACCTCAGCCTGTTACTTGTTGCGTAACATTGCTTCGATAAATTCTTTCCAGGTTCCCATTTCAGTGTCAATCATGATGCCCTCTCTTATTGTGCTGGCGATGTTACGCTCTTTTTTTAATCAGGTGAATACGGTTACACCTGTTTTATTTATCGGCAAGCCTGATAAAAACATGAATTCTGCCGGTTCTGGAAGCTGACGCACATTTCAGCAACTCCTTAACCCGATTGAAAATAATTTATTTTAAGCCCAGCGGTAGACTATTTTATCTGCATGGCGAAATTCCGAATAAAATAATGCTAAGCAAGGTAATGATTACCTGAGAAATTGATAGCGGTTACCCGAGGATAAACGGTGGCTTTCACGACACGATCGCGGGTCAGATTCCCGCGCCCCGGCAACTGCCGCAACGGATCACACTATGGTAAACTCGCGCTTTGGCTGCTTTTTCAGCTTTTACTTCTCACAGGACAATAAGGATCGGGCAATGAGCACGCAGTGGGTGATGTTCGGGATTAAAAATTGCGACACCATAAAAAAAGCCCGGCGCTTTTTAACAGACGCAGGCGTTGAGTATCACTTTCACGATTACCGTGCCGATGGCCTGAGCGATGTCCTGCTGCAGGAATTTATCGATGCGCTGGGCTACGAAGCCCTGCTTAATACCCGCGGCACCACCTGGCGTAAACTGCCAGAGACCGACCGTGAAGGGGTTACCGATGCCAGCAGCGCCAAAGCGCTGATGCTGGCGCATCCCACCATGATTAAGCGCCCGCTGTTGCGCACCCCGGATGGCAGTTTGCTCGCCGGTTTCAGCGAAGCCACCTATCAGAATGCTATCCAGGAGAGGTCATAATATGTTTTGCCCGGTCATTGAGCTGACGCAGCAGCTTATTCGTCGCCCTTCCCTCAGCCCCGATGATGCCGGATGTCAGGCTCTGCTGATCGCCCGTCTTGAAGCTATTGGTTTTAAGATTGAAACGATGAACATCGACGACACCCTGAATTTCTGGGCCACCCGTGGCGAAGGTGAAACACTGGCGTTTGCCGGTCACACCGATGTGGTGCCGCCTGGCGATGCCAGTCGCTGGATCAACCCACCTTTTGAGCCCACCATACGCGATGGCATGCTGTTTGGTCGTGGTGCGGCCGACATGAAAGGTTCACTGGCCGCCATGGTGGTAGCTGCCGAACGTTTTGTTGCAGCACGTCCCCATCACAGAGGGCGACTCGCCTTTATGATTACCTCTGATGAGGAGGCCAGCGGGACCAACGGCACGGTTAAAGTGGTTGAACGGCTGATGGCGCGCCGGGAACGGCTCGACTATTGCCTGGTCGGTGAGCCGTCCAGTACGGAAGTGGTCGGTGACGTGGTGAAAAATGGCCGTCGTGGATCAATTACTGCCAACCTGACGGTGCATGGTGTGCAGGGGCACGTCGCCTATCCGCACCTTGCGGATAATCCGGTCCACCGGGCAATGCCAGCACTGAATGAGCTGGTCGCCACGGAGTGGGATCAGGGAAATGAGTTCTTCCCGGCAACCAGCATGCAGATTGCCAATGTCCAGGCGGGCACCGGCAGTAACAACGTGATCCCTGGTGAGCTGTTTGTGCAGTTTAACTTCCGCTTCAGCACTGAACTCACTGATGAGCTGATTCGCCAGCGCGTCGAAGCATTGCTGGATCGTCACCAGCTGCGTTACACCATTGAGTGGAAACTTTCGGGTCAACCCTTCCTGACCACGCGCGGTAAGCTGGTTGATGCCGTCGTAAAAGCTGTCGCGCACTATAATGAAATTAAGCCGCAGCTGCTGACTACGGGTGGAACCTCTGATGGCCGGTTTATTGCCCGGATGGGGGCGCAGGTGGTTGAACTGGGACCGGTAAATGCCACCATTCATAAAATCAATGAGTGTGTGAAAGCTTCAGATCTGCAGATGCTGAGCCGGATGTACCAACGCATCATGGAACAACTGATCGCCTGATGGCGATGTTAAGGAGCAGCAAATGGAATTTATTAAAGATTACTGGTGGATCCTGGTGATCCTGCTGATGGTTGGCGTGCTGATGAACGTTTATAAAGATCTGAAACGCATCGATCACAAGAAGTTTATGGATAACAAACCAGACCTGCCGCCGCATCGTGATTTCAACGATAAATGGGATGACGACGATAACTGGCCGAAGAAGAAGTAAACGAAAATGCCCCTGCTCTGCAGGGGCATTTTTATTGTTCTTCATAAAGTCAGCCCTCATCAGCGTTAAGATCGAGCCTGCGCAGGGTACACGGTCAGATCGGAAAGTCGCTAAAGCCAATCCATGGCCGCTCGGCCCGCACCGTCCCTGGCGCGGGACGCTTTCCTCCTCTGACCGAGCTCCCTGCGTGTTGAATTTATGCGTAGCGGCGGGATTACCCCCGGTTCGGCATTGTCAGCAATCTGCTCTGCAGGGGCATTTTTACATCAACGCGATAACGTCATCGTCACCGGGTTTTGCGCCGCTTAACGCCTCATCAAAGTAGCGTTTTGGCACCGTATAACGCAGATGATTCAGCGCCAGTTCCATACTGCGGTGATCGATGGCATGCGCCAGATCGTCAACGATGTCCAGAGTGACGTCGCCCCCGCGGGCGGTCAGCCGCTGCTCCGCCTCCTGTGCATGGTGCAACGGGATCTGCTCATCATAATCACCGTGGATCAGATGAATCGTGGTGCGGGTACTGGCTTTCTCCGGCAGCGTGATAAACCGGCCATTGAACACCACCGCGCGGCCCGCCAGATCAGGATTCGCTTTGACGCCTTCCAGCACCATACTGCCGCCCTGCGAAAAACCGACTAAGGCTGTCGCTTCCGCCCGCACGCCGCTCTTTTTTTGCCAGTGACGCACCGACTCGACAAACTGCGGCATCGCCGCATCAACCCGCTGCTGGATAGTCTGATCGTGCAGGTCAGTTTCGCCAAACCACTGACGAACCGCGCCAGGCGAGCCAACGGACACCACCAGCGCGTCGGGAAAGGTTTTCGCAAACCAGTGACCAATCTCACCCATTGAATCCGGGTTATCGCCAACGCCATGGTAGAGCAGAAACAGCTGTGCTGTGGTAGCAGGCTGTTGAACGATTACATATTTCAGTGTCATGTTGTTGACCTCCTGTGTTCACTCTACGCCGCGTAGCAAAAAATGATATGGGGATAATTTGAACCAGCTGGTCGAATTATTTCAACGGCCGGTGCAGTCAGCCCGCAGTAACGCCCAGGCTCTGGAGCGCTGTTGCTGCCTGCTGACGTAACACCGCGACCAGCGCTTTACGGCCACTCACGCCTGCCTGCCGGGCAAGCTCGCTTAGCGCATCGGGGGCGGCAACGACTGCGGCCAATAACGGGGCGGGCGCGACACTGGCTTCTGCCAGACGCTGCAATACCGGCAGGCTCGCCTCCAGGGGCCGCTGCGCCCAGGCAAAACCGATGGCCAGATGCATATCCTGGGCTGTTAATCCATTATCTGGGATCTGATCAAACTGCAGGTCCAGCGCGATATGTTGTCGCAACAGTGGCCAGTCACGCGCCAGCTGTTCTGCCGCCCGGCGCGCTAATGCCCTGCCCGCAGCAGAACAGGGCAGAATAGCCATTGCCGCATAGCAGCCGCTGCTGGCTTCGCGCTGGCTGCCTATTCGCACCAGAGTAAAACCACAGGCGCGCCAGAACGCCCAGAGTGATTCAGTGTAGCCGAAGCTGACAGAGAGGTAGTCGTGTTCTGCAGCCGCACGGGCCGCGGCGGCCACAAGCTGCTGACCGATTCCGCGGCGACGGCTCTCCGTTGCCACGGCAACACGGCTGATTCGTTGCGAGCGCAGGATTGCCGCTTCGGCAAGACCGGCGTGGGCAGCCAGAGATTGCGCCACCAGATTCCCGCGTGGTCGCCGGGTGCCCGCCCAGACCGCCTGCGCCAGTGCTGGCTCAAGACCGCCCTCCTCCACCAGCCAGAGTGCACCCTGTAATGCAGGTGTCTCGCCCGCCCGCCACAACGTCATACCCGGCGCATCCAGCAGGCGGCGCAGATCAAGTGGCGACGTGCGATAGTGCGCGCTGGTGAGCAGGCGATAGGCGGCTTCCAGCGTGCTGAAATCGTGACGTTCAACAGGATGCGGTGTGGCCGGAGAATCGGGTGCCGTCGCGCTGGCATCGTCAAACAGCAGCGCCTGATTCAGCCACTGCTCCAGCGGATCACAACGCGACCAGCGCAGCGGCTCGTCCAGCGTGAAATAGTGCACCCCGGTAAGCCCGGCGCAGAACTTAAGGATAAAGCCGCGCCCGCTGCCTTCGTAGCCCTGCACGGTGGTGGTGAGCAACACGCGGGGATAACGGCTGACCAGCGCC
Source organism: Pantoea hericii (assembly GCF_014155795.1). NCBI lineage: Bacteria > Pseudomonadati > Pseudomonadota > Gammaproteobacteria > Enterobacterales > Erwiniaceae > Pantoea > Pantoea hericii. The sequence continues at coordinate 615,325 of NZ_SCKV01000001.1, forward strand.
TGCAGTAGCGGGGCCGGTATCGCCGCCGCTTCATCCACAATCAGCCAATCCGCCTCGGGCGGCGGCTCCAGCGCCAGCAGTGCATCCGGCGCCATAAAGTGAAAATGCTCAGCGGCAAAGGTGGCCAGCACCTCCGTTGAAGCTTTCGCGGGTGCCGTGACCAGACAATGGCGATTCTGGCGGGCCAGCATCCCCGCCAGCGCCGATTTACCCCGTCCACGGGCGGCGGTCAGCACCGCGATCCCCGATGGCAGTCTCATCAGTTGATCGAGTATCGCCTGCTGCTGTTGCGGGGCCTGACAGTGCCATTCTGGCCAGTCAGGCTGCACCGGAAAACGGCATGGCTGATGCTGCCGCTCCAGCAGTACCTGGTCATCCGCCAGGATCAGCTGTTGCAGATGGTGAACAAAATGGGGTGTTGGGATGGGCTGAGCGACATCGGCCCAGCGCAGGCTGTCGGTGTCAGGCTGCTGCGACCACCCTTCCCAGGGCGGGACCAGCAGTAACAGCCAGCTACCTGCGGTGAGCGTGCCAGCCAGCGCAGCGAAAGCCTCGGCATGAAAGCCCTGGCGGGCATCGAATATCCCATGACGAAATTCACGGCCAAGCAGCGTGCGAACCGCGCCTGGCTGTTTGTGCATAAGTGACTCACCAGAGGAAGCAGAGAAGAGCGGCTCCGGGCTTAGCACCAGCCAGTCGCCTGGCAACGCGTCATGCCACTCTGCAGCACGCTCCAGGCACCAGTCCGGGTCGCCGCTGATCACGGCCAGGCGACGCACACCGGCCTGCTGCATAGGCTGTGTTGCGATCATCCGTTACTGGCGAAGGTGTTGCACTGACCTGGATTACCACCATCAAATCCGCGCTTAAACCAGGTGTAGCGTTGCTCCGAGGTGCCATGGGTAAAGCTGTCCGGCACTACGCGGCCCTGACCCTTCTGCTGCAGACGGTCATCGCCAATCGCCTCTGCGGCGTTCAGCGCTTCCTGCAAATCCCCTGCTTCAAGGATGTTCTCTTGCTGCATATAGTGTCCCCAGACACCGGCAAAACAGTCTGCCTGCAATTCCATTTTCACAGAGAGCTGATTGACCTGCGTCTGGCTCGCGCCCTGCTGCATTTCACGTACTTTAGGCTCAATACCCAGCAGTTTCTGAACATGGTGGCCCACTTCATGCGCGACAACGTAGCCCTGGGCGAAGTCGCCGTCAGCGCCGAGTTTGTTTTTCATCTCGTCATAGAAAGAGAGATCGATGTAGACAGTCTGATCGGCTGGACAGTAGAAGGGTCCCATCACGGATTGGCCTGTGCCGCAGCCGGTTCGGGTTGCCCCGCGATACATCACCAGCTTTGGTGCAACATACTGTTTGTTCATCTGTTTGAACAGCTTGCCCCAGGTATCTTCCGTGGTCGCAAGAATCACCTTAGTGAATTTTGCAGCCTCGTCATCATTGGTGCTGACGCTGCGCTGTTGCTGCTGGCTGGTTGGTGCAACGCCCCCACCCGTCAGCAGCGCGGTAAGGTCATAACCGTAATAACCTGCAATAGCCACCACCACCAACAGGATGATACCGCCTTTGCCGCGCGGCAGACGAATCTGACGGCCTCCGCCACCTAAACCGGACGATTGATCGCGACGGTCCTCTACATTGTCGCTTTCGCGACGCCCTTGCCAGCGCATGCTCTCTTCCCTCAGTCATTTTTTTCAGATGGCATGATTTTAGTTGCGTGACCGGGCAATCACCAGCTTTAGGCTGAAATGAAAACGGAGAGCCTGGGCTCTCCGTTTTATTCTGCTTACTTACTGCACTGCAGGCTGACTCAGTCGAGTTTTACACCCAGCCGCTGTGCCACTGCTTCATAAGCTTCGACTACGCCACCCAGGCTCTGGCGAAAACGGTCTTTATCCATTTTATCCAGGGTCTCTTTGTCCCACAGGCGTGCACCATCTGGCGAAAACTCATCGCCCAGCGTGACTTCACCGTTAAACAGACCAAACTCAAGTTTGAAATCAACCAGAATCAGACCCGCATCGTCGAACAGCTTGCTCAGCACTTCGTTGGCTTTAAAGGTCAGTTCCTGCATCCGCGCCAGGTTCTGCTTGCTGACCCAGCCAAAAGTTTCGCAGTAGGATTCGTTGACCATCGGGTCATGCTTTTCATCATCTTTGAGGAAAAGATCAAACAGCGGGGGATTGAGCACAATGCCCTCTTCCACGCCCAGACGTTTTACCAGCGAACCTGCGGCGCGGTTACGGACCACGCACTCTACCGGCACCATCTCCAGCTTCTTCACCAGCGCTTCGGTATCAGACAGCAGCGCTTCCATCTGGGTTGGAATACCCGCTTCCTGCAATTTGGTCATGATGAAGTGGTTAAACTTGTTGTTAACCATTCCTTTGCGATCAAATTGCTCAATTCGGGCGCCATCACCTGCTGACGTATCGTTGCGGAATTCGAGTATCAGCAGATCCGGATTATCGGTGCTGTATACGGTTTTCGCTTTACCGCGATACAACTCAGCTCGCTTTTGCATCTTATTCACTCCAGACTTGAAATAACGGGTGTTCAGCGGCCAGTGCCGCTGCGGCGATTGCCTTGACGCAATCGTTTACTTCGCCGCGCGCTATTATGCCAAAAACAAAATAAAAAGGCCGGAGAATCTCCGGCCTGAGGCAACTTTATTTGTTCAGCGCCGCCTGGAACACGGCCACCAGCGCATCGTTCTGCGACTGGGTCAGCACATGCCCTTTCGGGTCGATAAATTGCAGACTGGTGCGGTTGTCCAAATCACCGACCTGCACTTTGTAATCACCGTCAGGTAATTCCGGGTCTTTTGCGCCAATGGAATCCCAGTCGCTGCTGCTCAGTGACTTGTAGGTCACTTTCATGCTACCCGTTGAGCGAGTGGTATCCGTCACCTCCATCCCAACGCGTTTCATCGCTTCAGGCAGACGCTGCCACGCCACATTATATGGCGTGCGCAGGATCAGCATTGGCAGGCCGGTATCATCTGCGCCGCTCTGCACATCAATAGCCCCACTCACCCGACCTGCCGCCGCGTTTTCACTGGCGGTATCAATCTTGTCCAGACCGGTGCTGATTTCATTCAGCATCTGCGCGGTATAGCGCTGAATCTGAACAGGTGAGGTAACCGTTTTACCCGCCTGCTGCAGCTCCAGCAGACGTACGGTGAGCTGCTGCTGATAGCTCTGCGACTGCACACTGATCTGGTAGCGACCACGATACTGCTGATCTTCATCAGCACGGTTCCACTGTACCCAGTCGGTCGTCAGCTGCTGGCCGGCGTCATTACGTGAAGCAATCGCGAAATTGTTTGACTGCACGACGCTCACGACGCGTGGCCAGACTGAACCACGGCTACTATCAATCATCAGTGCGCCCGTGTTGTTGCTGAACTGCGCACGGGTGCCGTTCATCAGCGCCAGCGGCTGGGCAGGTGGACGAATGTCGAGCTGCTTGCCGGTCGGTGCCTGACTGCTGGTGCGCGGTACATCGTAATCACCACGCTGTACCGGCAGGATCATGCCGGCCGGCGCTTTCAGTTCACTTAACTGACTGGCTTCAAGATAAGATTCGTCACCACTGACCTGGCGCTTATAACGCTGATCACTTGAACAGGCCGACAACAGCATCAGGGTAGAAAGCCCCACCACTGTGGCTACTGTTGACCGCTTTACTGAGTAATTCATTCAAACTCCCTAAATTATCGCAAACCCGCTTTCACCAGCGCCTGCTCCACTTTCGGCTGGCCAGCTGCAGTCAGTGGCGTCATTGGCAGACGCAGCGTGTCGTTAGCGATTAATCCTAGCTGTTTCGCAGCCCATTTCACCGGGATAGGATTGGGTTCACAGAAAAGCGTCTGGTGCAGGTGCATCAGACGCTGATTCAGGCGGCGTGCCTCAACGAAATTGCCCTGCTGTGCAAGTTGACACAGTTGAACCATTTCGCGTGCAGCGACGTTTGCGGTCACCGAAATGACGCCTTTACCGCCCAGTTGCATAAAGTCCAGCGCAGTCGCGTCATCGCCACTCACCAGAATGAAATCTTCATTTACCAGCTCTTGGATCTGACTAACACGCGATAAGTTCCCGGTTGCCTCTTTGATTCCGATAATATTTTTGATTTCGGCCAGGCGGGCAACGGTTTCCGGCAGCATGTCACAACCGGTGCGCGAGGGAACGTTATACAGCATCTGTGGCAGGCTGGTGCTATTCGCAATCGCTTTGAAGTGCTGGAACAGCCCTTCCTGGGTCGGACGATTGTAATAAGGCGTCACGGTGAGGCAACCCACCACGCCGGAATTTTCAAAACGCTTCGTCAGAGAGATGCCTTCAGCGGTGGCGTTTGCACCGGTTCCGGCTATCACCGGGATACGGCCATCAGCCAGTTCCAGGGTCAGCATCACCACATCACCATGTTCTTCATGGCTCAGGGTTGCAGATTCGCCTGTGGTGCCGACGGAAACGATCGCCGCGGTGCCGCTGGCGACATGATAATCAATCAGTTTTTTCAGACTCGACCGGCAGACATTACCGTTGTCATCCATTGGCGTAACGAGTGCAACAATACTTCCCGTAAACATTGGCGATCCCCTCGACAAACAAGTGCTTCATGGTACGTTTTACACTTAGGGAAAAGCAAGCAAGCCACGCCATTCCCGCGCTTGTCAGCAGTTTTTTTTATGTTTACCTTATGGTTATTAGCGAAAGCAGAGGAAAAGCCATTTTGCCGCAATCTCAGCCCCATCATCTGGTGATCACCGCGCTTGGTGTTGACCGTCCGGGTATCGTCAACACCATTACCCGACACGTCAGCAGCTGCGGTTGTAATATTGAAGATAGCCGTCTTGCCATGCTCGGGGATGAGTTCACGTTTATTATGCTGCTGTCGGGCAGCTGGAACGCAATCACACTGATTGAATCGACATTGCCGCTGAAAGGCGCAGAGCTGGAGCTGCTGATCGTCATGAAGCGAACCAATGCCCGGCTTCGTCCGCCGATGCCAGACACCGCATTCATCCAGGTTGAAGTGGCCGATTCGCCGCATATTATTGAGCGTTTCACCGATCTTATTGATAAGCATCAGATGAACGTGGCCGAACTGGTGTCGCGAATCACACCTGCGCAACACGAATTGCCACCGACACTCTATATTCAAATGACGGCCCACAGTCCAACGCGAACCCGTGGCACGTCGTTTGAGCAGGCTTTTAATACCCTGTGCCAGGAGCTGAATGCCCAGGGAACGCTACGTCTCTACAGTGTCTCAGACGCCGACAGCAGCGAACCTGTCAGCGCGATACGCTAAGCTTTGGTCCTTAAACCGGAGTTATTTCTCCACATTACTGACGCCTGAATGCGCGGCTATGTGGTGAAATACCCCCTGATGGTAATGTTGCTGCTGGCCGTTTCTGGCCGGATGGTGTATTACCCACAGCCTGAATAAGAAAATGGAGAGATGTGATGAATCCACTGAAAGCCGGAGATACTGCACCCGCATTTAGCCTGCCTGACCAGGACGGCGAACACGTGAATCTGACCGACTTCCAGGGACAGCGCGTTCTGGTGTACTTCTACCCGAAAGCGATGACACCAGGCTGCACCGTGCAGGCGTGCGGTCTGCGTGACAACATGGATGAGTTGAAAAAAGCGGGCGTGGAAGTGCTGGGTATCAGCACCGACAAACCGGAAAAACTGTCAAAGTTTGTCGAAAAAGAGCTGCTGAACTTTACGCTGCTGTCAGATGAAAATCATGAAGTCTGCCAGGCGTTTGGCGTCTGGGGTGAAAAAACGTTTATGGGGAAAACCTATGACGGTATTCATCGCATCAGCTTTTTGGTTGATGCCGAGGGCAAGATCGAAAAAGTGTTTGATAACTTTAAGACGTCGAATCACCACGACATGGTGCTGGATTACGTCAAATCAGCCTGATGTTAAGGGGCGCGTTAGTCTGACCGCCGCGCCCCTGCTTCTCTTTTTCCCGCACGTTTACCCTGCCGTAATGAAACATCCGGTTTCACCCGACTAGGAGTCGGCAACGATCACACAGTTACGTCCGGCACTCTTCGCCTCATAGAGCGCCGCATCCGCCTGTTTCAGGCTGTTTTCCAGTCCCGCATCCTGCGAACCATTCCAGGCCGCCACGCCAATAGACAAGGTAATGCGCCCCACGTCAGTCAGCCAGGCTTCAGCAATGCCCACCCGTACGCGTTCTGCGATGATCTGCGCCTCATCCAGGGCCGTTCCTGGCAATAGCATCAGAAACTCCTCTCCGCCATTGCGACAGACCACATCAGACTGACGGGCGCTGGCACGCAGCGTACTTGCCACCTGCTGAATGACCCGGTCGCCCACGTCGTGGCCCCAGCTGTCATTAACGTTTTTGAAATGATCGATATCCAGTGCCAGCACCGAAAAAGGCTGGCGCAGGGTCCGATAGTACTCCAGCACCGCATTCAGACCCCGGCGATTGAGTACCTGAGTCAGCGGATCGGTCTGCGCTTCTGAGTTAAGGCGACCAATTTTATCCTGCACCAGCCCAATACCGGTGAGCAGCGCGCGCTTTACCTGGGCCGCCTCAAAATACCAGGCGGTGATGCCGCCAATTTCTTTTGATACGCCCTGCGCATCCATCCGGCTGGCTTTGCGCGCCAGCTGGAAGAGTGGCCGGGCAATCAGACGTGCCATGACTAAGGCCACCAGCAGAGTCAGCAGCGCGAACGGCACAGAATTTTTCAGCACTTTCATCAACAGACCGGACAGCGGATCCAGTGTGACGTTAATCGGCTTCAACGCTACCACTGTCCAGCCGGTCGTCGGCACCACGGCAAAGCCCGCCAGCTGTGTGGCATTACCCGGACCGGCAAGCATCAGCGAGCCATTGGTCTGGTCATCACGCGGATTGACGATGGCAGGCAGCGTTTTGCCAATCAGTTGACGATTCTGGTGATACAACACCTCATTGTTGCTATCGAGCACATAAACCGTTGTGCCATCGCGATAGAACTGCTCACCCAGCAGCGCATTGAGTATGCTTTTCTTCTTCAGGTAGATAGTGCCGCCGATGTAGCCCAGGTAGTCACCCTCGGGACTCCAGACAGGCCATGAGACAAAAACCAGCAGATTATTGGCGGCAGAAAGGGAGGGTTTACTGATGATCGGCTGTCGCAGGGTCAGCGCCTCTCGCGAGGCGTCACTGGTGAGGTGCATACCCTGTAACGTCAGTGACTCGGGGGAAATTGCTTTGATCACGCCCTGCGCATCCACGATCGCGACGGAGTTGAAACTGGTGGTCTGCTCACGCAGTCGATTGACTTCATTGTTCAGCAGCCCCTGATTAGTAAAGTCACGGCTGAGCTGATTGGCGCTGTAATGAAGTTGAGACTGCGCCAGCTGGAAGAAAATTTCACTGGTTGAGGCGAGCTTGGCGGCATACGCCCGGTTAGCCTCAAGCGTGGTGTCAATAAGCACCTGGCGCTGAACCCGCCAGGTAGCGTAGAGCGCGTTCGCGAGTGTGATAACAATGCTGACAATCACCAGCAGGGCGATCAGATTGCGCAAATCGGCCTTGGGCCGGATGTGCTTTAGCATGGCGTCGCCGCGCCGAAGATGAGTGTCATGTCGTGAATGCCTGATTATTTTTTTAAGTGTGCCAGAGGCCCTGATATCCGGGCTTAAGTCTACACTGTGTCGGCATTTTTGAGCAGCACTAAGACAAATTTTACCCCGCTTAATACAGATTTAGCTGGCACTAATCGATTAATCCCTGACTATCGTAAAATGGCCAGGGTCCTGAAAAATGGCCAATCGCGCACTGATGTGTGACCATTCCCTCTCCGGGTTGCCAGCAATGCAGTAAATAGCCGGGCGGCTCCAGGATAAAGTGCGCGGGCCCCTCCGGATGCAGATCCAGCGCGACCTGATGCGATACGCCCGGCGCGACACAGGCGAGCGTGCCAGCAAAGCGGGTCTGCAGGCTGCGATGCAGATGTCCACACAAGACCCGTTCTACCTGCGGATGACGGGCAATGATCGCCTCAAGAGCCTGCGGATGGCGTAACCGTTGCCGATCCATATGCGCAATGCCGCAGGCAAAAGGCGGATGGTGCAGCATGACCAGGGTGGGCTGATCCGCGGACATGCCCAGCGCCTGGTCCAGCCATTCTAACTGTTCCTCATCTACCTCACCCCACGGCTGTTGCGGTACGCTGGAATCCAGGGCAATCAACCTGACGCCGCCCACACTCAGCTGCCAGTTCAGTGTGGGTCCGGATTGCAGATAGCCGTGATCAGGGAAGGCAGCCCGCAGCGCCTCGCGGTCGTCGTGATTGCCCGCCATGAGATAAAACGGCGGTTGCAGGCGCTGCAGGGCTTCCCGCAAAGTCTGATACTCATCCGGCCTGCCAAAATCGACCAGATCGCCGGTAATTACCACTGCATCAGGTCGCGGCTGCAGCGAGTTGAGGGTATCGATAACCTGCAGTAACGCCGCATGGGTATCGACCTGTTTGTATGAGAGGCGGCCATGGGCCTTGATATGCAGATCGCTGATTTGAGCAATCAATGTGGGTTGAAGAGACACAACAGACTCCTTAGCAACTGAATTCCAGCGCGGCGTGGCTGGTCAGCGACCAGCTGATACGCTGCCCCGCCTGCCAGATTTCGCGCGCATGACGATCGACCTGAATGGGATTATCCAGTCCGATATCAATCAGTAAGCGCTGTGAAGCGCCGAGAAACATACTGCCCACCACCACGCCGCGCTGGGCATAGCGCGTATCATCGGCCAGCAGAACATCTTCCGGGCGGCAAAAACGCACAGGATGGCCTTCCGGGTCGTGCGCAACGCAGTTAATCGCACCCACAAAATCGGCCACAAAGCGGGAGGCAGGACGCTGATAAATGCCCTGCGGGGTATCAAGCTGCACCAGACGGCCCTGCTCCATCACCGCGATGCGATCGCCCAGCGCCATCGCCTCCTGCTGATCATGCGTGACGTAAACGGCGGTGATCGCCAGCCGCTTAAGCAGCGCACCGATCTCCAGACGCAGTCGGTCGCGCAGCCTGGCATCAAGCGCCGCCAGCGGCTCATCAAACAGCAGCACTTTAGGCCGGGCGGCCAGCGCACGTGCCAGCGCCACACGCTGTTTCTGCCCGCCGGACAACTTATCAATCGCGCGATGTGCCAGAGGCGTCAGATCAACCAGCGCCAGCATCTCTGCAACCCGCGCCTCTCGCTCGGCACGCGGCACGCCCTGCACCTTCAGGCCATAGGCGACGTTCTGCGCCACGTTAAGTGTCGGGAACAGCGCGTAGTTCTGGAACACCATGCCGACATTGCGTTTCTCAATCGGCAGCGCGGTAACGTTACGTTGATCAAACCAGATCTCGCCCGGCGGATCGCTGCTTTCCAGGCCACTGATAATGCGCAGTAGCGTGGTTTTACCACAGCCCGACGGTCCCAGCAGAACCAGCGTTTCTCCGGCGTGCACGCGCAGATCGAGCGGATGCAGCGCGACCTGCTGATTAAAGCGACGCGAGCAGTGGCGCAGCGTCACATTGATGGCCTCATTCATACGGTTTCCTCTCTCTGCTGCCGCGACGTTTGCCGTTCCAGCCAGTGATTACAGGCGTTAAGCAACAGCAGCAGCGGTAAAATCATCATGATAAAGATCAGTGTGTAGGCAGAACCGACTTCCAGCCGCATGGAGGTGTAGCTGTCGGCCAGCCCCACCGGCAGCGTTTTGGTCAGCGGTGTGTGGAGCATCCAGGTAATGTTGAACTCCCCCACCGACAGGGTGATGACCATAAACGCACCCGCCAGAATGCCGTTACGGCAGTTCGGAACGACCACAGTAAAAAAGCGACGCCAGAAACTCGCCCCCAGGCTGGCGGCGGCCTCTTCCAGGCGCGGAAGATCAATCGCCTGCATCACCGACAGCACCGGGCGAATCATGAAGGGCAGTGTAAACAGCACATGGCCGATCAGGATAAAGAGCCAGCTGTCGCGCAACGCACTGAACTGACCGTAAAGCAGAATGATGCCCAGCGCGGTGGCGAGGCCCGGCAACGCCACCGGCAGCATCAGACACTCCTCAATACGCGAGGCCCAGCGTGACGGTGACTTGAGTAAGCCCCAGGCGGCGGGTACGCCAGCAATGACCGTCACCGCCAGACAGCTCAGCGCAATCAGCAGTGACAGCCAGAAGGTGTCGGCATACATCTGCCACACCTGCTCCACCCACTTCAGTGTCAGGCCACTGCGCAGGCCCGCGAAGTAGTTCTGTGTAACGCCCGCCAGCATCGAGAGCATGACCGGCACGATCATAAACAGTGCGGTGAGGCTGGTGATCGCAACCTGCAGCCAGAAGAGACCCCGTCGTTTCATGATTCATGCTCCTTCCGGCGCGTAAGGCCATTAGCCAGCATCAGCGCCAGCCAGGCCACGGCGCCCATCACGACTGAGAGTGCCGCCGCAGTGGCAAAGTTAGCGTAATTGGTGAACTCACCGTAAATGGTCAGCGGCAGCACAGCGAGTTCGGTACCCAGCGTAAAGGCGGTGCCAAACGCGCCCATACTGGTGGCGAAACAGAGTGCGCCACAGGAGAGCAGCGCCGGTTTCAGTCCGGGTATGATGACGTCTATGATGATGCGCCACTGGCTGGCACCCAGTGAACGGGCCGCCTCTTCCAGCGATCTATCCAGTTTCTCACTGGCCGCCACCAGCGTTACGATGGCACGCGGCAGCGAAAAGTAGAGATAGCCAACAAATAAGCCGCTGAGTGAATAGGCGAAGACCCAGCGTTCATGAAACAGGCTGAGACTGAGTTGCGCCAGCACACCCTGACGCCCCGCCAGCATGACCATCAGAAATCCCACCACCACGCCCGGAAAAGCCAGCGGAAAGGTCAGCAGCGCCAGCAGCGTTCCTCGCCCGGGAAAGCGCTGCCGCGCCAGAAAGCAGCCCACCACCGCCGCAATCAGCAGCGTGACCAGGGTCACCGCCGCCGAGAGCAGGACGGTATTCAGCAGGCTTTGCAGATATTGTGGCTGGCTGATTACCGTCCAGTAGCCACTGTGGTGCGTGGTGCGATCCTCCGTCATGCCGATCTGCAACAGGCGGGCAAACGGCAGCACCCAGAAGGCGGCAAAGAAGAGCAGCGCAGGCAACAGCATCCACGGCCAGTTTGCCCCCAGCGGGCGGAGCCGATGGCGAAGCGGCCCACCCGTGGTTAAGGAATTAATGTCTGAAAGTGACATCAGCGAATCTCACTCAGATAGCGTGCGGAGAAGCCCTTCTGTGCATCGGCCATCTGCTGATAATCGACCGTGTGGGCGCGCGCATAATCACTGTCAGGCAGAAAATATTTTTTCGCCTCAGGTGACATTGCGCCAGCCCGTACCGGACGCAGCCAGGCATTGGCCCAGATTGCCTGGCCCGCATCGGACAGCACGAAATCGATCACTTTCTTACCGTTGGCCGGATGCGGCGCGTTCTTCACGAGGCTGATAACGTACGGCACCGTCACCGTTCCCTCACTCGGGATCACAAACTCGACATTGGCGTGATCTTTGTAGCGGGCGCGATAGGCGTTGAAGTCATAGTCGATCAGAATCGGTATTTCGCCTGAAATCAGCCGCGCATAGGCGGTCTGCTTAGGCACAATGGGCTGGTTGCGCTGCAGCGCTTTGAACCAGTTGATGGCGGGAGTGAAGTCATGCAGGCTGCCGCCTTTGGCCTGATTCACCGCGACTGCGGCCACATAGCCTACAAAGGCACTGGCCGGATCAAGATAACCCACCATGCCTTTATATTCCGGCTTCAGAAGATCATCCCAGGATCGCGGCACCGGCGCGCCACCCAGCGCATCAACATTCACCATAAAGCCCATGGTACCGGAGTGCAGCGCTACCCATTTGCCCGCCGGATCTTTCATACCGGCCGGGATTTCATCCCAGTGAGCCGGCTTATACGCGCTGACCACATCAGCACTGACAGCCTGAATGCCGAAGCTGACGCCGTAATAGACCACGTCGGCAACCGGATTATTTTTCTCTGCCACCAGCTGCGCCAGCGCCTGACCCGAGTTTTTATTGTCCTGTGGCACATGAATCCCGGTCGCTTTTTCAATCGCCTGAAGCTGCGTGGCCCAGTCGGCCCACTCAGGCGGGCAGTTGTAGCAGATAGCATTTTCCGCCGCCTGGACCCATGAACTGGTCAGCGTGCAGCCGGCCAGCAGCGCCGCGCTGGCGATATATCTGAGATTAAACGTGAGTGACATGATGTTTCCCTGAAGAAGAGCCATGAAATGCCGGGGCGATACTCTCCCCGAGCCGTAAATGATGGGGCAGCAGGTGGGTTTCACTGCCCGGATTCAGAAGCAGATCAATGGCGAGCGTTCCCATCAGCGCAATCGGCTGAACCACGCTCGCCAGTGACGGTGAAAGCTGTTCGCCCAGCGCAATGCCGTCGAAACCGATCACTGACAATTGATGCGGCACGCTGACACCTGCACGTGCAGCTGCCCCCAGCAGGCTGATAGCCAGCAGATCGTTACTGCAAATCACCGCTGTCAGCGGCGAAGGTGCATTCATCAGCGGCAGCAGCGGCTTGAAATCGGAGTGGATATGGCTCGGCATCTCAACCATCGCCTGCGGTGTCAGACCGGCCTGCTGCATGGCCTGGCAGTAGCCGAGAAAGCGAAGACGCGCGCGATCGGATTGCTGCATTGGGCCTGCGGCCATCACGATGTGACGGTGGCCCAGAGAGATGAGATGGGTGGTCGCTTCGGCCATCGCTTTGCGGTTGTCGACGTGCAAAGCAGGCCATGCGTGCTGTTGCGGCACGCTGTGGGTCAGTACAAATGGCATCTTCGCTGCCGCCAGTGTGGGCAGCAGCGCACTGCGGTCGGCGTCTGCCACCGTCAGTACCAGACCGGCAACACGCTGGTGCAGCATATGTTCGACAATGGCTGCTTCCCGCTCAGCCTGATAATCACTGGTCGCCACCAGCAACGCATAGCCTGCCTGCTGCGCCTGCTGCTCCATCGCCTGCAATTGCATGGCAAAAACCGGATTGAGCAGAGAAGGCAGCAGTACACCGAGCGTGGTGGAGTGGCGGGTACGGAGCTGACGGGCAATGTGATTCGGCCGAAAACCTATCTGTTCTGAGGCGGCAAGCACCTTTTTCAGGGTACCCGGTTTAAGCAGATGAGGATCAGAGAAGGCGCGCGCAGCGGTTGCGCGGGAAACCCCTGCCAGTCTGGCTACGCTGATTAAATCGGTCATGTCTGCCTCGTTTATCGTCAATGAGATCGATCTCATTGCGGTCTAAACTAGTGGCGTTATATGACAGGCGTATCTCAGGAAGTTGACTGGCAGATGACAGCGGCAGTGACGCCGCTGCTGGAGAGTTAAAGCATCAGGAAGGCGTAACCGCTGTTTTCCAGGGTGGCAACGGTGGTGCCGCTGGAGATGGTATGAGTGACCATCGGGTCAATCCAGTTGCGATCAAGCTGATGAAACGCGACAGACTGATCACAGATAGTGACCTGAACGCCCGCTTTTTTCAGCTCGCTGATCAGCTTCAGGTTCGGGTTATCGACGCCATAAGCTTTGCTGAACTGATCATTATTCAGCGCTGATGACACTGCATCACCATTAATCGACACCACAAATTTCAGCTGGTCGAGTGGCACACCCGCCGCATAATAGAGGTTGGTGACGCGTGCTACGCGCTCCAGACCCAGATTCGGCTTACGAATATCGCCTTCATTCCGGTTAATCTGGAAAACAATTTTATTACTCAGGCCCGCTGTCGTGCCGGGTTTAAATGCGGGCGTATCCACATAATGTATTTTACCGTAGCCCTCGATTGCTGGCGTACTCCAGAAATCAGCAGGCTCAGATTTATTATCTGCCATTTTCCCGCTGACCTTATCGTATAATTCCGGCAACTGTAAAACATTGCCCCCAATAAATCCGGCAACGGCTGCCATCACCACTAAAGCTGCTGGACGCATTTACGTTTCTCCCAATTATTTAAATATGAATTACATTGCCAGCCACGCGTATCCCTGATTTTGCAGGGTTGATACGGTGGTTGGACTGGAAAGCGCATGTACCACGGATTTATCAATCCAGTTATTGGGATAGTGATGGAATGCCACGGACTGATCGCAGACCGAGACTTTCACTCCCGCCTGATTCAGCTCATTAATCAGCTTCAGGTTTGGATTTTCGATGCCATAAAATTGTTTGAAATGGGCATTGTCCAGCATGGCGGGCGTCGCATCCCCGGTGACCGACACCACAAACTTCAGTTGGTCAGCCGGAATACCCGAGGCGATATAGAGATTGACCACCCTGGCTACGCGTTCCAGCCCCAGATTGGGTGCGGTCATCGCCCCGTCACTTCGGGTAATCTGGAAAACAATTTTGTTACTCAGGCCCGGCACCGGTTTAAACGCGGCGTCAGGCTCGTAATGAATTTTTCCGTAACCTTCAATCGCCGGCGTGCTCCAGAATCCGGGTGCTTCCTGTGGCTCGGTTGCAAAATGGCGTGTCACTTTGTCGTAAATATCGCCACTCTGTGTGACAGCCGCGCCAACGACGCCGCCAATAATGGCGATTAACGCGTATGAAACAACTGAACGCATAACCCTTCTCTCCGGCATATTATGTCTGGCAGATTCACAATTGAATCAGGTCGGCTATCTATACCACAGCGCAGGTGTAATTCTTGCCTCTGTAAATTCAGGTCAACGCAGCGCTGATAACTATTGGAATTATTCACAGCCGGAATTAATCGAAAAGTTTCATGATGAGAAATAAAAAGTCTTATCTGGAGTGGACCTGACTATTTCTCCATTTTCCTTTTCGATGCTATTCATTATATAAAAATAACAACCAGGCTAATCTGGAACACGTGGAATAAGGCGGGAGAGACGATTTGATTTATCAATGGTTGAAAGGCATTTAGCGGCGCAGAGTGCGTTATTTTTTCAGAGTAGACCTGGAAAAACACATGCCATGTTCAATTTTTTTGAGTGAATTTACATAACTTTATAAAAATAAGCTTACTGGCTTAGGTTGTCTGGCAGCAGATTCTGCTCCGATTTAACGAAGCGCAATGTAAATAAACAACAACGCTATAATATAACCGCTGACGACCCCGGCAATACCCCGCCAGTTTTTTTTCGTTTAACTGCCGTTTAAACTGTCATGATGTTCAATTTTTTTCTTCATAATCGGCGATCTTGCTCAAATCAGGCGGGCGATTTGCCAGAAAACAACATTTCTTTCTTTTGAGGCCCTGGTTAAGATAGTCACGAACCGTCGTTATCTGCGAAAAACGGAACATTCCCGCTGCGCACCTGTCCATTCTCAGGGCCTCTCTACAGGATTCAGGCATGTTGAACTCGTTAAAGAAAACGCTGATCGCCGCGCTCCTTCCGACGCTCATTTTCTCCACTCTGACACCCGCTAACGCCGATGTCAGTGACTCACTTCCCGATATTGGTACTACGGCGGGTTCGACGCTATCAATTAATCAGGAATTGCAGATGGGCGACTTCTATGTGCGCCAGCTGCGCGCCAGTGCGCCGCTAATCAACGATCCGCTGCTCAATCAGTACATTAATCAGCTGGGGCAACGACTCGTTTCTCACGCCGACTCGGTGAAAACGCCGTTCCACTTCTTTCTGATTCAGAACGATGAACTTAACGCCTTTGCCTTTTTCGGTGGCAACGTGGTGCTGCACTCAGCGCTGTTCCGCTTTACCGACAATGAAAGCCAGCTGGCATCGGTAATGGCACATGAAATCTCGCACGTCACCCAGCGCCATCTGGCGCGTGCCATGGAAGATCAGAAGCGCAACGCGCCACTGACCTGGGTCGGTGCGCTTGGCTCTATTCTGCTGGCGATGGCCAGTCCGCAGGCGGGCATGGCCGCGCTGACGGGTACTCTGGCGGGAACGCAGCAGGGAATTATCAGCTTTACGCAGGGCAATGAGCAGGAAGCAGACCGCATCGGGATTCAGGTGCTGCAGCGCGCTGGCTTCGATCCCCAGGCAATGCCGAACTTTCTGCAAAAACTGGCCGATCAGAGCCGCTTCTCTTCGAAGCCACCTGAAATTCTGCTGACGCATCCCCTGCCCGACAGTCGTCTGGCGGATGCCCGCAACCGTGCTAATCAGATGCGGCCGGTGGTGGTGCAATCCACGGAAGATTTCTATATGGCAAAAGTACGGTCGCTGGGCATCTACTCCACCGGACGCAATCAGCTTACTGACGAACTGCTGAGTCAGTATGCCAGCGGCAATTCCCGTGAGCAGATGGCGTCACAATATGGCAAAGCCATACAGTTTTTGCAGGCGAAAAGTTACGCCGATGCGAAACGGATTATCACCCCGCTGCTGGCGAAGCAGCCCAATAATGTCTGGTTCCTGGATATCATGTCGGACATTGATATCGGGCTGAATCAGCCACAACAGGCCATCGCCCTGCTCACCGCCGCAACCGGTGCCAAAAACAGTCCGGTGGTGCAGCTCAATCTGGCCAATGCCTACGTTGAAGCGAAACAGTATGCCAATGCCAGCCGTATTCTGAACCGCTACACCTGGGCCAATAAAGATGATCCCAACGGCTGGGATCTACTGGCGCAGGCCTCGGCGCAGCAGGGACTGAATGATGAAGAGTTATCGGCGCGGGCAGAGAGTCTGGCCCTGAATGGCCAGCTTGATCAGGCGATCACCACCCTGAGCAGTGCCAGCGCACAGGTGCCGCTCGGCAGCCTGAAACAGGCGCGTTACGATGCCCGTATCGATCAGCTGCGCCAGTTACAACAGCGCTTTAAGCAGTATCAGAAAGGCTAAGCACTCACACCGCCAGCACGTCGCGAACAGAGAAGAAAGGAGAGTCAGAGATGGTGACGATTTATCACAACCCGCGCTGCAGCAAGAGCCGCGAGACACTGGCGCTGCTGACTGCCCGCGGAATTGAGCCGGATGTGGTGCTCTATCTGCAGACGCCGCCCGACCGCGAGACGCTGCAAATCCTGTTACAGAAACTGGGTATGCAGAGCGCACGCGAGTTAATGCGAACTAAAGAGGCGATCTACAGCGAGCTGGCGCTTGACGACAAAGGTGAAAGTGCGCTGCTGGATGCGCTGGTAGAGAATCCGGTGCTGATTGAAAGGCCGATAGTGATCAATGGCGATAAGGCGCGGATTGGCCGCCCGCCAGATGCGGTGCTCGACATTCTTTAAAGGCCGAGCGTCTCTTTAACAAAGGGAATGGTGAGTTTGCGCTGGGCGCTGATCGAGGCGCGATCAAGACGATCCAGCGTATCAAACAGCGTGCGCATTTCACGATCGAGTCGCTTCAGCAGGAAGCGACCCACATCTTCAGGCAGCTCAAATCCGCGTAACCCGGCACGCAACTGCAACGCCTGTAATTTATCTTCATCAGAAAGCGGCTGCAGGCGATAGATTTGCCCCCAGTCAAGGCGCGAGGCGAGATCGGGCAGCTGAAGATTAAGCTGGCGTGGCGGACGATCGCCGGTGATAAACAGACGCGTGTTACCGGTTTCCAGAATGCGGTTATAGAGATCGAAGATCGCCATTTCCCATTCCGGCTCGCCTGCAATGCACTCGATGTTATCGATACAGACCAGTGACAGCTGCTCCATCCCTTCCAGAACGTCCGGAACAAACCAGGTGCGTTTATCCAGCGGAACATAGCCCACGGCTTCACTGCGCGCGGACATTTCGGCACACGCGGCATGCAGCAAATGGCTCCGCCCACCGCCTTCGCGTGACCAGAAGTAGAGATAGCTGCCATGTTGTTGGTTGAGCGCGCCTTTCAGGGCGGCAATCAGCGACGGGTTTTCCCCCGGCCAGAAGCTGGAGAAGGTTTCATCGTCAGGTAAATAGAGTGGCAATGACAATTGTGCCGGCGTGTTCAGAAGCACCTCAGCAAGAGAACAAGCAAAAAATCGGGGGAAGTCTAACACAGTTTTCAGAAAGAGATGAATGGGGCGTCCCTGCCCCGGATCCTGTCAGGCTCGCGGCGATCACTGCTCGCGCGGTTCTTCAGCCTCCAGCACCACTTCTTCAGGTCTGAGCAGCGAGATAACCCGGAAGATCAATGCCAGTCCGACACCGACGATCGTCGCCAGCGCCATGCCTTTCAGCTCCGCTGCGCCGATATGCACTTTCGCCCCGCTGACCCCGATGATCAGGATCACCGAGGTGAGGATCAGATTCTGCGCTTTGTTGTAATCGACTTTGGATTCGATCAACACCCGGATACCGGAGGCGCCAATGACCCCATACAGCAGCAGCGACACACCGCCCATAACCGGAACCGGGATCGCCTGGATCACCGCCGCCAGTTTGCCAACGCAGGAGAGCAGAATCGCCAGAATCGCCGCGCCGCCAATCACCCACGTGCTGTAGACGCGGGTAATCGCCATCACACCGATGTTTTCACCGTAGGTGGTGTTGGGTGTGGAACCAAAGAAGCCGGAGATGACGGTCGATAAACCGTTGGCGAACATCGAACGATGCAGGCCGGGGTCGCGAATCAGATCTTTCTTCACGATATTGGCGGTGACTACCAGATGACCGATATGCTCGGCAATGACCACCAGCGCCGCAGGCAGAATCGTCAGCATCGCCACCCACTCAAAGCGCGGCGTATAAAAGGTCGGCAGTGCAAACCAGGGCGCTTTGACCACGCCGCTCCAGTCCACGATGCCCATAAACGCGGAAAGCAGATAACCCGCCACGACCCCGACCAGAATTGGGATGATAGCCAGGAAGCCACGGAACAGCACCGAACCGAATACGGTTACCGCCAGCGTGACCAGCGAGATCAGCACAGTTTTACTGTCGGGCGCACTGCCTTCAGCTGGCAGCAGGCCCGCCATATTCGCGGCCACACCCGCCAGCTCCAGACCGATGACAGCGACAATTGCACCCATCGCCGCCGGAGGGAACATCACATCGAGCCAGCCGGTTCCGGCGCGTTTGACAATCAGCGCCACGATGCAAAACAGCACGCCGCAGAGAATAAACCCGCCCAGTGCGACCTCATAACCCAGCGGCAGCAATAGCAGTACCGGCGAGATAAAAGCAAAGCTCGAACCCAGATAGGCGGGAATTTTGCCTTTACAGATAAAGAGATAAATCAGTGTGCCGACCCCGTTAAACAACAGCACTGTCGCCGGGTTGATGTGAAACAGAATGGGTACCAGTACCGTGGCACCAAACATGGCAAACAGGTGTTGCAGGCTGAGTGGAATGGTTTGCAGTAACGGCGGTCGTTCACTGACGCCAATGGCGCGACGAGTCATCATTTATCCCCTTATTTTTTCCCCGACGATTCGGGCCTCAGGCACAGCAGCAGGCACGCCGGTGCGCCTTGCGGCAGGCCGAATCCGTGGGGTGTTTTTTGCCAAAAAAAAGCCGACTCTCTGGTCGGCTGTGCGTTTTATTTGGTTCCGAAAATTTTGTCCCCGGCATCGCCGAGCCCGGGAATGATGTAACCCTTTTCATTCAGTCCCTGGTCCACTGACGCGGTGTAAAGCTCGACGTCAGGATGCGCTTTCTCCAGTGCGGCAATCCCTTCTGGTGCGGCAACCAGAACCAGCACTTTGATGCTGGTGCAGCCCGCTTTCTTCAGCAGATCGACGGTGGCGATCATGGAACCGCCAGTCGCCAGCATCGGGTCAACCACCAGCGCCAGGCGCTCTTCAATGTTAGAGACCAGCTTCTGGAAGTAGGGAACCGGCTCCAGGGTTTCTTCATCACGGTAAACACCCACCACGCTGATACGGGCGCTGGGAACGTGCTCCAGCACCCCTTCCATCATGCCCAGGCCGGCACGCAGAATCGGGACCACCGTGATTTTTTTGCCTTTGATCTGGTCGATCTCTACCGGGCCATTCCAGCCCTCAATGGTGACGCGCTCTGTTTCCAGATCGGCGGTCGCTTCGTAGGTCAGCAGGCTGCCCACTTCAGAGGCCAGCTCGCGAAAACGCTTTGTGCTGATATCATGCTCACGCATCAGGCCCAGTTTATGTTTGACCAGCGGGTGTCTGACTTCCACGATCTTCATTGGTGTTCTCCCGGAATGAGTTGAGCTAAAAAAAAATCGCGGGATTATACCGCCTTTTGCGCCCTGCGCCACCTGCTCTTGCGCAAAGCCGCGGCTTTTACCGGAACAAATAGAGGATTAATGAAAATCGCCCGATGCGCAATCCCGGACTCGCAAACGTTTGCCTGCACTGATAGAATTGCCGCGCTTTATTTTAACCACCAACCGCAATTCGCGTGGGGACCTCGCAGTGACCGACAAAACCTCTCTCAGTTACAAAGACGCCGGTGTTGATATTGATGCTGGTAACGCTCTGGTTGACCGTATTAAAGGCGTAGTGAAAAAGACGCGTCGCCCGGAAGTGATGGGTGGACTGGGCGGTTTTGGTGCGCTTTGCGCGCTGCCGCAAAAATACCGTGAACCGGTGCTGGTCTCCGGCACCGATGGCGTCGGCACCAAGCTGCGCCTGGCGATGGATCTCAAACGCCACGATGCCATTGGTGTTGACCTGGTCGCGATGTGCGTTAACGACCTGGTGGTACAGGGCGCTGAGCCGCTCTTCTTCCTCGACTACTACGCCACCGGCAAACTGGATGTGGAAACCGCCTCTGCGGTGATCACCGGCATCGCCGAAGGGTGTCTGCAGTCAGGTTGTGCGCTGGTAGGCGGTGAAACTGCTGAGATGCCAGGCATGTATCACGGCGAAGATTACGACGTGGCGGGTTTTTGTGTCGGCGTGGTGGAAAAGTCAGAAATCATTGATGGCAGCAAGGTGCAGGATGGTGACGTACTGATCGCCCTCGGATCAAGCGGCCCGCACTCCAATGGCTATTCGCTGGTGCGCAAAATTCTGGAAGTCAGCAACACGGATCCACTGGCTGAACAGCTGGAAGGCAAACCGCTGGCTGATCATCTGCTGGAACCGACCCGCATCTACGTGAAAAATATCCTGAGCCTGATTGAGCAGGTCGATGTACACGCTATTGCGCACCTGACCGGCGGCGGCTTCTGGGAGAATATTCCGCGCGTACTGCCTGACAATACTCAGGCCGTGATCGACGAGAAGAGCTGGGAATGGCCGGCGGTATTCAGCTGGTTACAGCAGGCGGGCAACGTCAGCCGTTTCGAGATGTACCGCACCTTTAACTGCGGCGTCGGCATGATCATTGCCCTGAGCCCGGCAGAGGCGGACAAGGCGATTGCGCTGATGCAGGCCGCAGGCGAGAAAGCCTGGAAGCTCGGCGTGATTAAAGCGTCGGATGCTGAAGAGCGTGTGGTTATTAACGGATGAAAAAGCTGGTTGTACTGATTTCCGGCAACGGAAGTAACCTTCAGTCCATCCTTGACGCCTGTGAAAGCGGGCAGATTCACGGCAGCGTCGCTGCCGTGTTCAGCAACCGTGCCGCCGCTTATGGCCTGACGCGGGCGCAGGAGGCGGGCATTCCCGCCCATGCGCTTGCCGCCAGTGACTTCGCTGACCGCGAAGCCTTTGATCGTCAGCTCATCACTGAAATCGACGCATACCGTCCAGACCTGATTGTGCTGGCCGGTTATATGCGCATTCTCAGCAGCGCTTTTGTGGCGCATTTTCATAATCGCCTGCTGAATATCCACCCTTCTCTGCTGCCGAAATATCCGGGTCTGCATACGCATCGTCAGGCGCTGGAAAATGGCGACAGCGAACATGGCACTTCCGTGCATTTCGTGACGGACGAACTGGATGGCGGACCGGTGATCCTGCAGGCCAAAGTGCCGGTCTTTCCTGGCGACAGTGAAGCGGAGATTACGGAGCGGGTGCAGCACCAGGAACACGCTATCTATCCGCTGGTGATCAGCTGGTTTGTTGAGGGTCGGCTGGAAATGCGAGACGGCAAAGCCTGGCTGGATGGCGAACCGCTGCCGCCGCAGGGCTATGCTAACGACTGATGCATGGGAAGCCAGGGCTTCTTATGAAGTACTGGCAGAGTAAAGGTTCAGGGAGCCTATGCCCTCGGTAAAGACGCAAAAAATGCTATCCATGGCAGCTCAGCGCGGACGATTACGCACCTCATCCCTGAGGTGCGCCCGTTGCCAGACCAACGCTTTGCGTTGTTCAAAAACGCCCCCGGCGTTTTTGTCCCTGGTCAGCGATGCTTTACTACAGGCATAAGCTCCCATCGCTTTGAATTCAGGAGTTGTCAGTCAGAATACCCATTTTTCCTCTCCCTCAGCCGTAGCGCCCCGTAATATAATCTTCAGTCCGTCGCTGTTTCGGGGCGGTGAAAATCCGGTCGGTCTCATCAAACTCCACTAACGCGCCCTGATGCATAAACGCAGTGTAATCTGACACGCGCGACGCCTGCTGCATGTTGTGCGTCACCAGCACCAGCGTGAAATGCTGCTTCAGTGTGGTCATCAACTCTTCAATCACCAGCGTGGAGATCGGATCCAGCGCGGAGGTCGGCTCATCCAGCAGCAGCACTTCCGGCTCAATCGCAATGGCACGGGCAATCACCAGCCGCTGCTGCTGTCCGGTCGAAAGCGTCAGCGCATTCTGTGACAGCTGATCTTTCACCTCACTCCACAGCGCCGCCGCGCGCAGTGCCCGTTCACAGGCTTCGTTCAATACCCGCCGATCGCGCACACCCTGTAAACGCAGCCCATAGACCACATTCTCATAGATCGACTTTGGAAAAGGATTGGGCCGCTGAAACACCATACCGACCCGACGGCGCAGCGCGGAGAGATCCTGTCCGGGTTGCAGGATCGGCAGTGAATCCAGCAGCACGTCGCCCTCTACCCGGCAGTGATCAATCACGTCGTTCATACGATTAAAGCAGCGCAGCAGCGTCGACTTGCCACAGCCTGAGGGGCCAATCAGCGCAGTAATCCTGTTTTTCGGCACCTGCAGAGAAATATCCTGCAGCGCCTGGCGCTCGCCATACCACAGCGACAGATGGTTAACGGTCAGCGCGATATCCGTGTCGGACGTCATAGTCATAGCCTGTTATTGAGTCATAAGACGATAGCGTTCACGCAGACGGTGGCGCAGGCCCATCGCCAGCAGATTAAGCGACAGAATAATCAGCACCAGCAATAGCGCGGTGGCAAACACCAGCGGCCGGTCAGCTTCAATATTCGGACTCTGAAACGCCAGATCGTAAATCTGGAAGCCCAGATGCATAAACTTGCGATCCAGATGCAGATAAGGAAACACTGCGTCGACCGGCAGTTCCGGTACCATTTTTACTACCCCCACCAGCATCAGCGGTGCGGTTTCACCAGCAGCACGCGCTACCGCCAGAATCAGGCCGGTCAACATGGCCGGCACTGCCATCGGTAACACCACGTTCCACAGCGTTTCCGCCTGGGTCGCGCCCAGCGCCAGCGAACCCTGACGCAGGCTGTTGGGAATACGGGATAAGCCTTCTTCCGTCGCCACAATCACCACCGGCAGCGTCAGCAAGGCGAGCGTCAGTGAGGCCCACAGCAAACCCGGCGTGCCAAAAGTGGGATTCGGCAGCGCGCTGGCGAAGAAGAGCTGGTCAAGGGTGCCGCCCACCAGCCAGACAAAAAAGCCCAGACCAAATACGCCATAAACGATTGAAGGGACGCCCGCCAGATTGACCACTGCGATACGCACCAGCCTGGTCAGCGCATTGCGTCCGGCATATTCGTGCAGCCAGATGGCGGCAATGACGCCCAGCGGCATCACCACCACCGACATCAGCAGCACCATCAGCACGGTGCCAAATATCGCCGGAAACGCCCCGGATTCACTTTCACCCTCGGCGGGTGTGTCACTGACGAAACGCCACAGCTGATGCAAAAAATGTCCGGTTTTGCCGGTCAGCGTCATCGCATTAGGCTTCCAGCTGTCAACGATTTCGGTCAGCGGGATCGCATGTTCGGTGCCCTGCACATCCCGCAGAACTAACACATCGCGCTGACTCTGCAGTTGCAGAGAAGCCAGTGTCTCACTCAGTTGATTGAAGCGGCGCTGTAAGGCAGCCTGATTGGCCTGATATTCCGATTCGGCCTGCAGATCAAAGTGGCCGGCAGCACGGTTTGTGGCCGCCTGCTCATCAAGCTCCTCACGCTGGCTGTTGATGCGCGCCATCCCGACCCGGCGAATCTGGTTAGCCTGCCTCACCAGCATCTGCACCTGTCCGAGCCGCTGATTCAGCAGCGCATCGGGATCCTGCGCAGTTAACTCTTCATTATCTTCACGCAGGCCAACAAACCAGCCATAAGCCTGGCCGTGACTGCGGCGTTGCAGCACCATGATATCTGCTGGCTGGCTGACCTTCGCTGCCGTGCGACTGTAGACGACCCGGAAATCGGGTGCGTCCCAGTCACGGTTACCGGTTTTGATCAGATAGCGATTCACCTGACCGCCGCTGTTACCCTGCTCATCGGCCGGGGCCGGAAAACGTCGCTGATGTTCCAGCGTTTCGCCCAGCAGACGTGTTTCACCGCCCTCAGGCTGACTGAACGTATAAAGGTCAACGCGCTGCGGCCAGAAAGCGCGAACGCCCTGCCACGCCAGTAGGCCAATCAGCAGCGTAAAAGCCAGCAGGCAGACGGCGACGGCACCGGCGGTTAACCAGCGCCAGCGGTCATTCTGTCGCATCGCTTTCATGCCTGCTCCTCGTGCTGGCTGTAGCGCTGACGCAGTCGCTGACGGATCAGCTCGGCAACCGTGTTAATCACCAGCGTAAACAGCAACAGCATCAGTGCGCTGAGAAACAGCACGCGATAGTGGGCACTGCCCGCTGCTGCTTCCGGCATCTCAATGGCGATATTGGCAGAGAGCGCGCGCAACCCGCTGAACAGGCCACCTTCACTTTGCGGCGTATTGCCGGTCGCCATCAGCAAAATCATGGTTTCTCCTACGGCGCGTCCCAGACCGATCATCAGGGCGGCGAAAATACCGGCAGAGGCTCCCGGCAGCACGACGCGGGTCAGTGTCTGCCAGGGCGTCGCCCCCAGTGCCAGCGAGCCCTGCCCCAGTGCAGCAGGCACGCTAAACAGCGCATCTTCTGAGAGGGTGAAAATCAGCGGCACCAGCGCGAAGCCCATCGCCAGCGCAGCCACCAGCAGATTGCGCTGCTCGTAATGCGGGAGCCAGTCACCGGCATCCGGTATAAAGAGTGTGGGCAGCCACAGCGTCAGCAGCGTGACCAGCAGCAACAGCGGCAGCAGAACCATGACCTCACGTCCCGGCTGACGCCAGCGTGGTGGTAAACGCGCGCTGAATACGCCGCACAGCAGCAGCGCGCCTGCCAGCGTTAGCGGCAGCAGCAGCACACCCACCAGCGCCTGACCGATATGCGGCGCGAGCCAAATCCCGGCAATCAGCCCCACCACCACGCTCGGCAGCGCACCCATCATCTCAATGGCCGGTTTAACCCAGCGCCGCAGGCCTGGCGCCATAAACCATGCGGTGTACATCGCCGCCGCCAGCGCCAGCGGTGTCGCAAACAGCAGTGCTAAACTGGCCGCTTTCAGCGTTCCCGAGACCATCGGCATCAGGCTGAATTTGGCCTGATAGTTATCACCGGCCGCAGTCGATTGCCAGACCCAGTCGGGCCCAGGGTAGTTTTCATACCAGATCTTTTGCCAGAAATTGCGCCAGGTGACGTCCGGCCACGGATTATCAAGCCGCAGTGTCTGCCAGCTGCCCGGCCGCTCAATCAGCAGGCTGTCGCCGTGGGGAGAGAACTGCGCCTGCACAATGCCCGGCGCCAGCTGACGCTGCAGTATCGGGCCATCCTGCTTACTGGCGAACAGCCGAAGCATCCCCTGCTTACTGAGGGTCGCAAACACGCGACGTTGAGATTCCGTCACCAGAATCGTCTCACCGTCGCTGTTGCTGTCGGCAAAGGTCCGGATTTGCTGAAGCCGTGGCCCCTGATCGCTGGCAATCGCAAACCACTGGGTGACGCCGCGGTTATCCTGGATCAGCAGGCTTTTCCCTCCCACCAGCAGATGCAAACTTTGCGGAGGCTGCGGCAGCATGTGGGTTTCGCGCAACAGAGCCCGATCATCATCAAGTTGCCAGACCCGCAGCAGATTGCCTTCAGTGGTGTAGAGCAGATCGCCGGATGGCGAGAGTGCCAGCAGATCCAGCTGACGTTGCGGAAGCGGGATAATGGATGCCTGACGATCGGTGCCCAGCGTCAGCACCCGGAGTCCGGCCTCGGTGAGAGCAGCAATGCGCCACTGGCCCGCATGACGCGTCGCCAGCGCCATCTTCGTCACCGCGCCATCAGGCAGATGGAACGGTTTGTCACCCAGTGGAAAACGCCATTGCTGGTCGGCTGTCGGCTGCATCAGCGTTAGCGCGCCCTGCATATTCAGCAACAGTGTTTGCCCGTCGGCACTCTGCACAGCGTCATCGGGAGCGGGAGTCAGGGTCAGCGCCGGTTCTGCAGGCTGTCCATCCAGCGGAATAAAACGGGCCGCACCGCGTGCACTGATTCGCCAGCCGACACTGCCCTGATTGCCTATGGCTAAAGCGGGCGCACGATCCCAGAGCTGCTGGCTGGCCGCAATTTGCAGGCCCGGCGCATTAAATAGCGGTAATACCACGCCAATCAACCAGCAGAATAGCAGCAGCATCAGCAATAGGATCGCTACGCCACAGCAGGTGACCAGTCGCCGCGTCAGACGGTCAACGGCACGACGCTTACGATCGCTGAATTGGACAGGAATGTGGTTTGCGCTCATGCGGTTCCGGTGGCAGCCTGAAATAAGCCGCTATGTTGCCCGTAGCCGATTGATAAGACAACTCCTGGCGTTGGACAACGCTGCCATACTCTCGCCATAATGTTGGTGGATACTGGATCTTCAGTCCTGCAACCGCTAAATGGAGTGAGAATGGGTCAGGTAAAGCTTTATATTGAAAAAGAATTAAGCTGGTTATCCTTTAATGAACGGGTTTTGCAGGAAGCCGCAGACAAAAGCAATCCACTGATTGAGCGGATGCGCTTTCTGGGCATCTACTCCAATAATCTCGACGAATTCTATAAAGTGCGTTTCGCCGACCTCAAACGCCGCATTCTGATTGGTGAAGAGCAGGGTTCCGCCAGTACGCCACGCCATCTGTTTAAGAAAATTCAGCAACGGGTGATGAAGTCCGATCAGGAGTTTGATGCGCTCTATAACGATCTGCTGCTGGAGATGGCACGTAATCAGATCTTCCTGATCAACGAACGTCAGCTCTCATCCAATCAGCAGGCCTGGCTGCGCCACTACTTCAAACATGAACTGCGTCAGCACATCTCGCCGATCCTGATCACCCACGAAACCGACCTGACGGAATTCCTCAAAGACGACTACACCTATCTGGCAGTAGAGATTATCCGTGGTGACCATATTCAGTATGCACTGCTGGAAATTCCGTCTGACAAAGTGCCGCGTTTCATTAATTTACCGGCAGAGCCACCGCGTCGCCGTAAACCGATGATCCTGCTGGATAACATTTTGCGTTACTGCCTGGATGATATTTTCAAAGGCTTCTACGACTACGACGCGCTCAACGCCTATTCAATGAAAATGACGCGTGACGCCGAGTACGACCTGGTTACGGAGATGGAGTCGAGCCTGCTGGAGCTGATGTCCTCCAGCCTGAAGCAGCGACTGACGGCGGAGCCGGTACGTTTTGTCTACCAGCGCGATATGCCCGACACCATGGTGTCGCTGCTGTGCCATAAGCTTTCCATCTCTAACCTGGATTCCATTTTGCCGGGCGGCCGCTACCACAACTTCAAAGACTTTATCGGCTTCCCGAACGTCGGCAAAAACAACCTGGTTAACCGCCCGCTGCCGCAGATTCGCCACATCGGCTTTGATGGCTTCCGCAACGGCTTTGATGCGATTCGTAATCGCGACGTGCTGCTCTACTATCCATACCATACCTTTGAGCATGTGCTGGAGCTGCTGCGTCAGGCATCGTTTGACCCCAGCGTGCTGGCAATCAAAATCAATATCTACCGCGTCGCCAAACACTCCCGCATTATGGATGCGATGATCCATGCCGCCTATAACGGTAAAAAAGTCACGGTGGTGGTGGAACTGCAGGCGCGCTTTGATGAAGAAGCTAACATTTACTGGGCGAAACGCCTGACTGAAGCGGGTGTGCACGTCATTTTCTCCGCACCAGGCCTGAAGATTCACGCCAAGCTGTTCCTGATTTCACGCCGCGAAGGCGAAGAGATTGTGCGCTACGCGCATATCGGTACCGGCAACTTTAATGAGAAAACCGCGCGACTCTATACCGATTACTCATTGCTGACCGCGGATGCGCGCATCACCAATGAAGTGCGTCGGGTGTTCAACTTTATTGAGAATCCCTATCGGCCTGTGACGTTCGATCACCTGATGGTGTCGCCACAAAACTCGCGCCGGATGCTGTATGAACTGATCGACACCGAAATTGCAAATGCTCAGCAAAATAAGCCCTGCGGCATTACTCTGAAAATAAACAATCTGGTGGACAAAGGTCTGGTTGATCGGCTTTATACAGCCTCGAGCGTAGGGGTAAAGGTCAATCTTCTGGTGCGCGGAATGTGCTCATTAATTCCTGACTTGCCTGGGATCAGTGAAAATATTCGTGTCATCAGTATTGTTGATCGTTATCTGGAACATGATCGCGTCTATATTTTTGAAAATGGCGGCGATAAAAAGGTGTTCCTCTCCTCCGCTGACTGGATGACGCGTAACATCGATTACCGCATTGAAGTGGCTGTGGCGATCCTCGATCCCCACATCCGGCAGCGTATACTCGACATTATTGCTATTCAGTTGAGTGATACGGTGAAAGCCCGCATCGTCGATAAAGAGTTGAGTAACCATTACGTCCAGCGCGGCAATCGTCGTAAAGTGCGCTCGCAGCTGGCCATCTATGATTACATCAAGAAACTGGAACAACCTGAATAAATCCTATGCCAATTTCTCATAAAAGTACGCCAAAACCCCAGGAGTTTGCGGCGATTGACCTGGGCTCGAACAGTTTCCATATGGTAATTGCGCGGGTTGTCGATGGTGCGATGCAGGTACTGGGCCGCCTTAAACAGCGCGTCCATCTGGCGGACGGGCTGGATGCTCAACACAACCTCAGCGAAGAGGCGATGGAGCGGGGCTTAGCCTGCCTGGCCCTGTTTGCCGAACGCCTCCAGGGATTCAGTCCCAGCAACGTGACGATTGTCGGCACCCATACGCTGCGCGAGGCGATCAACGCCGAAACCTTCCTGCAGCGTGCTGCCGAGGTGATCCCCTATCCAATCGAGGTGATTTCAGGCCATGAAGAAGCGCGTCTGATCTTTATGGGTGTGGAGCACACACAGCCGGAAAAAGGCCGCAAGCTGGTGATCGATATCGGCGGTGGCTCCACTGAGCTGGTGATTGGTGAGGATTTCGAACCTCAGCTGGTTGAGAGCCGGCGCATGGGTTGCGTCAGTTTCGCCCAGCTCTATTTCCCGAAAGGGGAAATCAGCCGTGAAAACTTCCGTCGTGCCCGCTTAGCGGCTGCACAAAAGCTGGAAACGCTGGCGTGGCAATATCGTCTGCATGGCTGGCAATATGCGCTGGGCGCATCCGGTACCATCAAAGCTGCCTGCGAAGTGCTGCAGGCGATGGATGAAAAAGAGAAGCTGATTACGCCTGAGCGTCTCGAAAAGCTCTATGACGAAGTGATGAAACATAAATCCTTCTCTGCACTGAGCCTGCCGGGCCTTTCAGAAGAGCGCAAAGGTGTGTTTGTCCCCGGACTGGCGATTCTCTGTGGCGTCTTCGATGCGCTGGCGATTCGCGAGCTGCGCCTCTCCGACGGTGCGCTGCGTGAAGGTGTGCTCTATGAGATGGAGGGCCGTTTCCGCCATCAGGATATTCGCAGCCGCACAGCACAAAGTCTGGCTAACCATTACGCCATCGACAGCGATCAGGCTCGACGTGTGCTGGAGACGACCGAGCAGCTTTATCTGCAATGGCGCGATCAGAACCCAAAGCTGGCGAATCCGCAACTGGCTGCACTGCTAAAATGGGCGGCGATGCTGCACGAAGTGGGCCTGACTATCAATCACAGCGGCCTGCAACGTCATTCAGCCTATATTCTGCAAAACACCAACCTGCCGGGGTTCAATCAGGATCAGCAGATGCTACTGGCGGCACTGGTCAGATTCCATCGTAAAGCAGTGAAGCTTGATGAGTTACCACGCGTAACGCTGTTCAAGAAAAAGCAGTTTGTGCCGCTGATTTTTCTGCTGCGCCTGGGCACCCTGCTGAATAATCAGCGCCAGGCCACCACGCGTCCGGATGCGTTAACCCTGAAATGCGATGATGGCCACTGGACGCTGATTTTCCCGGCGGGCTACTTTGCGCAGAACAATCTGGTTCAGCTCGATCTTGAACGCGAGCAGGCTTACTGGAACGACGTCACCGGATGGAAGCTGATCCTCGAAGAAGATATCTGACAACCCGGGCGCACCGCGCCCGTTTAACTGAATTGATGACTATGACACAACCAACCGCACCGCTTTCAGGCGAAAACTATTTTGCCGACACCTATGGTTTAACGCCGCCCCACTCCGAAGTGGTTGCGGCTCTGCCCCAGCTTAACGTCGGCAAGGCGCTTGATCTTGGCTGTGGCGTGGGACGCAATACGCTGTTTCTGAATCAGCACGGTTTTGACGTCACGGCATGGGATCATAATCCGCAGAGCCTGGCGCGCCTGCAGGAGATTATTGCGCAGGAAAACCTTCAGGGTATACACACTGAGCAGCGCGATCTGAACAACACACGCTTCAATGGCGGCTTCAACTTTGTGCTGTCGACCGTGGTAATGATGTTTTTGCAGCCGCAGACCATTCCGCAGCTGATTGCCGACATGCAGGCCTGCACGGTCAGGGATGGTTTCAACCTGATTGTGGCGGCGATGAACACGGACGATATGCCCTGCCCGGCAGATTTCTCTTTTGCGTTTAAATCGGGTGAGCTCAGCCACTATTATCGCAACTGGCACATCGTGAAGTACAACGAGCATCCCGGTCAGCTGCATCGTAAAGATGAAAACGGCAACCGCATCACCTGCCGCTTTGCAACGTTACTGGCGCAAAAAGCGAGTTATTGATCTTTATCTGCTGTTTTTTTCAACAGCGATTGATTTCATCTGGCGACTGTGACTAAATATTGCAGTCGCCCTCTGATGGGCTCATTACAGGAACCACCCCGCGTGAACAGCGCTATTTCTCCCCGAAGACGTCAAAAAACCGGCACCATGACCCGCATTGTGCTGCTGATCAGTTTTATCATTCTCTTTAGTCGCCTGATTTTTATCCTGCCTGCTGCCTTCGAGCATCATCAGCAACAGAAAGCTATTCCTGAGCCTGTCACCGTCACATCAAATGATACGCGCTAGCGAATAGTGATATTTCGCCTGAATTGCACTGAAACCTGAACCGAATCCAGATAACTGGACTCTTTTTTGCATCCCTTTTTCAGGCGAAACGCTACACTTCGTGCTGGTGCTTACAGACTAAGGGATCCAATGTGTCTGCCTCTCAATCTCAACGTTTAAGTGAAATACGTCATCGCATTCTGACGCTGCTGCTCAATGAGCACGATCTGGTTGATTCCCTGCTGGAGAAATCCGGCGATCTCAACCCTGAACAGCAACGTGAAAATGCGGCCCAGCGTGATGCGCTGGAACAGGATATTCAGCAGCTTCATGCCGCTGACCTCGCCGACATTCTTGAAGCCCTGCCCGAAGAGGAACGTCAGGCGCTTTGGCGGCTGGTGCCGAATGAGCGGCGTGGTCACGTGCTGGTTGAAGCCTCAGAAACGGTCTGGGCCAGCCTCACCGAAGAGATGAGCGACCGTGATATCCTGCGCGCTATCCAGCCGCTGGACATCGACGATCAGGTCTGGCTGGCACAATATCTGCCGCGTGACCTGACCGGGCGCCTGCTGGCGACCGTGGAGCCAGCCCTGCGCGCCCGCATGCTCGATATGGTGCAGCTCGACCGCGACCGCGTAGGCCGGGTGATGGATTTTAATATCCTGACGGTGCGCGACGATGTCACGCTGGCAACAGTGCAGCGTTTTCTGCGCAAGCGTAAAAGCATGCCAGGCGGTACCGATAAACTCTTTATTACTAACAAAGACAATCAGCTGCTGGGCGAACTGCTGCTGACGGATATCCTGCTTAACAAACCTAAAACTCTGGTCAGCGACGTTATGAACGCGCGCCCGACCACCTTCCAGCTCAACGACAAGGCCGAAGATGCGGCCAGCGCCTTTGAGCGTTATAACCTGATTTCTGCTGCCGTCACCGACGCCAGGGGCAAACTGATTGGCCGTGTGACCATCGAAGACATTGTCGACCTGGTGAATGCCGAAAACGAAAGTAACATTCGTAAAATGGGCGGCATCAGTCAGGAAGAGGATGTGTTTGCCCCGGTGCGTAAATCAGTACGCAAACGCTGGGCCTGGCTGGCCATTAATCTCTGTACCGCCTTTGTTGCTTCGCGGGTTATCGGGCTGTTTGAAGGGACGATTTCGCAAATCGTGGCGCTTGCCACCCTGATGCCAATTGTTGCGGGTATTGGCGGCAACACCGGTAACCAGACCATCACCATGATTGTGCGGGCACTGGCCTTACATCAGGTTGAACCGGGTAACTTCTCGTTTCTGATTGTCCGTGAACTGGGCGTAGCGCTGATCAACGGCCTGTTCTGGGGCGGCATTATGGGCGGCATTACCTGGCTGATGTATGACAATATGGCGCTGGGTGGCGTCATGATGCTGGCCATGGCGCTGAACCTGCTATTGGCCGCGCTGATGGGTGTACTGGTTCCGCTGGTGATGACCAAAATGAAGCGCGATCCGGCCGTAGGCTCCAGCGTATTGATCACTGCTCTGACCGATACCGGCGGCTTCTTTATCTTCCTGGGACTGGCGACGATCTTCCTGCTGCCCCACTGATCAGGCGTGCAGGCCGTAACGTTGCAGCGACCCGTTGAGATTGCGCTGGCGCGTCACCTGTGCCAGCTCACGGGTCGCCGCAGGCAACGTGTAATTGCCGCGCTGGCTCAGCCACTCCAGCACGTCCGCTAAGTGCCAGATGGCGGTTTTACCGTCGTGCACCGGCAGTGGAAACGGCGGGCGGTGGCTGAGCATTAACTTACGCATATTCTGACGCGTCATGCCGATGATCTCGGCCACATCCGTCAATCCCACAAAATCAGGTGCCGCTTCTACCAGCGTGGCACCCGGTATAGCACGCAGCACATCCTCTTCTGCCTGTCTCAATACCTCCGTGGCAGAGTCAGACTCCCGGGTAAACTCCAGTGCAATGCGCCCTGGCATACCCAGACCAATCAGTGCATCATCACAGCCTGATACTGCCAGTGTTTCCAGCAACTCATCCACCGGCGCATGCCCTTCCGGCAGGCTAAACCGCAGTGTAAAACAATATTCCATATGCCTCTCCTTGTGCTGCTTCAGGACTTCAGATAGTGACAATTATCTACCACGCGCCGCAGCGCCTGGGCATGCTGATGTGCATTTTTCGGTGTGCTCCAGATGCAGGTCAGACAAAACTCCCCACATCGGCACATCAACAGATTTTTCGGGCAGTACATTTTGCCCCAGGCGTGATGACCTCCCGTCACGACCAGCCAGCCATGGGTTTCTGCGTAACGTAACGCCGTTTCAATCTCTTTACTGGGATGCCGCTTCCTTGCCATGTGTGTCCCTATCCTGACGCCGAATGATTGAGTTGTCAACTGACAACCAGGTAAATATTTCTTAATGCGCCTCAGCATGCGCAGACTTTTTCTGGCAGTAAAACGGTCAGGGTATAAACTGGAAAACGTCACGCAAAAAATAAACCGCGCCAGCGAGAATCCGGCCGGACTCATGTTCAACAACGGAGGCAGGAATGTTTAAAGCAGAGGATTTTGTTCAGTCGAAAACCGGCGGGCCTAAAATGCAGGTATTGCGCGTCGACGGCGACACCCTGTGGTGCGCGCGCGTTGATGATGCGGCAAAGAAAGAGATCGAAGTGAAGGCAGAGAGCGTCAATCTCTATCATGAAGAGGGTGACTTTGGCGTGTGCTGACGCAAAATGGCCCCTGACGGGGCCAGACTGTCAGGGTTTGTCCTGCTGAAGGTTGTCATTGCCCAGACCACCGATAAACGGCAACCGCAGCCGGAACGGCGTAAAATCGAGTCCCATATTAAGCCCCAGCAGGTTCACTTCAAGTCCCTCTTCCGCGCCCAGCGTCACGCCCGCCACGCCCAGAATCGACACCTGCAAACCGCGCCCGGATGGCGGCAGCCCGATGGGATGCCACAGTGACCGGTAATCTTTGCCCAGCGCATTGGCGGGCAGATCCAGTTTTAAAGCCGGCACTTCACGGCCGATATGCGCCAGGAAGGTATTGCTGTTCGGTCCGGGCCAGGCACGATAAGTTGTCGGCCACGGATAGGATTTAATGGCGGCTTCAATCTGCGGAATCATCGCCTCGGCTTCCGGTCCGCGATGCTCCACCAGCAGCCGGGGTTTTGCGCCATACCAGTAACCATCCGGCAGGTTGGTGTTGCGCCGGATTTTGTCGCCGCTGCCCCAGCTAATCACTTCGTAGCGGGTGAAACGCGTTTCACCTGCGCGCTTAAAGATGATCCAGGGATGCACCGCCACCCGCCCTTTCCAGCCATAGGTCGGCGCCGCATAGACCTGCACGATAGCCAGGTTATATAACGCGCGCGGATCGGGCGCGATTCCGGCCGAATCCCGCCGGGCAGTGGCCCAGCCACCGGGCTGTGCGGTTTCGCCGTGACGCGTCGCCTGCGCAATGCTGGCCCCCAGCGACAGCAGCAGTACGGCAATAAAAAACAGGCTGAACACTTTCAGTGAGAGCATGACAACATTCCTGATGACGGAAGAATCACGAAACGCCTGAGTGGCAGGCGGTTACAGTAAGTGGCGGCTTTGGGATACGGATTATCGAAGCGGCGAATAAAAGCAGGACACAAAGGAAGTTAAGTGCAGGCTTCTACTGCAGGGAGAATAGCGCAATTTCCGGTAAAGTGAACAGAAAACCGCCAGTGATGGGGATAGATGTGCTGAAAGGTTAAAATGGCCCGTCTAAGTGGAGTTCAGGCAATAAAAAGCCCGCTGGAAGCGGGCTTTTTTGCATCAGCGCTTAATCGGCATGGGCCGGTTTATTCCCACTCAATCGTCGCCGGTGGCTTGCCGCTGATGTCGTACACCACGCGGGAGATGCCGTCGACTTCATTGATGATGCGGTTTGAGACGCGTCCCAGGAAATCATACGGCAGGTGCGCCCAGTGTGCGGTCATAAAGTCGATGGTTTCCACCGCACGCAGCGAGACAACCCAGTCATATTTACGGCCATCGCCCATCACGCCGACCGAGCGAACCGGCAGGAAGACAGTGAACGCCTGGCTGACTTTGTTGTAGAGATCCGCTTTATGCAGCTCTTCGATGAAGATGGCATCGGCACGGCGCAGCAGGTCGCAATACTCTTTCTTCACTTCGCCCAGCACACGCACGCCCAGACCCGGACCCGGGAATGGATGGCGATACAGCATGTCGTACGGCAGGCCCAGCTCGAGACCAATCTTGCGCACTTCGTCTTTGAACAGCTCTTTCAGCGGCTCAACCAGGCCCATCTTCATCTCTTTCGGCAGTCCACCCACGTTGTGGTGTGACTTGATGACGTGCGCTTTACCGGTAGCTGACGCCGCCGACTCAATCACGTCCGGATAGATGGTGCCCTGTGCCAGCCACTTCACATCCTGCAGCTTCAGCGCTTCTTCGTCGAACACTTCCACAAAGACGCGACCAATGGTCTTACGCTTGGCTTCTGGCTCATCAATACCCGCCAGCGCATCCAGGAAGCGCATCTCAGCCGGCACATGGATGATGTTCAGACCGAAGTGGTCGCCAAACATATCCATTACCTGTTGTGCTTCGTTCAGACGCAGCAGGCCGTTATCCACGAACACACAGGTCAGACGGTCGCCGATGGCACGATGCAGCAGCATTGCCGTCACAGAGGAGTCCACTCCGCCTGACAGACCAAGGATGACCTTGTCGTTGCCAACCTGCTCACGCAGGCGTTCAACGGCATCTTCAATGATTTTGGCCGGTGTCCACAGTGCTTCACATTCACAGATGTCGATGATGAAGCGCTCAAGCATCCGCAGACCCTGACGGGTATGAGTCACTTCCGGGTGGAACTGCACGCCATAGAAACGCTTTTCTTCGTTGGCCATAATGGCAAATGGACAGGTTTCTGTGCTGGCAACAGTCACGAAGTCAGCCGGAATCGCTGTAACTTTGTCGCCGTGGCTCATCCAGACATCCAGCAGCGGTTTACCGGCGGCGCTGATAGCATCTTCGATATCGCGAACCAGCGCGCTTGGCGTGGTGACTTCGACCTGCGCATAACCAAACTCACGCTCGTTTGAGCCAGCCACGGTGCCGCCCAGCTGCATCGCCATGGTCTGCATACCGTAGCAGACGCCCAGCACCGGCACGCCAGCGTTGAAGACATAGTCAGGTGCTCGCGGGCTGTTCAGTTCGGTGGTGCTTTCCGGGCCACCGGAAAGGATGATGCCGCTTGGGTTGAACTGGCGAATCTGCTCTTCGGTGACGTCCCATGCCCAGAGTTCACAGTAAACGCCGAGTTCGCGCACGCGACGTGCAACCAGCTGAGTATATTGTGAGCCGAAATCGAGAATCAGAATGCGATGCTTATGGATATTTTCCGTCGTCATTGAGGGGTTTCCAGAACGGTGACTTGATCAATAAAAGCGCCCGGCTTGAGCCGGGCGGGAAATCGGGATTATGAACCCATGCGGTAATTCGGTGACTCTTTGGTTATGGTCACATCATGCACGTGGCTCTCATTGATGCCTGCGCCGCTGATGCGGACAAATTCCGCTTTGGTGCGCAGGTCGTCAA
This sequence comes from Pantoea hericii, assembly GCF_014155795.1. Taxonomy (NCBI): domain Bacteria; kingdom Pseudomonadati; phylum Pseudomonadota; class Gammaproteobacteria; order Enterobacterales; family Erwiniaceae; genus Pantoea; species Pantoea hericii. The sequence goes on from NZ_SCKV01000001.1 coordinate 652,418, forward strand.
TGGTCGGGCAACCGGTCAGGCCCATGCACGAGCGCAATCCACCCATCTGCTGATGCACGATCTCTTTCAGACGGCCTTTATAGGCCACGCGACCTTCGATACCTTCCGGCACCAGCTTGTCAGCGGCGTTATCAGTCTGGAAGTAACGGTCAGACGAGCCTTTGGACATCGCGCCCAGTGAACCCATACCGCGATAGGATTTGAATGAACGGCCCTGATAGAGTTCGATCTCGCCCGGCGACTCTTCGGTCCCCGCCAGCATTGAACCGACCATCACACAGGACGCACCCGCCGCGATTGCTTTAGCGATATCACCGGAGAAACGGATACCACCGTCAGCAATCACCGGAATACCGGTGCCTTCCAGCGCAGTAACCGCGTCAGAAACAGCAGTGATCTGTGGAACGCCCACGCCGGTTACGATACGGGTAGTACAGATTGAGCCCGGGCCGATACCGACTTTAACGGCGCTGACGCCTGCCGCGACCAGCGCCAGAGCGCCTGCGCCTGTTGCCACGTTACCGCCGACGATTTCCAGATCCGGGTATTTAGCGCGGGTTTCACGGATGCGTGACAGCACACCTTCAGAGTGGCCGTGTGAAGAGTCAATCAGCAGCACGTCAACGCCTGCTGCGACCAGCGCATCAATACGCTCTTCGTTACCGGCACCCGCGCCCACCGCTGCACCGACACGCAGTCGACCCTGCGCATCTTTACAGGCGTTAGGTTTACGTTCGGCTTTCTGAAAGTCTTTAACGGTGATCATGCCCAGCAGATGGAAGCTGTCATCCACGACCAGCGCTTTCTCAACGCGCTTTTCGTGCATCTTGTGCAGGACCACATCACGCGCTTCACCCTCTTTCACCGTCACCAGACGCTCTTTCGGGGTCATGACCGCAGAGACCGGCTGAGAGAGGTCGGTTACAAAGCGCACATCACGACCGGTGATGATACCCACCAGTTCGTTGTCGCGGTTAACTACCGGGTAGCCTGCAAAGCCGTTGCGCTCGGTCAGCACTTTCACATCAGCCAGAGGCGTGGTTGGCAGCACGGTCTGTGGTTCAGTGACCACGCCGCTTTCATGTTTCTTCACCTTGCGCACTTCGTCCGCCTGGCGTTCAATCGACATATTTTTATGGATGAAGCCAAGGCCGCCTTCCTGTGCCAGCGCAATCGCCAGACCCGATTCGGTCACGGTGTCCATGGCAGCGGAGAGCATAGGAATGTTTAAACGGATATTTTTGGTCAGCTGAGTGCTGAGATCGGCCGTATTAGGCAGGACGGTGGAGTGTGCAGGGACGAGCAGAACGTCGTCAAAAGTGAGTGCTTCTTTAGCGATTCTTAACATGGCAATACTCCACCTCGGGTGATTGAGAATAGATAAAATATTGCCGCGGCATTATACAGGCCGTAATCGATTGCCTCCAGCATTATTTAAGAAAAACTCTTGATCCGCGCAGGCAGCAATGTAGTATCGATGAATTAACCTGCTGATTTGGAATTTGATCTTCGTCACATGTCGCTGCCACCCATCGCCAATATTTTTACCGTCAGCCGTCTCAATACGACAGTGCGTCAACTGCTGGAGAAAGAGATGGGTCTGGTCTGGATCAGCGCCGAGATCTCCAACTTCACGCAACCGGCATCCGGTCACTGGTACTTCACGCTGAAAGATGATGGCGCTCAGGTTCGCTGTGCCATGTTCCGTAACAGCAATCGTCGCGTCACCTTCCGTCCGCAGCACGGTCAGCAGGTACTGGTGCGTGCCAACATCACGCTCTATGAGCCCCGCGGTGACTATCAGCTGATTGCCGAGAGTATGCATCCGGCGGGTGAAGGCTTGTTGCAGCAGCAGTTTGAACTGCTGAAAGCAAAACTGGCGACCGAAGGATTGTTCGATCCGCAGCATAAGCAACCACTGCCGGAACCGGCACGCCAGGTCGGGGTTATCACCTCTTCCACCGGTGCGGCACTGCACGATGTGTTACGTGTGCTGCATCGCCGTGATCCTTCGCTGCCCGTGGTGATCTACCCCACCGTAGTTCAGGGTGTTGATGCGCCCGCGGCGATTGTCCGTGCAATTGAAATCGCCAACCTGCGCAATGAGTGCGACGTGTTAATCGTCGGACGCGGCGGCGGTTCACTGGAAGATCTGTGGAGTTTTAATGACGAACGCGTAGCACGCGCCATTTTTGCCAGCCGCATTCCTGTCGTCAGCGCGGTCGGTCACGAAACCGATGTCACCATTGCTGACTTTGTTGCCGATTTACGCGCGCCCACCCCTTCCGCCGCCGCTGAAATTGTCAGCCGTAACCAGCTGGAGCTGCTGCGCCAGTTGCAATCTCAGCAACAGCGGCTGGAGATGGCGATGGATTATTACCTGGCTCGCCAGCAGCGGCTTTATACCCGCCTTGAGCATCGTCTGCAGCAGCAGCACCCGCAGTTGCGTCTGGCTCGTCAGCAGACCGCCCTGTTCCGCCTGCAACAGCGTCTGGGTGAAGCGATGGAAACCCGTCTGCGTCACGCAACACGTCAGCAGGATCGCCTGTCCCAGCGACTCAATGCTCAACAGCCGCAGCAGCGCCTGTTCGAGGCGCAAAAGCAGCTGCAAAGCTGGCACTATCGCCTGCAGCAGAGCATGACCAGCCAGCTGAACAGCAACAAACAGGACTTTGGTCAGTTGGTGGCGCAGCTGGAAAGCGTCAGCCCGCTGGCGACGCTGGCGCGTGGTTTTAGCGTGACCACTGACAACACCGGACAGGTGGTGAAGAAAACCGCACAGCTCCAGAGCGGCGATCTGCTGCGCACCCGCCTTGATGATGGCTGGGTTGAAAGCCAGGTGACACAGCTGTTGCCTGAAAAAAAGCGTCGCCGCAAAACCGCTTCCTGACGCCAACTATGCCCGTTAGCTCACATTTTTCCACTTAACTATGGCCTTAATTACCAGGTCTATCCAGCCTGACGGGTCTATACTTTTTGGCACATCCCTGATGCCAAGGAGTTTCAGATGCCTTATTGCGTTATCCCTCCCTATATCCTTCGCAAGATCATCGCACACGGTTCCGGCCACCAGCAGGAGCAGGCGCGTCGCACCCTGACGCACGTTCAACATCTCATGGCGGAACACTGGCAAAAGCCGACCGGCGTTAAAACGGCGGCGGGCGGTCATGTGGATCGTGAAATTTATGATGCCCAGAGCCAGGAAACCCTGCCGGGCAAGCTGATTCGTCAGGAGGGCCAGCCCGGTAATGATGATGTCGCGGCTGAAGAAGCCTGGGACTACCTTGGGGTGACCTATGACTTCTTCTGGCAGGCTTATCAGCGTAACTCGCTGGATAATCAGGGGCTGAAACTGCTGGGTACCGTGCACTATGGTGAAAAATACCAGAACGCTTTCTGGAACGGTCAGCAGATGGTATTTGGTGATGGTGACGGTGAAATTTTTAATCGCTTCACCATTGCGATTGACGTTGTGGCGCATGAACTGGCGCATGGCGTCACAGAAAATGAAGCCGGGTTAATCTACTTTGAGCAGGCTGGCGCGCTGAATGAGTCGCTGTCGGATGTCTTTGGCTCGCTGGTGAAACAGTTCAGTAAAAAACAGCGCGCCGATGAGGCGGACTGGCTTATCGGTGAAGGCCTGCTGGCGAAAGGCATCAACGGACGTGGTCTGCGATCGATGTCTGAACCTGGCACCGCCTACGATGACCCGATGCTGGGCAAAGATCCGCAACCGGCACACATGGATCACTACGTGAAAACCCGTGAAGATAATGGCGGCGTTCATATCAACTCCGGCATTCCTAACCGGGCCTTTTATCTGGCGGCCAAAGCGCTGGGTGGTTATGCCTGGGAACAGGCGGGATATGCCTGGTACGACACGGTGTGTGACGACGAACTGCCACAGGATGCGGATTTTAAAACCTTTGCCCGCTTCACCGTACAGCATGGTAAAAAACGGTTCAACGAGTCGGTCAGCAGTGCTATTGAACAGGCGTGGAAGGAGGTTGGCGTGCTATGAGTGATCTGCCCGAACTCACCGATGATGCCACCATCATCGTCGCTCGTGAAGGCGGCATGGCCTTTATTCCCGGGCTTCGCGCCGAACGTCGCTTTATGCTGGGCGAGTTGCCGGCGCCAGAAAAACAGCGCGTCTGCCATGCGCTGGAGCAGGCAATGCCGCTGGGCGAACCCGAGGATAAAGCCGCGCAGGTGGGCAGTGGCGATCAGCGTTATTTCCGTATCCAGATTCAATATGCCACCCGCCGCGAGGTGGGCACCATTGTGCTCCTGATTCCGGAACAGGTCGCGCCGCCCGAGTTGCAGGCGCTGTGGCGCGACGGCAAATAAAAAAAGGGCCGACAATGTCGGCCCTTTTACTTATACGTTGTTACTTGCTGTCTGGCAGCGCGTAAGCAATCACGTAGTCACCGCGGTCTGGTGACTGACGTGCGCCACCTGCCGAGATCAGGATGTACTGCTTACCATCCTTCGGTGAGACGTAACTCATCGGGCCGCCCTGACTGCCCACCGGCAGACGTGCTTTCCACACCTCTTTACCGGTTGAAGAGTCAAAGGCGCGCAGGTAGTAATCCTGTGTACCGGCGATGAAGACCAGGCCACCCTGGGTTGCCAGCGTACCGCCCAGCGTTGGCATACCAATTGGCATCTTCATGCGCATCTTGATGCCGAACGGACCAGTATCCTGCACAGTACCCACTGGCACCTGCCAGACGATTTTCTGCGTTTTCATATCAATCGCCGACAGCGTACCAAATGGCGGTTTCTGACATGGGATACCCAACGGTGACATAAAGCGATTTTTATTCACAGCGTATGGTGTGCCTTTCAGCGGAACGGCACCCATACCGGTGTTGATCGCTTCGCCGCCATTGCTGCCGCGCGCAATATTGCTGGTATCAGCCGGGATCATCTGCACCCACAGACCCAGACGCATATCATTGACGAACAACAGGTGGTTGTTCGGATCGGTCGACATGCTGCCCCAGTTCATACCGCCCAGCGAACCCGGGAAGCTCAGAGACTTATCGGTGTCCGGCACGGTGAACAGGCCATCATAGCGCATCGATTTAAAGCCAATACGGCAGGCCAGCTGATCAAACGGCGTCGCCCCCCACATGTCAGACTCTTTCAGCGTCTGGTTGCCAATCTGCGGCATACCGGTCGAGTGAGGCTGCGTTTTGGTGTACTGCTCGTTCGGGATATGACCCTGTGGCATCGGCAGTTCTTCGACTTTGGTCAGCGGCTTGCCGGTCATACGGTCAAGCACGAAGATCATGCCAGTTTTGCCGCCAATCACGACCGCTGGCGTGGTGCTGCCATCTTTTTGCGGGAAGTCGATCAGGCTTGGCTGCATCGGCAGGTCAAAGTCCCACAGATCGTTATGTACGGTCTGATAGACCCACTTCTCTTTACCGGTGGTGGCATCCAGCGCCAGCACCGATGCGCCATATTTGTGATCCAGCGCGGTACGGTTCGCACCCCAGAGGTCAACTGACGAACTCCCCATTGGGATGAACACGGTGTTCATTGCCGGGTCATATGACATCGGCGCCCATGAGTTTGGCGTACTGCGGGTATAATCTTTGCCCGGCATCAGTATCGCATTCGGGTCAACATTGCCCGGGTCAAACGCCCAGCGCATTTTGCCAGTAATCACGTCAAAACCACGTAACACACCACCAGGCATATCGGTCTGTACGTTATCTGCGACACGGCCACCCACCACAACCGTGGTACCGGCCAGCGTTGGCGCGGAGGTCAGCTGATATTGTGGGTCCGGTGCCTGACCCAGGCCCGCTTTAAGATCTACGATGCCGTGATTACCAAAATCTTCACAGAACTCACCGTTGTCGGCGTTGATCGCAATCAGTCGTGCATCGATGGTATTCATCAGAATACGACGCTGACAGCTGTCACCGGCTGGCAGGACAGCGGCCGGAACAGGTGATGATCCCGGTTTATCAGGCTGTTGCAGCGGTTTGGTTGCATCAAAGTAAGCCAGACCACGGCAGCGCGGCCAGACTTCAGCCTGGGCGTTGATTTCACGTTTCCAGATCTGCTTACCCGTGTTGGCTTCAACGGCGATAACGTTGTTATGCGGCGTACAGAGATAAAGGGTATTGCCAATCTGTAATGGCGTCTGCTGATCTTCTGCGCCGTTACCGGTCGGGCTGACTGGGGTATCACCCGTGCGGAAGGTCCACGCGACCTGCAGATCTTTCACGTTGTCGCGGGTGATTTGATCGAGTGCCACAAAGCGGCTGCCCTGAGGCGTGTTGCCGTAGTTATCCCAGTCTTTCTGTTGTTTCGCTTTGTCTACCGGGATCAACGGTAACTCTTCGCCCGTAGCCGCAACGGTAGGATGAGGCTGGAACATCTGCACCAGTGTTGCCACCATGCCTGCCGCCAGCACTGCCGCGAACGCGTAAGAAGGTTTCGCCAGTGAGTGCTTACCTTCGTGCTTACGCAGTGAAGGCCAGATCAGGAAAGCCAGCAGCGTCAGTCCGGCTGGAACCATCAGACGCGAGACCAGTGGCCAGAAATCCAGACCTGCGTCAAACAGCGACCAGATCAGGGTGCCAGCAAAGACCAGCAGGAACAGAACCACTGCCGAAGATTTGCGACGGAAGAACTGGATTGCGGAGAGGACAGTAACAATACCCGCAATTAAAAAGTACCAACTGCCGCCCAGGGCAACCAGTTTACCGCCGCCAATTGCAAAAAACAGACCGGTGGCAAGCAGCACCAGTCCGAGCAGCATGGATGCGATTCCCAGCCCCTTTCCGGCGCGGGAGGATGTTTCAGCCATAACACTTACTCTCCTGAATAAACAGAGCGCCCGGACAGAGGCCATCCGGACTCCGGCGCGTTAACAGGTGCGCGTGGAGCATCGCTCGGTTTCAAATCGAATATAAACAGACCCGCGTCCGTGAGAATCTGTGGGCCGGAAGAGCACTGAAGTGGCTGACCCCTCCCACGACGCGGCAGGATTGTACCACCTGGTACGTTACAGAGTGAACATATCTAACCGGTTTGTTACGGCGCAATAGCATTTTTGCTACAAATAGCCGGGCGTCGCGGTGGATTCTCAGACAGATTACGCGTAGCTGAAAGCGGCGTTAGTGACCTGGCGGCTGGAACAGTACGCGCTTGCGGGAGATCAGACCATGTCCATTGCGGCAAAAGTAGTCCACTGCACCGCAGGCTTTGAGTACGTCAAGCGGCTGGTGACACTCAGGGCAACAGGGTTTCGCGGGATAATGTGCACCACAGGCACTGCAGATAATTTCACCGTTGCTGAGCGACAGCGGTTGCTGACATTTTTCACACATCACCATCATTTTCTTCTCCCTGCCTGATGAGTTCAGAGCAAAAAAAGAGGGCCAGATGGCCCTCATTTTGTTAACGCTTATTCTTTTTCATATGCGCCATCAGACGCTTGCGTTTACGCTGCTGCGTTGGCGTCAGCAGGTTACGTTTGCCTTCATAAGGGTTATCACCCTCTTTGAACTGAATACGAATTGGCGTTCCCATCACGTTCAGTGATTTACGGAAGTAGTTCATCAGATAGCGTTTGTAAGAATCGGGCAGATCCTTCACCTGATTACCGTGGATCACTACGATAGGCGGGTTATAACCACCGGCATGCGCGTATTTCAGCTTAACGCGGCGACCGCGTACCAGCGGCGGCTGGTGATCGTCTGCAGCCATGTTCATGATGCGCGTCAGCAGCGAGGTATTTACGCGTCGGGTCGAGCAGTCATAAGCTTCTGTGATCGACTCGAACAGATTACCCACGCCGCTGCCGTGCAGCGCAGAGATAAAGTGGATACGGGCGAAATCGATAAAGCCCAGACGGAAGTCCAGCGTCTCTTTCACTTCATCACGTACTTCCTGCGACAGGCCATCCCATTTGTTGACCACAATCACCAGCGAGCGACCACTGTTGAGAATGAAGCCAAGCAGTGAGAGATCCTGATCGGAAATGCCGGCATGCGCATCAATCACAAGCATCACCACGTTGGCATCTTCAATCGCCTGCAGCGTCTTGATCACCGAGAATTTCTCTACAGTGTCAGAGATTTTGGCACGCTTACGGACACCGGCGGTGTCGATCAGAACGTATTCACGTCCATCGCGCTCCATCGGAATGTAGATGCTGTCGCGGGTGGTGCCCGGCATATCGTAGACCACCACGCGGTCTTCACCGAGAATGCGGTTGGTAAGCGTTGACTTACCTACGTTTGGACGACCAACGATAGCCAGTTTGATCGGCAGGCCCGTCGGGTCGAAGTTTTCTTCTTCCTCTGCGGCTTCCTGCTCAGCAATCTCGTCAGCTTCTAACGCAGCCCAGTAAGCCTGGTTCTCTTCTTCTTCAGTGAGCTCGACCGCCTCAACTTTTTCCATCCACGGCAGCAGCGCCTCTTCAATCAGGCTGCTCACACCACGACCATGCGACGCCGCAATGGCGTGGATTTCGCCCAGGCCCAGTGAATAGAAGTCGACAATCGCCTGATCCGGATCCATCCCGTCAGTTTTATTTGCCACCAGGAAGGTCGCTTTCTGACGGGAACGGAGATGCTTCGCAATTTGCTGATCGGCGGCCATCATGCCCGCACGCGCATCCACCATAAACAGCACAACATCGGCTTCTTCGATCGCCAGCAGTGACTGTTCAGCCATCCGCGTTTCAACACCCTCTTCGGTGCCGTCGATACCACCGGTATCAATAACAATAAATTCGCGCCCTTCCACTTCGGCGCGACCATATTTGCGATCGCGAGTCAGTCCAGGAAAATCCGCTACCAGCGCATCACGTGTGCGTGTTAAACGGTTGAATAGCGTAGATTTTCCCACATTGGGACGCCCAACCAGCGCGACCACAGGTACCATAACAAAATGCCTCAATAAAAAATTAATCGCCCGAATGGCGAGATTATAACGGCTCTGGCCGTTAAGTTCAGGCTTAAGGCGCAAAGAATACCATGCCTGACTAAAAACGAAACGGCCCCTGATTAAATCAGGAGCCGTCGGAACGGAGGATTTCACCTGCCAGACGTTTACCCGTTAACGGGTAATCGCATAAAGCTCACCGTCTTTGGACTGGATCAGCAGCTTGTCGCTGGCAACTACCGGCTCGGTCTGGAAGCCTGAGCTATCCAGTTCCTGCTGCGCGACAAAACGTCCATCTGTGGTGTTCAGCCAGTGCAGATAACCTTCGCTGTCACCGACTATCAGATAACCGTTGTAGAGCACCGGTGAAGTCAGGTTGCGATGCAGCAGATCGCTTTGACGCCAGATGGCAACACCGCCGTCAGTGTTAAGAGCGATCACACGATCGTCCTGATCGACCAGATAGATACGGCCGGCGTCAACAATCAGATCTTTCACACCGCCGATTTCGCGTTTCCACAAAATCTGACCTGAACGCAGATCCAGCGCCGACAGATTGCCATTGTAGGCCAGTGCATAAACGACGCCGTTAACGATAACCGGTGTGGTATCGACGTCATTAAGACGGTCAATCTCCGTGGCACCGCTGACCTGAGAAATACGCTGCTGCCAGATCAGCTGTCCCTGGTTCATTGCCACGGCACTGACACGGCCGTTGTCGCCACCGACAATTGCGCCGCCAAAGGCCACAGCCGGCGCAGATTCACCGCGCAGAGACAGCGCTGGCATATCCAGGTTGACGCTCCACTTCACCACACCGCTGCTCTGATCCAGTCCCTGCAACATGCCGTTGCTGGTATGAATCAGCACCAGGCCATCGCTGACCACCGGACGTGACAGCGCTTCACCGGCGACTTTCGTCTGCCAGGCCACGCTACCATCGCTGCTGTTCAGGGCAAAAACCTGGCCGCGTTCGCTGCCAACATAAATGCGGTCGCCATCGGCCGTCAGGCCACCTGATAGCAGGGCTGAAATATTTTTCGAGAAGAAGCCGGTTTTCTCAGAGAGATCGACTTTCCACTTTTCTTTACCGTCTGCGGCATCCAGTGCTTTGACGATACCAAAGCGGTCGGCAGCGTAAACCGTATTATCCTGCCAGGCAGGATGCAGATTTGAGTAGAAATCACCCACACCGTCACCAACCGAGGTGCTCCACACTTTCTGTGGCGTGAACTGATTTTCGACCTTCGGCAACGGGGCCATTTTTACTACATCTTCTTCGCCGCTAAACAGCGAACAACCGCTGAGCAAAGTGACTGAAATCAGTCCCGGCAGCAGGTATTTACGTAATTCCATGCGCTCTCTCTTGACTGGCTTAGCTTAAGTTATTCATCTTCATCTGCATCATTTGCTTCAATGCCGGAGAGGCGTCAGATTCAACCCCTTTACTCCATGCATCGCGCGCGCCCTGCTTGTCGCCTTTGGTCAGCAGCGCTTCGCCGCGAATATCGGCCACAATGGCTGTCCAGCCATCACCCTTCACACCGTCAAGGGTTTTAAGCGCCGCATCCGCTTGATTCTGTTGCAGTTGAATGCGTGCCAGGCGCAGGTTAATCACTGCCTGCAGATTGGCATCTTTGGTATCTTTCAGGCCGTTTTGCAGCAGTGATGCCGCTTTATCAAGCTGACCGGCGTCAACGTACTGCTTCGCCAGATCCATCGCGGCCAGAGCACCGTAAGTGTTGCTGTTTTCACTGGCAAAACGGTTTACCGCTTCCAGCGTTTCCGGCTTGCCTGCCTGCATGGCGCTGGTCAGCTGCTGATACTGTGCGGATACCGATTTCGCCGTATCATCCTGATGACTGCTCCAGTAACGCCAGCCACCCAGCGCAGCAATGCCGATCACTACGCCAATGGCTAACGCTTTGCCATTATTGGCAAAAAAGTTGCGCAGCGCGTCGGTCTGCTCGTTTTCATTGCTATACACTTCCACGCAATCCTTCTCCTTTCTATGGTTGGTGCTGTGTCACGCTTACTGTAGCAGCGTACGCAATACAGCAGCAGCCTCTGCCTGATCCAGCGTTTGCTGCTCGCCACGGCGCAGATCTTTAATCACGACCTGACCGGCTTTAACTTCATCCTCGCCTAACACCAGGGCAACGCGCGCGCCCCACTTGTCAGCACGGGCAAATTGCTTCTTGAAGTTGCCGCCGCCAAAGTTGGTCATCAGCCTCAGTTCAGGCGCTTCATCACGCAATTTCTCAGCCAGCTGCATCGCAGCAGACTGCACGCCCTGACCTGAAGCGATAACATAGACATCCACATTGCTCGTCGGTTCAAATTCAGGATTAACTGCCTGAACCAGCAATACCAGACGCTCCATACCCATAGCAAAGCCAACGGCAGGTGTCGCGCGGCCACCGAGCTGCTCAACCAGGCCATCATAGCGACCGCCGCCGCATACCGTGCCCTGTGAACCCAGGCTATCCGTCACCCACTCAATCACGGTGCGGTTGTAGTAATCCAGACCGCGCACCAGACGCTGATTGACGGTGTAGCTGATTCCGGCATCATCCAGTAAGGCACACAGACCGCTGAAATGTTCACGTGATTCATCATCCAGATAGTCGCCAAGCTGTGGCGCATCATTCAGCAGTTGCTGAACGTCGGGATTTTTACTGTCAAGAACACGCATCGGATTGCTGTACATGCGGCGTTTGCAATCCTCGTCCAGCACCTCTTTGTGCTGTTCCAGGAAGGCGACCAGCGCATCACGGTAGTGAGCACGCGCTTCCAGCGAACCGATAGAGTTAAGTTCAAGGCGAACGTGCTCAGAGATACCCAGGGCTTTCCACCAGCGTGCATTCAGCATGATCAGTTCAGCATCGATGTCTGGTCCCTGCAGACCAAAAACTTCCACGCCAATCTGATAGAACTGACGATAGCGGCCTTTCTGTGGACGCTCATAGCGGAACATGGGACCCATGTACCACAGACGCTGTTCCTGGTTGTAGAGTAAACCGTGTTCGATACCGGCTCGCACACAGCCTGCTGTGCCTTCCGGGCGCAGCGTCAGGCTTTCGCCGTTGCGATCGTCAAAGGTATACATCTCTTTTTCAACCACGTCGGTGACTTCACCGATGGCGCGCTTAAACAGTGGGGTTTGCTCTACCAGCGGTAAGCGAATTTCGCTGTAACCGTAGCTCGCCAGCGTCTGCTTGAGAACGCCTTCAATCCGTTGCCAGAGGGCAGTATCCGCAGGCAGGTAGTCGTTCATCCCGCGAATCGCCTGAATATTCTTCGCCACGTTAGAATCTCTTAATGCAAAAAAACCTGTCCGGCATCATACCTTATGAGGATGAAACCGCACAGGTTCAGTCAAAAAAGTCACGCACGCAGACCGCGCGCGCCATTATTTTTCCAGATGCTGCACATCAATACGGCGGCTGGCATCCAGCATCGACGCTTTGGCGCGAATGCGCGCTTCCAGCTGATCGATCATGTCATTGTTGTCGAGACGATCGCGCTGACGCACGCCATCTTCGTAGAAACCACTCTTCTTACTGCCGCCGGTCACGCCCAGCGTAGAGAGGGTCGCTTCACCCGGTCCGTTGACGACACAGCCGATAATGGAGACATCCATCGGGGTGATCAGATCTTCCAGACGCTGCTCCAGCGCGTTGACCGTGCCGATAACGTCAAACTCCTGACGTGAACAGGTTGGACAGGCGATGAAGTTGATCCCGCGAGAGCGAATGCGCAGTGACTTCAGGATATCGAAACCGACTTTGACTTCTTCAACCGGGTCCGCCGCCAGCGAGATACGCAGCGTATCGCCGATCCCTTCTGACAGTAACAGGCCAAGTCCAATCGCAGATTTTACTGCGCCTGCGCGTGCGCCACCCGCTTCGGTGATGCCGAGATGCAGAGGCTGTTCGATCTGTTTCGCCAGCAGGCGATAAGATTCAACCGCGAGGAAGACGTCAGAGGCTTTTACGCTGACTTTGAATTGATCGAAGTTAAGACGGTCAAGATGATCAACATGACGCATGGCTGATTCCAGCAACGCCTGCGGCGTCGGCTCGCCATACTTTTCCTGCAGATCTTTTTCCAGTGAACCGGCGTTCACGCCAATTCGAATCGGAATATTGTTGTCGCGTGCGCAGTCAACCACCATACGGATGCGCTCATTGTTCCCGATATTACCGGGATTGATGCGCAGGCAGTCGACGCCATACTCGGCGACTTTCAGGGCGATGCGGTAGTCAAAATGAATATCTGCAACCAGCGGTACATTCACCTGCTGTTTGATCAGTCTGAATGCTTCTGCGGCATCCATGGTAGGCACCGAGATACGAACGATGTCGACACCGACTCGCTCAAGGGCTTTGATCTGATTTACCGTCGCTTCCACGTCAGTGGTGCGGGTGTTGGTCATCGACTGAACAGCGATTGGCGCGCCGTCACCGACCGGCACCTTGCCGACGTAAATGCGTTTGGATTTACGGCGGATAATGGGTGCTTCGTTATGCATATTTCTTCTCCACAATTGCCCGGTACGCGATACGCTGTTATTGCGCACCCAACGTCAGGCGAGCAACCTGGTTATTACGGATAAAACGACTTAAATCAACGGGCTGATTCTGATATTGCACCTGAACCGCACGAGGCGCGCCAATTTTCAGACGATACGGAGGCGTTCCTGCGAGGCTGAGTTTACCACCACTACGCTGAATGCCGCTGAACAGTTTTTTGCCGGTCGCGTCACTGACTTCCAGCCAGCAGTCGGCGTTGAAGTTCATGACCACCGCATTAGGGTCAGCTGCCGGCTCATTGACCGCAGCTGCACCGACGGGCATCGGAGGTGCCGCGCTGGTTGTCGGCGTCGTGGCTGCTGGTGCAGCCGCTGAGTTGTCCACTGGCGCCTGGCTCGGCGACACCACAGCATTGCTGGTGTTATCCGGCTGAGTGGTGGTCGCGCTATTGCTGGCGGTGGCGGCCGGAGCCGCACTCGCCGGCGCACTGGCTGCGCCGCTGTTACTGGTCGTGGTGGTGTTGCTCTCGTCAGTTGCGGCAGGTGCCGCGCTATCACCACTGCTTTCACCCAGCGGAATCGACTGACCATTATCACCGCTGCTACTGCTCTGGTCGGTCATCGGCACCAGATCGTCCTGAGACGCTTTATGGTTCTGCCACCACCAGGCGCCCGTCAGCCCCACGACCACAAACACCACCAGCCAGGTAAAAATCATTAACCAGCCGTCGCGTTTCTTGCGGCGTTTGCCCAGTGAAAAACTTTGCATCGGCTCAATCTTTGAAGACCGAATCGGTGTCTGCTTCGCCATCATCGGCAGCAGTTCCTCTTCAGGAATATGCACCAGACGCGCGTAAGAGCGAATGTAGCCGCGCAGGAACGTGGAAGCTAAATCAGCAGGTGATTTGTCCTCCTCAATGTCACGCACGGTAGAAAGTTTCAGGCACAGGCGTTCAGCGACGTTCTGCTGCGTCAGCCCCATCTGCTCACGGGCCAGACGCAGGCGTTCACCTGTTGATTGTAATGCAGAGTTTTCTTGAGTGGCTTCAGTATTCATTAGCTAAATAACGCTGGTACTGTATCGATTGCGGAAAACGTCGCGCTAACCGGTCGCCATAACGTGAAACGTCAGCGGCATTTCCCTGTAGCGCGGCGAAACGTAAGTGTAACGCCAGACTTCGTGCTGTTTCAGGCAGTTGTTGCTGGTAAACACTAAGCAAAACCTGGGCCTTCGACAGATGGTTATCTGCCAGCTGCTTTTCAGCTTCCGACAGCAGCGAGTCAGCTTTACGCCTGTCAGCATCAATGGCCTGACGTAACGCCCTGCGGGCAGCAGCAACATCGCCAGCCTGCAGATAACAAAAGCCTGCCAGTTCAAGCGCGTCATTGCGAGCATCAAACTGCTGTGCTGCGCTTGCCCGACTAAACTGTTGATGCGCTTCGTCATACTGCCTTAAAGCGCAGAGAAACGCACCGTAATTGTTAGCAACAAAACCATTATCCGGCGCCTGCTGCTGTGCCAGTATAAACCGTGCCTGCGCCGCTGTCTGATTACCCTGCTTCAGTGCCAGCCGTGCCAGCGCAAGCGAGACCCGGTAATCCTGTGGCGCAGCGGCCTGTGCCCGTAGAAAGTTTCGCTCAGCCGCAGCAGCGTCGCCACTGGCCAGATAGTGCATCCCTAACTGCAGACGCACCTCTTCTGCGCCAGGTTCACGCGGCTGACTGACACACCCGCTTACAACAAACAGCGCCAGCAACAATGCAGGTAATCCATTACGCATAATCGTTTCCCTCCGTTTGACGTTGACAGGCTGCAGCCTGCCACGGGTCATCACGTCAGGAAACGCGCGATTTCAACCTTCTAGAGAGGCTTCACAGATATGGCTTCACCCGCCATTTTGATGCGCATCGTCCGCTTGGTACGGTCAATGACTTCGCCGGCTAACTGACCGCAGGCGGCATCAATGTCGTCACCACGGGTTTTACGCACGATGGTGGTAAAACCATAGTCCATCAAAACTTTGGAGAAACGATCGATACGGCTGTTAGAGCTACGGCCATACGGCGCGCCCGGGAAGGGGTTCCACGGAATCAGGTTGATTTTACACGGTGTTTCTTTCAGCAATGCGGCAAGTTCATGCGCATCATCAGTGCTGTCATTGACGTGATCCAGCAGGACGTACTCAATGGTCACGCGTCCCTGGTTGGCGTTGGATTTCGCGATGTAACGCTTCACCGCGGCCAGGAAGGTTTCGATATTGTACTTTTTGTTGATCGGCACGATGTCATCACGCAGCTTGTCGTTTGCTGCATGCAGCGAGATCGCCAGCGCCACGTCGATCATATCACCCAGTTTATCCAGCGCAGGCACGACGCCTGACGTTGAGAGGGTTACGCGACGCTTCGACAGACCAAAACCGAAGTCATCCAGCATGATCTCCATCGCCGGAACCACGTTATTGAGGTTGAGCAGTGGCTCGCCCATGCCCATCATCACCACGTTGGTGATAGGACGCTGGCCGGTGATTTTGGCTGCGCCGACAATTTTCGCCGCACGCCACACCTGACCAATAATTTCTGACACCCGCAGGTTACGGTTAAAACCCTGCTGTGCGGTCGAACAGAATTTACACTCCAGCGCACACCCCACCTGTGAAGAGACACACAGCGTGGCGCGATCGCCTTCCGGGATATAGACCGTTTCCACCAGCTGGTCGCCCACGCGGATAGCCCATTTAATGGTGCCGTCGGTGGAGCGCATCTCTTCCGCCACTTCTGGCGCGCGGATTTCCGTCAGCTCCATCAGCCGGTTACGCAGCTTTTTGTTGATGTCGGTCATCTGCTCGAAGTCATCGCAGCAGTAGTGATAAATCCACTTCATGACCTGATCGGCGCGGAAAGGCTTCTCGCCCAGCGACAGGAAAAATTCCCGCATCTGCTGACGGTTGAGATCCAGCAGGTTTATTTTCTGGCTTTTGGGAGAAACGACAATGGGGGAAGCGGACGCGGACGTCTCAATCTGTTCGGACATAATATTCTCTGGCCTCGTTGTTACACGTTATGGCGCTGTTCAGGGATAGGTGAAAAAATTGCGCCTTCATTAAGCGATGTCAATGAAGGCGCAATATTGTACAACATCTGCGGCCTGATAACAGGCGGGAGTGACCTCCCCTACGCAGATTTTTGTAAAGCCGCTGTAACGTTTATCGCCGGGCGATTAACGGGTACGTGGGCAGATTTCGTTTTCGCCGAAGAAATAAGCGATTTCGCGGGCAGCGGATTCAGCAGAATCTGAACCGTGGGTCGCGTTTTCGGTGAAGCTGTCAGCGTAGTCAGCACGCAGTGTGCCAGCCAGTGCGTTTGCCGGGTTAGTTGCACCCATCAGGTCACGGTGACGCTGAACCGCATTTTCACCTTCCAGCACGGATACAACAACCGGGCCAGAGGTCATGAATTCAACCAGACCATCGAAGAATGGCTTGCCCTGGTGCTCAGCGTAAAAGCCTTCAGCCTGCTCTTTGCTCAGCTGCAGCATTTTTGCGCCAACGATTTTGAAGCCAGCGCTTTCAAAACGGTTATAGATAGCACCAATCACATTTTTAGCGACGGCGTTTGGCTTGATGATAGAAAAAGTACGTTCGATTGCCATGATGACCTCTGTCTTGACGTTCTGAAGAAACCGGTGGCGTCCGCCCCGGTTAAGAAACGGCGCCGATTATAGGGGCTGAGTGCGGCATTGCCTATCAGAGATCCCCAATTTGTTGAAAATTCTTGATCTGAGTCGAGGCAGGCGCGCCATAGTTATGATTTAGCGCAAAAAATCGTCAGCCCCGAGTGAAGGTGACCGAGACAAGTTGTCCCTCTTCATCCATTACCACCAGCTGATACTCGCCGGGATGATCAAGATGCAGCGACAGGCTGTTCGCCGCGTTTTGCGTCATCAATGGCTCACCATTCAGGAACCACCAGCGTTGCGTGCCCTGCCCTCCCTGCACCGCGACCGGGATCGTCAGCGTGCTATTACCCGGCAGCGGTTTAACGATTTGCCGCTCAACAACGCCGGTGACAATCAGTGGTGCGCTACTGCCCTGTTGTAATGGCGGACAATGGGTATCGACAGGCGGTAAGCGCTGCGCCCGCCGCTCCTGAGGCGGCAGCCAGGCCTCCAGCGGCAGCGGCCAGACCAGCCGTTCGTGGCGGGTAGCGCCGGGGCAATCTGCTGCGACGCGCAGTCCCTGCACATTTTGCCAGTAGCCGGCGCGTAATCCGCTGAGGCTCTCCTGACCGGGCGCCAGCAGTGTTGGCGGCAACGTATCAGAAGCGACCCAGCTTTGCCGACGCTGGCGGCAGTTTTCATCTCCGGCAGGCAACGGCTGACCACCAGGCCAGCAGATGGTCGCGACCGTTACCGAGGCCGGACGTGGGTCGACCGGCACGTCACGCCTGCCGAGACGGCTCATCAGCACGCTGTTAATCTGATTCATGACTGGCACGGCAGAGGCGAAACCAAACTGCCCGGCAACCGGAGTCGCATCCGGCCGCCCCACCCAGACGCCAATCAGATAACGGGGATTGATGCCCACCGACCAGGCGTCGCGATAGCCGTAACTGGTGCCGGTTTTCCAGGCCAGCGGCACCACATCAGGTACGCTGCCATTACCGGCCGGTTGCGCTTCACCCGCCAGGATGCGCCGGATGATCCACGCCGATGCGGGTGAAAGCAGCGGTCGCTGCTGCAAGGGTTGATCGGGCGTCCAGCGCAGTGCAGCGGCATTGCCGTGACGGGCAAAGGCGCTATAAGCCGCCACAATTTCATCCATACGGGCGCCGGTGCCGCCAAGAATCAACGAAAGATTGGGTTCCGCGCCTGGCGGGAAACGTAAATTCAGACCCACATTGCGCAGACGCGCCGCAACGTTTTTCGGTCCCAGCGCCTCCAGCACCTGTACAGCCGGCAGATTCAGGGAGCGTACCAGCGCATCGCTGGCGCTGACCGGCCCGTGAAAACCGGTGTCGAAATTGCCTGGCCGGTAATCACCAAAGCGACGCGGCACATCCTGCAGCAGCGATTCGGCATGAATCAGCCCCTCATCCAGCGCCATGCCGTAAACAAAGGGTTTTAACACCGAGCCAGGCGAACGCACGCTGGCGATCATGTCCACATGCCCGAACCGACTGTCATCGGTAAAGTCAGCCGAACCGACATAGCCCCGAACCGCCATGGTGGTGTGATCGACCACCAGCATCGCCAGTGAGGTACGCGGCGGAAGCTGGTTTTTAACGTTCAGCGCCAGGCTTTCCAGTTCGCGCTGCAGTGAAGGATCGAGCGTGGAGACAATCTTGTCGCTGGAACTGATCGACAGTAATCGCCGGGCCAGCAGCGGCGCCATCTGCGGCATCTGCCGTGGCGGCAGCCAGACCGGCTCCTGACGGATTTCCGCCACCTGCTCAGCGGACCAGATGCGGTATTCCGCCAGCCGATCCAGCACTTTATTGCGTGCCGCTTCTGCCCGCTCTGGCCAGCGATCGGGGCGAAGTCGGCTGGGTGCCTGCGGCAAAACCGCCAGCAGCGCTGCCTCGCCCGGTGTCAGCTGTGACGGGGATTTCCCCAGCCAGCTCCAGCTTGCCGCGCCCACCCCTTCCAGCGTGCCGCCAAAAGGCGCACGGTTAAGGTAGAGCGTCAGGATGTCACGTTTGGAAAGGTGCCATTCAAGCTGCAGCGCCCGCCACGCCTGGATTAGCTTGCCCCGCAGCGTACGGGGTTGCGGGTCGATAAGGCGTGCTACCTGCATGGTCAGCGTGCTGCCACCGGAAATAACGCTTTGATGGCGCAAATCCTGCCAGGCCGCACGCACCAGCGCCAGCGGATTGATGCCGGGGTGATACCAGAACCAGCGATCTTCGTAGGTGAGCAGCGCCTGCAGATAAGCCGGAGCGACCTCTTCTGGTGTGACGGGATAGCGCCAGATGCCCTTGCTGTCCGCAAAGCGCCACAGCGGCGTGCCGTCGCTGGCCACAATCACCCGCGCAGGCTGCACCTCTTTAAGCGGCAGCGGGAACAGCCGATCCAGTCCCCATGTCGCCAGCCATAACGCCAGAAAAAAAAACGGCAGCACGAGCCACCGCTTTTTAATGGCGCTGATGTTAATCACGCCCTGCATCACTTACTGGATATGCAGCTGCGGCGGTGTACTGCCGGTGGCGCGCCACTCCGGCACATACATCGACTCCACCTGCGGCGGTGGCATCAGATAGCGACCCGGCGTGACCGCCCGGGCCAGATAGACCAGCGTGGCGGGACGATAGGTATCCACCGCCAGGGCCGCGACGAATCGATCGTCTCGGAACTCGATGTGTTTGATATCAGCCTGCTGCATGTCACCCATGCTCTCCTTCAGCGCATCCGCACTGTCACCGAGGCTGGCGCTGCTATCCGCCAGATTCTGGTTTTCCAGCTCCAGACCGGCAGGCAGCAGATCCACCACCAGCGCATCGCTGATGCTGCGTTTCGAGGAGACCGTCAGACGAACCACCAGCAATTCACCGCTGCGCAGATTACTGAGATCGGCAGCTTTGCCATCCAGGGTGAAATATTCACGTTTTATCCCGAGCACATTACTCTCCGGCTGAGGCGCGGCCAGCGGATAACCGGTGACGTCCAGACGACCATACAGCGGCGCACTGCCCGGATTACTGATGGCTAGCCCCTGCAGCAGTTGCTCAGCGCCCAGCCCTTTATTCAGCGGTGCATCGCCCTGTAACGGAGCTGGGTTACCGGACAGCTGCGCCTGCCAGCTCCCGCCCTGCGCCTGCTGTAACGTATGCGCAGCCAGATAAAGTGCGTTATTTTCCTGGGTCGAGAACCAGCGTTTTCCCCTGACCTCTTTGGAGAGCGACAGCAGCAGACTATTCTGCAAATCAGGCTGCAGCTTATTCTCTGCTAACAGGGCAATCATCATCCCCTCATCGCGCACCGTGCTGCCATAGTCGCCGTACCACGCTTTGTCCGAGCGGGTCAGCGTGGCACCCTGCATGATCGCAAGCGATGCGCGCTGCCCGTCACCCATCAGCTTCAGCGCGACACCCAGCTGCATCAGCGCCAGGCCGGAGCGGGCTTTCTCACGCTTTTCATACAATGCACGCAGCGCACCCAGTGGCGCGCGCTGCTGACGCGCCAGCACCAATCCGGCGTAAGCCTGCACGCTGAACTGCAGCGCGGCGTTGTCGTCACTGCTGCCGCCGCTGATCTGCGCGGGATCCTGCAAGTAGCGCAGCAGCCGTGCGTTAGCGCGATCAACCACATTATCTGGCAGCGCATAGCCCGCCTCACTGGCGCGCAGCAGGAAGTCCGTTACATAAGGCGTCAGCCAGAACTCCTCTTCACTCTGTTTATCCCACAGCCCGAAACTGCCGTTAGCCCGCTGCATGCCCGCCAGACGAGCAATGCCGGTGTCGACGGCGGCCCGTCGCGCTTCATCGCTGCTGGTTTTAATGCCCATAGCAGTTAGCTCAGCATGGCTGGTGTAAAGCGAAGGCCAGAGCCCGCTGGTAGTCTGTTCCAGACAGCTGTAGGGATAGGCATAGAGCGCACTGATATAGCTGGCGATATTCAGCGGCGGACGATTGCTCAGCGTGAGTTGTCCACTCAGGGTCTGTGCATCCAGGCCGGTCAGCGCCGCTGCCGCGATCTGCCAGGGCTGATCGGGATTGATAACGGCATCAAAGTTCAGCGTCAGGGCAGGATAAGGCGGCCGGACGCCGATTTTCCACTGCTGTTTGCTGGCCTTAACCTGTTCACCCGGCAGGTTCAGACCGGAAATCTGTACGGCAATCTCGCCATCACCAAAGCCGGTTTTCGCCGTGACCGGAATCTGCAGTGTGGTACGAGCGCCTTTGGCCAGCGTCACGCTCTGGCTGGCCGCACCGGCCAGATCGACTAAGCCACTGCTGGCCACATCCACTTTCAGAGTTTGCGGCAGATCGGTCAGGTTCGTGAGATCGAGCGCCAGTGATGCCGAGTCGCCGCTGGCAAGGAAGCGCGGCGTGGCCAGTTCGCTGATCAGCGGCGCCGCAACCACCAGTTTGCGCTCTGCCGCGCCGAAGCTATCGTCGCTCCAGGCCTGGGTCATCAGCCGCAGTTCGCCGTTAAACGCCGGGATCGGTAGCGTAATCGTCCCGTTGCCCTCTTTATCCAGCGTTACCGCCTGCAACTGTTGCGCCACGATATTCACATGCGTTACCGGCTTTTTACCGCCGCGCGTCATCGATTCATCTTCACCATCACCACCAAAACGCAGCGCCGCCAGTCGGCCACCGCCTTCGATCAGCTGACCAAAGACATCGTACTGATCGACGTTGTAGCGTTTACGGCCAAAGAAAGCCTGCCACGGATCGGGCGTTTTAAAATCTGTGACGCTCAGCACGCCACTGTCCACGGCTGACAACAGTACATTCACTTTTTCAGGCAGCGGACCGCCGTCACGACCGGCGTGAACCCTGACCGTCAGGAGTTGCTCAGGACGAATTTTATCGGGTGCATCCAGCGTCAGGTTTAAGCGGCGCGCCTCTGTCGCCATCGGCAGGTGTAATAGCCCCACCGCGCGTTTTGGCGTTGCGCCACTGACCTTATCACCGTCACGCACCACGATAGCGCTGAAGTAGAGATCGTGACGCCGCCAGCTCTCAGCAACAGGGACATCCACTGTTGTGCCGCCCTCAGGTACAGTCAGCGGTTGCCACCAGAGCGTGCCGCTGCTCGACTCCACCATCAGGTAACCTTTACCGGCTGCCGGGGAGTCAACCTGCAGATGCACGGTGTCGCCCGGCTGGTAAGCCGCTTTGTCCAGCTTCAGTCTGACCTGATCCGGACGCAGTGCACCCGTGCCGTTGGTGTTGTCCTGCCAGTCATAACCGGCCTGGAACCGCACGCTGCTGACGATCTTCTCGCCCGCCTGCACTTCCAGCCGGTAGTGGCCCCACTCAACCGGGAAGCTGACTTTGGTGCTGCCGTCAGCCGGAACAGAGATAGCGCGTTCATCTTCCTGCAGGTCTTTGTCGCCATACTGCGACTGCCAGCCTTCGCTGTCCGAGAAGCTCCAGTAGTAGTCACGGCGCTCACGAATCAGGCGCACATCCAGCTTGTCTGCCGCCAGTTTCTTGCCCTGACTGTTGGCATAGACAATATCGAATTCGGCCAGGCTCTCTTCTGGCACGGTAGGCTCATCGTGATAGCTGTCACTGCGGTAGTCATAAACGGCCTTGTTACCGAACAGCGGCCGGATACCCGGCAGAGCTTCTGCAGGCCAGATGGCCTGGGTAGCGCGTCGGGTGACCGGACGGCCGCCGGTCTCCAGCAGGCTGGCCTGCAGGATCAGGTTGAGCGGAGAGTGCAGCTGATCCCACTGACTCTCTACCGAAAGCTGCGCTTTACCGCTGGCGTCGAGTTTGAGATCGACCTCATCCAGCGTGCGCTTTAGCCCCTCTTCGGTAATGTCACCAAACTGGTAGCCCGGCAGTGCAGCCACCGCTTCGCGTGCCGGTCGCAGATAGAGTTGTCCCTGTAACGTGTTACCCGCCGCCGGTGCGCCATAGAGGTAACGCCCCTCAATACCAAACTCAACGGGGGCATCAGCAGGCTGCGGCTGAGGGTCATTTTTCAGGGTTAACGCCATGCGCTCCGGCAGAAAATCCTCGACGTGGAACGTCCATTCACGCTTGAGGTTATCGCCGGTATTGATTCGCAGCATCCAGTTGCCGGTCATGGCAGATTCGGGCAGTGCCAGGCGCTGCTGGTAGAGGCCCGCCTCAGGCTGCCAGACAAAGGTTCGCATCACCTGGCCATCGGGCTGCACCAGTTCTGCTTTTATCGGCTGAACGGGCAACGGATGTCCGTCGGCATCACGCAGCAGCGCATTGACGATGACGATTTCGCCTGGGCGATAGATATCGCGCGGCCCAAAGACAAACAGCTGTTTGTCATAACCCTGCGGTCCGGCAACCGGAAACTCCGCGAGATCCAGCGCCGGACGCGACAGGTCAATCATTGAGGTCTGTTCACCCTGCACGGCCAGCAGGATCCTGCCTTTTTCATCCGCCCTGAGGCGCAGATGGCCGGTGTTGTCACTGGTGCCGCTTTGCAGCACCTGCCCTTTGGCATCCAGCAACCTGACGCTGACGCCGGAAAGTGGCTGGCCGTTTGCCAGGCTCTGGGCAAACAGTTCAAATTGAGTCGGGAAGCGATGCAGTGAGAGGCCAATGTCGCTCAGGGTGAAAAGTGTAGCGGGCTGGCTGTAGCGATACGTTCCGGCCTGCTTCATCACCGCCAGATAGACGCCCGGCTGCTGAAGCGCGGTAATGTCACTCATCGGCAACTGCAATTTTTCACGGGTGTTGCGCGCCGGATTAAGCTCGAAGCGACCGGAGTAGACCAGCTGGCTGCTTTTCAGCAGATCCTGTGACTGCCAGCTGGAGAGGTTATTGCCGTAATTCCACTGCGAGAGAAACTCTGCCAGGCCGGCATTCTTAATGCGGAAGAAATCGACATCGACCTGGTTCACATTCAGCGCCAGCACCGGCAGTCCCTGCGTGATACGCAGCGGCAGCAATGAACCGCGACTGGCAAACCCCACCATCGGCTGGATATCACTGGTGGCGATTTTCTGGCTGTAATCGGCGGCAAGCGTTTCACCGCTGGCCGCGCGCAATCCTGCATCCACCGTGACGGTGAAGTGACGTGAGGGTTCAGGATGACGGAAGCGCAACGTTTTGCGGTTAGCGGAAAGCTCCCAGCCGCCATCCACCCGGCCCTGTTTATCGTCAGTCAGCCTGACTTTTTGCGCGATATCCTGTTTATCATCCAGCGGCTGACTGAAGGTTAAGACCAGCGCAGCGGCACCGTCGATCTGCAGTTCTGAGAGATCGATAATGGTCAGCGGTTTGCTGACCTGAGCCGTTGAGGGTGCCTCTGCCGCCTGAAGAGGCAAAACAGGTAATAGAGTTGCTGACAGCAGCGAGCCACCGATCAGCATGCTGAGCAGCAGCCGGGTATTGCGTTTCTTCATGGTAGTTCCTTCACCGGGACGCAGGGAGTGTCGTTTGATTACGCCGCGCAATTTCATATCAATGCTCGCATTTAATCAACGCTTCTCTTGAGATGGTGCGCACATTCCCTGACACTGGTATGACAGATTGCTGAGATGAGGTTGTTATGACGACGCCACTGTTTGTGTCCGCCGACTGGTTACAAGAGCACTACAACGATGAACGCCTTCAGGTACTGGATGCACGTTTGTTGCCACCCGGAATGGAAGCGGTTCGCGATATCCAGGCTGAGTATCTGGCGGGTCATTTACCTGACGCCCCTTACTTTGATATTGAAGCCCTTTCCGATCACACCAGCCCTTATCCACATATGCTGCCGCGTGCCGAGACCTTTGCCGTCGCGATGCGCGAGCTGGGCATCAGCAGTGATAAACATCTGGTCGTTTATGACGAAGGCAATCTCTTTTCCGCACCCCGCGCCTGGTGGATGCTGAAGACCTTTGGTGTGGCTCAGGTGTCGATTCTGGCCGGGGGATTGCAGGGCTGGAAAGCGGCCGGTTTTGCGCTGGCAAGCGGCGAAGTGAATCTGCCGGAAGGTGAGTTTGAAGCCCACGCGGATGAAAGCCGGGTGAAACGCCTGACGGATGTGCTGCTGATCAGCCATGAAGGCGGCGCGCAGATTGTTGATGCCCGTGCTGCCAATCGTTTTAACGCTGAAGTGGACGAACCGCGTCCCGGCCTGCATCGCGGCCATATTCCCAACAGCCTGAACGTGCCGTGGAATATGCTGGTTGAGCAGGGAACACTCAAGCCGGAAGCGGAACTGCGCAGAATTTTTGCTGACGCAGGTGTCGATATTTCCCAGCCAGTGGTCGCCAGCTGCGGCTCAGGCGTAACGGCGGTGGTGTTGATTCTGGCGCTGACCGCGCTGGGCGCACGGGATGCCACGCTGTATGACGGATCCTGGGGCGAATGGGGCAGCCGGGACGACCTGCCTATTGCGAAATAAAAAACAAGCGGCTCATGAGCCGCCTGTTTGTATTGAGTGCGTCAGATAATCCGCTCACTGCCCTTGAAGTCACGCAGGAAACTGCCCCAGCGACGTTCATAGAAGGGTGTGATGTGCGCGGTAAAGAAGTGGCTGATGCCGCGATCGTTCGGCATCACTTCACAGATATCCACTGGCGCATCGTCTGGCAGCGTATCCGTTGCCACACTGCCCGCCGCCTGGATGATCGCTTCAATGTTGCTGTCCGCTTCAATGCCAATCAGTAAATTAGGTGCTTCGTCTGCCCGTTCACGAATACTGGCAATAAATGCCCGACGCACCTGCTTATGCTTCGTGAACAACTGAGTCAGCGAGTCGATCATCTGTGCAGGCGGTTCAGCCACCTCAGAGAGCAGCAGTGACTGCCCGCCTTCCAGCACAGTCTGCTGACTTAGCGCACTGCCCTCTTCCGCCAGCAGATGCGTGATCTCCGCTGCAGTGAACTCTTTGCCGGAAGGCAGTTTAGGATTGAGAAACAGCGTCTCGCCACGCGTCATCTCAAACAACGTCCGTACCGGCAGACGCAGCCATGACTGCTCACCGCTTACCGCTTCACTCATCGCCTCTTCTGACGTGAAAAAAGGAATAATGCTGCTGCCATCCTCTTTTTCCCAGTGCTGAAGATCAACGGGCGTGCTGGCATCAAACTGTTGCGTGGTACTTTCGCCCGGAACAAAGACGTCAGATTCCAGCAGCAACTGGAAAAACTCGGGCCGATGGGCAGGCTCAGTCGCCGCCAGCTTCAGCACCTCTTCAAGACGGTTCATAGTTTCCCTCTGAACGTTTCCCTCTGAACAGCGGCAGCATCAGCCACCGCTGAGATCGGCTTATTTCAGTAACAGATTGGCGAGGGTACGCACGCCCAGACCTGTTGCACCTGCCGCCCACTGATCAACGGCGCCTTTGCGATAGGTCGCAGAGCAGTCGATGTGCAGCCAGCCCTGCTGATAGTTGCTGACGAAGTGTGACAGGAACGCTGCCGCGCTGCTGGCACCGGCCGCATGAGACGGACTGGCGATGTTATTAAGATCGGCAAAGTTAGACGGCAGATGGCTGCGATGGAATTCGGCCAGCGGCAGACGCCAGAAAGGTTCGTTCTCACTCACTGCGCTGCCCATCAGCGACTGCGCCATCACCTCATCAAAGGTGAACAGCGCATGGTAATCGTTGCCCAGCGCCGTTTTAGCCGCGCCGGTCAGCGTTGCGGCGTCAATGATCATCGTCGGGTTCTGCTCGCTGGCGTCGATCAAACCGTCGGCCAGCACCAGGCGGCCTTCCGCGTCGGTGTTCATCACTTCCACCGATTTGCCGTTGCGATAGCGAATAATGTCGCCCAGCTTGAAGGCGTTGCTGCTGACCATATTATCGGCGCAGCAGAGGTAGAGTTTGACGCGCTTGTTAAGACCGCGAGAAATCGCCATCGCCAGCGCGCCAGTCACCGTCGCCGCGCCGCCCATGTCAGACTTCATCGAGTCCATAAAGCTGCTCTGCTTCAGGCTGTAGCCGCCGGTATCAAAGGTAATGCCTTTACCGACCAGGCAGGCGTAAACCGGCGCATTCTCGTCGCCGGTCGGGTTGTAGTCGAGCGCCAGATAGACCGGCGGACGATTTGAACCGCGTCCCACAGTATGCAGGCCCATATAACCCTGCACCCGCAGTTCATCGCCTTTGGTAATACGATAGCTGACGGCGTCACCGCCCACTTCACTGATCAGATCGACGGCATTGTGCGCCAGCTGCTCCGGCCCCAGATCTTCTGCGGGCAGGTTAATGACGTTGCGCACCCAGTCGATGATTTTCAGACGGCGATCAAACTCCGCCTGCTCATGTTCGCCCAGTTCAGGCCAGTCAACCTGACGCTGGCCTTTCGGGCCACGGAAGCCCTGCCAGAATGCCCAGCACTGCTCAAGGTGCCAGCCTTCGCCGGTCAGCGCCACATGGCGGATGCCCTGGCCATCGATTTTATGGGCCGCACGCTGAATGGTATTCAGCGCATCTGCGCCGGTCAGGTGCAGTGTCATGCCGCTGTCGTTGCTGCTGAGAATCGCTTTTTCGCCCCAGCGCGCATCGGCGGGCTGGCTGCTAAGCGTAATGTTCATCGGTTGTGTGGTCATCGAAAAGCTCCGTAATCGTTATCTGTTTCATCCAGCCTGATTGTTATAACGGCTTTAATAAGATGTTAAATGTAATTCACAGAGAGACCTGATAACAGATTCCGCCGGGCGTTGCCAGCGAAGTGCCCATATTGGCGCAGTTTCTGGACTATCGCCGGGTATCAGGATTTCATTAAGGCCCGCAGACGGGTCACTGACTTCTGCACCAGTGCAATGGCGTAGTCGATCTCTTCTTCCGTCGTGAAGCGTCCCAGCGAGAAGCGAAGCGAACTGTGCGCCAGTTCTTCACTCAGGCCCAGCGCGCGCAGGACATAGGAAGGCTCCAGGCTGGCGGAGGTACAGGCCGAACCGGAAGAGAGCGCCAGGTCTTTCAGCGCCATGATCAGTGATTCACCCTCAACATCAGCGAAACTGAGGTTAAGAATATTCGGTGCACTCTGCTGCAGATCGCCATTAAGGGTAACGTCCGGCAGTGCGCTGATGCCCTGCCACAGGCGATCGCGTAGCGCCTGAATCCGCGCCATTTCAGTTTCGCGCTCTTCGGCGGCAATACGATAGGCTTCACCCATGCCGACAATCTGATGCACCGGCAAGGTCCCGGAGCGCATTCCGCGTTCATGTCCGCCGCCGTGGATCTGCGCAGCGATCTGCACGCGCGGTTTACGCCGTACATAGAGCGCGCCGATGCCTTTCGGGCCATAAAGCTTGTGGGCAGAAAACGACATCAAATCGACCGGTAACAGGCTGAGATCGATGGGCAATTTGCCAACGCTCTGGGTGGCATCAACATGGAACAGAATCTCACGCTCACGGCAAATCTCACCAAAGGCGGCAATATCCTGAATCACCCCGGTTTCATTGTTTACATGCATCAGAGTGACCAGAATCGTGTCGTCGCGCAGCGCTGCACGTAACTGGCCAGGTGAGATAATGCCATTGGTTGCTGGCGTCAGATACGTGACATCAAAGCCTTCACGCTCCAGCTGCTGGCAGCTGTCGAGCACCGCTTTATGTTCGGTCTGGCTGGTGATGATATGTTTGCCGCGTGCCTGGTGGGCATGGGCAGCGCCTTTGATCGCGAGGTTATCGGATTCGGTGGCGCCAGAGGTAAAGACGATTTCGCGGGGATCGGCGTTGACCAGTTCGGCGATCTGATTACGGGCAACATCAACCGCTTCTTCAGACTGCCAGCCAAAACGGTGCGATCGCGAGGCCGGATTACCGAACGTGCCATCCAGCGTCAGAAACTGCATCATTTTGCTGGCTACACGCGGATCGGCCGGCGTGGTGGCGGCATAATCCAGGTAAATCGGTAATTTCATTGCGCTACAGCTCCGTATAAAAAATCATACGTCTTTATAGCAGATTCGGCCCTGACCGCGTTAGCAGTTAGGGCCGCAACAGCGGGGATCAGGAGGCGCGTTGGTTAACGTTAATTCCCTGAGAACGCGGGCTCTGGAAGCGACGATTATCAATTGCATTCTGACGATCGGCCACATCCAGAATCTCCTGATTATTCACCAGCTCAGCCAGCGTAATATTGTTCAGGAATTCACTGATGCGCACGCTCAGGTCGCGCCACAGCACGTGAGTCAGGCAGCGCTCACCACCCTGACAACCTTCTTTACCCTGGCATTTGGTCGCATCAACTGACTCATCCACGGCGGTAATCACTTCACCGACAGAGATGGTGCTGGATTCTTTACCCAACAGATAACCGCCACCCGGACCACGCACGCTCGAGACCAGACCATTTTTACGCAGTCGGGAGAATAACTGCTCCAGATAGGAGAGCGAGATGCCCTGACGCTCGGAAATATCCGCCAGCGGGACCGGACCTTCATGGGAGTGAAGGGCAACGTCCAGCATTGCAGTAACGGCATAACGTCCTTTGGATGTCAGTCTCATAGCGTGTGACCTCAATAGCGTCCGGTTATCGGAGGATTAGCAACAGATGCGCTGAAGTCTGCCATTCCCGAGTGATTTGGTCAACTATTTAACCTGGTAAATTAGTCAGGTATTTAACCTGGTAATTTACTCAACTATTATCTGCTTCTTTTTTCTCGTTTTTACGCTTTTCAAACGATGAAAGCATGCCACGCAGGATGTTGAGTTCATCACGTTCCGGGCGTGCGCGGGTGTATAAACGACGCAGTTTACTCATCACCTGACCCGGATTAGCTTCACGGATAAAACCGCTGTTCAGCATCATCTGCTCCATATGCTGATAGAAGCGTTCAAGGTCATCCACCAGCGGATAAGGGGATTCTTCATACTTCGGTGCCGGGCTGGCCTGCTCCTGCGACTGCAACCACGCCATGCGCACTTCATAGGCAATAATCTGCACCGCCATCGCCAGGTTCAGCGAACTGTACTCCGGGTTAGCCTGAATCGCGACGTGATAATGGCACTTCTGCAACTCTTCATTGGTCAGGCCAACACGTTCACGACCAAACACCAGTGCAACAGGTGCCTGCTGGCCCTCTTCCACGCTTTTCACGCCACATTCACGTGCATCCAGCATCGGCCAGGGCAGCGAGCGGGAACGGGCGCTGGTGCCAACGACCAGACTGCATCCGGCGATCGCCTCATCCAGCGAGTCGACGATTTTAGCCTCGCCGATAACGTCACTGGCACCGGCGGCCAGGGAGATAGCCTGTGAGTCAGGCTTGACCAGCGGATTAACCAGATAGAGGTTAGTTAAGCCCATGGTTTTCATGGCGCGCGCAACGGAGCCCATGTTACCGGTGTGAGACGTCTCAACCAGCACGATACGAATATTTTGCAACATGATTAGGGATACTCAGAAACGGGTCAGTAAAATCAGTAGGGCGAATATTAACATAAAGCAGGACATTTACCGAACACACTGCTATACTCCGCGCCGTTTTCCCCGTTCTTTAACATCCAGCGAGAGATACCGATGCATCCAATGCTCAACATTGCCGTGCGCGCAGCGCGCAAGGCCGGAAATTTAATTGCCAAATATTATGAAACCCCGGACGCCGTCGAAGCCAGCCAGAAAGGCAGCAACGACTTCGTAACGAATGTTGACCGCGAAGCAGAACGCCTGATTATCGAAATTATTCGTAAATCTTACCCGAAACACACCATCATCACTGAAGAAAGCGGTGAGCTGGCGGGCGAAGATCAGGATGTTCAATGGGTTATCGATCCGCTGGATGGCACCTCTAACTTCATCAAACGTTTACCTCACTTTGCTGTTTCGATCGCTGTGCGCATCAAAGGCCGCACTGAAGTCGCCGTTGTTTACGATCCTATGCGCAATGAACTGTTCACCTCTTCACGTGGTCAGGGCGCGCAGCTGAATGGCTACCGTCTGCGTGGCAGCACGGCACGCGATCTGGATGGCACCGTTCTGGCAACCGGCTTCCCGTTCAAAATGAAGCAGCACGCGCCTGCTTACATGAACATCATGACCAAACTCTTTACCCAGTGTGCTGATTTCCGTCGCACCGGTTCTGCTGCGCTGGATCTGGCTTATGTCGCTGCCGGTCGCGTCGATGGCTATTTTGAGATTGGCCTGAAGCCATGGGATTTTGCCGCGGGCGAACTGCTGGTGCGTGAAGCGGGCGGTCTGGTCACTGACTTCACCGGTAACCACGGCTATCTGCTGTCAGGTAACCTGGTCGCGGGTAACCCACGTGTCGTGAAATCGATGCTGTCGAATATGCGTGATGAGCTGAGCGAAGCGTTAAAACGCTAAGTTTCAGTACAGAAAAAGGCGGCTTCTCAGCCGCCTTTTTTGTTGCCTGTTATTCAGTGATGATTAACGACGTTCGTGTGCCAGCACCTGACGAGGCTGTGTACGACGACCGACCATACCCATCACACCGGCCAGTACGGCTTCGATAATCAGCAGAATCAGTGCATACCAGCTTGCTTTAGCGGTTGCAGCCGCGGCTTTCTCACCGGCTTCACGCGCTTTCTGTTCAGCCTGCTGTTTCAGTTCCTGGTATTTCTGAACGGCCTGCTGATAGTTCTGCTCAGTTTTAGCGACAATCTGATCCACTTCCTGATCGCTTTTACCGGTACGCGCTTTAATAATATTTTTCAGCGCATCACGGTCGGCTGCCTGCAGAGTATCTGAATGACGATCCATCACACCTTTTACCCAGTTAGTCAGATCAGTATCAGCTGTCTGCGGATGATTCGCGGTGTTGCTAGCCTGGTTTTCTGCATTCTGCGCTTCTTTATTTGCGTCCTGCTTCAAATTCTCGGGTTGTAATTCCGGTTTGCCTGTCTGGCGTAATGTCGTTTCCAGTTCGTTCTGCAGGTTATCTAAATTAATATTATTCTCCTGCAGCTTTTGTTTTGCCATTTGAGTAACCGAAGGCGCTGCAGCGGAAATACCACTACCGAGTGCCTGGAAACCTGAACCCACAATATTCATCGCGCCGCCTAATACACTGGTCGCCAGTGCAATAGCCAGGTAAATAGTGAAAATTGTGCTAAGGCCAAACATCAATAAACCGTGCAGGGCCCCTTCGCGCTGAGCCAGTCGCCCGGCAACATAACTCCCTGCCGCCATCGCAACCAGCATTTCAATGGCTGTCCAGACCAGTGCGCCAGTACCCAGGCCGTCGAGAGGATTCTGTTCTTTCATCGGATCAATGGTGGTGGCACCAATGGCTGTTCCCAGCAATGTCAGAATGATATGAACGATTAAGGCACAAATAACACCGGCAAAAACGGCGCTCCAGGAAATACGCTTTAACGGTAATCCTGCAGGTCCGGTCGCCAGCGTTTCGGTGTAGCCATTATTAATACGGGTATCAGCCATGAAATATACTCCTCGCAATAAACAGAAAGCTGTCTTGATCTTTTATCATGCCGACGGCGGAATGCCGTTTTGGTATTAACAGCGTAGACAGGGAATAGTGATTTCACCACTGAACTACTCAGATAAAAAATTAAAGTGATGAAGCCTCAGATAATTAGCGAGGTAAAGATAACAGCGGAAATTTTATTCCCGCTGCGCTTTTAGTCAGAAAGGTCGAATTCCGCCGCCCAGCGTTAACCGGGCAGACTGCCATAATGCAATACCCACTACGATTAATATCAGGCTACCGGTCAAAGCCAGGATGGGAATCAGAAGTCGCATGATGCCAGCACCAGGCTGTGCCAGCCGCTGTGCTACCGAGCGCGCCTGTTGCACCAGCAAACCAATAGCGGAAATAGTCAGAGCCGTGCCCAGTGCCATTACCGCAGCAGAGAGAATGCCCCAGCCATAAACACCAATCACTTTGGCGAACAGCAGCATCATAATCGCGCCAGAACAGGGACGTAAGCCCATCGACACCACAACCAGCATCTGAGTTTTCCAGCTGACGTTGCCATTCATCTGCTGCGGCGTCGGCAGATGTGCGTGGCCGCATCCGCAATGCTCGTCATGCTGATGCTGCGGCTGGAAAGCACGAAATACCGGAGCGGGTCGTGGGCGCAACGCCAGCCACAGCGCACGCAGCGCCCGATACCCGATCATCACACCCAGCCCGATCACCAGCAGATAACTGCCCTTTTCAAGCCAGAAACTGCTGAGATGCAGCTGGCGCGATGAGGTTTTCAGCAGCACCAGCATCACCGTGACCAGCACAATCGCGACCGATCCCTGCAGCAGTGAGGCAAGCAGCGTCAGCCTGATACTGGTTCTGACGCGGCTCGGATGGGTCGCCAGAAAGGTCGCGATCACCACTTTTCCGTGGCCCGGTCCCAGCGCGTGCAGCACGCCATAGATCAGGCTGAATATCACCAGCGATATGCCTGCCTGGTGTGGCTGCTCCGCGACCTGCTGTAACAGCTGAGTCATCTGCCGGTGCAAATCTTTCTGCCACAATACACTCTGAAGCAGAATCTGCGACCAGTAAAGCCAGACCAGCAGTGCGCCGCCAGAGAAGAGTCCTGCTATCAGCCAGAGTGGCCAGAGTCGGGTGGCCCTGGAAGGCGTGGAGATTATTGACATGTCAGTACCACCGTTTG
Source organism: Pantoea hericii (assembly GCF_014155795.1). Lineage (NCBI taxonomy): Bacteria > Pseudomonadati > Pseudomonadota > Gammaproteobacteria > Enterobacterales > Erwiniaceae > Pantoea > Pantoea hericii. Next base: position 686,070 of record NZ_SCKV01000001.1, read on the forward strand.
TGCGAACTGGCGGCCTAAATCCATCTCTTCAGCCGGGGCATCCGCTTTGTCCAGCGACAACGCATACTGTTTCAGCGAGTCGTTGGGTTTGGGCGTATTGAGGGTAAACCGGCAACGCGTCTGCAGTGCAGGCGGCAGCGTTAAAGCACCGGGATTGTCGTAAAACATATCGACGAAATAGGTGGGATCAAAAGTCAGGATCTCAAAGCGCTGTCCGGTCAGCTTCGGGGGTTCCGCCAGCGGCAGAATAAATTCCAGCACCGCTTTGTGGCCGTTTCGCGAAAGGTTATATTCCGTTGGCAGATTCAAAAACTTTACCCGCTGTTGGTTGTGCCAGATTTCTGAGAAGTAGTGCTGGCCCAGCACGTTTGCCATCACACCCGCTGCCAGCTTTTTCCACACTACAGTGCCAGGTTTCGCGTCGCCCGCGTCATACAGCAGATCAGCGGAGGTAATCTCATCCATGGTCCAGGTCATCTTCAACCCGGTAAAGGTGTCATCCTTCACCACCAGTTCCGTTTTCATATCAATGAAGCTGTGAGGGTGTGCCAGCACAGCCGGACTTAATACCATTAACAGAGCAAAGAGTGCGCGTTTCATAATGTTATAAAGTAACGTTCCCGACGAAAAGAATCTATAAGTAACAAAATTTTGTGACCCGCCTTAAACCTCTGGCAAATAAACCGCGTAAACCGCGCAGGCGCTGAACGGGTTGACTATTCTTAGCTCAAAATAGCCTGCTGGAAATCTGATTGATGAGTTCTGCTACCCCTTTGGCACCACTCTTCTCCCGTTCACAGCGTCAGTGCCATCTTTTATTGCTGCTGTTTCTGCCGACACCTTTGCTTACGCTTGAAAAAGTCTGCCAGCTGAATGGCGTCGATCCTGACGTTGCCCGACAGGATATCGCGGATGTGGGCCATGAGATACAGCGATATCACCAGCTGGAATTGCATCAGATGGTAGATGGCAGCTTTCGTCTTCATGGAACTGAGCTGGATCGGCGCCTCTGTCTGCTGCATAACCTGCGACGCAGTCTGCGTTTATCGCAGGACTTCGTCTGCGAACATTTTGCCGCGCCTCTGCGTCAGCGCCTGAAAGTCATGAAGATTGAGAAAGCGCTGTGGGATGAGACCAATTTACAGGCACTGATTCAGCACTGTAGCCTGCGCCTGAAGCGTGACTTCAGCGAACGTGACCGGCTGTTTCTGCAGATATTCATGAAGTATGGCTTGTGCCAGCGTCAGCCGGTGCTGTTCAGTGAGGCGCAATGTCTCTGGCTGCAGCAGAAGCCTGAGCGGCAGGCCGCTGAGGATGTGATCTACCACTGGCGCAAACGCTGCCATATTGCTCCGCCCGTCAGTGAAGCGGATTTCTGGACGCTGCTGTTCAGCCAGATACATACGCCGGTCGTGGACGCGATTGCGCATCCTGCTGAACAGCAGTTAATGAAAGCGACTCAGCAGCTGATTGATGATTTTGAAGCCTGTGCCGGGATTACCTTTGCTGACCGCAATGAACTGCTGCACCAGCTCTATCCGCATCTGGCGCAGGCGCTGGATCGCACCCATTTCAATATCGGTATCGACAATAGCGTGGCACTGGATGTCAGCCGCCTCTATCCGCGTCTGCTTCGCACCACTCAGCAGGCGCTGCAGGCTTTTGAGCAGCACTACCGCATCGCTTTTACACCGGAAGAGGTGAGTTTAATTACCATTATTTTCGGCGCCTGGCTGATGCAGGAGAGTGCGCTGCAGGAGAAGCAGGTGCTGATCCTGACCGGCGACGACGCCGATCTGGAAGAGGATGTAGAACAGCAGATTCGTGAGATCACGCTGCTGCCAATTAATATTACCTATCAGGACGTGAAACTGTTTCAGCGGGAGGGCGCGCCACGTGATGTCGACATCATCATTTCGCCCTACCCGACCTCGTTGCCACTCTACTCTCCGCCGCTGGTGCATGCGGAACTGCCGCTGACGTTACACCATCAGCAGCGTATTCGTTATTTACTGGAGTCGTAGCCGGGCCGCAGAAACAGCGCGGGCAGTGCCACCAGTGCCATCACCCAGAACAGATGCCCCTGCAGATGGGCGAACAGCACGCCGCAGATCATCGTCATTATCGCAATGCCACCGCCCATCGCCAGCGCGGAATAGAGCGACTGCAGTCGGATGACTTCCGCCCCCTGACGCGCGGCGATAAATCGCATCGCTGCAAGATGGCAGACGGTGAAGCTGCCACAGTGGAGAATTTGCGCCACAATCAGCAGCGGCAGCGCCGTTGTCGCCCCCATCAGACCCCAGCGAATTAGCGCGCAGATGCCCGAAAGCAGCAGCAGATCGCGCGCGCTCCAGCGGCGGAACAGCCGGTTGCTCATGGCAAAGACGACAATCTCTGCCACCACGCCCAGCGACCAGAGATAGCCCACCGTCGAGGCGGAATAGCCGCTCTCCTGCCACCAGATAGCACTGAAGCCATAATAGGCAGCGTGTGCACCCTGCAGCAGTGTCACGCAGAGCATGAATCGCCATACCGCGTTCTCACGCAGCAACGCCCGCCACTCCTGCCATCCACCGCCCGCAGGGCCCTGTCGCTCATGGCCCTGCGGTTGTGTGACGGGTGTCAGCATCATGCCCGCCAGCATAGAAATGACGCCAATGGATAACAGCATCAGAATTGCGTTTGAGGACCAGGCGCTGACCAGCACGCCGGTTAACGCCGAGCTGATGACAAAGGCCAGCGAGCCCCACAGCCTGACCGGCCCGTATGCCAGCCCAATCTGCTGTGTCCAGGTGGCGGCCAGCGCATCGCTGAGCGGAACCAGCGGTGAGAAAAAGAGGTTAAAGCCAATCATCACGGTAAGCAGCCACATCCACTGCTCGCCCACCCAGAAACCGGCGGCGAACAGACAGGTCATCAGCGCCAGCAGGCGCAGCGCCGTAATCAACCGTGATGGATTTTTGACCTGAGAAGCGATAAGCAGACTGCCGACAAAGCGCGCGACCATGCCACACCCGAGCAGCAGGCCAATCTTTTCAGCATCCAGGCCGGTGCCTTTCAGCCACACGCCCCAGAATGGCAGATAGATGCCGTAACAGAAGAAGTAAGTGAAGTAGCCCAATCCGAGCCATCTGGCGGAGCCGATTGCCATATTCCCTCCAGTAAGTTTGCTGCCAGGCAGCATAAACAGGCGTTACTCTGGCAGAGCACTGCGGAGCAGGCAATAAAAAAGGATGGCAATTGCCATCCTTTTTGTGCTGTCTTACAACAGGTTAGCGATTAAGCGTAGACCGGCAGACGGCTGCAGATATCCAGGACTTTCTTTTTGGTCCGCTCAATGGTGGCTTCGTCATTGACGTTATCCAGTACATCAGCGATCCAGCCAGCCAGCTCACGCACGTCTGCTTCGTTGAAGCCACGACGCGTAACGGCAGGTGTGCCGATACGGATACCCGACGTCACAAACGGGCTTTTCGGGTCGTTCGGTACGCTGTTCTTGTTAACCGTGATGTTGGCACGGCCCAGCGCGGCATCCGCTTCTTTACCGGTCAGGTTTTTGCTCACCAGATCGATCAGGAACAGATGGTTATAGGTGCCACCGGAAACGATGTCATAGCCACGCTCAATCAGCACTTCAACCATCGCTTTGGCATTTTTTGCCACCTGCTGCTGGTAGGTTTTAAACTCCGGCTCCATCGCCTCTTTGAAGGCAACTGCTTTACCCGCGATAACGTGCATCAGAGGACCGCCCTGGCCGCCCGGGAAGACAGCAGAGTTCAGTTTCTTGTAGAAATCTTCGTCGCCGTTTTTAGCCAGAATGATACCACCGCGCGGACCCGCCAGCGTTTTGTGGGTGGTGGAGGTCACGACGTGCGCATGGGGAATCGGGCTTGGATAAACGTCTGCGGCAATCAGGCCGGCAACGTGGGCCATATCGACAAACAGCCAGGCACCCACGCTATCCGCGATTTCACGCATTTTCGCCCAGTCGCAGACGCCAGAGTAAGCTGAGAAGCCGCCAACGATCATTTTTGGCTTGTGGGTTTTCGCCAGTTCAGCCAGCTCGTCGTAATTGATTTTTCCGGTCTCATCGATACCGTAAGCAACCACGTTATAGAGTTTGCCAGACAGGTTAACCGGTGAGCCGTGAGTCAGGTGTCCACCGTGCGCCAGGTTCATCCCGAGGATGGTATCGCCCGGCTGCAGCAGCGCCGTATAAACAGCGAAGTTAGCCTGAGACCCTGAGTGTGGCTGCACGTTAGCGTAATCAGCACCAAACAGCGCTTTTGCGCGGTCAATCGCCAGCTGCTCAACGATATCAACGTACTCACAGCCGCCGTAGTAACGTTTGCCCGGATAGCCTTCAGCGTATTTATTGGTGAGCTGAGAACCCTGTGCCTGCATAACACGCGGGCTGGTGTAGTTTTCAGAAGCAATCAGTTCAATGTGCTCTTCCTGACGCACTGTCTCCTGCTCCATTGCCTGCCACAACTCGGCATCGTAATCGGCAATGTTCATATCACGCTTTAACATCCGGTTCTCCTGACTCAGCTAACTTTCTGACGGTATTTACCCCCCTTCAGGGGCGAAGGCCAACAGTGTAAACCGTTTTAACAGGTGAAGGTAGGGTGAACCGCCTCTTTTTACGCAAACGATTGGCTGGCGACTGGCAGCACTTTTTTACACCTTTTTAGCCTGTTCACCCGTCACATTTTTTCTCAACGATGTGACGGCGGCGTCTGTTGATGCACCAAAAAGTTGTCACATGGGGAGCCAGAAAGTTTCCCGGGTTATTTACACCACAGGCAAGGCGGCTATAACATGCATTTAAAATACATGTTTAATAAGAGGCCATTGATATGCTTGATGCACACACCATCGCCACCGTTAAATCGACGCTGCCTGCCATAGCCGCCTGCGGTCCAAAGCTTACCGCACACTTCTATGACCGTATGCTGTCGCACCACCCTGAACTCAAAAACGTCTTTAATATGAATAACCAGCGCAATGGCGATCAGCGCGAAGCGTTGTTCAACGCTATCTGCGCCTATGGCGCGAATCTGGAGAATCTGGCCGTGCTGCTGCCTGCGGTAGAAAAAATCGCGCAGAAACACACCAGCCTGAATATTCAGCCTGCCCAATACGCCATCGTCGGTGAAAATCTGCTGGCGACCATCAAAGAATTGCTGAATCCCGGTGACGAGGCGCTGGCTGCGTGGGGCCAGGCCTATGGCATCCTGGCGGATGTGTTCATCAATCGGGAAGAAGAGATCTATCAGGCCACAGCGCAGCAAACCGGCGGCTGGCGTGGCACCCGCGCGTTTCGCATCAGCGCAGTTGAGCAGCAGAGCGAGGTCATTAAAAGCTTTACCTTCACGCCGGTGGATGGCGGCCCGGTAGCCGCTTTTAAACCGGGTCAGTATCTGACAGTACACCTGCAGCCTGCCAGCTTCGAGCATCACCAGATTCGTCAGTACTCACTGACGCATCTCAGCAACGGTAAAGCGTATCGTATTGCGGTGAAACGCGAAGCGCAGGGCACGGTCTCCGGCTGGCTGCATCAGCATGGCAAAGTGGGTGATGAGCTAATGCTCGCCGCACCGCACGGCGACTTCTTCCTGGAGGTCGATTCTGGCACGCCAGTCGCACTTATCTCTGCGGGCGTGGGTCAGACGCCGATGCTGGCGATGCTGCATTCACTGGCAGCCAGCGAGCATCGCGCGCCGGTCAGCTGGCTGCACGCCGCAGAGAACGGCAAACAGCATGCGTTTGGCGAGGAAGTCGGTGCCACTGGCGCGCAGCTCGCCGATTTTATCAGTGAGGTCTGGTATCGCGATCCCGCTGCTGAAGATGCAGGTCGCTATGACACGCAGGGGCTGATGGATATCAGCAAAATGGCTGCACGGTTAGCGTCATCCGATACCCACTTCTATCTCTGTGGACCGCTACCCTTTATGCAGCATGTGGTGGCGCAACTGCGCGATGCCCGCGTGGCAGATGCACGCATTCATTACGAACTCTTTGGCCCGCACAAAGGGATGTAAATCTGCTACTAAGTTCAGGCAGCAACAGACAGCTTCAAAGCGAAGGGAACTCTGGCAGAAGAGGAAAGCGTCCCGCGACATGGACAAAAACGCCGGGAGCGGTTTTGAACAACGCAACGCGTTGGCCCGTTTACGGGCGCACCTCAGGGATGAGGTGCGTAATCGCGCGGGCCGAGCGTGCCATGGATGGCGGGTTTTGCGTCTTTCCGATCTGACCGGGTTCTCTGAGCTGGCTTGATCTCACAGTAGACCTCATCCGATTTCCAGGTATAAAAAAGCCCGCAACGCGGGCCTTTTTATACTGATTAATCGCTGATAAAAAGACGATCAGATCGCCTCTTCATCCTCTTCACCCGTACGGATACGCACAACGCGCGCCACGTCGAAGACAAAGATTTTACCGTCACCGATTTTGCCGGTCTGCGCGGTGCGCATAATGGTCTCGACGCAGGTATCAACGATATCGTCGCCCACCACCATCTCGATTTTCACTTTAGGTAAGAAATCGACCATATACTCTGCGCCGCGATACAGCTCGGTATGCCCTTTCTGGCGACCAAAGCCCTTTACTTCACTCACGGTCATCCCGGTGATGCCGACTTCCGCTAAGGCTTCACGAACATCATCGAGCTTGAATGGTTTGATAATCGCATCAATCTTTTTCATGTCAGACCCTTTTTCACTCCCTCCATGGTCAGAGGGTTTATCAAGTATAAATGTTGCTGGCGCTGTCGGGCGGTAATATCCGGGATTCTTCAGGTTGCCGCAAGCGCTGTCAGATTATGCTGACCGCACCCATTCTGATTCGGGCCTGAGCAGGCAACCTGCCGGTATTACGTCGCAGCCTCCGCTACTCTTTGAAATCACTGGCATCCAGTTCATGGCGAGACAGCAGCTTATAGAACTCCGTGCGGTTGCGTCCAGCCAGACGTGCGGCGTTGGTCACATTGCCTTTGGTCATCTGCAACAGCTTACGCAGATAGTTCAGCTCAAACTGATTACGCGCCTCCGCAAAGGTCGGCAAGGCGCTGTTCTCGCCGCTCAACGCCTGCTCCACCAGCGCATCACTGATCACCGGTGATGAACTCAGCGCCACGCACTGCTCAATGACGTTTACCAGCTGGCGCACGTTGCCTGGCCAGCTTGCGGCCATCAGACGCTTCATCGCATCAACGGAAAAACTGCGAATCTGTGGCTTATGCCGTTCCGCTGCCTGGCGCAGCAGATGATTGGCCAGCAGCGGGATATCTTCTGTGCGCTGATGCAGCGCGGGTATTTTCAGATTCACCACATTCAGACGATAGAAGAGATCCTCACGAAACTCTTTCTTCTCCATCGCCTTCGGCAGATCGCGATGCGTGGCTGAAATGATTCGCACGTCGATTTCACTATCGTGGTCGCTGCCCAGCGGTCTGACCTTACGCTCCTGCAACACCCGCAACAACTTAACCTGCAATGGCTGCGGCATATCGCCAATCTCATCCAGGAACAGCGTACCGCCGCCTGCCGCTTTAAATAACCCCTCACGCGCACTGACCGCACCGGTAAAAGCACCTTTGGCGTGACCGAACAGCTCTGACTCCAGCAGCTGCTCCGGCAAAGCGCCACAGTTAATGGCGACAAAAGGCTTGCCGTTACGCGGGCTGGCGGCGTGAATCGCCTGCGCCAGCATCTCTTTGCCGGTGCCACTCTGACCATTAATCAGTACGCTGACATCCGACTGCGCCACCATATGCGCCTGCTCCAGCAGCTTTATCATCAGCGGACTGCGGGTGACGATCGCCTCGCGCCAGCGGTCATCACTGACCGGTGCCTGCTGTGCCAGCGCCTCATCAATCGCTTTGTAGAGCGCGTCCCGATCAACCGGTTTCGTCAGGAAGCTGAATACGCCCTGCTGCGTGGCGGAAACGGCGTCCGGGATGGAACCATGCGCCGTCAGGATAATCACCGGCAGACCGGTGTGGCGCTTCTGGATCTCGCCAAAGAGCGCCAGCCCATCCATCTCATCCATTCGCAGATCGCTTATCACCAGCTCAATCTTCTCTTTCTGCAACAGACGCAACGCTTCGGGTCCGCTGCCCGCAGTGGTGACCTGATACCCTTCGCTGCGAAGACGCATGCCCAGCAGCTTCAGCAGACTGGGATCGTCATCCACCAGCAGCAATTTTGCCGCTTGTCTGACCATCATTGCTCCTCATCCTGCGGCAGCGCTGTACCATGACTGCTGTCAGAAACATCCGGGGCTTTACGCGATGAGAGCTGCCGCTCAATGTCAGTCAGCCGCTCCAGCTTATGCTGCGTGTCACTGAGCTGCTGCTGTTGCTTAACCATCTGCTGGCGTATCGCCTCAAGCTGACTATCGCTGCTCTGTTGCAGATGGACATAACGGGTGCGCGCCTCACTGAGGTCAAGCTGCGCGGTCTGGTTGCTGCGCCACAACTGAATCAGCGGGCGCACAGACTGTGGGAAATCAGCGCTGTAACGATCCAGGGTTTCCACATAGCGACGACGCTCAACGGGCGTGACGTTGCCATTAGACATCAGCACGCCCTGTTTAAAGGCGCGCGACCAGTTCTCTGCCGGCCAGCGATGGGCTTCGGCTCTGGCTTCTGCAGGAGAAAGGCGCTCAGCACAATCGATCGCCCGCATCCAGTAAAGGGGATTATCCAGTGCGGCCCTCTTCTCTATCGGCCAGAGATCATTGCAGCGGGTCGCCAGATAATCAGCAATGCTGACCTCGGGTTCCGCTACCTGATGGCCTGACGACAGGGATGAGGTGGCCGGGGAGGTCGTACATCCGCTGAGGAGCAGCGTCGTCAGCGTGCTTAACAGCAACGCGGGTAAATATTTCATCAGTCAGACTTTCCCGGCAGTGGTGTTCAGTTCAATTCGAAAACAGACGTCAGCCTGCTCACAGGGGACCAGCGTCAGGTCGCCATGCATCCGGCGCAGGCAATCTTTGGCAATACTCAATCCCAGCCCACTGCCTTTTACCGGCCCTTTGCGCTGCTGGCTGCCCTGGAAGAACGGTTCGAAAATCATTGCCTGCTCTTCCGGCGGAATCGGCGTGCCGCTATTCGCGACCTCAATCCAGATCCGATCGCCCTGCTGCTGACTGCGCAGCCAGATGGTACCGGATTCGCTGCCGTAGTTCACGGCGTTCGAGTAGAGGTTATCAATGACCCGCATCAGTAACGTCGGTTCAGCAAGACAGTGGCTGACCTCAAGATTAACGACCGTCTGCATGAGTTTGGCGCGCGCCGAGAGCGCATGTGCATTGACGACGCCCTCCACGATCGCTGCCACGCTGACCGGTTCCAGCTGGATCGGGCCATCCGCCAGTTTGCGATTGTAATCGAGCAGTTGTTCAATCAGCCGCTGCAGATGGCGGCTGCTGCTGTCGAGAATAGTGACCACCTCTTTCTGGTCGGCGTTCAGCGATCCGGCGACTTCATCCGCCAGCAACTCAGTGCCTTCACGCAGGCTGGCCAGCGGCGTTTTCAGTTCGTGTGAAAGATGGCGCAGAAACTCATGACGCTGAGATTCCAGCCATGCAAGCCGTTCGCTGAGCCAGACGATGCGCTGTCCCAGCGAGCGTAACTCGCGCGGGCCGCGAAAAATCACGCTGTTACCCAGCTCACGCCCTTCGCCAAGCCGGTTGATCATCCGCTCAATGCGCTTGACCGGCCCGATAATCATGCCGGTAAACAGCGTCATCAGCGCGAGACTGATGATAAACAGAATCAGCGCCTGCCAGCCAAAAAACTGGCCGCGATCGGCGATTTCACGCTGCAGTTGTAAGCCGCGCGAAAAGACCACTTCGCGCGTGTCCTGCACCATCTGCGCGTTAGTAGCAGAAAAGCGATCCAGCGCCTCTGCGGCGGGTGTAATGGGATTGCCATTATCACATTTCAGTGGCGTCAGCAGCGGCAGAGTCGCCTGCAAGGTCTGAAAAGCAGGCAGTTCGGGCAGACTGGCGCTATGCGAGCTCAGCATCTGACTGTAGCGGGTGTACTGCGTCTGATAAAGACGAGACAGCGAGGCATCATCCAGCACGCAATATTGACGGTAACTGCGTTCAAGCTCTACTGCCGTTCGTGCCATTGCCTCACTTCTGCGCACATCGGTGAAGGTGTTGCGGTTAGTATCAGCGGCCTGTTCACTTAACGCAGAGAGACTTTCCCACGCCTGCCAGGCCAGTACCAGCAACGGTAGCAGCACCAGAACAAACGCCATCAACACCAGCTGACGCAGAGAACGGGGAAATAAACGCCATTTTTTCACGCAGACGCTTCCTTAAGATTTACTGTCTGGATGCTAGCGGACTCTGACAGCAGAAGAAAGGTGTGGTGGGCAGAAAGAGAAACAAAAGAAAACGGCAGGCTCAATGGCCTGCCGCTGTCACGACGCGTGGTGCATCGCGTAAGAATGGGTGGAGCCTTACTCAACGTTACGTCCGGTGTTTGATAACGCAAGCGATTATCGGTCAGGTGGACGGCAGGCTCCGTTTGGTGCGTCATTCGGGCTTTATGAGCTCTTATCCGCTTCGCGGGGCAATCATAAACAGGTGAATGAGCAGCTGCATAAGTATAGCAAGTTTCATGCCAGAAAATAAATCATTATATTTTTCAGCAGATTGAACGAGCTGCTCCAATGACACCTGCGAAAAGTCCGATGCAGACAGCGTCAATGTGTCTCCACAAGGCGACATTAAATCACCCCGGATACCCGCTCATTTAAAATCAATGAGATAGATGTCGCCATAAAGAGACAGTGCAATATCCCCCTTGTCGCCATTTGCCAACAGCGGCGTAAAAAAGAACAGGAGGCACACCGGCCTCCTGTTCATTTCAGCGGATTACATTAACCCAGCTGTCTGCGCGCATTGCGGAAAATGCGCATCCACGGGCTGTCTTCGCCCCACTCTGCCGGATGCCAGGAGTTGCTGACGGTACGGAAAACACGCTCCGGATGCGGCATCATAATGGTGACGCGACCACTTTCGTTGGTCACAGCGGTGATGCCGTTAGGTGAGCCATTCGGGTTAGCCGGATAGGTTTCTGTCACCTTGCCGAAGTTATCGACAAAGCGCAGTGCCACCAGCCCTTTCGACTCCAGGGCCGCCAGATGCGTCGCATCACGCACTTCAACAAAACCTTCTCCGTGCGAAACCGCGATAGGCATATGCGAACCGGCCATGCCGTCCAGCAGCAGTGACGGACTGGCAGCCACTTCGACCAGGCTGAAGCGCGCTTCAAAGCGTTCAGACTGGTTACGCACAAAGCGCGGCCAGAGATCGCTGCCCGGAATCAGTTCACGCAGATTGGACATCATCTGACAGCCGTTACAGACGCCCAGCGCCAGGGTCTGCGGACGGTGGAAGAAGGTTTCGAACTCATCGCGAACACGCGGGTTGAACAGAATCGACTTCGCCCAGCCCTCACCGGCACCCAGCACATCACCGTAAGAGAAGCCGCCACAGGCAACCAGCGCCTGGAACGCTTCCAGACCGCGACGCCCGGCCAGCAGATCGCTCATGTGAACGTCAATGGCGGTAAAGCCAGCACGATCAAAGGCAGCGGCCATCTCCACATGGGAGTTCACGCCCTGCTCACGCAGCACGGCGACGCGTGGACGCGCGCCCGTCGCGATCATCGGTGCCGCCACATCTTCCTGCGGATTAAAGGTCAGATTGACGTTGAGACCAGGATCGCTGTCGTTTTTCTTCGCTTCATGCTCCTGATCGGCACACGCCGGGTTGTCGCGCAGGCGCTGCATCTGCCAGGTGGTTTCTGCCCACCAGGTACGCAGCGTATTGCGGCTTTCACTGTAAACCGCACTGTCACCGGAACGGATCACAAAGCGATCGCCTGGCTGCGCGCTGCCCAGCAGATGCGTGGAAGCGGCAAGACCGTGATCGGCCAGGATCCGCTCAACGGCATCGCGATCGGCGGCGTTGATCTGAATCACCGCACCCAGCTCTTCGGTGAACAAGGCCGCCAGCGCATCGCTGCCCAGCGAGGCGATATCAACGTCAATGCCGCAGTGACCGGCAAAGGCCATCTCGGCCAGCGTCACCAGCAGACCACCGTCAGAGCGGTCGTGGTAGGCCAGCAGTTTCTGCTCAGCCACCAGCACCTGAATCGCATTGAAGAAGCCAGCCAGCTGGGTGGCATCACGCACATCGGCAGGTTTGTCACCGAGCTGGCGATAGACCTGTGACAGCGCGGTTGCGCCCAGCGTATTCGCGCCGTTGCCCAGATCGATCAGCAGCAGCAGGTTGTCCTGATCGGCCTGCAGCTGTGGCGTGACGGTGCGACGGACATCTTCGACGCGTGCAAACGCAGTAATCACCAGCGACAGCGGCGAAGTCATCTCGCGCTGTTCAGTGCCTTCCTGCCAGCGGGTTTTCATCGACATCGAATCTTTACCGACCGGGATGGTAATACCCAGCGCCGGGCAAAGCTCTTCGCCGACGGCTTTCACCGCCGCGTATAAACCCGCATCTTCACCCGGATGACCCGCAGCGGACATCCAGTTAGCGGAGAGTTTCACGCGCTTCAGCGAACCAATCTGCGTTGCCGCCAGGTTGGTCAGGGCTTCCCCCACCGCCAGACGACCTGACGCTGCGAAGTCCAGCAGCGCAACCGGTGAACGTTCGCCCAGGGCAAAGGCTTCGCCGTGATAGCTGTCGAGGCTGGCAGTGGTCACCGCACAGTTGGCCACTGGGATCTGCCACGGCCCGACCATCTGGTCGCGCGCCACCATGCCGGTCACGCTGCGGTCACCGATGGTGATCAGGAAGGTTTTTTCCGCCACAGCAGGCAGATGCAGTACGCGATTCACCGCATCAACCAGCGTAATGCCGTCACGCTGCAGCTCGGTGCCCTGCGCCTGCTGCGTCACCACATCCCGCGTCATCTTCGGCGTTTTGCCCAGCAGGACATCCAGCGGCATATCGATAGGCTTATTATCGAAATGGCTATCTTCCAGACTCAGGTGCAACTCTTCGGTGGCTTCACCAATTACGGCAAAAGGTGCGCGTTCGCGCTGGCAAATCGCCTTAAACTGCGCCAGCTGATCGGGTGCTACGGCCATCACATAACGTTCCTGTGATTCGTTACACCAGACTTCCAGCGGGCTCATGCCTGGCTCATCACTCAGGATGTCACGCAGGTTAAATCGACCACCACGACCGCCATCGCTGACCAGCTCCGGCATAGCATTGGAAAGGCCGCCTGCGCCCACGTCGTGGATAAACAGAATCGGGTTCTCATCGCCCAGCTGCCAGCAGCGGTCGATCACCTCCTGACAACGGCGCTCCATCTCCGGGTTATCACGCTGTACAGAGGCGAAGTCGAGATCGGCATCAGACTGACCCGAGGCCATGGATGAGGCCGCGCCGCCACCCAGGCCGATGTTCATGGCCGGACCGCCCAGCACCACCAGCTTCGCGCCTACGGTGATTTCGCCTTTCTGCACGTGATCGGCACGGATGTTACCGATACCGCCCGCCAGCATAATCGGCTTATGATAGCCGCGCAGCTCAGTGCCGTTGTGGCTGGTGACCTGCTCTTCATAAGTACGGAAGTAGCCATTCAGAGCCGGACGACCAAATTCATTGTTAAAGGCAGCGCCGCCCAGAGGTCCGTCGGTCATGATCTCCAGCGCGCTGACAATGCGGGCTGGTTTGCCGAAGTCCTCTTCCCACGGCTGTTCAAAGCCAGGAATACGCAGGTTAGAGACCGAGAATCCGACCAGGCCCGCTTTTGGCTTGGAGCCGCGACCGGTTGCGCCTTCATCACGGATTTCACCACCAGAACCGGTGGCCGCGCCTGGCCACGGCGAAATCGCCGTTGGGTGGTTGTGCGTTTCCACCTTCATCAGAATGTGCGCAGCTTCCTGATGCCAGCGGTACTCGCTCTCTCCGGCGTCAGCAAAGAAGCGGCCAACCTCTGATCCTTCCATCACGGCGGCGTTATCTTTATAGGCAGAGAGCACGAAGTCCGGCGTCTTCTCCATCGTATTTTTGATCATTTTAAACAGCGACTTTGGCTGTTTCTCGCCGTCGATAATCCAGTCAGCGTTGAAAATCTTGTGACGACAGTGCTCAGAGTTCGCCTGCGCAAACATATAGAGTTCAATGTCGTTGGGGTTACGACCCAGTGAGGTAAACGCCGCCACCAGGTAGTCAATTTCATCGTCTGCCAGCGCCAGACCCAGGGAGATATTGGCCTGCACCAGCGCCTGACGGCCCTCACCCAGCAGATCGACACTTTTCACCGGCTGCGGCGTGTGGTGCGCGAACAACTGCTCAGCCTGCGCCAGGTCACTGAAGACCGTTTCCATCATCCGATCGTGCAGCAGTGTGCCCAGCGTTTGCCACTGCGCTTCGGTCAGCTGGGGAGCCTGTACATAGAAAGCCAGACCACGTTCCAGACGACGGACATGTGGCAGGCCGCAGTTGTGGGCGATATCGGTTGCTTTGGATGACCAGGGCGAAATGGTACCAGGACGCGGTGTCACCAGCAGCAGACGACCCTGTGGAGCATGTTCAGCAAGAGAGGGACCATATTTCAGCAGACGTTGCAGACGGCTCTGTTCGTCAGCGCTTAAAGGCGTACTGACATCAGCAAAATGGATGTACTCAGCGTAAATATCACTCACCGGCAGATGAGCGTCCTGAAAGCGGGTCAGCAGTTTGTTTACACGAAATGCCGACAGGGCGGGCGAACCACGCAGAATTTCCATTAATAAGTCTCTCGTCAGGGCGCCGGGCGACGCAAATTGGGCGCAACAGGGAAAACGGGGCGTATTATAGAGAAAGCGACCTCGCGACGAAACCGTTTGCGCACAATTTTTGGCGACCCGGATTTGCCTGAAATTTGCGCAAAAGCTGCTATAAAAGTTGCTCAGCGTGATTTTGTTGCGCAAAATGCCCCTCGCTCTGGGAGTTCAAAGAAGATAAATACTGCCTTTAAAAGACAGAGGCCTTAGAGCCAGCGAGAGATAACTATTTGAAACGCCTAAAATTTAATTATCTGTTTATCGGTCTGGTTGCCGTGCTGTTAGCGTTAGCGCTATGGCCATCCATTCCCTGGTATGGGGGTGGGCAGGACCAGATTTCACAGATTAAATCGCGGGGAGTGCTGCGTGTCAGTACCATCAACTCCCCATTGACTTACTACACAGTTAACCAATTACCGGCCGGTATGGACTATGAGCTGGCAAAACGTTTCGCCGATTATCTGGGCGTCAAACTTAAGGTGACGGTTCGTCCTAACCTGAGCGATCTGTTTGATGACCTTGACGATGGCAAAGCCGATGTGCTGGCCGCCGGGCTGAACTATAACAATGAACGCCTGACGCGTTATCAGACCGGGCCAGGTTACTACAATGTTTCGCAGCAGCTGGTCTATCGCGTGGATAAGCCGCGCCCTAAAAACCTCGGTGATTTAAAGGGGCGGCTAACGGTTGCGGCGGGATCGGCTTACCTGTCAACGCTGAAGAGCGCGCGTTCTAATCAGTTTCCCGATCTGGACTGGGCGATCTCCACCGATCAGAGCCCTAAAGCCCTGCTGGAAGCGGTAGCTGATGGCAAGCTCGACTACACCATTGGCGACTCCGTCACCATCGCCCTGTTGCAGCGCATTTATCCGCAGCTGGCGGTCGCGTTCGACGTCACCGATGAAGAGCCGGTGACCTGGTATGTGCGGCACAGCGATGATGACAGCCTGAATGCGGCGATGCTCGACTTCTTTAATGGTATGGGAGAAGAAGGCGCGATGGCGCGGCTGGAGGAGAAATATCTCGGCCACGTCGGCACCTTTGATTATGTCGATACCCGCACTTTCCTGCGGGCCATCGACAATACGCTGCCCGACATCAAACCGCTGTTTGAGAAGTACGCTACCAGCATTGACTGGCGACTGCTGGCAGCGATCTCCTATCAGGAGTCGCACTGGAATCCGCAGGCCACCTCCCCTACCGGCGTACGCGGCATGATGATGCTGACGCGTAACACCGCGGAGAGTCTGGATGTGGGTGATCGTACCGATCCCGAACAGAGCATTCGCGGCGGCAGTCAGTATCTGCAGGATATGATGGCGAAGGTGCCACAGAGCATCCCGGAAGATGAACGTATCTGGTTTGCGCTGGCGGCTTACAACATGGGCTATGCCCATATGCTCGACGTCCGCAAGCTGACGGCACGCCAGGGTGGCGATCCGGACAGCTGGGCGGATGTAAAGCTGCGTCTGCCGATGCTGAGTCAGAAGCGTTACTACACACAGACGACGTATGGCTACGCCCGTGGGCATGAAGCTTATAACTACGTGGAGAATATCCGCAAGTATCAGCTAAGTCTGGTGGGTTATCTGCAGGAGCAGGAGAAGCGTCTGAAGCAGCAGGCGGAAGCCCAGGCCGAACTGGCGAAGGGCTATCCGGCGGTTGAACCAAAGATCGCGATGAACTAACCCTGGCGCTGCGCCTGACGCAGCGCTTTTTTCTGCTCGCGACGCATACGGAAAAAATCGCTCAGCATGGCGGCGCACTCTTCAGCCAGCACGCCACTGTGCAATTCAATCTGATGATTCATGCCAGGGTGGCCCAGCACATCCAGCAGCGATCCCGCCGCGCCACTTTTAACATCGTGCGCACCATAAACCAGACGCGTTATGCGGCTGTGAACCATAGCACCGGCACACATGACGCACGGCTCCAGCGTCACGTAAAGCGTGGTATCCAGCAGACGATAATTTTCCAGCACTTTACCGCCCTGGCGCAGAGCCATTATTTCGGCGTGCGCCGTCGGGTCGTGCTGACCAATGGGCCGGTTCCAGCCTTCGCCAATCACCTGGTCGTTCTGAACCAGCACCGCGCCCACCGGCACTTCGCTCTGCTCCCACGCCCGTCGCGCCAGACCAAGCGCATGGCGCATCCAGTACTCATCTTGTTGTTTCACGCTGACCACCCCGGGCGACTAAAAAGCGGCGCATTATAGCGGTCTCATCGGTCCTTTAAAAACTTATTCCAGCTGTTGCAGTTCACCCGCCGGGGTCACGCGCCAGCGATGCTGACAGAAAAACAGCAGCGGGTTGTCCTGTTTGCTGTCGCTGTAGCCGCTGTAAAGCTGCAGCGGCGTACCGATTTTCTCTTCCAGCTGCGCCACTTTCTCATGGCCAAGACAGCGCATCGCCAGCACCCGCCCACCCCAGCCGCGCTGCATCTGGCTCGCAATCATCTTCACGCGTGGCAGAAACGCGGAGTCGTAATAGACCTGCTCCACCAGCGACTGTGGCGATCCGGTAATCAGCCAGACGTCAGCATCATCACTGCTGAGATAATCCGTCAGACGCTGCTGCACCACCGGGAACGCTTTCACGCGCAGCCGGAACCACTGCGCAAACTCCGCTTCGAGGCGCAGCAATGTCTGCTCAGAGCGTCCAAAGGTAATTGACCAGAGCAGCAGGCTCATGGGCCAGCGAGCCGCGCGGCCTTTAAACAGCAGGCCGATACCGACCACCGGCAATACCGGCACCACCAGCAGCAGATTAAGCGGGCGGCGACGCAGCAGATAGCGCATAAACGTGCCGAACATGTCCTGCTGGTGCAAAGTGCCATCCAGGTCAAAAAATACGATGCGACGTTGTGTTCCCCTGGTCAAACAACTCTCCTTTATGGCTGGTTCTGGAATGATAAAGAGTAGTGTAGCCATCATCAGGCGGTACGGCGATGACTGTCATTTTTAATTCCGATGACTACAATGCCCGATGAATAGTTTATTCTTCATTGATTATCCCTGAATGACGAGGATTGGGCATGAGTTCTTTGCTGCGCATTCGCCAGCTTTATCCACGACTGGCGTTGAACGAACGTCGGCTCGCGGATTTTTTACTGTCGCAACCCGATCGGGCGCGTCACCTGAGTTCACAAAAACTGGCGGAAGAGTCCGGCGTCAGCCAGTCGAGCGTAGTGAAGTTTGCGCAGAAGCTGGGCTATAAAGGTTTTCCGGCGCTTAAGCTGGCCCTGAGTGAGTCACTGGCGGACAAGGATGCCATTACCGTGCATAACCATATTCTGAGCGACGACCCGCTTAAGATGGTGGGTGAAAAACTGCTGACTGAAAAGCTTTCAGCGATCCGCGCCACACTGGATATTAATAGCGAAGAAAAGCTCAACGACGTGTTACAGCTACTGAAAAATGCCCGCCGTATTTTACTGGTGGGCATCGGCGCCTCGGGCCTGGTGGCGAAAGATTTCTCCTGGAAGCTGATGAAGATCGGCATTAATGCGGTGGCGGAACAGGATATGCACGCCCTGCTGGCCAGCGTGCAGGCGATGGGGCCAGGCGATGTGCTGCTCGCCATCTCTTACACCGGTGAACGGCGAGAGATCAATCTGGCCGCGCAGGAAGCGGTTCAGGTGGGCGCAGATGTGGTGGCGTTCACGGGTTTTACGCCGAATACCCTGCAGCAGAGTGCCGGTTACTGTCTTTATACGGTGGCGGAAGAGCAGAGTACCCGCAGCGCGGCGATCTCCTCAACCACGGCACAGCTTGCTCTGACCGATCTGCTGTTTATGGCGCTGGTGCAAAACGATCCGGAGCGCGCGTCCAGCCATATTCGTCACAGTGAAGCGCTGGTGAAAAAGCTGGTCTGATCAGCGTCAGCACGTATAATACCCGCGCTTTTTCTGTTGGTATCAGGTGGGTAAAATGGCGCTGTTGATTACGTCCAGATGCATTAACTGCGATATGTGTGAACCGGAGTGCCCGAATCAGGCGATTTCACTGGGCGATGCGATCTATGAGATTGATGTCAGCCGCTGCACGGAATGTGTCGGGCACTATGAGCGGCCAACCTGTCAGCAGGTCTGCCCCATCGACAACACGATTATCATTGACCCACAGCACACCGAATCTCGCGATGTGCTATGGGAGAAGTTCGTGCTGCTGCACGGCTAGCTTTCAATGATTACTGTGGCGCAGGCGTAGTGACGCTCATCGGCCAGCGTCACGTGAACGTGCTTAACGCCCAGCCTCTCTGCCACGTCAGCGGCATGCTGAAAGAAGCGTAACCCCGGTTTTCCCAGCGCATCGTTGTAAACTTCAAACTGATTAAACGCCAGACCACCGCGAATGCCGGTGCCAAAGGCTTTTGCTGCCGCCTCTTTAACCGCAAAACGTTTGGAGAGAAAGCGCACCGGCTGCTTGTGCGCCTGATACTGGTGCCATTCGGCTTCACTCAGCACCCGACGCGCCAGCCGATCGCCGGAGCGCGCTATCACCCCGGCGATGCGTTCAATCTCAACGATGTCCGTCCCTAATCCGAGAATAGCCATTAGCGACGGGCTTCACGCAGCAGTTGCTTCATCTCTTTAACTGCATCCGGCAGGCCACTCATTACTGCACGCCCGATAATCGCATGGCCGATGTTCAGCTCATGCATTTCCGGCAGCGCGGCAATCGGCAGCACATTGTGGTAGGTCAGACCATGACCGGCGTTAACTTTGAGCCCCAGGCTGGCAGCAAAAGTCGCGGCATGGCGAATGCGCGCCAGCTCAGCGTCACGCGCCAGTCCCTCTGGTGCCTCGGCGTAAGCGCCAGTATGGATTTCGATGTAAGGCGCACCCGTGGCAACGGCGGCTTCGATCTGGCGGTGATCGGCATCAATAAACAGCGAAACCAGAATGCCAGCATCCTTCAGCAGTCGCACGGCCGCGTTCATCTTCTCCTGCTGTCCCGCCACATCCAGTCCGCCTTCCGTTGTCACTTCCTGACGCTTTTCCGGCACCAGGCAGCAGAAATGGGGCTGAATGTCACAGGCAATGCCGATCATCTCATCGGTGACCGCCATCTCCAGATTCATGCGCGTCTGAATCGTGTCACGCAGAATTCGCACGTCGCGATCGGTGATGTGACGGCGATCTTCACGCAGGTGCACGGTAATGCCGTCTGCGCCTGCCTGCTCGGCGATAAACGCCGCCTGTACCGGATCGGGATAGTTTGTCCCACGCGCGTTACGCACCGTGGCAATGTGATCGATATTGACGCCTAACAGCAACTCAGCCATGACCATCCTCACTTCTTTTCCATCGTGATGTTGAGTGTACCGCGCAAATATAAACAGGCGGTACGACCAGCGCTATTCTTCTGCCTGTTCGGGCTTTTTCTTCGGGATAAACTGGCGGAACAGCTCCTGACTTTTCAGCGGCTTGCCACCAAGATAAGGCTTCAGGGCGATGCGCGTAAAGCGCTTCGCGGCACGCAGGGTGTCGGCATCCGGAAACTCTCGCTCACACAGGGCGTGCAGCTCCCGTCCGGTAAAGCTGCGATTGTTCACCACCAGGCTGGCGATAAAACCCCGCTCTTCGCGATAGCTGTAGGTCATATCGTCGCTGACCGGCTCGCCGCTGCCGGCGCAGTGCAGGAAGTCGACGCCGTAACCCAGGTGACCGAGCAGCGCCAGTTCAAATCGTCGCAGTGCCGGTTCGGGCTTACCGTGTGTTGAGGCTAACGCCTGAAGACAGTTGAGATAGTCGAAGAAGAGTTCCGGGAAGGGAGATTCCTGCTGCAATACGCGTGAGACCAGCTCATTGACGTAGAGACCGCAGTAAAGCGTGATGCCGCTGAGCGGTAAAGCCAGCGACACCGCTTCGGCATTGCGCAGGGTTTTAACTTCCCCGCGCCCGCTCCAGCGAACCAGCAGCGGGGTAAAAGGCTGTAACGCGCCTTTCAGGTTGGAACGCCGGGAACGCGCGCCCTTGGCCAGTACCCGAACCCGTCCTTCACTTTCGCTGAACAGGTCGAGCAGCAGGCTGGTTTCGCTGAAGGGACGACTATGCAGCACAAAGGCGCGTTGCCAGCCTTCCATTGAATCAGAGATCGTCTGTATAACCCAGGCTGCGCAGTGCACGTTCGTCATCTGCCCAGCCGGATTTCACTTTCACCCACAGTTCGAGATGCACTTTCGCTTCGAACATCTCTTCCATGTCCCTGCGCGCTTCGGTTCCAATGACTTTGATTTTGGCGCCTTTGTTGCCAATCACCATCTTCTTCTGCCCTTCACGCTCAACCAGGATCAGACCATGGATATCGTAACCGCCGCGTTCGTTGGTAACGAAGCGCTCAATCTCAACCGTGACAGAGTAAGGCAGTTCAGCGCCCAGGAAGCGCATCAGTTTTTCACGGATCATCTCTGACGCCATGAAGCGCTGTGAACGGTCAGTGATGTAATCTTCCGGGAAGTGATGATCGGCCTGTGGCAGATGCTTGCGGGTAATCGCCGCAATGGTATCGACGTTTTTGCCGCTCTCAGCAGAGATAGGCACGATATCGAGGAAGTTCATCTGCTGGCTCAGGAACTGCAGATGCGGCAGCAGAATGCTTTTATCCTGGATATTATCGACCTTGTTGATCGCCAGCACGACCGGCACTTTGTTGTCGCGCAGTTTGTTTAAGACCATCTCGTCATCTGGCGTCCAGCGGGTGCCTTCAACCACGAAGATCACTAGCTCTACGTCACCAATCGAACTGCTGGCTGCGCGGTTCATCAGACGGTTAATGGCACGCTTCTCTTCCATGTGCAGACCCGGAGTATCGACGTAGATCGCCTGATATTCGCCCTCGGTGTGAATGCCCATGATGCGGTGGCGCGTGGTTTGTGGCTTACGCGAGGTGATCGACACCTTCTGCCCCAGTAACTGGTTCAGTAAGGTGGATTTACCGACGTTTGGTCGGCCAACAATCGCGACAAAGCCGCAATAAGTAACGTTTTCGCTCATTCGAATCCTGAGTTGTTCAGCGCATGATACGGCGCTGAAAAAGTGCTATTTGAATCGTGTGTCATTCAGCGTCTTCTGACGCCGGGACAGAATTGCCAAAGGATGATTCACTGTGTGCCGCTCCGGCACGGTCACCCCGACAGACCTATTCGAGACCTAATTTTATCAGCGCCTGTTCAGCTGCTGCCTGCTCAGCTTTACGACGGCTGGAGCCGACGCCGACGACCGGCTCGGCCATGCCACTCACCTGACAGTGAATGGTGAATTCCTGATCATGGGCTTCGCCACGCACCTGCACGACCAGATAACTTGGCAGTGGCAGATGACGTCCCTGCAGATACTCCTGCAGACGCGTTTTCGGATCTTTTTGTTTGTCGCCAGGACTGATTTCGTCCAGACGGCTCTGATACCAGTCAAGGATCAGCTGTTCTACCCGCTCAATACCGCTGTCGAGGAAAATGCCGCCAATCAGCGCCTCGACCGTATCTGCAAGAATAGATTCACGACGGAAGCCGCCGCTTTTTAGCTCACCCGGTCCCAGACGCAGACACTCGCCAAGATCAAATTCGCGGGCCATTTCAGCCAGCGTGTTGCCACGCACCAGTGTGGCGCGCATGCGGCTCATGTCACCTTCATCAACCCGCGGGAAGCGGTGATAAAGGGCATTAGCGATCACATAGCTAAGAATTGAATCGCCAAGAAATTCCAGGCGTTCGTTATGCTTACTGCTGGCGCTACGGTGAGTCAGGGCCTGCTGTAACAGTTCCGAATGAGTAAAAGTGTAGCCCAGTTTGCGCTGAAGCTTGTTAATCAGGATGGGGTTCATGCGATTCCAGTTCTTTGTTGCGTCTGTGACTCTGCATACCAAACGGGGCTGGCAATCCAACACGTTCCGTTTGGTGTGCAGTGGCCTCCCTGAGGAGGCCACCCGAATTGCCTGTTAATCAGACAATGTTGTTAGTGGATACCGCCGATGCGACTGAAACGCACGCCGGTAGGCCACTGGCCTTCTTGTTTCTCAAAGCTCATCCAGATAGCGACCGCTTTACCGACCAGATTACGCTCCGGGACAAAGCCCCAGTAACGGCTGTCGGCGCTGTTATCACGGTTGTCGCCCATCATGAAGTATTGTCCTTTCGGCACGACCCAGCTCGACTGCGGCTGACCCGGCTGCTGATAATACATGCCTGCCTGACTCTGCGCTTCGTTTACCAGCAGAATGTCATGCGTCACGTTACCAATCGTCTCTTTGCGGGTGGCCAGGCGCAGACCTCCGCGCATAGTATCGCCCTGCGGCACCTGATAAAAACCGTTGCCGGTTTCGTTGCCATCAAAACCGCTAAAGGTCTGAATAAAGTTGCTTGGCTCAATATCGGTGTACGTTACCGCCAGCGCTGTGTCACAGGCTTTGTCGTCGTTGCAGGTCGGTTTTACCGTCAGGGTTTTGCTGTAAGGATCATAGATGACTTTGTCGCCCGGCAGGCCGATAACGCGCTTAATATAATCCAGGCTCGGATCTTTCGGGTATTTAAATACCGCGATATCGCCGCGCTTCGGCTGACCGGTTGGGATCAGCGTCGTCTGGGTAATCGGATCTTTGATACCGTAAGCGAATTTCTCCACCAGGATAAAGTCACCAATCAGCAGCGTTGGCATCATCGAGCCAGAGGGAATCTGGAACGGTTCGTAGATAAACGAACGCACGATGAACACCACCGCCAGCACCGGGAACACAGACGCGGTGGTCTCAACCCAGCCTGGCTTGGCAGCAACCTTCGCCAGCGTTTTGCTATCGAGCGCGTTGCCGGTCTGGGCCTGAACCTCAGCCTGTTTAGCGCGACGCGCAGGTGCCCATTTAAAACGATCTATTACCCATACGATGCCAGTAATCAGCGTCGCTATCGCCAGAATCAGGGCGAACATATTAGCCATTGGAAATCCTTATTTGCTGTCCTTACCGACATGCAGAATGGCGAGGAACGCTTCCTGTGGCAGCTCAACGTTACCAACCTGCTTCATACGCTTCTTACCGTCTTTCTGTTTCTGCAGCAGTTTCTTCTTACGGCTCACGTCACCGCCATAACACTTGGCGAGTACGTTTTTACGCAGCTGTTTAACCGTTGAACGCGCGATAATGTGGTTGCCGATGGCAGCCTGAATCGCAATATCAAACTGCTGACGCGGGATGAGATCTTTCATTTTCTCAACCAGATCGCGTCCGCGATAAGGTGCGTTGTCGCGGTGAGTGATCAGCGCCAGCGCATCCACACGTTCAGAGTTAATCAGTACGTCAACGCGCACCATGTCTGAAGGCTGGAAACGTTTAAAGTTGTAATCCAGCGAGGCATAACCGCGCGAGGTTGATTTCAGACGGTCAAAGAAGTCGAGTACCACCTCTGCCATCGGAATTTCGTACGTCAGTGCCACCTGATTGCCGTGGTAAACCATGTTGGTCTGCACGCCACGCTTCTCAATACACAGCGTGATGACGTTGCCAAGATACTCCTGTGGCAGCAGCATGTGACATTCCGCAATCGGTTCACGCAGCTCTTCGATATTGTTCAGCGCAGGCAGCTTAGATGGGCTGTCAACATGAACGATCTCGCCACTGGTAGTCACGACTTCATACACCACCGTCGGCGCGGTGGTGATCAGATCGAGATCGTATTCGCGCTCCAGGCGCTCCTGGATGATCTCCATGTGCAGCAGGCCAAGGAAGCCGCAGCGGAAACCAAAGCCCAGGGCGGTTGAGCTTTCTGGCTCATAGAACAGCGAGGCATCGTTCAGGCTCAGCTTGCCGAGCGCATCACGGAACGCTTCATAGTCGTCAGAGCTGATTGGGAACAGACCGGCATAAACCTGCGGCTTCACTTTTTTGAAGCCTGGCAGCGCTTTGTCTGCCGGGTTACGCGCGGTAGTCAGGGTATCGCCTACCGGCGCGCCAAGGATATCTTTGATGGCGCAGACCAGCCAGCCGACTTCACCGCAGTTCAGTTCATTACGATCGACACGCTTCGGGGTGAAAATTCCCAGACGGTCAGCGTTATACACCTGGCCGGTGCTCAGGACTTTAATCTTGTCGCCTTTACGCATGGTGCCATTTTTCACACGCACCAGAGAAACAACGCCCAGATAGTTATCAAACCAGGAGTCGATAATCAGTGCCTGCAGCGGACCTTCCGGATCGCCTTCCGGCGGCGGAATGTCACGCACTAAGCGCTCCAGCACTTCGGGTACGCCGACGCCGGTTTTGGCTGAGCAGCGCACGGCATCCGTTGCATCGATGCCGACGATATCTTCAATTTCCTGCGCGGCACGATCGGGATCGGCAGCAGGCAGGTCAATTTTGTTCAGAACCGGCACCACTTCCAGATCCATCTCCATCGCGGTATAGCAGTTCGCCAGTGTCTGCGCTTCAACACCCTGACCGGCATCCACCACCAGCAGCGCGCCTTCACAGGCGGCCAGTGAGCGGGAAACTTCATAAGAGAAGTCTACGTGGCCTGGGGTATCGATGAAATTGAGCTGGTAAGTTTGGCCGTCCTTCGCGTGGTAATCGAGTGTCACGCTCTGGGCTTTGATGGTGATCCCACGCTCACGCTCCAGATCCATAGAGTCGAGAACCTGCGCTGCCATTTCACGAGCGGTGAGTCCGCCACAGATCTGAATCAGACGGTCAGAGAGCGTAGATTTACCATGGTCGATATGAGCGATGATGGAGAAATTTCTTATGTGCTTCATTTATTGGGATATCTTCGCTTAAAATTCAGTTGAAAACCTGAGCACAGACACATTCAGGAAGATCGCTCTTTACCCACAATCCTGTCAGCCTCATTAATGACGACGCATATTACACTGTTAACGCCGCGCATAAAAGAATGGAACGTGGTGGAAGCGAAACAGATATCTGCGCAAAGCAGAATGGACAAAGGCCGCGAGATGCGCGGCCTGGACGTACGTTACGCTTCGCTTTCAACACGCAGCGCATCAGGAGGCAAGGCAATGCTCAGAATGACCGGCTGAAAAGCTTCACGGTCGCCAAATTTCATTGAAACACCTTTAGCAACAATAAAACCGCCGATGCCACCCAGCAGCGCACCGCAGGCCGCAGCCAGATCGCTGTTAAACAGCGCCTGAAACAGCCCAGCCACCAGGAAAAGACCAGACAGCGGTGTCATATAGACCAGCAGTGCTGAACCAAGCAGGCTGCTCTCTTTGATGCCGAGTTCGATGCGTTGTCCAGGTTGCAGCGGCTTACTGCTGGCGATTTGCATCACATGGGCGTTTTTTGGACCGAGTTTATTCAGCATATGACTGCCACAACCTTTACGCGCCTGGCAACTGTTGCAGGACGTTTTTGCTTCGGTATGCAGTGTGGCGATGCCATCCTGCCATGCCACTACGGTGGCCCATTCTCTCATCATTTTTGTGACCCCAGGTCAATACTGTCCGCAATACGTTTTGCGGTGGAGGGCGGCAATTCGCCAATCACTGCAATTTCGTTATTATTGCGCACAACGGTCTGGACCGTACGACGTCCCGTGCGCAATGTCTGCGTCAGACTGGTTTTATCGGCTGGCGTCACGTTGATGGCGAAACTAAACAGCCCATCGCTGTAGAGCTTCGACTCCATATTTTTGTTCAGCCCCGGCAGTGTACGGCGATTCTGCGACACCAGGGACATGCCGGCAGGTATCCAGCCAGGTTGCCAGGTAAGCGTAACCGCATCCCCTTTCGGCACGGATAGCGACGGAGGCAGATTCGCTTTCTCGAGTCCCTGCATCAGATTTCGTACCCCTTCATCCACCGCAAAGCTGATCACGCGGAACTGCTCCAGCGTTTCGCCATCACGATCAAGCAGGTCGATTCGCAGCGGCAGTTTGGTGTCCACATCCAGCCAGACCACATAGCTGTAACGGGTGCCGTCACGGGAAACGATACGCAGTACATCACACATTT
Organism: Pantoea hericii; assembly: GCF_014155795.1. NCBI lineage: Bacteria > Pseudomonadati > Pseudomonadota > Gammaproteobacteria > Enterobacterales > Erwiniaceae > Pantoea > Pantoea hericii. The sequence goes on from NZ_SCKV01000001.1 coordinate 712,859, forward strand.
GATCGGCAATGCGGGAGCGCCCTACGGTAATAAAATCGTAGGCTGAGGCAAGTTTGGTGAAGTCAGCAAAAATTACCGAGGGCAAGGCATCGATAATATGATTACCGGGAAGCGAAAAGGGATCGAGGCCGGGTTCGAAGTAGCTGATATCGTTGCCACGCTGGATAACTTCCCGGCGAGGCCCGTCCATCTGTAACAACTGCGCGAATATCCGGTTATCGATTACAGCGTGACGATAACGCAGCGATTCAATGCCGATGCGCGAGACGTTGATATAGGCGAATTCGTAGTTGAGATTCTGACTTGCCTGCTCCATCTGCTGCAATAACGCCCCGGACGCGGTAGTTTGCGCCGGGGCGGCAGATGACCATAACAGACTGCCTGTCAGCAGGCTAACAGCATACCAAAGCGGCTTCATTACTGCTGCTGCTGTCCTAATGATTGGTTTCCGGGAACATCAACCTGCGCCTGTTTTGGCGCATTGGTTTCAATCTGCAGCTGGTCAGCATGCAGGCGACGTTGCAGTTCATAGTCCTGCAGCATCGCATTTACGCGACGGCGCTGGTCCTGAACCTGCTGATTTGAGCTGTTAGTATCAAACGCATCTGACGGCACACCCAGGCTCACCGGCGAGGCTTTCCCCATCATCGGCATGGTATTGAATACCGGAGAGTCAGAGGTCTGCGTGGCACTGCCTGCCGGCTGATTGTAGTGCTGAACACCCACGATCACGGCCAGTGAAACACAGGCAGCCACCCCCACCTGAGTCAGTTGCGCAGCCCATGGACGCGCTTTTTTCCAGAACGGCATTTTTTCCCAGCGGGAAGGTTCTGGCTGAGCTTCAGGGATCAGCGTAGTGACCGAACGTTTAGGTTCTTTTTCGATGGCAGCAGCGACGCGCGCAGAGATATCGAAATGCAGGACATCGCCTGTATCACCGCGCATTGTATCGCGGATGAGATGATAGCTCGCCCAGCTTTTCTGTAATTCTGCGTCCTTAGACAAGGCGGAAAACAGCTCGTTATCTAAGGTCTCACCATCCATTAAAGCGGAAAGTTTTTCTTTCTGCATGCCTATGTACCCTTCCAGTAGCCGTTATCACTAACGTTGGATAAGCGGTTGAACTTTGTTATCAATGGCCTCTCGCGCACGAAAGATACGTGATCGAACAGTGCCTACCGGGCAATCCATAATGACGGCGATCTCTTCATAACTCAGACCGTCCAGTTCCCTGAGGGTGATTGCCATACGCAAGTCCTCAGGTAGCGCCTCGATGGTACGAAAGACAATTTGTTTCAATTCGTCAGACAACATTAAGTTCTCAGGGTTCGAAATTTCTTTTAATGCACCCGCACTTTCGAAATTTTCTGCGTCAATCGCATCCACATCGCTGGATGGCGGACGTCGCCCCTGAGCAACCAGGTAATTTTTCGCTGTGTTAACCGCAATGCGGTACAGCCAGGTATAAAACGCGCTATCGCCCCGGAATGAGTCCAGTGCGCGATACGCTTTAATAAACGATTCCTGTACTACATCAGGGACGTCGCCCGAGGGAACATAGCGTGAAACCAGACTCGCCACTTTATGCTGGTAACGAATTACCAGTAAGTTGAACGATTTTTGATCTCCCTTCTGTACCCGCTCGACAAGGACCTGATCCGTTAACTGCTCGCTCATCCGAGGTAATGTCTCCCCAAATTTTTCATATGCAAAAGTAACTGCCAGCACATCTCATGTTCTGAGCAAGCATGCGCTTAGAGTTGTGATGTGGTGCGAAGTTCACTTCTCGCCCTGATATTTAACACGCCAATAGCCATTACACAGGTTGTTCGTTTTCGTTCAGTGTCAGGCGCGTAAATCGCAGGCAGAGTAACCTATGACAAGAGCTTTTTCATCATTAAATCCTTTAGGTTTAATAAGTTTGCTATAAAAAACCACCTCGTTAGCAGCCCGTTTTTAACTTACTGATTATAGGTAACTTTGGGAAATTCACTGCCGAATAGCGTGAGCTGGTGTTTAAAATACTTCACAGAAACCCCTATTGCGCTTATGCTCAGACGTATTCTTGTTTAGTAAATTAAACATTATGATGAATGTGGCCCCGGATTATGAGTGCGATGTATTAATTGTTGGCAGCGGTGCCGCCGGTCTGTCGCTGGCGTTAAGGCTGGCGAAGCATTGTCAGGTGACCGTACTCAGTAAAGCGCAGGTGAATGAGGGTTCAACGCTCTATGCCCAGGGCGGTATTGCTGCGGTGTTTGATGAGACGGATAGCATTGAGTCGCACATCGAAGATACGCTGATTGCTGGCGCAGGTTTATGCGACCGTGATGCGGTCTCGTTTATTGCCAGTAATGCGCGGCATTGCGTACAGTGGCTGATCGACAACGGCGTCGCGTTTGATCTCGACCCGCAGGCAGCGGGCGATATGCGCTATCACCTGACGCGCGAAGGCGGCCACAGTCATCGTCGCATCCTGCACAGCGCTGACGCCACCGGTCACGCGGTTGAAACCACGCTGGTAAGTCAGGCGCTCAGCCACCCCAACATCCGGATTCTCGAACGTACCAATGCGGTCGACCTGATTCTCTCAGATAAAATCGGCCTGCCGGGCACACGCCGGGTGGTCGGTGCGTGGATCTGGAACCGCAATCGCGAGCGGGTCGAAACCTGTCGGGCACGAGCCGTTGTGGTCGCCACTGGCGGTGCCGCCAAAGTCTATCAATACACCACCAACCCCGATATCGCCTCCGGTGATGGCATCGCCATGGCGTGGCGCGCGGGCTGTCGGGTCGCCAATCTGGAATTTAACCAGTTCCACCCAACCTGCCTGTTTCATCCGCAGGCGCAGAATTTCCTGTTAACCGAAGCATTACGCGGTGAAGGTGCCTGGCTGCTGCGTCCCGATGGCAGTCGTTTCATGCCCGATTTTGATGAGCGTGCCGAACTGGCTCCGCGCGATATCGTCGCACGGGCCATCGATCATGAAATGAAGCGGCTGGGTGTCGACTGTATGTATCTGGATATCAGCCACCAGCCTGAAGAATTTGTTCGCGCGCACTTCCCGATGATCTATGAGAAGTTGCTGACGTTTGGCTTTGACCTGACCAAAGAGCCCATCCCGATTGTGCCTGCCGCCCATTACACCTGTGGCGGTGTCATGGTCGATCAGCATGGTCAGACTGACGTCAATGGGCTCTATGCCATCGGTGAGGTGAGTTACACCGGCCTGCACGGCGCTAATCGCATGGCTTCGAATTCACTGCTGGAGTGTCTGGTTTATGGCTGGTCCGCGGCAGAAGCGCTGATCAAAACGCTGCCCGCCATTGAAGCCGTTACTGCATTGCCTGCATGGGATGAAAGCCAGGTCGATGACGCTGATGAGCGCGTGGTAATCCAGCATAACTGGCACGAGCTGAGGCTATTTATGTGGGATTATGTCGGTATTGTTCGCACGACCCGGCGTCTGGAACGGGCGTTGCGCCGCATTAACCTGCTTCAGCAGGAGATCGATGAATATTATCGCCATTTCCGCCTCTCCAATAATCTGCTGGAGCTGCGCAACCTGGTGCAGGTCGCTGACCTGATGGTACGCTGCGCGCTGGAGCGGAAAGAGAGCCGTGGCCTGCACTTTATCCGCGACTACCCGGATTTACTGCCAGAGGCGCTGCCGACCATTCTGACACCACCGGGCTACATGAAGAGGTAAAACTCCCGCGTCAGGCTGCACCACTCATCGGAATAGCGGGTGTCCGGCGCGCGGATGGCCAGACGCTCCAGTAACGTTTCACCGGCCTGCGGTGAAAAAGCCAGCACAACGCGATGTGGTGGACGATGGGCATATTCCGCCACGTCCAGCCGGAAACGCAGATGCCAGCCATCCGCCTTAGCCAGATCGATAAACGCCTGGCCGGAAGCCGAGGGCAGCACGACACAGAACATCCCCTCCTCTTCAATCAGTAACGCGGCACTGCGTAAGAGCGTCTGATGGTCGAGCGAAGCCGTCGAGCGTGCGCTGTCCCGCGCCGCGGTAGAGCAGGCCACGCCCGGCGCGAAATACGGGGGATTGCTGACGATAAGCGAGTAACGTTTATCACACTGCTCAGCCCAGCCGGCGATATCCTGCTGATGCACCCGAATACGTTCGGGCCACGGCGACTGCTGCACATTCTCCTGCGCCTGCCCTGCGGCTTCCGGTTCTAACTCAACCGCATCGATTTCAACCGGCGACGGCGTGCGCTGTGCCAGCATCAGCGCGATAAGCCCGCTGCCGCTGCCAATATCCAGAATGCGCCTGACACCGGCAACGGGCGCCCAGGACCCGAGCAGAATGGCATCGGTGCCCACTTTCATCGCACAGCGATCGTGTGCGACAAAAAATTGTTTAAAGGTAAAACCGTTCTTGTTTAACTGTGGCCGTTCACGCGGCTTATCCTGCATCATTCGTCACTACCATCGTTTTTTCCTGCCGTACGGCAGCGCATGAGTGTAACGTGACGACAGAGGGAATTCACGCGACAGACACCCCCAGGCGCAGCCGAAACGGATTAACAGATGAAGATTCAGTCTGATCTGTCTATAATCAGCGCCCCAAACTGAGGTAGACCATGACAGTAACCACATTTTCCGAACTCGAACTCGACGAAAGCCTGCTACAAGCGTTGCAGGAAAAAGGCTTTACGCGCCCAACAGTGATCCAGGCTGCTGCAATTCCGCCCGCACTGGAGGGTCGTGACGTTCTGGGTTCGGCACCTACAGGGACCGGGAAAACCGCCGCGTATCTGTTACCGGCGTTGCAGCACCTGCTTGATTTTCCGCGCAAGAAATCCGGACCACCCCGCATCCTGATTGTGACCCCAACACGCGAACTGGCGATGCAGGTTGCAGATCATGCGCGTGAACTGGCGAAACATACCCATCTGGATATCGCCACGATCACGGGCGGCGTGGCTTACATGAACCATGCCGAAGTGTTCAGCGAAAACCAGGATATTGTCGTCGCCACCACCGGCCGACTGCTGCAGTACATCAAAGAAGAGAACTTTGACTGTCGCGCCGTAGAAACCCTGGTACTGGATGAAGCGGACCGCATGCTTGATATGGGCTTTGCCCAGGATATCGAAACCATCGCGGCTGAAACGCGCTGGCGTAAGCAGACCATGCTCTTTTCCGCCACGCTGGAAGGCGACAACATTCGCGACTTCGCCGAGCGTCTGCTGAACGATCCGGTAGAGCTGGAAGCGGACCCGAGCCGTCGTGAGCGCAAAAAAATTCAGCAGTGGTACTACCGCGCTGATGATCTGCAGCACAAGACAAAATTACTGATTCACCTGCTGAAACAGCCGGATGTGACGCGCTGCATCGTGTTCGTGCGTAAGCGTGAGCGTCTGCATGAGCTGGTGAGCTGGCTGCACGAAGCGGGGATTCGCAGCAGCTATCTTGAAGGCGAAATGGTGCAGGCGAAACGTAACGAAGCGATTAAGCGCCTGAGCGAAGGACGCGTTAACGTGCTGGTTGCTACCGATATCGCGGCACGTGGCATTGATGTTGAGGATGTCAGTCACGTCTTTAACTATGACATGCCGCGCACCGCAGATACTTACCTGCACCGCATTGGGCGTACCGGTCGTGCGGGCCGTAAAGGCATCGCCATCTCACTGGTTGAAGCGCACGATTTCGTCCTGCTGGGCAAAATCACCCGCTATGTTAACGAGCCTATCAAAGCGCGTGTGATTGATGAGCTGCGTCCGGAAACGCGTGCGCCAAGTGCCAAAACCACGGGAAAACCGTCGAAAAAGGTACTGGCCAAACGTGCAGAGAAGAAAGCCAGCGAAACTGAAAAACCGCGGGTGAAAAACCGTCATCGTGATGCCAAAAATGTCGGCAAACGCCGCAAGGCAAGCGGCAGTACGCCAGCTAACGAGAATGCGGAATAAATCATCGCCGTCATAAAAAAATCGCCTCAATTGAGGCGATTTTTTTTATCTGATAATCAGTAATAACCTTTTCACACTGTTTTTCATGCCAGCGCGTTTTCTTTAAGGCGCGAGCATAACAATGCCGGACGTTAAATTTCTTATCTCGTTAATAATTAAGCTAAAGATTGCTGTGTGCGCTTTGCGCTTATTTTCATCACCTGATTAATCAGACTGCTTAAAGACTTTCAGTAAAGGTACGGGTGATGACGTCGCGCTGCTGCTCTGGTGTCAGTGAGTTAAAACGCACGGCATAGCCGGAAACACGAATGGTCAGCTGCGGATAGTTCTCAGGATGTTTAACCGCATCTTCCAGTGTTTCACGACGCAGAACGTTGACGTTCAGATGCTGTCCACCTTCAACCCGCACCTGAGGTTTAATTTCAACCGGCACTTCACGCCAGGCAAATTCGCCCAGTTCGCTGAGCGCGACAACCTGGTCTTCTTCATAGCCCGCTTTTGCACACAGGCAACGCGCCTGGGCTTTCTCTTCGTCCAGCAGCCAGAATGAGTTCAGTAACTGTGAGTTGTTTGATTGCGTGATCTGGATACCCGTGATCATGATTGCGTCTCCCGAATAAAACGTGAATACATCAAATTTGAGGCCCCGGTATAGCACTCTTTATTCCCGGCCTCTTTGACCTGTATCAATACGAATCAGGCATTCAGGCGGCTTTAACGCTAACCCGTTGATCTCAAACCCGCTGCCATTAAAAAATAATTTGTATTATTCAAATTATTTTTGCCTTCAGGTCGACAGCAGGAACAGCTAAGCTTACGGCACTAACGTTAAGGGAGTTGAACATGGCTGAAAAGCTGACCTGGCACGACGTGCTGGCTGAAGAGAAAGAGAAACCCTATTTTATTGAGACGCTGAAGCAGGTCGCCGATCGGCGCGCCGAGGGTGTAACAGTCTATCCGCCGCAGAAAGATGTGTTTAACGCCTTTCGCCTGACAGAACTGGGCGACGTCAACGTTGTGATCCTGGGTCAGGATCCCTATCACGGGCCGAATCAGGCGCATGGACTGGCTTTTTCGGTGCTGCCCGGCGTTCAGGTGCCGCCCTCACTGCAGAATATCTATAAAGAGCTGGTACAGGATATTCCCGGCTTTGAAAAGCCCAACCACGGCTTTCTTGAGAGCTGGGCTAAACAGGGCGTGATGTTACTCAACACAGTGTTAACGGTTGAAGCGGGTAAAGCCCATTCTCACGCACGATTCGGCTGGGAGACCTTTACGGATAATGTGATTGCGGCGATTAACCAGCACTGTGAAGGGGTGATTTTTTTACTGTGGGGTTCGCATGCCCAGAAGAAAGGTAGCATTATTGATCGCAAGCGCCATCATGTGTTGCAGGCACCGCATCCCTCGCCGCTTTCCGCGCATCGTGGCTTTTTCGGCAGCAAACACTTTTCGACCACCAATGAACTGCTGAGCGCAGCCGGTAAAAAACCGGTGGACTGGACGCCGGTCTTACCGGATTAACGCCAGAAAGCACACGGCCGCGTCAGTGCGCGGCCGTGTGACAGGATTCAGGCGTTGAATCAGCTTTTAGCTTTAGAAACCGCCACCATCGCCGGACGCAGCAGGCGACCATTCAGCGTATAGCCACGCTGCATCACCAGCATGACATGGTTAGGCTCAAACTCTTCAGACTCCATCATCGACATTGCCTGATGCACTTCCGGGTTAAATGGCACGCCCGTTTCGCCTACCACTTCAACACCGAATTTACGCACGGCACCCAGCAGGCCTTTCAGGGTCAGCTCAATCCCTTCGATCATGGATGCCAGCTGCGGGTCTTCTTTGTTTGCCACTTCCAGCGCACGTTCCAGGCTGTCGATGACTGGCAGCAGTTCGTTGGCAAACTTCTCCAGCGCAAATTTATGCGCCTTCTCAACGTCCATTTCGGCACGACGACGAATGTTCTCAACTTCAGCCTGCGCACGCAGCTGGGCATCGCGCACACCGGTTTGCGACTGCGCTAATTCAGCTTCGAGCTGAGCAATACGCTCATCACGCGGATCCACCTCTGCTGCTGTCTCCGCTTCCTGAGGTTGCTGCTGATCCTGCTGAATTTCGTCTGAGACTTGCTCGTTTGGGGTGTTCTGTTCTTTACTACTCATGAATTTCTCCGCGTTTTGCACATTCATTTCGCTGGTTGGCTTATTATGGGGATTGGTATGACGGATTCAAGGGAACCTATCACATTGCCTTGCCGTTTTGGCTTATAAGGAACACCGACCAGATGAACAAACACTTTAACTGCATTGGGATTGTGGGTCATCCGCGCCATCCTACTGCGTTAACCACGCATGAGATGCTCTGGCGCTGGCTGACGGCCAAAGGTTATCAGGTGATCGTTGAGAAGCAGATTGCCCAGGAGCTGTCGCTTCACGACGTACAGACGGGCACGCTGGCGGAGATTGGTCAGCAGGCTGATTTAGCCGTCGTGGTGGGTGGTGACGGCAATATGCTGGGCGCAGCGCGGGTGCTGGCGCGTTATGACATCAAAGTGATCGGCATTAACCGCGGTAATCTCGGTTTTCTCACTGACCTCGATCCGGATAACGCACAGCAACAGCTGGATGAGGTGCTGCAGGGCAACTATTTCGTCGAGAGCCGCTTTCTGCTGGAAGCGCAGGTGTGCAAATCTGACTGCTCGCCCCGTATCGGCTCTGCCATCAATGAAGTGGTGCTGCACCCTGGCAAAGTGGCACACATGATCGAATTTGAAGTTTACATTGATGAAGTGTTCGCCTTTTCCCAACGCTCAGACGGGCTGATTATCTCAACGCCCACCGGCTCTACAGCCTACTCACTCTCGGCGGGCGGCCCTATTCTGACGCCGTCACTGGAGGCGATTGTGCTGGTGCCGATGTTCCCGCATACGCTTTCCGCGCGGCCACTGGTGATCAACAGCAGCAGTACCATCCGTTTACGCTTTTCTTCACGTCGCAGTGACCTGGAGATCAGCTGTGACAGCCAGATTGCGCTGCCCATCCAGGAGGGCGAGGATGTACTGATTCGCCGCAGTGCCGGTCATCTTGATTTGATCCATCCTAAAAACTACAGCTATTTCAATACGCTGAGTTCGAAACTGGGCTGGTCAAAAAAATTGTTCTGAAAACCGGCCTCGCCTCTTTACTGGATAAAAAACCAGTTTATACTGTATGAAAAACCATATGTGTTTATTCATACAGGTGAACCTATGCTGGCCCAACTGACCATCAGTAATTTCGCTATCGTTCGTGAGCTCGACATTGATTTCCAACGCGGCATGACAGCTATCACGGGTGAGACCGGTGCCGGCAAGTCTATCGCCATTGATGCGCTGGGATTGTGTCTGGGCGGTCGTGCTGATGCTGACATGGTGCGTCAGGGAGCCAGCCGGGCTGACCTCTGTGCCCGCTTCCAGCTTAAGTCCTCCCCTTCTGCCCAGCGCTGGCTGGTCGATAATCATCTGGATGAGGGCAACGAGTGCCTGCTGCGCCGGGTAATCAGCGCTGACGGACGTTCCCGTGGCTTTATCAATGGCACAGCCGTGCCGCTCTCTCAGCTGCGCGACCTCGGCCAGTTGCTGATTCAGATCCACGGTCAGCATGCCCATCAGCTTCTGCTTAAACCTGATCATCAGAAACATCTGCTGGATGCCTATGCCGGTCACGACGATCTGCTGCAGCAAATGCGCGCCAGCTATCAGACCTGGAATCAGAGCTGTCGCACCCTGGCGCTGCATCAGCAGCAGGCGCAGGAACGCGAATCACGTCGCGAGCTGTTGCAGTATCAGCTGAAAGAGCTGAACGACTTCGCGCCGCAGCCGGGTGAATATGAGCAGATCGATGAAGAGTACAAGCGTCTGGCTAACAGCGGACAACTGCTGTCGACCAGCCAGCAGGCACTGCAGCTGTTAGCAGACAGCGATGACACGAATCTCAACAGCCTGCTCTATACGGCGCGTGAGATGATTTCTGAACTGACTTCGCTGGATGAGAAGCTGAACGGCGTGCACAACCTGCTGGAAGAAGCCGCGATTCAGCTGACCGAAGCCAGCGATGAGCTGCGTCACTACTGTGACAGCCTGGATATGGACCCTAACCGCCTGTATGAGCTGGAAAAGCGTATTTCACGCCAGATCGCGCTGGCCCGTAAGCATCACGTCACGCCGGAAGGCCTGCCCGAACTGCATCAGCAATTGCTGGCAGAAGCGGAGCTGCTCTCACAGCATGAAAGCGATCAGGAGAGCCTGCAGTCACTGGTGGGTGAACATTATCAGGCTGCGCTGAAAAGCGCAGAGCAACTGCATCAGCAGCGCAGCCACTTTGCTGACGAACTGCAGCAGTTGATCACCCAGAGTATGCATCTGCTCTCTATGCCGCACGGCCAGTTCAAGATCGCGCTGACCTTTAATCCGGATCAGCTCACGGCAGACGGCGCGAGCCGCGTCGATTTCCAGGTCACCACTAACCCAGGCCAGCCACTGCAGCCTCTGGGCAAAGTGGCTTCGGGTGGTGAACTGTCGCGTATCGCGCTGGCAATTCAGGTGATTACCGCGAAGAAAATGGAAACACCGGCGATGATTTTCGATGAAGTGGATGTCGGCATCAGCGGCCCGACCGCTGCCGTGGTCGGTAAACTGCTGCGTCAGTTGGGTGAATCGACCCAGGTGATGTGTGTGACTCACCTGCCGCAGGTGGCCGGTTGTGGTCATCAGCACTTCTACGTCAGCAAAGAGACCGATGGCGCAATGACTGAAACCCATATGCAGCCACTGGACAAGCAGGCGCGTCTGCAGGAACTGGCGCGACTGCTGGGCGGCAGCGAGGTCACACGCAATACCCTGGCCAACGCAAAAGAACTTTTAGCCGCATAGCAGCGCACTTTTTTAACCCTCCGTGGTCATATGCTTGCTCTGTAGAGGTTTCCAACAGCGAAAAGGTTTATTATCATCGGCACTTATGTCGCCAGAGTAATAAAGCCTGCCGCAGGCAGAGTTCAGATTTTGATGGCAAGAAAGCCGCCTTTAAAAGGCGTTTGGCCCCGGAAAAGGAATGTATAGATGCGCTGTAAAACGCTGACTGCCGCGGCAGTAGTAATGTTGATGATGACCGCCGGATGTTCCACCTTAGAGCGCGTGGTCTATCGTCCTGATATCAACCAGGGGAACTATCTGGTTGCCAACGATGTGGCCAAGATTCATACCGGTATGACACAGCAGCAGGTGGCTTACACGCTCGGTACGCCGATGATGAAAGATCCGTTTGGCAGCAACGTCTGGTATTACGTTTTCCGTCAGGAACCAGGTCATGAGGGCGTAAAACAGCAGACGCTGACGCTGACCTTTGATGGTAATGGCGTTCTGACTAATATCGACAACAAGCAGAATCTGTCACAGAACAACGACTGATTGTCCGTAAGATTGTCAGAAACAACAGACAGCAAAAAGGCGCACTGAGCGCCTTTTTTTATGCCGGGTATCCGCTGTATCTGATGGGATAAGGGCTTATTTTTTGCTTTCTGCCGCACGTTCTGCGCGCTGCCGGCGTAACTCTTTAGGATCGGCAATCAGCGGACGATAGACTTCGATACGATCGCCCTCATTCACCACATCATCCAGCTTCACCGGACGACTATAGATGCCGACCTTGTTACTGGCGAGGTCAATCTCCCGACGCAGTTCAAGTAGTCCTGATTTGAGGATGGCCTGTTCAACCGTGCTGCCCTGCTCCACTTTCACATAGAGCTGATACTGCTTTTCAGGCAAGGCATAGACCACCTCGACGGAGATATCAGGCACGGTAAACCTCTTTGGCGCGCTGTGTGAAAGCCTGCACCATGCTATTGGCCAGCTCTTTGAAGATCCGTCCAAAGGCCATCTCTACCAGCATGTTGGTGAATTCGAACTCCAGGCTTAACTCAACCTTGCAAGCGTCATCGCCCAGCGAGACGAACTTCCAGCCGCCAGTCAGCTTGCGGAACGGACCATCAACCAGTTGCATATGGATGCTCTGGTTATCCGTCAGGGTATTGCGGGTGGTAAACGTTTTGCTGATGCCCGCTTTCGACACATCCACGGACGCCGTCATCTGATTCTCAGACGCATCCAGCACGCGGCTTCCGGTGCAACCCGGCAGGAATTGCGGATAGGCATCCACATCATTTACAAGTTGGTACATCTGCCCGGCACTAAACGGGACCAGCGCCGAACGACTAATCTGAGCCATAATGGTTCCTGTTCATCACAAAACCGCTGAATAATAGCATTTTCAGCGATTAAACAAAAATGTCCCCGAGTGAGGGTGTGCTAGAATATCCCGTTTCCTGCCGCCCCGCTGGACTGGGGATGCGATAACCGACTAAGTGATGTAAAATACGCCGCACTATGACAAAGAAAAAAGCACACAAACCCGGTTCTGCCACTGTTGCCATGAACAAACGCGCCCGCCACGAGTACTTCATTGAAGAGGAGTATGAAGCGGGATTGTCGTTACAAGGATGGGAAGTTAAGTCACTTCGTGCCGGTAAAGCCAACATCAGCGACAGCTATATTCTGTTGCGCGATGGCGAAGCCTTTCTGTTCGGTTCAACCTTTCAACCCTTAGCCGTTGCCTCCAGCCATGTGGTCTGTGACCCGACACGCAGCCGTAAGCTGCTGTTGAAGCAACGTGAACTTGATTCACTGTATGGCCGCGTTAACCGCGAAGGCTACACCATCGTGGCGCTGTCGCTGTACTGGAAGAACGCCTGGTGCAAACTGAAGATTGGTGTTGCACGCGGTAAGAAAGAGCACGACAAGCGCGACGATATCAAAGACCGTGAATGGAAACTGGATAAAGCACGTATCATGAAGAATTCAAAGCGTTAAGCGCTGGATTTTGATTTGTTTTGTTGCTAGTATTTGAAGTTCTGGGGCTGATTCTGGACTCGACGGGATTGTGAAGCCTTAGGAGCATGCCGAGGGGCGGTTTGCCTCGTAAAAAGCCGCAAAAAAATAGTCGCAAACGACAAAAACTACGCTTTAGCAGCTTAATAACCTGCTTTTAGCCTTCTCTCCCTAGCTTCCGCTCTTAAGACGGGGATCAAGAGAAGTCAAACCCAAAAGAGATCGCGTGGATGCCTTGCCTGGGGTTGAAGCGTTAAATCCAATCAGGATAGTCTGTTAGTGGCGTGTCTGTTCGCAGCTAACCGGCGAATGTAAAAACTGACTAAGCATGTAGTGCCGACGGTGTAGTAATTTCGGACGCGGGTTCAACTCCCGCCAGCTCCACCAAAATTCTTTCGCGGCGATACCAGAATTGTCCGCTGAAGTCCTGAAAGCCCGCACGGCACAAGCCTTGCGGGCTTTTTTGTGTCCATAGTAATCCACCGAGAGTTGCTAGAATCCACGCCATATGACACCCTGTTTAGGACCCAACGCCCATGGGTCCAAAATCTGAGGGTCCAAACATGCCGAAAATCGTCACTAAACTCAATGATACTCAAATCAAAAGTACTAAGCCTGGCGAGAAGGAAGTAAACCTCTTCGATGGTGACGGCTTGTTTTTGCGCATATCGCCAATCGTGAAAGGTGGCAAGAAAAACTGGTACCTAAGGTATGCGGTTCCCGTGACTAAGAAACGAACGAAAATGAGTTTGGGAACTTACCCTCACCTTACCCTCGCGCAAGCTCGCTCTCTCAGAGATCAGTACCTCGCCCTACTCGCTCAGCAGATTGATCCGCAAACCCATAAGGCCGATAAAGCGAATGCACTAAAAGCGGCCACTGAAAACACATTGCAGGTAGTTGCAAAAAAGTGGTTGGAAGAGAAGAAAAGAACGTCAGGAATTTCAGAAGATCATGCAGCAGATATCTGGCGTAGCCTTGAACGTAACGTCTTCCCTGGCTTGGGTAATGTTCCGATAAAAGAGATTCGCCCCAAACTCTTAAAGCAACAGCTTGACCCAATCGAACAGCGTGGGGTCCTTGAAACATTAAGGCGCATAATTTCGCGACTAAACGAAATTTTCCGGTGGGCAGCAACTGAGGAACTTATTGAATTCAATCCTGCTGATAACCTTGCACAGCGCTTTAGGAAACCCAAAAAGCAAAATATGCCAGCACTACCTCCTTCAGAATTACCCCGCTTTATGGCTGCATTAAACAATGCTTCCGTTCGACTGGAGACACGGCTGCTGATTGAATGGCAATTATTAACATGGGTTCGCCCAGGTGAAGCCGTTAAAGCGAGGTGGTCTGACATTGATACAACCAATGGCATTTGGACCATTCCGGCAGATTTCATGAAAATGAGAAAAATCCACAAAGTTCCATTAAGTAGAGAAGCCTTGCGAATTCTCGAAGCAATGAAACCAGTGAGTGGGCACAGAGAATGGATTTTCCCAAGTATAAAGGCCCCTCTAAGCCATATGCATGAGCAGACAGCCAATGCCGCTATCATTCGAATGGGATTCGGAGGTGAGCTTGTAGCCCACGGTATGCGCTCAATAGCAAGGACAGCAGCAGAGGAATCCGGCAAGTTCAGAATTGAAGTTCTCGAATCTGCACTTGCTCACTCAAAGAAGGACGAGATCGTAGCAGCATACAACCGCGCTGAGTATTTAGCCGAACGAACGGCACTAATGCAGTGGTGGGGTGATTATGTTCAAAATCAAAAGTATAAAGCTATAGCTGCATAAATACTGGTAGACATACGCTTTGCCTTGTTGAATGGCAGTTGTTAACTAAGTTAAGACCAGCTAAAGCCGCAATGGCCAGGTGGGACGAGATAAATTTTGAGACAGGGGAGTGGCGCATTCCTGCTGGACGTATGAAAATGAAATGTATGCATATTGTTCCTTTCTCTAAACAGGCACTTGCGGTATTAAAAGTTATGAAGCTTATTATCAAACAATGGTTATAGGTTTTTACCGGATACCGTAATCCGCTTGAACCTATGAACAGCAAGACGGCTAACATGGCGCTAAAGCGCTTGGTCTTTAAAGACATCCTTGTTGCGCATGGTATGAGATCAATAGCTTCAACTGTTCTCAATGAGAAGGGTTTTCAGCCTGACGTGATTGAAGCAGCACTGGCACACATTGATACTAATGAAGTCAGGACAGCATACAATTGCTCTCAATATCTGGAACAACGAAGAAATATGATGGCGTGGTGGGTAGATATTTAATCTGTTAGCAGGTTCCATTAAAGTCTTTTACTTTGCTGAGGCAGCATAAGAAAAATAAATACTCCCTTAAGAATCATAAAGTTGCGAGAATAATTTTTGCTAAAATGAGAAAAGGATACCTTTCATGGCATCCATTTTCTCTAGTGAAAAGTGTAGATAAGCGAAAATACTTATTACTGATCTTTTTTTACAATTTTCAAAATAATTGATCGATAAATTAACGAGTTAAATTTAAGACAATTTTGATTTGATTGTCAGGTTTAGCGTTTTCTTCTCTTTTTACCTTTAACTCATTCAATCCTTTCTCAAAAGCCCTTACACCATCTTTAGTATAAAAATTATCATATGTTGCTTTATAAGTGTTATTGTAAGAACTATTTGAACTAACTTGTGTTTTAATTTGTTTTTTCATAACTCACCTCTTCTTATCTAAGACTTTCGCTTCATGAAATAATGTTCTTTGACCTATAAGTACACTCCTTATTGTCAAAGCATACGCATTAATTACATCAAGATAAGTACTGTTTATGGCGTAAGAATGCGGCGTACTACTCATAACATAATTCCATCGATAAAGCAATGGGCAGTTTTGATAAAACATATTTATATCAATACACAACAATGCAATCACTTGATTTCCATTGCATTTAACCAACTCATTGTAATTTCTATCTAAATTATTAAATCTTTTGATAGGAAAGCAAAAGCGTGTGACATTTTTTTTAGCATTATAAATCCAAATAGTATCTTCATTCAACCAAGAAGTTACACAATCAATTTTATTAACATTTAATGGCGAAAGTGGATATGTATGATTTTTTATTTTAATACCATTATTGCTACTATTTGAAACAGACAAAATATCCGAAGTTTTAGAGTCAATACTCACATATAACCAAGCTTTAATGCTGCAATTACTCAATTTTGATTCTAGTTGCTGTCGAATCATTGATAGCAGGTAATCAAAATCACCACAAAGGTTTTTAGCTTCATCATAAGGCGTATAAGCATTTGATTGCCCTTTTGTAAGATGATGCTCAGCTAAGAATTTTTTTGCGCTTCCATAGCCAGAGTTAAAAATTATCTCCATATCTTTATTTGTTAGATTGAAGTTCAAAGTATCATATTTTTCAGGTACTGAAACTGGTACTGCTATCCCGCCTACCACATCAGAAATAATATTATTACTTGCATCTACAGCTGAATGAACGAGATCTCCTAAATATTTAAAAAAACTATACTGATCACTTTTTTTCTTAGGGGTTATTTCCGATCTTAAATCAAATGCATAGACTGGTAAATTTTTAAATCTAGAACCATTGAAAAGAAAAGTGGGTAGATTACATGACACACCACCGTCTACTAATACTTGGTCGTCAATATAGCTAGGCCTGAAGAAAATAGGATAGGAACAAGAAGCTGCAATTGACTCAAAAATACAAGTTTCCGGTGTTTTCTCCCAACTAAACTCAACTACACTCCCTGTTTTTACATCGGTGGCAATTACGCGCAAATCAACTTTATTAAATTTATAAAAATCTTCATACGACAGAGATTTATTATTACCTGTCCGCTTAATCAATCCCACAGGCAATTTAATTTCACTATAATATGTTAAAAACTCAATAATATTCTGTTTTCTGTGAAAGCCCTTGTTTTTAGACAAAACATTCGCACACCGGATAAAATTAAAAATTGTAATTGGTGACAAAAATAATAAAAGTCTTTTATCTTTTAACGTATAAAGGTTAGTTATATTCTTTAGATATAAGTCAACACCATCTTTCAAAATTTCTTTTCGCTGTAATCTCAATTCGGCAGCTTTGATATTTCTATTTATTGAATCAAGCTTGTTAAAGAATAGCTTTACAGCATCCGTATTTTTTTGTTGTTTTTCGTCAAGCAAACTTAAAAAGTTTCTTTCCTTCATTGCAGTAAATATTTCGTCAGCTTTCATTCCTAATGATGAAAGGAATGCCACCATAGCTCCCGCAGAGGCCCCACCAAACCCCACAAAACGAATATTAGCTTCTTCTGCAGCTTTTAATGCCCCAGCAAATGCAGCTCCTTTAGCACCCCCCCCCTCGAAAACAGCATAACTCTCGATCATACAAACCTCTTATTTATAACTTGTGAAATTAATTTTAATTATAAGCAAGGACTAACTCTCCGAAGCGCTTTGCTTTCTTCGAAGAGTTCCCCTTGCTTCCGAAGCCTGGCTTCGAAAGATTAAAGCGAAGCACGTTTTTTTTAGCTGAAACTATATTCTTTCATTGGGAGATCTTCAGCCGAAGCAGCACCAGGAATACTTAACCACTGCCAGATCTGTTCTTGGGTAATGTTGCCTGAAAGTAATCTCAAAAACGCTTCACCTAAATCGTGTCCTTCAACAACAGAAAGTCTTTCACATACCTCAATTACAGTTAATACACTTGGGTCTACACCAGGGTGGCATAAGGTGACGCAAAAATTATCCCTATAACCATATAGTTCAGAAGCTCTCAAAACGTCAGTGGCTCCATTAAAATCAACAAGATTTTCTCCTAATTTAGTTTTAAGCTCAACAACTAAATCTGGCGAATCTTTAAAACTTAACAAGTAGTCAGGCGCGCCTGTTTTTTTACCATCATCGAGTTTGATATAATTCACTTGCGCCAGCACTAATAATTCCTCAAAAGCTTCTTCGTATTCAGTTCCGCGAGCTTCATAATATCTTTTAAACTGTCTTTCGAAACCTAATTTTTTAGATTTAAGAATATGACGCTCAGCTGCAACAGCTCTTTGATTTGTCTTCCAAACCTTTGCTGCATCTCTTAACCAGTTGGCTTTTTTGTGAGGAGTTGGCTTAATATTTCTAAATAACTCAAGTCTAAAATCCTCAGCCTCTTGTTCTCCTTGAGCGAGATATTCTGGTTTAAAATATTCGCTTGAAGATATATTTAGCATTTCTATCCGGGTTAGTTTGAAACCTCTCTCAGGATAGATCTTATTGAGCGCGGTTAACCATAGCGCCTTATCATTTAGTCCAGTAGTGACCCGAAATGCCAAACGGCTAATAAATCTAGGAAGTAGTCGGAGGTTATTAACCATTTCATCGTTTAGAAATACGGGCCGTAATTCAGAAGTAACTCGTGTATCAGCGCAGGACATGATCACAGCCGAAATCCCTTTGAGTAACCAGGCTAAATTTCTATATAAATCGTTTAGCATACCAGCCGTCAGAGCGTCAAAAGAAGCTTCAAGGTTACGTAATTGCTCTCCCTCAATCCAATCATAAGCTAATTTTGCAGAATTCATTGATGGTAAGTTCCTTATCCATACATTCTCATAAAGAGGAATATTAAATTTGGAAGGATCTAACAAAACTGCTTTATCGAGCATATAAGGTAGGTATCTAGGAGACTTTTTACCTTGGTATTCAACAAACTCAGGGCATGAGAAGCATGCGTAACAGATTGAGAGAATTAATTTTTTATAATTCTCGTTTTCCTCTATTCCCAAAACACATTTAGAGAACCACTCAGAATTATTAGCAAAAAACTTGAGAAGATTTACGCCCGATTCTGGTTTAAAACCAGCCAAAGATACTGCCTTTCCAAAGGCAGTTGCTTGTAGATCTCCTGTTTCTGTTCTAATCAAAAGTCCTTCATTAGTTAACATCTCAAAGGAATTATCGAGTTCACCATCCCACTTGTTAAAGTTTTTTAAGTTTGTGTCTTGCTCAACAATTCCACTAAGGGTATTAAAAACAATGTCCTTTAAATCAATAACATTACTTGAAAGACCTGATGCAACTAATTGCAAGATCAATCTATTAAAATCTTTAGGCTCTATTCGGTTTTTGAGAGGCGGCATATCACTAAATTTTAGATACTTAAGGGCCGCAGCTCGTTCAGTATTATTGTTCGCAAAGAAAATAATATTTCCTTCGGAATGCTCTGTTCCCATCCTACCAACTCGCCCTGCCATATTATGGAATTCGGAAGTACTAATCGGAACATATTTCCTCATTTCACTGTTCCATCTTTGCCACGAAGCAAAAAATGCAGTGCCCAAAGGGAAATTTACTCCAGCTGCGAGAGTTGAGGTTGCAAAAACAACATCTATTTGATTATCTTGAATTTTTCTTTCGATTATTTCTCTTTCATCATCTATCAGATCTGCACTATGACAGGCAACTCGATACTGAAAGAATTCTTTCAACAAACTATTTGCCATAGTTTCAGGAATGCCATCGAAGTCAAAACCGATTTGAGAGTTTAAGGGCGTTTTATATTCATTAATTAGAGCCTGAGCGAGAGTATACGTATCTTTTTTTGTCATGCAAAAAACTATAATCGGCGTTAACTCTCTATTTTTCTCTAGATAGTTTTTTATATTTTTTGCTATACCAACAACTTGTTGCTTCACTCTATATGAGTTTATCTGTTCAGGTAATTTTGTGCTGCAATTGTAAACTTCCCCATCATGCGCAAAGCATTCATATATCAAATGTTTTTCTCTAACACTTGTATATATCAATCCAATTTCTAGCCATTCTGACAATTTGAGTGCGTCACGATGATCCAACACTGCTGACAAGCCGACTAATTGAGCCCAGCCAGCACGCTTTATTAGAGTTAGTAGTATTTCAACTTGTTGCCCCCGGTTCTCATCACCTATTAATTGAATTTCGTCACACACAAAAACTGTAGATTTCATACTCTTAGGAACACCAGAAGCCGAAAGTATACCTAAATATTTTTCATAAGTTGCCACCATAAGCTTTGCATTTAGTGGGGAAGGAACGGCGTTGCCTGAAGCATCCTCGATAACGTCTCCTGTTGCCAGAATCAATGCGCTGGGATCATTATCTAGAAACTCTTTTAATAATTGATTTTTAAAATCTTCAAACTTTTGTCTTGCTAATGCTCTATGAGTAACTAAGAAAACCGCATTATGACCTTCTTTTATACCTTTAGTTAAGGCAATCGTTCCCACTAATGTTTTACCAGTGGAAGTAGGAGAAACTACAAGTAAGCTTTTACCCTGCGCTATCCCTTGATCAAGGCTCTCATATTGCACGTCGGTTAAGCATACGTCATCATTTTCTCTGTAAAACAGCGGGCTGAATGTTGCATCGTTCAAGCCACAGTTGGATGGCAAACCGTATTTCATAATCCCTCATCTTTGTTAATTATCAATAGTTTACAAAAAAATACGTGTAAAAAATCATCGCCTCAGTGACATAATGACACATTCATTAGCATTTTCAATATGTCAATAAGAATTAACCTGATTTTATGATTTTAAGGAGCTCGGAATAAATGGTTTTATTGAGAAGTACTGAATATTCGTTTTAAAAAATTCCTCAATAAATTAATTTGGGAATTTACATGATGTAACTGAGGAAAAATATAAATCGTATAGGCTTTGTTGACAGAATCGCATTAAGAGATATAAATAAATGTAAGCATAAGTAATATGCATTCATTCAAATATTAAAAGGATTTTAAATGGATATAACCTATCACACACCTCTTTTAAAAAACTTACGCACTCATTGCGTCAGCGTCAGGTTAAATAATTTAGAGGTATATAAATTAGATTTTGAACGCAAAGGCCATGCTAAAGGCGAATGGCTTCGAATGTGCTTCATGAATAATCAACCTATTGTCGTTCCAGAAATCAACCGAAACGCATGGAAAATGTTGGGTGAGATAAATCACAGGCTTAATGAGATCCTAAATCACCTGAATGCTAAGCAATCATGTAGCTCGCTGACAAAGACAGAACTCTTCGCTGTAAAACGTCAAATCAGTGAGCTTCGTTCTCGCCTCCTTACTGCTGATCTATGGAGTATCCCCTCTAATGAAGGGCATGCAGAAGATCAAACGAGGTAAGAGCTTTGCCGGAGTTGTTCTGTACGCGTTGAAACCTGGAACGCACCATAAAACTGATCCCGTAGTCATCGGCGGGAACATGCTGGGCGCTTCAGCACCTGAACTGATTACTGAGTTCGACGCCTCTGCTTCACTTCGTACAGACATACTGAAACCTGTATGGCACAACTCACTTCGCCTGCCTCAAGGTGAATCCCTTACAGTGAAGCAATGGGTTATGTTTGCTGACGACTACATGAATCGCATGGGGTTCAGTGAGACGCACCTACGCTGCTATGTCATACATGACGACGAGGCCGGCCAGCACATTCATATCATTGCGAGCAGAGTGGATCTGATTAGTGGGAAGCTATACCTGGGCAGGAATGAAAACCTTGCGAGTACACGCATAATTCAGGAGCTGGAGCTGACTCATGGCCTGACCAGAACCAAAGGTCCCTCTCCTTCACATAGCCCTTCCCCTGTCAGAATGCGCAAGAAGCTGTCTCGCAACGAGCAACAGAAAGAAAAGCGCGAAGGTCAGCCCACGCCCAAGACGTTCCTGCAGAACACTATCGATGAGCTTCTTATAACTGCCAATAATATTCCTCGCTTCATTGAAGCACTTCGCGAGCACGGCATAACGCCCTTACCAAACATTTCCTCCACGGGTCGTATGAATGGTTTCTCCTTCGAATACTCCGGTATAGCTTTCAAAGCTTCGCAACTGGGGAAGACATACTCATGGGCCAATCTTCAGGAGAAGCTTCACTACGCACATGAACGAGACAACCCCCTTCTCTTTGCTTTGAAAGCTTCGGCTCTGGGAGGTGATAAGACGAGTGATTCAGTAACAGAAGCTACGACCGAGGATACTACGCCGTCACTACCGGCTTCGTTAGAGTCAGAAATTATCGCACCTCCTCCCCAGCAGGAACATAAAGTAGAGACAGCGGAAACCTGCGAAGCAAATACGCCTGCCAGCACAGTGCTTACAGCACCGGGACAAGCCAACAACAAAGACTACCTCATGACGGCAGTCATAAAGTGGCTACTAAGCATTCCTTACCTTCAAGCCATTGCAAAATTGCTCAAAGAGACAGGTAAAACATTTCTCCACAGAAAACCCTCATTTTCCGTAATCAATGCGTTGAGATCAGCTGAGCCTGACGTCAAAAATTCCAACGAAACACCTGAAGACTTTTCAAAAAGCTTTTACAAGCCTCACTAACCAGGCCTCTGAAGAACATCATTTTTCCTGTCTAAGCGCTTCAAAACACAAAACAATTGATCGTTTTTACAGATCAATTAATAGCTTAATGATAGATTATAACTATCAAACAAGATCTATCGATCGGTACAAGTGATTTGCTTAAGTTTTGAGCTTGCTCAAAAATGCCCATTAAAAGCAGTGACCAATCAGCTAGTTACAGACATGACTACCTTCACCTATTGGTTTTAAAAGGAATTCAACATGAGCAGCATGAGTATGAGAAAACCCTCTTACTTCCGTTCAATCAGAGTCTGGTTCACAATCGGCGTGGCCGTATTAATCGTCCTCAAGGCAAAACCCACTGACGCCATGGGAATGCTTATTCTCTGGTGTATCCCCGCTTTTTTCTTACTCTTGACAGCTGGTGTTAGCTATAAGCATAAGAAAGATAACGTCTCAACTTTCGATAACTTCAACGAAGGCAATGACGGCTCCTGGAGCCATGAATTCAAAAACTCAAAGCTACTGCTAAATGAGAAGCAGCAAACTATTACGCTCAGGAATGGTAAGAACGAAAAAACGTATCCTTTTAGCTCAGTAATCGGTTGGCGATACAATTTGGAATCTGGTGGCTATGACGGGGGATTTGGAACCGGCGCTATCAGACAGCAAAATCTCAACAACTCAGGTCTTTTCATTGAGGTTAAGGACGTCATTTTTCCCGAATGGCAGATCAAGTTCTATCCGCAAAAAGGGAAGTTTCACCAGGACACCGGTTATAAAGATATGGAAATGCAAATTAAACGCTGGTTAAGAGTTCTTTCTCAGGTTATTAATAAGGAATAAATAATGAAAGCTAAGGTTGCAGGAGCTTTATTAACTCTTATCGTTTTATCAGGCTGTTCGTCAACAGCAGGGAACCAATCAATTAAAAATGAGACGCAGCAAAGTATTGCGTCAAAGATCTTCAAAGGTCGAACTACTGAAGCTGAGGTTCTTTCAATTTATGGAGAGCCAACAAGTAAAACCTCTGTCGATAGCAATACAGAAAGGTGGCTTTACTCGTTAGTGGACTCCAAAATGACATTAACAACTTATATCCCTATTGTTGGATTATTTTCTAATGGGACAGACTTGAAAACAAAATCATTGACCGTACTTTTTGAAAATGGGAAGGTAGAAACATGGTCATTATCAGAAGGTAACGATTCTGTACATAATAGTTTGTAAACCAAATAGAGCGGTAAACCGCTCTATTAATTTTTATTACCGAAGACATAATCTGATAAGTTTACTAAGTGGAACACCACCATATCTGATAGTCGGCCACAGTGAAGCTTAAAATTCCCTCATCGCCTTAAATATTAGTTAACCACAAGCCACATCTAATATTTTTATTTAATATCTCCACTACTACGCAATTCTTGTATAATTATAAGATATTGATTTGATATCAAATCAAATGCATATTTCAACTTTAAAAAAGGGAAATTAGATTTCTTATTAAATACACTTTCGAATACTGTACTGAGATTTTTCCCGTGAGTATCAAAACTAGATATACGGTAAGTGAAATATAGATAACTAAGCCGATCGCCATAATTATTTTTTAATTGAGCGAGCATGCTATTCAAATTTAGCCCATGAGGAATACTTGACCATGCAGGATCCGCAGGCTCTAATCCAATCTGACAGTTTATGGCTGGCTCATTCATGAGTTTAAGATATTCTTTTTTAAAAGAATTTAATAAATATTCATATCTTTCGATCTTTTTATTTTCGTCATCAAATATATAAAGAATCCAAAAATAATTTTCAAGTAAAGAGCGGGATAAGATATGGGTAATATATCTTTCTTCAGGTTTAGATAAATTATCTAAGTCGAACGTATTTGATATTGTTCCCGCAATCGAATGAAAACGTAAAACCTCTTGTGCGAAAAAAGAATTAACCCCTACCCCGTTAGATAAATCTGTTATATTAGAGATTTCATCTCCTAAAGCTTCATAATGATCCACATTAACCTCTTAATTAACTCAACCAGTTTAAGAAACAACAATTCCTCAAAGATAAAATCGTTATTTTTTCCTATGATAATCATGAAAATGTCCTGAAACACCACTTCGGGAATTCTTAGATAGAAAATCATAATGGTCACGATAATAGTCATAAAGTTCATTGACTAAGTTTACACAAGCTTTAAGAGCTATTTCAACCTCATCAATTACGATGGAGCTTATTTTATCTCTCGCTGAGTTATAGACTGATATTAAATCATAACCTTCCATGACTTGCCCTGGTTTTTCCATCCAGGCTGCAGTTTTAAAAAACCATCATCTTCCGTATACAACTTACAAAAGCCTTTATGAGCTCTTTCATTTCTATCTTCGCGTAATGGTAAGCCAGAGGAATCCAAAACCTTTAAATTAATCAATACATTAGGGTAAGAATCTCTTAGTTTAGACTTAAGTTTTTTTATATTTAACTCATGATCTTTAATTTTTAACTCTAAAACTTCATTTACAAAGTGAAAACAAATGTCTCTTAAGCTTGAAAATCTGAATAGCGTTAAATCAACAATAGATTGCAGCCACTCATACCTATTAATATCTTTGACAATGGATTTTATAGGTAAGTCTTGAACCCCAAGCATTTGTGGAATAACTCTTAAATCAACAAATTGTTGCTCTAACGCCTCAAATCTTACATAAGTTAAATGTGCGTAAGCCATATGAGGATCTGCTTCAGAAAATTCTTTCCAGTTTTTATAAGGATGATCATGTAAAAAATAAGTGTTTATAGAATCATAAAGCACTCCTTTAAAGGTAGATTCTTCTAAGCCCCACCAATAATAGTTCCCATTCATAAATCCCACCTAAAAATAATATTCATGTCATCCTGCCACTTAATCTTTATTATCTATAAGAAGCGATTAATCCTTCAAAATACCCTTTAGCAAAAGCAGCCTGAACACTGCGATGCCTTACAGTGCCTGCTTGACTATCTGGCAGTATGGAAAAATCAATATGAAGGCTTTGAGACTTAGACAGGCCTAAGTCATAACCATAGTCATAAGCACAGCCAGCACATTTGTGCCGTCCATTAAACTTGCTTTGGTCATCAGGAAGATTGCTAAAATCAGGGTTATAGCGGTGCTGTTGCTGACAAGTCATGTTTGAAGTCCTCGTGTGTAATAACTCGTCACACACTACAACATTCAGAAAATTCCGAAAGAACTTAAAGTTATAACACATAAGATTTAGTTAACATTCAAGTCATAAAAACTAAAGGCAAAGCTTAACTCGTAGTGCTATCCAATTGAAATAAAAGCAATAGTCAAATCCTGCTTCTTTTCTTCTTTGTTTTTACCGCTACTATTTGCCCCAACAGTATCGCTTTCTCATACTTAACGCGTTCCTCTTTATAAACGCCCTCTGCCTCTTCTTCATTGTCGATTGCATAGTGGATCAAAAAGCGGAAGAAAAAAGTGATTTCATGTTCATACCCAAGTGTGTTTATGACCCGCTGTGAACTCCCCTTCAGCGCGTTTGAAAGCATTGAGATAATAGTGAAGCGATCAACCAAATGATCATTAGCCTGGGACAGGTGGTATTTAATGTAGTAGCCAACACAGAAGAGCCAGATATAGCGAATGATTTTCTCTTGCTGAAAACCTGATTGTTTAAGACGTTCAATAAAAAGTTGTAGAAGAAGAAGCAGTTTCTCTTCTTTCGACAGAACAGTAGAATTATTCATAGTTGCATCCTTGCAAAATTGTCTTCCTGACATGTTAATAAATATCATAAAAATAAACCTAGTCAATAGGTGCAACCTATCAAAATATTACTTTCTTAACCTCTGCGGTAATTCTTCTTCAAGAAGAGAAATGGATATATTGTGACGATAGGCGTTCTCGTGCATTTTTCTTATTTTGAGTAATAAATTTGTGTTTTCATAGGCTAAAGACTTATTGTCGCTCTCAAGTCTATTAATTCTTTCTGCTGCAAGAGTGAGACTACCAGGAACCTTGAGACCCTGCTTAGGAAGAGAGATAGACTTCTTTCTTGTCTTGTAAGCGATAGCTATCTCAATGTGCTTACATAACGCTTGGCGTGTCGGTATTTTTCCCAAATGTGGCTTACATGCTGTACATAATAAGGTCCAAGAAAACTCCTTTTTCTTCCAATTATCAATAATTGACACTATCGTTTTAATCTCTTTTTCATGAAACTTTCTTGTCATTTTCTACCACTCCTCTTAATTGTTTTTCAAGGTAAAGACTTAATACTGTGATTTTTGTTCTAATTTCTTTTTTTTGCTCTGAGCTTAAATATTCAATAACCTTCAAAAGGTAAGATATCTTTCCCTCAATTTCATTTTGTGCACTTCTATTAGAAGGACCTTCAATCTTGGCTGACGAAATATGATTTATATTATTCATTAATTCACGTGATAGATCTGCCAACTCATCATGAGAGACATGGTTATAATTATCGTTATGATGAATGTTTTTCCTACCGGACCATAAAGCAATTTCCACCTCAGAGAGAGTCGTTCTTTGAGCCATCGTATTAAGCAAATGTCTGATTTGGTGGCTGTTAAATTTGATCTCTCCTGGATAAGAGTTTAAAGATTTATTTCTATTAAAAATGTTCATTCGCGGGTTATTTCTTGTTAATGTTATATTGAACTCGCCAAAGAAGTAACGGCTCTTTACTCTTTCAAGTGTGAATATGTCGGTGTTTTTTGAAGAATTTAGTTGGTATTTATTCACAATAAATAGCTTATTTCCCCATGAAGGCAATGCTTTTTTATTGCCGTCTTTTACGGGTCTATTTTTTCTATAAAGATAATTCCAAAAGTGTGAGCAACTAATCACATTGTTTTCAATTTCTTGAAGAAATGCTTTATTCTCAAAGTTCATTTGTGGGGTTTTGATGTCAAAACCTAAATTATAAAGATCTTGATTCGTAATAACTTCGAGTTTACTTTTATTGAGTTTTTTATAAAATGCTTTTTCACCTTTCTCAATAACGGAGCAGACAGCTCGAGCATTAGTACTAACTTCTTTAATGCGGTGGATTGCTTCTTCAGCAACCGGAAACATACAGTCTGGGAGCCATTTCATATTAAACCCAAATCCTTTTTCTGAGTAGAACCTGAGACAAGGCCTTTCAATGTCTTTTGAATCTTTCAATACAACTAGGCAGTCTTCATTTAGTTCCATGATTTCATTGATTCGTGAGGGGGCGCACAATAACAAAGCAAAAATAGAGCTTGTATAAATATCACGAAGACCTTGTGGTTTAGATTTGAATACCCCCCCCATAAAACTAATGACTCTTGGATCAGGAAGTTTATCGTTTAAACCATTTTCCTCTTCTGCAATTGTTTTATTCTGACTATTACTTTCAGTCAGAGGGTAAGTCCAATTTAATATATTAGCTTCAATCATTTCATTTCTTACTAGAAAATTACAAATATGCTTAATATTCAAGTAGATCTCATTGACCTTTCCCTGTGAATATTGGTTGTAAGCAAGCTCCATTGCCTTATCCAATACCCTTGAGTTTAAATTGCTTATCTTATAGCTATTGCTCAAATTCGACATGGTTACTTCTAAAACTTTGAAAGCACGAAGAATTGCAATGCACTTATTGATTTTATTTAAACCAATTTTAACTAGATAAGACTTAATAAAATCTGACATATATTCAGATAATGGTTGCTTCATGTTACGTGACTTCCAGCTATATTTGTAGAATGTCATTCCATTATCCCATTTATGATCTTCCCAGTTAACCTCATTACTAAGCGAAGCCTGACACTTAGATTCCTGAATGAATTTTTTTATTTGCAACTCGCATAAATTACTCATAACTTATCCTCCATAACTTTGATTATATTAACTATTTCTGACATTTCTTTTGAAATCACTCGTTCAATTTCGATTAGTTCATGAGTATCAGCAAAGGTTTTTTTAATTTCTTTTATGGTTTCTTCAAGTGCACATATCTCTGCAGTAAATGTTATTGGTTCAACAAACAAATTAGCTATCGGAATCATTGCTGAATTCATAATGGCATTAATTTTTGCCCCATTATTAGCATTGTTATGTACAT
Source organism: Pantoea hericii (assembly GCF_014155795.1). Taxonomy (NCBI): domain Bacteria; kingdom Pseudomonadati; phylum Pseudomonadota; class Gammaproteobacteria; order Enterobacterales; family Erwiniaceae; genus Pantoea; species Pantoea hericii. The sequence goes on from NZ_SCKV01000001.1 coordinate 741,197, forward strand.
AAGAACGAACCGATTTGGAGGACGTATGATCTAAGGCTTTCGCAATTGCTGCGGCACAAAAGCCTTTCTCAGCAGCCTTTGTACCCAATGTATATCTGAATCTTCTTGAATTTATATTGCCAAAATTTATTGAAGAATTAGCAATTGATTTATTGACAGTACACCGAATTCTACTTGCAAATTGACGAGATGTTATTACTAAATCTCCATTTTTTAAGCTATCTACAGTGACCTTTTTAGTTTTAAAAGGATCAGTGCTTATAAAAACCGGTAACTCCTGAGTTTGATTGTAGCTCATCTTAATACTCAATGTATTTTCGACCAGTTCAACCACCGCATTAGACAAAAACTTAAGATGGCTATATAAACTTTCAGGAATTTCTAATTTAGAGAACGTCTGTCGATAGCTGTTTTTTTGCTTGATTTGTGGAACATCTATAAAATATTTTCCATGTAGTGAAACAACATCTTGGATCTGTATTAAGTTGATTTGAAATGGCCTTCTTCCTGAGTATATCAGGAGGGTTAACATAAGGTAGTTTGAAAAAGTTATTTGTTGATGCTGAAAAGCTAACGTACTCAGCCTGATTATTTCATTTAACTGTTTGTCGCTAAATGGACCTTTATCATAATCGTGAGTATTTACGTTTTTCTTAGCGTCAGGTTTTTTTACTCTTACATTTTGTATTAGCTCTTTCACACTGTTGTCTAATAAATTGGGAAATTGGGAGTTTAACTTTAGAAGAAAATACTTCATGGTTTCTGAATGAGTATAGTTATCACATTCAAAACGATTAAAATAGTTTGCAACTTCTCCGTAGCTAAATTCTATAACACCCCCTTTAACTTCTTTCTGGTAATGCTTTATAGCGAAGAACATTTTTCTAACATAGCTTACGCTATGCTTTTTTAAGCAATACGCAAAAGTACATTTTATAAGCATTAAGAATTTGTCTGTGCCTATAAGCTGGTTGAAGTTAATCTTTATCCCGTAATCTAAGCTCCATATTGAATCAGAAAAACAGACTTTCTTTTTTCCGTTCACAGTTTCAAAATCCGAATATTGATTTTCTGGTTTTTGTAATATTTTGTGCATGCTTTTTCGGTTCCTTTTCAAGAAGGCTAGTAGCGTTCATAAATTGCATTATCTTATATGACTCATTTATGAGATAACGTTGTGTATATACTTCAGAAGTTTTACTTCTCCTGCTCCAACCCATTAGATAATTTCTGACTTTTTCATACATTTCGTAGTTAGCTGGGTTAGCTAATTGGTATACATGTTCTGAGTAATTCACGTTCCAGGTATGCCGTAGCGAATGCGCGACAAAATTCTTTAGCAAAGCTTCATTCATCCTAATAATATTGAATATTTTTTGGTAGCCCGAAATAGTTAATGGACTCCCCATAACAAAGTTAGAACTATGTGTTACCATCAGATAATTATGTCCTTTGGATAGTTTTTGATTACTCCTCTCCTTATCTATATAAATTTTTATTCTTTCACAAAGTGCCTTAGTCAAAGGTATCTTACGTTCAGCCGTTTTAACTAATGGTTGCCTTAACCTTGTTTCTTCTTTATCGTCGGGCCTTCTGATTATATGAAGTTCCTTTTTATTGTATTTAAAGTCATCAGTTTTTAGGTTAAGTAGCTCACCACCTCTTATGCCTGTCTCTAATAAAATACTTATTATCACTTCGTTTCTGAATTTCACACAGTCTTTAAAGGGATTGCTCTCACTGTCAATTTTGATCAATTCCTTTAGTGCTTTAATCTGATCTTTATCTAATGACTTATTCTCAAGCTCTGAGTATGACTTTCTTACCTTAATGTTTGGCCTTACATATTCAAAGTTACGTGAAATCAGTTCTGCATCTTTATTGTTGCTCTCTATAACATTTAAGAAAAACCATACTAGGTATTTTTCTATGACGCTTAACTTATAGTGAAGAGAGCATTCTGATATGATTCGTTCTTCTTTAATTTTTGTTACTTTTGCTTCTTTATGTTTAGATGAAAAATGAATCATTGTGTCATATGCTAATCTACCCTCTAATAACCTTTCTTTATTAACTTTGCTATCAAGTGTTATGCCTTTGTCATTTAGATATTTTGCATATGACATTAGCACTCCTGCAATTGATTCAATTGTTGAGTATGAATAGTTTTTGGTACGAGACAATACAGCCACATATAAATTCTCATATACTAACGGCAGGCCATTACTTGCATTTACTATCATGCAAGTACGAACACCATTATCATTCCTTAGCCTTTTTAATTTTAATACACAGTCCATTTACACCCTCTATTTACATTTTATTATTGAGTGGTACTAAATAAATCATATGAAAAAAGCTATTTACAAAAATATATTTGTTTTAAGTGTAAGAATGTTTTGCCGCTGGGGTTTGCAGCCCGGAAATTTTAATAACCCTCTAGAGGGTTATTAAAATCCTTTAGTTTTACTTTGAAAACTTAACTCTTTAATAAATAAAGTTATTTACTAACTTTGCAAATAAAACTGTAAACAGCAAACTGTTAACTTATAAACCTGTTTACAAATCAATCAGGATTTATTAGATAGTTTAAATGTAATAAACTTAAGAATTAGATTTTCCATGTCGTCTCTTTCCTTAAATAAACGAATCCAAGTTTCATATACTCTCAGTTCCTCCGAGTCATTAAATGTTTCAACAATACGGAATGAAACATATGAATTCCCTAATAAGTACATATTTAAAAGATTAATTACTGCACGATTAAAATCGTCATCTGATAAATCTTCAATTATTGATAAATCAAACCTTCTTTCAATCTCTTCAAAGTCTAAATTTTCAAAATAACCATTCCCCATAATAAAATCTGAAATATTCATATTGTTATCCTTCTAATTTAGTCAATGAGCGTGATTTACTGATCAATTCCTGAAGAAAATCTTCGATTTCGCTTTCAATAAATGCCACCGCACGAGAGCCAATTTTGATAGGTTGAGGAAACTGCTTTTGATTAATCAACTCATAGATCCAGGAACGACTGAAGCCGGTTCTCTCAATCACAATAGGTAAACGGATTAGTTTCGTATTATGTCGGTTCATGGTGCTCTCCTCGATTGGTTTCAATGAGAGCAACTGTAACGAAGACAGGAAGGCACGAGTTAGTGTGGTCCCTGACAGCAGGACCACTGAAGACTGGGTCAGTTGGAATCCGAGAGTTTCATGACGTCTGAAACTCTCATATTTTTAAGGTGGGGGTTTCGATTTATGAAGAAGTTGAATTGGCGAACGAAATCAATCGTTGCTGCTTTCATAGCCAGTGGTCTATCAGCGTCTTTGATATGGTAGCTAAGACGGATAACTGCCTCATCGTCTTCATCTGTGTACAGCAGTCTGGAAAGCCGATCGTCTGAAACGCGCAAGTCATACACCTTTGCCCATAAAAGAACGTCGAGCATTGCTATGAGACGATAAGAGATAACCTTCTTGATTGTGCCGTAGCCGAAGCGCACAGCCCCTGACTCGTCAGCTTCAATCCCCTTCACGCGTCTCCATTGCGGAAGAGCTGATTTGATAGACTCTGCAATTTCATCGTCTGTACCACTGGCAAGGTCGATTTCTAAAAGGACGGTGCTTTCACATATCGCTGACATAACCGTAGATACATATGCTTCATGGTGGGGAAGGTTTACGCAGTACTCGTCACTACCTTGCTCCCAGGAGAACAGATTTACCCGGAGACCAGTTACACTGAGTTGAGCAAGGCGGCTTATGTCTGTAATGAAGATATGTGGTGGGCTTTGAAGAGTTTGATAATCTTGCATGTAGTTAAGCTGTTCGGGCTCGAAGAGGAAAGGCTTCCCATTGAAGATCTGTCTCATATAACCACCGAGGCCGACCTTTTCTTCTTCACTAGGCCATGGCTTAAAAAGAAGGGCTCTTGCCCATAACTCATGATAGAGACAGTTAAGCGTGGTCTCTTCGAACTTTCTATAGTTTGAAATGTTCAGCCAAGCTTTAACTGCTCTTGTATCCTCAGTAGACCAATTTTTCACCACTTCGCTCCTAGCCATATTCTCGAACCATAATCATTACTGAGATTACGACCTCAGGCTATAGCCATATGCAAATCCGCTTCAAATGACATGTCAGAATGCTGTACCCTTAACGACTATCTTATAAAAATATGTAAAATATTTAATTCAGACTTATAAATAACATTCATTATGTTTTTTGGTTCCTTTTTAGAGCCTTTATATAATTTTAAAATAAATAATCTTTATTCTTATTAAATAGATAAAAGCTCAATTACAGAGACGCCAGCCCACCAAAATTCTTGGTTGATGGTTACCAGAACCATCATCGAAGTCCTGTAAGCCCGCACGGTGAAAGCATTGCGGGCTTTTTTGTGTCCTTAATTTGTCCCGCGAAGTCCGAAGGGAATTAATTAATTACCAATCTTTTAGGCACCTCTGACCTGCTCCCCGTTGATTAGTACACACCGATATTAGTAATGTTTTCATAAGCCACATGAGGACATCCCTATCAACAAGAGATTTTCCTACGCCACCTTTTACACGTGGCGTAGGAAGTATGACGGTATGTTAGTGCCCGAGGTTAAACGTCTTAAGTCGCCTAAGGAAGAGAACGCCAGATTCAAGAAGCTGCCTGCAGGCTTAAGCGTTTGCCCCTATCGACCTGCCGTTATTATGCTCAGCGTCCATCTGCTGATGCACATTTATCAAGGCGTATCAGTTGACCGGTGCTTGAACGTAGGCGTTTTGGTTATCGGCGCATCTCGCAGCTACTGCGTCGGGAGGATCTTAACGTTAATCAACAAGCGGGTATACCGCAGACTGGCGGCAGGACTATAACGAGTCCAGAGCTCATTCATCGCTGAATTATCAGACGCCAGTTGAATTTGCAGCAGGCTGGAGAAATGGAAAATTAGAAGGTAAACAAACCGACATTACTAACTGATCGTTGTATCTAATACTGGGAGCAAGCCAGCCGCTTTCAATGTCATAAAGATTTGATATATAAACCAATACTTTGCCTAAATCATTAGACACATTTACAATATCCTGCATGATTGAAGTATCAATGGACAAAACAGACTTAAATTTTTAACTAAGCAACTGTTTCAATGGAGGAAATCACATGCCGCGCAATCTGGCCCCCGCTTACTGTGTAGTTCAACAACCTGGCAACCTCGGATTCCAGGCAAGAATGCTCTTTAATGACAGTAACTCTGAAGCAGCTCGTCTCTTTATGCAGACCAATGCAGACACACCATGGCTTAGTCCGGGCCAGATAGTTATCGTAGCAGATCCAGCTTCTTCACAAACTATGCAAATGTTGGGCGCTTTAAGGCAGGCCAAACAGAAAACTAATACTGCATTTGTTGGAGTGACTCCTGACGAAGCAGGTTTCATGCAGCAGCATTATGGTTTAATCGCTGCATTGACCGCTGCGGGTGATAAAGTGTTTGGAATTATTGGTGACGCCGGTGAGAGATACTTTTCTGAGATCGAGAATACCCTCAAAAAGATAGAGATCAGTTACCAAAATCAGTTCCGTACTCAGGGAACACTGATTAGTCAGCAATTCTTCGCAGAGCGTAACCAACTCTTTAATCAGCTAAAAGAACTTGTGAACAAACCGATACTGAAATCATTGATACGTTATGCGGTGAAGTTCAAGCCTTACGACGACATGCGTAGAGCGCTAAATCTATCCAGCCGCTCCATAGTACATGAATGGTCTACAGTGGGACTGGCAGGGATACCAGGATATTCAAGTTATATCGGCAATGCAGCAAAAGCGGCAAAGTTTTTAAAATCAGGTGGTTACATAGGGATGGGATTTGCCTTTGCTGGAACTACCAATGACGTAGTCAATGCCTGCGTTAAAGGTCGTGAGAGTGAATGTAAAAGAACTGCGTTCAAAGAGTACGGTAAGTTCGGCGCTTCGACTTTAGCAGGTATAGGAGGTGGTGCAGCAGGTTCTCTGGCAGGAGTAGGTGTGTGCGCAGCAATAGGAATCGCCACCGCAGGAACCGGCGCAGTAGTATGCGCAGCAGTTGGCTCAATCGCTGGAGGTTACGCAGGTGGCAAAGCGAGCGACTCAGTTATGGATACTATCTATGAATACATGGGAATTTGAAAATGAAATCGGCCCTGATGGTTTTGATTATGCTTCCTTTGGTTTGCTTAATAGTAAGTGTTCTATTGTATCTAATAAACAGATCCCGTTACCAGGAATTGATCTCAGACTTCCAACAAAAGCATACACTTCCCACTCCTTACTTGTTGCACTGCAATATGGGATATATAGGTTCACCTCTAATGACATATTTTTTTATGCGATTAAAACAAAACAAAAAAATCCCTTTTTTAAACAGGAGCGACAATGCTTATAGCTTTGCATATGAAGATAAAAATCTTAAAAAAATAAATACTCTCAAACCACTTTACTATACTTTTGCATTTGGTTTTTCATGCTGTTTGTTATTTGGACTTATCGCATTTTTGATCCGGCTTAATATTATTTAACTTTTCCAGCATGAGGATAGTCATGGAACAAACTCTCTCGGTAAGACTTGTTGAGAAAAGTAAAGCGACTGATTTTCAGCAAGCCGTTTCTGAAGTATTGATCGATAACAAACCGACGGGTATCACTGTAAAAGGACAGGTACTCGAAGCATCCGTTAAAATCGACAATGACAGGTATATTCTTTTCACAACGGATGATGTGAGCTTTGAGGAGTTCCTTACTGTTACTCTCATCAGCCTGAGTCAGGGTATTGTTGAAAGTTTGCAGGTTGGCAATGAGTATTCGTCAGGCTCTTTCGAGGCGCTGTCTGTCAATCACGAAACCATTGAGTTCAATTTCATTGGCGGGTCTGTCCGGACAATTAAAGTGAACGGCTCGCCAAAGCTCCGAGTCCCTTTTTTTTCCGATCCGCGTGGCGTAAAACGCTCTTCAGGTCTGAAAGCGTATCTGACGATAGATGCAAAGCCATCGCCCTCACCTGCATAAAAAACCATTTAACAGAAGCAATTGGTATATGTTTATATATACCAATAATTTTATAATTAATAATTTTCATTTAAATTCATAAAGATAAAAAATCCATTCAGATTCCACCAGCAAAAAATTAAAGGGTTACGTTCCAGCGCAACCCTTTTTCTTTTTCTGTTGCGGCAAATCGACGACAGCGAAAGTCATCCGCCCCCAATGGTTTGATAATTGTTATGATGCCTGTGCTCTTGCTACTTTTCCCAGTGTGAGTAAGGTGCCTGGTATGCTTCATAACGATCCGAAAACGTTTATATACCACAAACAACCCTTCAGGTTTGCTGTGCTCTACTTCTTTTTAACCTTACATTCCAGTATTCACCACACAGCCAGATCACATAGTGGTTAAAGGATCACCAGAAATTACTACATAGAGCACATCCTTGAGATATGCTGGTTTTGATAAGAGAAAGTACGCAATAAAAAAGGCCATGATTAGTATCATGGCTTTGGCGTTTAATATCATAACTTACAGATTATGTGACATAATAATCATGCTTCACCTTTTAGCTTATCCATTAGATAAGCGATAAACCAGGCCAGTATGAAAAAACCAAAAAAACCAACAATCTTTAATGGCCAGCCTTCAAATATAAACAACGAGAAAAATGCTGCGAAGGAGCAGATCCCCGTGGAAAAAGCTTCAACCACATTAGTAGTTTGTATACCTATGAACTTAACAAATTTTAGTAGAAATGATTTTGCAGAGTTCATTCTGTATACCTTTACACATTAACGTATGGCTGTTGATGTACATCAGATAGGGTTCAAGTGGCTTCTCAACTAGAAAATAGACCATATCCAAATTCAGTCGGGAAACCTTAGAATAGGTCTTTGGGAATCTGCTTTTCATCCGTCTTGATGCGAGTGAAGCCTCTTCGATTAACCCTTGAATCATGAGAAGGTTCAACGATAGCGACGAACCAACTCTCACAAACCGCTTAAAGGTCTCAGCAGTAACAATACGAGTTAATATTTTTTTAGCTATAAACTGGGCCAGAATAAATTGTGAACCTACCCTTCCCCCTAGCCTGCCAGCACCATAACCCAGTTTACTATCAATAGCTTGCTTACTCTCATTATCGAGCTTTGCATAAAAATCGAAAATCACAATAGTAATCAGCTATCGGATTGGTTCATGCCTGCCTGTATTGGCCTTAACCAACCGCATAAATCGTTCTGTTTCCCTTCGATTCCGGTTCTTAAGATCGCTCCCTGCAAGGCCGCTACCCTGCCACGTTCTTTTAACTCCCTGATACATGCTCGAAGGAATCGATGACATACCATCCACAATTCCATAAGCAATTTGCTTTGCGTCCATACTCTTCCTTATAAGCAAATTATGTCCCGGGTTGAGAATATCTAATCTGACGCAGGATTTCCATTGGAACTATATTCCAGCACCACCACTAATTAGACCCCATGTTAAAAATTGATTTATATAGTTATTTAACGATTATAATTATAAACATGTTATCTAAAAGACGATCCATTTAAATATACATAAACAGAATTATTTTAAGCTATAAAAATAAGTTATGTTTTTCTTTAGCTCCTTTTGGAGATCCTATTACTAAAAATTCCTGAAATTCTTTTCACTCTTTTCAATTGTCGAACTTTGGCAGAAACTCAGCAGCGGCTGGCCTGTTGTGCGGTTTCGCGGCGTCCAGGCGATTGTCATGGTGTCGCTGTTCAGCTGCATCTTTGTGACCCGCTGGCCGTGCACCTCCACGCCCGGACGCAGTGACTGGACACAGGTACGGTCAGCAGAAGAAACTATATCGAAAGCGCTTTTCGCTAACCGTGACGAAATAAAATCGGTGTTGAGCGGAGGCAGGCTGACTATTCGCAATGCATCTGGCAAAGCAATCGGCTATGGTTTCCGGCGCGGAGGTAGCCAGCGAATAGTCATGAAAAATGTGAGAGTTGTTATCGAGTTTCAGCAATATAACGGCAAACCCTACTACCTTCTCACAGCATTCCCGGATTTATAGGTAGAAAATGCAAAAATTCCACTTTCTTGACCAACTGATTTTCGGTTATTTCAATCAGGACGCAGACATCATCAATGATGGCGAGGATACGATCAAAGGCATCGTGCGGCTTTTCAAAAAGTCAGTACCAGACTGGATGCTTAATGATCTCGTTGAAGAAGTTGACGATTTTATCTCAGCCTATGGTGGCAATGTCGAAGAGGAATTCAGGAAACGATATGGGTTTGATTTTGCCCCTGAACTTTGGGAAACCACTGCTCATGAATTCCTGATGACTGTTCGTCAGATCTCTTCAGAGAAATAAGGCTTTCAGGAGTACATTTTCCTGGTTGATGATTACCCGATCCATCATCAAACTCCCTAAAGCCCCGAAGATGAAAACCCTACGGGCTATTTGCGTTTCCAGTTTTTTCATACAGCCTGAATCTACCCATTCCATACCCAATCTTTCAGCCACCGGTTAAAGCTCTTTACGACAGCCCCTATCAGCGCATCATCCTAAAAACCAAAACCACCGGCTACCTTTCTGACCACCAGCGCTTTCCCACGCACCATCTCAGCGCACTAAATCTTTGCACTTCATCACACTAAACCTCTAAGCCATCTTATTACATGTTGATATTAATGGTTATTTTTGTTGGCACATTTTCTGCTTAATTCTCTTCTTACACCTATGTACCGGCATATCGGTCTCAGTAATCTGGCATTAGCAGCAGGCAAAGGTTTGGAACTGCGCAATGCCAGAACAGTGTGTAAACAGAGCAGACTGATTTCAGCTGTGTAGCAGAGCGTAAAGTGGAGACATAATAATGACCTCGATAAGCGAACCGGTGGTAATAGCGAAAAACAGCAAATGGGTGCAGCTTCTGCTTGGACTCATTTGCATGGCGGCTATTTCCAGCCCGCAGTACGTCTGGACGCTGTTAACCAAACCGATGATTGCCAAACTCGGCGTCGGGCTGGCGGAACTGCAGGTCACGTTCTCGCTGCTGATTATTCTGCAGACCTTTTTTTCACCCTTCCAGGGCCGGCTGGTTGAGCGCTTTGGTCCACGTCTGCTGATCTCCATCGGTACGCTGATGGCGGGCTTCAGCTGGGTAATCGCGGCCCGGGTCGATAGCCTGACGGCTCTCTATCTGGTCTATGGCTGCCTGGGCGGACTGGGGACGGGGATTGTGTATATCGGCGTAGTGGGACTGGTGATGAAGTGGTTTCCACAGCAACGCGGTTTTGCCGCCGGAACAGTGGCGGCAGGCTATGGCATGGGTGCGATTTTTACCACCTTCCCGATTTCCATTTCTCTTAATAGCTACGGGCTGGAACAGACGATGACGACATTTGGTCTCATCTTCGCCGCTGTGGGCCTTCTCGCCAGCCAGAACCTGAGGCTGCCTGAAAGCAGCGCGATGATGCCGGTCAGCAACACATCGTCACCCGTACGAGGCCAGCGCCAGTTTAAATCCAGAGAAATGCTGCGCCAGCCGCTGTTCTGGCTGATGTTCATGATGATGACAATGATGTCGACCTCAGGGTTGATGGTCACTTCGCAGATGGCGATTTTTGCCGAAGACTTCGGCATCAGCAAAGCTGTCGTTTTCGGTATGGCCGCCCTGCCCCTGGCGCTGACCATCGACCGTTTCACCAATGGTTTGACGCGCCCGCTGTTTGGTTTTATTTCCGACCGCTACGGCCGCGAAAATACCATGTTTATTGCCTTCGCACTGGAAGGTGTCGCGATGACGTTGTGGCTCGCCTGCCGTGAAGATCCCGTGCTGTTCGTACTGCTTTCAGGCGTCGTGTTCTTCGGGTGGGGTGAAATCTTCTCGCTGTTCCCCTCCACACTAACCGATACTTTTGGCAGTGAAAATGCCTCCACGAATTATGGCTGGCTCTATATGTCTCAGGGAATTGGCTCGATCTTTGGTGGGCCGCTGGCGGCGCTGATGTATCAGCACACCCATAACTGGCACCTGGTCTTTGGCTGCGCGATTACCTTCGACTTTATCACGGCCGGTCTGGCGTTGTGGGTGCTCAAGCCCTGGCGTGCACGCTTTATGCACGCGCAAAATAATCGTGCACATTAATTGTCGGTGAGTGACATCGCTGAATGAGATCAGAACTGAACAGGCATCTTCTGCGTTCTTACAATGCATCGTCAGGACGGACTGATTCTGATGTCAGGCTCTGATGGAACCCGTAGTAACCACTTAAAGCGCAAAAACAGCCGGGACTGCTGATGTCCCGGCCGGCGCTGACGATCAGAAACTGTAATCAACAGCCGCGAAATATCTGCGGCCATCTTCGTTATAGCTGTAGTCGTCGCGGTTGAGATCTTTATCGGTCAGGTTCAGAACGCCAGCATTGATTTTCACCGCTTTGTTCACCTGATATGACCCGCCGGTATTCCAGGTGGTATATCCGCCTGGTGTTGCATTGCCATCGGTCACCGTGCGGCTCTTGCCTTTGTAATTCGCGGAAAGATAGAAGCTCCAGTCCTCCAGCGGTTTCCAGTCAAGCGTCGCATTTGTCGTGTGGAACGGCAGTTCAGACAGCGGTTTGTTGCCGCCGTTACTCAGATCGCGGGCGTCATTGTAGGTGTAATTCAGCCGGAGATTCAGCTTGTCGGCGACCGGCAGACCGAGCTCCGTTTCCAGCCCGCGGATCCGTGCTTTATTCACGTTGTAATAGCGGAAGATCGGATTGCCGCTGGCATCAAATCCGGCAAAGTTTGGATAGGATGGCGCCAGACTGCGGTTGGCGGTGCGGATAACCGTAATCATGTCGTCAATGTCGTTCTGAAACACCGTCGCGCTGGCGGTAACATCTTCAAGCCACCCTCTCTGACCGGCGTAATAGAGTCCGAACTCCATGCTTTCGCTGGTTTCTGCTTTCAGATCCTTATTGCCCACCACATTGCAGCTCCCGCGGCATGAACCACTGAGCCAGTCCGGGCTCAGTTGAAGCAGAGAAGGCGCTTTGAAAGCGGATGCCCAGCCGCCTTTCAACGTGACCGTATCGGTGGCGTTGTAGACCAGATAGGCACGCGGGCTCCAGTTGACGCCGTAGTTCTCGTGGTCATCCATGCGTACGCCGCCAGTCAGCGTCAGGTTTTCGAAGATGTGCCATTCATCTTCCAGGAACAGCGCATACTGATTAGCCTGCACGCTGCCGCCATTTTTCATGTTTACCGCATCTTCCAGCTTATCATTGCGGTATTCACCGCCGAACGTCAGGAATTGAGTGTAATCACCCAGCGGGATCACGACTTTGCCGTCGAGAGAATTGTTTTTCGAGGTAATGGTTTTGGCGTTTTTATTTTCGATTTTTTCACCGTAAAAACGCAGTTCGGTATTCGCCACTCCCCAGCGGCCAGCGTGGCCGAGCGAGTAGTTTTCGCGCTCGATACGGTTTTTATCCAGCGTGTCGGAATCCCGATCCTGACGATCCATCCCGTAACCGAACGTGATGTCCTGATCTTTATCCGGCGTCAGTGAGAATTCCACATTAGCATTACGCGATGTGTAACCTTCAATGCGCGGCTGACCAGTGCTGCCACTGGCGGAACTGGCCTGATCTTTATTGCGTTTACCCAGCGCACCATAAACTTTCACGCCCAGTAAATCGTCAACCAGCGGGCCGCTGGCAAAGAAATTGCCGTTGCCGCTGTCACCGCGATCGCGGTGTTCCTGAACGGTGGTGTCTGCGCTCAGCGTGCCGTGCCACTGGGTGCCGACTTTACGGGTGATAATGTTGACCACACCACCCAGCGCATCGGACCCATATAAAGAGGACATTGGCCCGCGCACCACTTCAATACGTTCGATCGATTCTGCCGGGATCCAGCTCAGATCAAAATCGTTATGGCGGAAGACGGCGTTGCGGGAATTCACGCGTTTGCCGTCGACCAGGATCAGCGTGTAGCTGCTGCCCAGTCCGCGAATGCTGACACCCTGTCGGTTATCGCTTTCATTGGTGAGCTGTACGCCGGGAACGTCTTTCAGCACCTCTTTGAGGTTTTGTACCGGTTTTCTCTGCAGATCTTCGCGAGTGATTACGCTGATACTGGCGGGGGCATCTTTGAGATTTTGTTCGACAGAGGAGGCTGTAACCACCATCTGATCTTCATTTTCTTTCACCTCGCTGGCCTCTTCTGCCATCACCGGCATCGTGGCAGTAATCAGTTGTGCAAACAGCCCCGCTTTAACGGCAGGTGTAAAGTTAGTCTTAACCATTTCTTCTCTCCGAGAGGTAAAACGCCCCGGCAGCCGGGGCAAAGTTCCTTTTACTCTGTCCAGTAAGTGCCGGTCGGTTCGACAGCGAGGAACTGTTTATAAAGTTGTTTTTGTGTTTTCTGCGGATCGAGCCCGGCAAACTTTTGCGGATAAAATGCTTTGGCAAAGTACTGAACGGCCAGCACGTTATAGGGAGAGTTGTAATAGTTGTGCCAGATGCCAAAACTGCGCCCCTCTTGCACGGCTTTCAGCGTGCTGATGCCTTTACGCGCCAGCAGCGGCTTCAGGCTGGCGCTTGCCTGTTCTGGTGAGGTCTGCGCGCCCAGCACTAAACTGACCGGCTGCGGATCACCCGCTTTCGGTGGTCTGGCACCGCCGCTGACCAGATAGACATCCGGCTGCGCGGCAATGACTTTTTCCAGATTCACCTGACCGAGCGCGCCCGGCAGCAGAGGTTTGGCGATATTCACGCCACCCGCCAGATCGATAAAATCACCCATGTTGCCGTTACCGGCTGAGCGGCAACATTCATCTGCTGTGGAGGCTCGCAGTTCGATAAAGACTTTCGGTTTATTCTGCAGCGGGATATCGCGGGTCACATCGGTGACGCGTTTAATATTTTCCTGATAGAAGCGGATGTACTCCTGCGCCTGTTTCTCACGATTCAGTACTTTGCCCAACAGTTCCATACTCGGCAGAGTGTTTTTGAGCGGAGAGGTGCGGAAGTCCACAAACACCACGGGCACACCGGCGTTTTGCAGCTGTTTCACCAGCTCACTTCCTTTGCCCGGACCGTGACCCGACAAACCGAAAATCGCCAGCTGCGGATTCAGTGTCAGCACTTTTTCAGGGCTGATGGTGTCGGCACTGGTCGTGCCGATCAACGGAATGTTGTCGATTTGCGGGAACTTCGCCCGATAGGTGGCGTAGGTTTGCGGGTCAAGTTTACGGAAATCGCCCTGCCAGCCGACGATTCGGTCAAACGGTTTCTGGCCCTCAAGCAGCGAAAGAGCGAAGAACAAGCGGCCTTCTCCGAGTACCACACGCTGAACATCATCCGGCACGGTAACCGTGCGTCCCGCAACGTCTGTGACGGTGACCGCCTGTGCCGTTACACTAAGCAAACCGAACGTGAGGCCTGCGAATCCGGCAGCTACCTGCTTGCCAGAAAGCACTTTTACTAATTTCTGAGGATAATTCATCTTCTTCCGATTCCTTTGCGTTTCCCTGAAGAAGAACGAACAATAATGTAAACGATAACTATTATCAATTACATTTACATTTGTACGTAGCCCGGTGATTGAGCGCACTAAAGCGCCCATAAACAACGGTCAGAGAGTCACAAAACTGAAAGATGAAAAGCGTGAACGAGGCTGCGCATTCCATTACGGCAGTCTCGTGATCATAAAAGCAGAAACCGCTCAGCGGAAGAACCATTGCCGGAACAGCTTGATTTTCGTCTGAATCACCAGGACTGAGTCTGTTATTTTTTCTCTTTCCATCACCCTCAGGTGACTTAACAGGAACGCTGAGAAAGTCAGGCGTGGATTTAAACGGTCAAACCCACACAAACGGTCATAAACAGTCACGCCATAGCAACAATGTCTATATAGTTTATTAACCCTTTTGGTGATTGCTACCTGCCGTATAAGGCTAATTATGTGAGCAAAATCACTAAATAATGCAATGAGCCGCAATATTTTTCATGAAATATTTCGACTTCATCACCTTATAAACGCCAGCGAAATTTACCCACGTGGACTCCTGCCCAGTCCACATTTTCCCGTGTCTGCTTCCAGTACTTTATATCCATCGGAGGATAAGTATGTTGCCGATTGAAAGACAGCAAAGAATTATTAATGAGATTAATATAAATGGCCGGGTAATTGTCTCAGAACTGGTCACTCTGTGTCAGGTTTCACAGGAAACTATTCGGCGTGATTTAAGCCAGCTTGAAAAGCGCGGTTTATTACAACGCAGCCATGGCGGCGCCGTTCTGATAAAAAAACAGAACACTGGCACACAAGGAAATAGCAGAATCGCTAACCAAAGTGAATTAACTTTTCGGCAGCGAATTAATGAGCACGTTGATGAAAAAATGATTATTGCCAAACGCGCGCTCGACTTTATCAGCCCCGGCGACTGTATTTTACTGGATAGCAGTACCACCTGCTGGTATCTGGCGCGACAGTTGCCAGACATTGAATTAACGGTATTAACCAATTCGCTGCGCATCGTACAGACGCTTGCCGCTCGCGGCAGTATTCGCACTATCTGTCTGGGCGGTGAATATTCCGATCGTGATGAGGCTTTCCATGGGGTGGTGGCTGAGCAACCACTACGGGAATTTCAGATTAATAAAATATTTTTTTCCTGTAGCAGTCTGGGTAACGACGGATATTTACGCGAAGGCAATGAGAATAATGCACACCTGAAACAACAGATGCTGCTGGCCGCCGAAAAAAAACATCTTTTAATGGATGGCAGTAAATTTCTGCGGCCCTCGTTCGCCCGGATATGTCATTACCGCGATGTCGATTTTCTTATTACTGACCAATTAAAAGATAAAGAGCTTGAACAGGAACTGGCGTGGAATGGCGTTAATGTCATCGTCTGTTCACAGCGTTATCAATCCATGCAGCTAATTAAAAATTAACCCGGAGTCTGTATGAAAAAACATCTTATCGCCTGCTCTTTACTTGCTCTGTTTGCCGCCACGGGCGCGCAAGCTGCTGATAAATTGCGTATGGGTATTGTGGTCAAAATTGGCGGTATTCCCTGGTTCAATGCCATGGAAACCGGCATTAAAAGTGAAGCAGCGAAGCGCGGTATTGATGCGTGGATGGTCGGCCCTACTGCCGCTGACCCGGCACTTCAGGTGCGTGCCATTGAAGATTTGATTGCGCAGAAAGTCGATATCATCGGCGTGGTCCCCAACGATCCAAAAGTGCTGGAGCCGGTGCTGAAACGGGCACGCGATGCCGGTATCGAAGTCATTACCCATGAGTCTCCCGGTCAGCAGGGCGCCAACTGGGATTTTGAACTGGTCGATGCGACAACCCATGGCATCAATCATATGAAAGCACTGGCGAAGTGCATGCACGATGAAGGCAAATACGCCATGTATGTGGGCAGCCTGACGGTGCCGCTGCATCAGCAGTGGACTGACGCCGCACTCGCTTATCAGAAAGAGCACTACCCCAAAATGCAGCTGGTCACCGACAAATTTGGCGTTGGTGAATCACTGGATGACTCCATCCGTACCACAAATGAGCTGATGTCTAAATATCCGGATCTGAAAGGCATCCTGGCGTTTGGTTCGCAGGGGCCAATCGGTGCCGGACGTGCGGTCATGAACCGTAAAAAAATCGATCAGGTTTGTGTCCTTGGCTCTTTCAGTCCGGGACAGGGTGCCTCCCTGGTTCAGCGTAACGCCATCAAAGGAGGCTACATCTGGAATCCTGAGACCGCAGGCGAAGTCTTTGTGCGTATTGCCGACATGATGCAGAAGAAAGAGCCGATTACTGACGGCATGACGATTGAGGGGCTGGGCAAGGTAAAAGTGGATGAAAAGACCCACACCATTCTCGGTAACAACACAGAGAGTCTGGATAAAGAAAACCTGCCAAAACTGGTAAAAATGGGGCTTTGATATGCAAGAGGTCACTCCACAGACACTGATTGCGCTCGATAACCTGTCGAAAACATTTGGTGGTAACCGCGCGCTGAGCGATATCTCCCTGACCTTACTGGCAGGCGAAGTGCACTGTCTCGCTGGCACCAACGGCTGTGGCAAGAGCACTCTGATCAAAGTGATTTCCGGGGTGCACGCCCCGGACAGCGGCAGCCGCATCACCCTGGGCGACGGCGCGCCACTGCCGCGCCTCACTACCCGGCAGGCGCGCGACTTCGGTATCCAGGTGATTTATCAGGATCTGTCGCTGTTTCCCAACCTGAGCGTGGCAGAGAACATCGCCTTTGAGCATAACCTCAACGGCCTGCTGCGCTGGCACCACCGCACGCGGCTGCAGGAAAGCGCGCGCAGCATTATTAATGAGTTAAAGTTCGACCTGAATCTGGATGAAAAGGTCGCAGCGCTCTCCATCGCGCAGCGTCAGCAGGTGGCGATCTGCCGTGCCCTGGTCGCCGATGCGCGGCTGGTGATCATGGATGAACCCACCGCCTCCCTGACCCGAACCGAAGTAAATCAGCTGCTGCGAACCGTACGCTATCTGAAAGACAAAAATATCTGCGTGGTGTTTGTCAGCCACCGGCTTGATGAAGTGCTGGAGATTTCTGACCGCGTTACGGTAATCCGTGACGGGCGCAAAATGGGCTGCTGGCCCGCGCAGGAGATGACGCCGCACCACCTGACGGAGCTGATGACCGGTCTGAAACTCGACTATCAGCTGAAAGCGCCGACGCGCAACGATGACCGCGCCATTCTGGAGATAGAAGATTTAACCCGCGCCGGCCAGTATCACAACGTCAATTTTAAATTGTATGAAGGCGAGGTGCTTGGGCTGTGCGGCCTGCTCGGCTCCGGACGCACTGAACTGGCACTCTCACTATTCGGCATGACACGTCCCGACAGCGGTAAAATTTGGCTCGACAGTAAGCCGGTACGCTTTCGCGGCCATGAAGATGCAATCAAAGCGGGTATCGGCTATGTGTCGGAAGATCGCCTGACGCTGGGCCTGGTGCAGCAGCAGTCTGTGGCAGACAACATGGTGCTGCCGATCCTCGACAAACTCCAGAACCGGTTTCACCTGATTGATGAATACCGCAAGAACAAGCTGATCCTGCAGTGGATCCAGCAGCTTGGCGTGCGCGTGGCCGATCCGAACCTCGCCATTTCTACCCTCTCCGGCGGCAATCAGCAGAAAATTGTGCTGGCGAAATGGGTGCTGACCCAGCCGCGAATTCTGATCCTCGACTCGCCTACCGTTGGGGTAGATGTGGGTGCCAAGGCCAGTATTTACCAGTTGATCCATGAGCTGGCGAAAGAGGGCCTGTCGATCATTCTGATTTCCGATGAAGTGCCAGAGGTCTGGTACAACTGCGACCGCATCCTGCATTTCCGCGATGGCACGATCCATGCCGAATATCAACCTGATAGCGTCGAGCAGCAGCAGCTGGCGGAGGTGATCAATGCCTGACTTTTCCCGTTTTCGTCCGCACTCCAGTCAGGGCTGGCTCGCCTGGGTACTGCTGGCATTCATTCTGTTTTTCTCGGTTGCCAGCGATCAGTTTCTCACCATGCAGAATCTGCTGGATCTGGCAGAGAGCTATGCCGTCACCGGCATCTTTGCACTGGGTCTGTTTGTGGTGCTGGTCACCGGCGGTATCGATATCTCCTTTGCGGCTGTCGCCTCCGTGGTGCAGTACCTGCTTGCGTCACTCTTTGTGCAGTTCCAGTTCGATAATGCGCTGCTCAGCATTGTGCTGGCGGTGATGTGCGGCACGCTGTTCGGCGTAATCAATGCGCTCCTGATTACCACGCTGCGGGTGGTCTCCATCATCATCACCATCAGCATGCAATCGCTGCTGTTCGGACTGCTGATGTGGGTAACCGGTGGCCGCAGCCTCTATTCGCTGCCGGAGTGGTGGATCACGCTGCGCAACGTGCTGCCGTTCAGCTGGCAGGGAGAGAGCTTTCAGGTGGGCCTGCCCCTGGTCACGATGCTGCTGATTGCTGCAGTAACGGCCCTGCTGCTGAACAAAACCAATCTGGGCCGTCAGCTTTACGCCGTCGGAGGGGATGCGGAGTCAGCCCATCGTATTGGTATTCGCGTTGGACTGATCCACGTTTTCGCCTATGGCTGGCTGGGCGCGATGGCGGCGATTGGCGGGCTGGTACAGGTCTATCGCATGGGCGAAGTGGTGCCGAATGCGCTGGTTGGCGGTGAGCTTGATGTCCTGGCGGCGACAGTGCTGGGCGGCGCCAGCCTGATGGGCGGCAAAGGCACAGTCAGCGGCACACTGATGGGGGTTTTCCTGATCGCCATTCTGAAGAACGGCCTCAATCTGGTGGGAGTATCGAACTACTTCATGAATATCGTGGTTGGCGGCGTCATCATGATTGCGATCGCCGTGACCCATTACAAAAAACGCAAAGAAACTGACGTCAGTTTCGTGTGACAGAGGGCACTGATGATGAAATCACTGACTGCACTGCGCCCGGACGGCACCAACATCGGCCTGATGCTGCTTATCGCGCTGGCGCTGGCCATCTTTACGGTGATGCTGCCGGGTCGCTTCCTGACCGACTCAACCTTTATGAGTATGGCATTTCAGCTGCCGGAGCTGGGCTTACTCACACTGGCGATGTTTATCGCCATCCTCAGCGGCGGCCTGAACCTTGCCATTATCGCGACCGCTAACCTGACGGCGCTGTTTATCGCCTGGACGCTGATGAGCGCCCTGCCCGCCGGAGCCGGCATGGCGCTGCAATTGCTCTGGCTGTTCATCGCCATCATTGGCGCCATGCTGATCGCCGCCGTAATCGGCGTGGTAACGGGTCTGATGGTAACGCGAATCGGCGCGCACCCGATTCTGGTCACACTCGCAACAATGATGACGCTGAACGGTATCGGTATCTGGCTGACCAAAGGGGCTGCCGTCAGCGGCATGCCGCCGGTGGTACAGGCGCTGGGTGCTGATACGCTGCTGGGTATGCCGCTGCCGCTCTGGGTATTCCTGATCGCCGCCGCGCTACTGGCACTGTTTCTCGGTAAAACCCGCGCGGGAAAATGCATTTACATGGGCGGCAGCAATATCAACGCCACCTGGTTCAGCGGCATCAATACCCATCGCATGGTGATGCTGGTCTATGTGATCTCCAGCCTGCTCTGCGTACTGGCAGGCCTGATTATGATGGCGCGCTTTAACTCCGCGCGCATGGGTTACGGCGATGCTTATCTGTTACTGACGGTACTGGCGATTATTCTTGGCGGCACCGATCCCAACGGCGGATTCGGTCGCGTCACCGGTGTGGTGCTGGCACTGATTGCGCTGCAGGTACTTTCAACCGGTTTCAATCTGATGAACATCAGTCAGCACGTCAGCCTGGCAATGTGGGGCGCGGTATTGATTGTGGTCCTCGCCTTTAAACAATTTAAAACCCGATTCAACGAACACCGTGCAGTAAAGCTCAGCAGGCTGGCCGCGGTGCTTAATCCTCTGTCTGAAAAGAAGGAAGTATGATGCGTACTCAAATCTCCCCGTCACTGATGTGTATGAACCTGATGGAGATCAAGCACCAGCTACAGGTTCTCGACTCGCGCGCTGACTTTCTTCATGTGGATATCATGGATGGTCATTACGTTAAAAATATAACGCTCTCCCCTTTCTTCATTGAGCAGATCCGTCCTTTCACCCGCGTGGCGATCGACGTGCATCTGATGGTGGAAGAGCCGACTAATTTTATCGAGGCGGTTGCAAAAGCGGGGGCTGACTATATCTGTCCGCACGCGGAGACGATCAACCGCGACGCGTTTCGCGTCATTAATCTGATCCGCAGTTATGGTAAAAAAGTGGGCGTGGTGCTCAATCCAGCCACCCCAATCTCATATATTCAGCACTATATCCATTTGCTCGACAAGATCACCGTGATGACGGTGGATCCGGGCTACGCCGGCCAGCCTTTTATCCCGGAAATGGTTGAAAAGGTGCGTGAGCTGAAAGCACTGAAGCAGCAGCACGGATATCACTATCTGATCGAAATCGACGGCTCCTGTAACACCCGCACTTATCACCAGCTTATTGGCGCGGGCGCAGAAGTCCTGATTGTCGGTACCTCGGGCTTATTTAACATTCATGACGATTTAGCCACCGCGTGGAAGATGATGCGCGACAGCATTGATGAAGCCCAGGGGCTGGCGCAGGTGTCTGCATGAAACCGCGCTGGCTCGGTATCGACATTGGCGGCACCGGTACCCGGCTGCAGCTCATGGAAGCGGGAGGCGTCTGGAGCAGCTTTCGCAAGGTGCCCACCGCCAGCTGGGCCCGGCAGCCGGACGCGCTGCAGGCACTGGCTCAGCTTATTGATGATACGCTGGAACAGCAGCCGGTCAGCGGCATTATGCTGGGCCTGCCGGGTATCCTCAGCCGCGACAGAATGCAGGTGATTTCGCTGCCTTTTATCCAGGCGCTGGACCACCAGCCTGTGGCGGCACGTCTGGCAGCGGAGCTCGGTGTGCCCGTGGCGATGGACAAAGATGTGAACCATCTGATGCTGTGGGATCTGCTGCAGCTGGAGCAACTGCCGGATAACGCCGTCGGCCTCTATCCCGGCACCGGAATGGGCAACAGTCTGTGGCTCAATGGCCAGTTTTATCATGGCGAGCATGGCGGTGCTGGCGAACTGGGGCATGTGCCGGTGGCAGGCAATGATCTTCCCTGCCCGTGCGGTAATCGCGGCTGTGCGGAGACCCTGACCTCAGGCCACTGGCTGAGTCACTGGGCCGAGCTGAACGCCGCCGACACGCCTATTTCTGCGCTGTTTACCCATCACGGCGACCAGCCTGAACTTCAGGCATTTGTGCGACGGCTGGCGCAGCTGATTGCAACTGAGATGAATATACTCGACCCGGAATATCTGATCCTCGGCGGCGGTGTGCTGGCGATGGCTGATTTTCCGCTGGCGTTGCTGCGCAACCAGATTCAGCAGCATCTTCGGCCACCGGTCACGCGCGAAAACCTGAAGATCATTTTCAGCCACTCAACCGACTACACGGGCTGTCGCGGTGCCTGTCTCGCCGCCGAACGCCTGTTCAGGAGCGCAGGATGAAAGGAAAAGTATGTGTTTTCGGTTCCTTTAACCTCGATGTTGTTGCCGTGATGCGTCGCTTTCCGCTACCAGGGGAGTCGCTGACAGCGCACAACAGCATGATGGGCGCGGGCGGTAAAGGCGCCAATCAGGCTACGGCGGCGCTGCGCGCTGGTGCTCGGGTGCACTACATCGGTAAAGTGGGCAATGACGATTTTGGCCTTTTCGCGCGACGTCATCTGGAGAAAACCGGCTTTGACGCCATTACGCTGTTTACCTGTAAAGAGAAACCCACCGGTAACGCGCTGATTTACGTCGCAGGCGACGACGCTGAAAATATGATTTCTGTCTATCCGGGCGCCAATACCACCGTGACCGCTGCAGAGGTCACGCGCTGCCAGCCTACGGTAGCCGCTGCCGATATTCTGCTGGTACAGCTGGAAAACAACCTGAGTGCCATTCAACGCATGGTTGATAACGCGCGTGCCAGCGGCACCTTTGTGATTCTCAACCCGGCGCCGTGGCAAAAAATCAGCGATGCGCTGCTGGCAAAGGTTGATTTGCTGACGCCTAACAGCACGGAAGCGAGCCAGCTTAGCGGGGTAACCGTTACTGATTTTGCCAGCGCACGTCGCGCCGCTGAGGTACTGCATCGTAAGGGTGCGCGTCAGGTCATTATCACGCTGGGCATTGCTGGCGCCCTGCTCTCTACACCTGCGCAGCAGCAGCGTATTCCGCTTTTTCCGGCACAGCCGCGCGATACCACAGGTGCTGGCGACGCGTTTAATGGCGCGCTTGCCGCCCGGCTCGCGTCCGGCGAGGATCTGCCCCAGGCGGCGCGATTTGCTGCGGCATTTGCCTCACTCTGTGTCGAACGTGCCGGCGCAGCCGACTCGATGCCCTCCTATGCCGAGGCTTTCGCGCGGCTGCAGGCGCATCCGGAATGTATTATCGAGCCGATTGAGAGCGTAATCGCGTGATGCAGACCGGCAAGCTGATCTTCATCAGTTCCACTCTGAACTCGCGCTGAACAGCGCGAGGATTTTCAGGAGAGTGCTCATCGGGCATCTCCTCCCGTGCCTGGCAGGAAACCGTCGTGCTGCGACGTGTTGATGGCGTTAAAGCCCGGCGATCAGTTATCAGGAGGGGAATCGTTTTTTGCTCAGTATAAAATGCTCAACGCCTGAAGATGTGCGCTGAAGCCCTTCCCCCTTTACAGCTCCCGCCCAAACACGAAATAATCTCCTTTTGAGCCATGCCACGAACGACGGTGAGGCCTTAACGTAACTTCAACGCTGCGGACACCCTATGAATAACGAAATTTCTCTCAAATATTATGATGTCGCAGATGAGTATGCGACGGAGTCTGCTAAGCCGGTAAGCGAAGCAGAACGTACCCCGCTGGCCCATTACTTCCAGCTGCTGATCACCCGTTTGATGAACAACGAAGAGATCAGTGAAGCGTCGCAGCAGGATATGGCGCGTGAAGCCGGCATTGATGAGCAGCGTATTGATGATATCGCGGAGTTCCTGAACCGCTGGGGCAACGAGTAACTGTTACTCATCGCCAGACGAGTGAGCGCCATACCGTCGCTCCCTGGCGCAGCTGAAAATTATCATCCAGACTTGTATAGTCTGTGCAGGCATTGTGTTTTACACTGCGCGCTGTAAAAAACTGAGTAGATTAAGCAGGCAAAAATGGCGATGAACGGAACGATCACAACGTGGTTTGAAGATAAAGGTTTTGGCTTTATCAAAGATGAAAACGGCGATAACCGCTATTTTCATGTGATTAAGGTCGCCAACCCTGACCTGATCAAAAAAGATGCGGCGGTGACCTTTGAACCCACCACCAACAACAAAGGCTTATCTGCCTATGCGGTGAAAGTCGCGCCGACAAGTAAATACATCTATATCGCAGGCGAGCGGCTGAAGATCACCTCGATCAAATCTTACCTGGTCTACAGCGAAGAAGTCCCGGTCGATGCCGGTGTCGACAAAGAGAACGCGGTGCTGTCAGTCGGCCTGTTGCTGAATAATATCCGGCCGAAATCCGACACGAAAGCGAATGAAATGCGTTCGCTGAAAAAGCTGGCGGTCACCACATTCCAGGGAACCACGCTGACCTTCTCTGAAGATGAGATCGACATCGACAGCACGGTTAATGTGCTTAAAAGCCTGAAATAATCCCGCAGGTGGGCCAGTATCCTGTGAAAAGGATGCTGGCCTGACAGACCGCTTCGGTCTGCTCTACAGGTTTTTCCCCGGATACATCATCCCTGCCAGCTGTGCGCAGTGGCCAGAAAACGATACTCGTGCAGATCAAACTGCCCTGCTCTTCCAGCTAATCCATTGTTTATGAAAAAACAAAGGTCAAACGCGCTGGTCATCAAGGATCATCCCCATAAAGCCACATTCCAGGGTAGAATCAGATTCTTTGTTCAGTCATTGCCAATATTTCCATCATCGCAAATTGATACGAAAAGTGGGTGAAATAAGGTATAAAGCCGCATGAAAATCCCAAACAGAATCCAGCCACTGGTCGATGACGGCCTGATTGACGATGTCCTGCAGCGGCTGAAAAGCGGCAAAGAAGCAGACGTCTATACCGTGCTTTGCGGCGGCAAGGTGCAGTGCGCCAAAGTCTATAAAGAAGCGACTCAGCGTAGCTTCAAGCAGGCGGTGCAGTATCAGGAAGGACGTAAAACCCGCAACAGCCGTAACGCCCGCGCCATGCAGAAAGGCACGAAATTTGGCCGTAAGCAGCAGGAAGAGTCCTGGCAGACTGCCGAAGTAGACGCATTGTTCCGCCTGGCTAACGCCGGTGTTCGTGTGCCGCAGCCTTATCTCTGCATCGACGGTGTGTTACTGATGGAGCTGGTAACTGACGCCAACGGTGCGGTTGCGCCTCGCCTCAGCGATGTCATGCTCTCCGAAGAGCAGGCAATCACCGATTTCAACACCATGATCCGTAACATCGTCCGCATGCTCTGTGCAGGTATCGTGCATGGTGACTTATCCGAGTTCAACGTGCTGCTGGACGATCAGGGACCGGTGATTATTGACCTGCCCCAGGCGGTTGATGCGGCGGCCAATAACCATGCCGAGTCGATGTTCGAACGTGACGTAAACAACATCACTTCATACTATGGTCAGTTCGCTCCGCAGCTGCTTAAGACGCGCTATGCCAAAGAGATCTGGTTGCTGTATGAGGATGGCAAGCTCACACCAGAAACGCCGCTTACCGGAGAGTTTGTGGAAGAGGAGCGCGTGGTTGATATGGATTCGCTGATG
The DNA here is from genome assembly GCF_014155795.1 of Pantoea hericii. NCBI lineage: Bacteria > Pseudomonadati > Pseudomonadota > Gammaproteobacteria > Enterobacterales > Erwiniaceae > Pantoea > Pantoea hericii. The sequence continues at coordinate 766,564 of NZ_SCKV01000001.1, forward strand.
GATGAGATCATCACTGCAGAGGATGAATATTACGAACGCCAGCGCGCCAGCCGTGAGCGCGACGAAGAGTAATCGCCCATTAATAAAAAAGGCAGTGAGTCGCCTCGCTGCCTTTTAATGTTCGCAGTTTTACAACGCTATCATCGCACCACGACCGTCAGCGCAATCAGAGTTAAGCCGATAATCATCACGCCGACAAAAACTTTATCGAGCCTGCCTTTTTTCATCTTCTCCTCCCTAGAACCACTGACCAAACCTGCGGATGTAGACATGTTTCATTCCCTGCGCCACCAGGCAGTAGCTGAACAGCGTCAGCACCAGCCACGGGAAGTATTGCCATGGCAGTGGCACCAGACCGACCATCGCGCCCAGCGGTGAGAACGGAATCAGGATGCCCAGCGCCATAATCGTCAGCGTGGTCAGCATCACCGGTAAGGTGGCGCGACTCTGGATAAACGGAATCTTCCGGGTACGCAGCATATGCACTACCAGCGTCTGTGACAGCAATCCCTCGATAAACCAGCCGGACTGGAACAGCGACTGCACGCCCGCATGATTCGCGCCAAAAACGAACCACATCAGCGCAAAGGTCGTGACGTCAAAAATTGACGACGTCGGCCCCATCCACAGCATGAAGCGTTTAATGTTGCCGGCATCCCATTTACGCGGCTTATTCAGAAACTCACGGTCAACCTTGTCCCACGGCAGTGCCAGCTGGGAAATGTCATACATCAGGTTCTGAATCAGCAGATGAATGGAGAGCATCGGCAGAAACGGAATAAAGGCACTGGCCACCAGCAGCGAGAAAACATTGCCGAAGTTGGAACTGGCGGTCATGTTCAGGTACTTGATGATGTTGCCAAAGGTCTCGCGTCCTTTGAGGACACCTTCATTCAGCACCTGTAAATCTTTCTCCAGCAGGATGATGTCCGAGGAGGCTTTCGCCACATCTGCCGCGCTGTCCACGGAAATCCCGGTATCCGCCGCCCGGAGTGCAGGCGCGTCATTAATGCCATCTCCCAGGAAACCGACGGTGTGACCATTCTGCTGCATCAGCCGCACCAGACGTGATTTCTGCAGCGGCGTAAGCTGGGCAAACAGCGTGCAACGTTCCACTTCCTGCGCCAGTTCGTCATCGTTCATCGCCTCAATCTGATCGCCGGTCAGCATCGCCGGATCGGTCAGTCCGACATCGGCACAGACACGCAGCGTCACCAATGGGTTGTCGCCGGTCAGCACTTTCACCGCCACACCACTGTCGCGCAGGGCTTTAATCGCTTTACCCGCGCTGGCTTTTGGCGGATCGCGGAAGGTCAGCATGCCCTGAATAACCAGATCGCGCTCGTCACTGTCGTTGAGCGGCGCGCGCAGCTCCTCATCACGGGTTGCCACGAGCAGCACACGATAACCCTGCTGATGATAGTGTTCGGTCTGTGTCAGCAGCGCCGCTCGCTGCGCCGCATCCAGTGCAACGACCGCATCGCCCTTGCGCACGGCGATACTTACCGCCAGCATCTCTTTGACTGCGCCTTTGCAGATCAGCTGTGAACGATGCTGAGCCAGATCTTCCACCAGCACTGAAACCCGGCGGCGATCAAAATCAAACGGCAACTCATCCACCAGTTGAAACTGGCTGCGCAGAGACTGCGAAATGATTTTATCGCCCGCGCTGAGTACGGCGCGGTCCATCAGGTTTTTCGCGCCACTCTGGCTGCTGCCGTTCAGCCATGCCAGCAGCAGGACCTGAGCATCTTCATTGCCCTGTGCATCCAGATGATGCGCCAGCAGAATGGTGTCCTGAGTCAGCGTGCCGGTTTTATCCGTGCAGAGCACGTCCATTGCCCCAAGGTTCTGAATGGCATTGAGCTTTTTAACGATGACTTTGCGACGAGACATCGCAATTGCGCCTTTGGCCAGGTTGGCGCTGACAATCATCGGCAGCATTTCCGGGGTCAGCCCGACCGCAACCGCCAGTGCAAATAGCGTGGCATCCATCCAGTCACCTTTGGTGAAGCCATTTATCAGCAGCACCACCGGCACCATCACCAGCATAAAGCGGATCAGCAGTTTGCTGACGCTATTCACCCCGCGATCAAATGCAGTTTGCGGACGGCTTCCGGTCAGCGATGAGGCCAGCGAGCCAAACCAGGTTTCGCCACCGGTCGCGACGACGACGGCGCTGGCTGTACCGCTGGCTACGCTGGTACCCATCAGGCAGATATTCGCTGACGCCAGCAGCTCTTTAGCAGTCTGGCCTGTGCCGTCAATACCCGCATCACTGCTGTGTTTCTCAACCGGCAGCGACTCGCCGGTCAGCACCGCTTCACTGATAAACAGGTTACGTGAACTCAGGAGGCGCACATCGGCTGGCACCTGGTCGCCAGTGCTGAGCAGAATAATATCGCCCGGCACCAGTTCACTCATATCCACATCCTGGCGCTGTGCGGTTTCGCTGTCCGCCTCACGCCGCAGCACGGTAACCTGGCTACGAACCAGTGACTGCAGCGCCTGCGCCGCACGGTTGGTGCGAAACTCCTGCCAGAAGCGCAGCAGCCCGCTCAGCATCACCATGGTGCAGATGATGATCACCCCGGAAAGATCGGTCTCCTGACCGGCGCGCAGCGGCAGCCAGTAGTCCGTTACAAAACTCACCAGCGCCAGGACCAGCAATACGTAGATAAACGGGTTATTAAACGCCATCAGCAGCTGAATCAGCGCCGGTGGCGCTTTCTCATGCGCGACTTCATTGCGGCCGTACAGGCTCAGGCGTTTCGCCGCTTCAGCCTGAGTCAGGCCCTGGTGGTGGCTGCGCAGGTTTGCCAGCGTCGTCTCAATGTGCTGGCCTGCCTGCTGTGCCACAGCAAACATTTTTTTACTTTTTTTATCGTTACGGTTGCCGGATGAAGTGATCGCAACCTGCTCCAGTTTCATGTCGCTCATTTCGACATCTCCCTGATTTAAAGCAATAGTTGTCCTGCACGCAAAATAAGGTGCATGGATAAAACCTGGCGAAGCCGGGTTATTTAATGCGGTGACCTTCAGGAATAATCACGTTATTCCGCCTGCACGCAAAATAATGACGCGCACAGGATTAGCCGACGTCGGTTAAACGCAGCATGTTGAAAGTCTGAGATCGTCAATCGGGCGTAGCATGCGCTACGCCAATCGGGGCGGAGGAAAAAGAGCGAATATAAACAGCAGCATAAGGCGCACTCCTGTGAATGACAGGATTTAAAAAAGGAGCGCGATCGTTAATTAAAGCGGGGATCGCTGCTCGCCGGTTGGCAAGCAGCAAAGAAAATTCAGCTTGCCAGAATTAAAGTTAATCGGGTATCACTGTCCAACTGAATTCTCCTGAAATTATCTGCAGCCATTATAAAGAGCGTCTGGCTGCGGTAAAGCAATAATAACCTGAATAATGGTTTCGTTGAGGTTTTGTTTCTGCTCAGCTTACCGCTTCGTTAACAGAGTGGCGATCTTCTTATAACCAGCAGGTAACCCTTATAACCTTTTGGCATATGATTAGCCCATATTCGACTATTCTTCACACCGGCCCTTTCGTAAACTCGCGTAACTTTTTAGAGGCAAGGAAATTTCATGAAAACTATAATTCCATCACTGCTGGCGCTGACGCTGGCTGGCGCCTTCACAGCACAGGCCGCAACACCAAAAGATACGCTGGTAATTGCACAATCTACTGACGACGCCGACAGCTTCGATCCGGCCAAAGGGTTTGAACTGACCAGCGTTCAGGCTTTTACAAACATCTATCAGCGTCTGGTCCAGTCCGATCCGCAGAACCCGGTGGACCTGAAGCCTACTCTGGCGACCTCATGGCAGCCCGGCAGCGACAACCGCAGCCTGACCTTTGAACTGCGCAAAGATGCGAAATTCTCTACCGGCAACCCACTGCGTCCGGAAGATGTGATCTTCTCGCTGGGCCGCGTGGTAAAGCTGAACCTCGATCCCTCTTTCATCCTGACACAGCTTGGCTGGACTAAAGATAACGTCGACGGCTTCCTGAAGAAGGTCGACGACAATCACGTGCAGATTAGCTGGACGGCTAACGTCAGCCCGACCTACGTGCTGAGCCTGCTCTCTGCCCCGGTTTCTTCCATCATTGATGAAAAAACCGCGATGGCGAACGCGAAGAACGGCGATTTTGGTAACGCCTGGCTGGCAACTCACTCTGCGGGCAGCGGTCCGTATCAGATCCGTAAAGTGGTGATGCATCAGGTGGTACTGCTCAGCGCTAACCCGACCTCACCGGCGGGCGCGCCAAAGATGAAAAATATCCTGATCAAAAACGTACCGGAACCGGCTGCGCGTCGTCTGCTGCTGGAACAGGGCGATGCCGATATCGCCCGTAACCTGGGTGCCGATCAGATCGCTGCGCTGAACGGCAAGAAAGGCGTGAAGACGGAAGCGATTCCCATGGCGTCGCTCTACTACATCCAGTTCAACATCGGCGCAAACGAGACGATGAAGAATCCGGCCTTCTGGGAAGCAGCACGCTACCTGTGGGATTACAAAGGTATTGCCAACGAACTGCTGAAAGGCCAGTTTGACGTGCATCAGAGCTTCCTGCCGAAGGGCTTCCTGGGCGCAATCAACGACACGCCATACAGCTACGATCCGGAAAAAGCCAAAGCGATCCTGAAGAAAGCGGGCCTGAGCAACGTGACCTTCAAGCTCTCTACCAGCAACCAGCCGCCTTATCTGGATATCGCACAGGCGCTGCAGGGCAGCTTCGCCAAAGCAGGCGTGAAAGTGGAAGTGGTGCCGGGCCTGAGCTCAGAAGTGTCGACCAATGTGAAAGCGCATAAATATGAAGCGACGCTGAACGCCTGGGGTTCTGACTACTTCGATCCCAATACCAATGCCGCCTCGTTTGCTTACAACCCGGAAGATGGCAGCAAAACCATCGCTTACCGTTCAGACTGGCATATTCCTGAGCTGAACAAGCAGGTGATTGCGGCGACAGCAGAAAGCGATCCGAAAAAACGCGTGGCGCTGTATGAAGCAATGCAGCGTGAAGTAATGAAAAATTCACCTTACGTGATTGGGATGCAGGCGAAGAACCTGATCGCCCTGCGCGACAACCTGAAAGGCTACGTGCAGGGTATCAACCCTGACATGGTGTATTATTCGCAGGTTACTAAGTAATGGCACAGTCTGTCCCTTCAGCCGGGTTCGCCCGGCTTTTTTGGCAGCGTGGCGGACGGCTGATCGGTAGCGTATTGTCGCTGCTGGTCACGTTGCTTGGCCTGCTTGCCTTCACCTTTATGCTGTCGCATCTGTCGCCGATTGATCCGGTGCAGCAGATTGCCGGCGATCACGCCAGTGAAGCGACTTACGCGCAGGTGCGTCATGACCTGGGTCTCGACGAGCCGGTGCTGATGCAGTTCTGGCGCTATGTCGAACATCTGGCGCACGGCGATCTGGGTGTCTCCCGTCTGACCAATCAGTCGGTGAGTGGCGATCTGATGTCCACGTTCCCGGCCACCATTGAGCTGGCGACCTGCGCGATGATCTTCGCGGTGGTATTCGGCGTCGCGCTGGCGCTGCTGGCGGCCTGGAAACCGGGCAGCTGGATCGATAACCTCGCCCGCTTTATCTCGCTGCTGGGCTACTCGGTGCCGGTGTTCTGGCTCGGCCTGCTGGGTCTGCTGCTCTTTTATGCGGTGCTGCACTGGTCCGCCGGACCGGGACGACTGGATGATATCTGGGTCTATACCCTTGAGCCGAAAACCGGCTTTGTGCTGATCGACAGCTGGCTCTCAGGTGAACCGGAGATGTTCCGCAACGCGATTGCGCACCTCTGGCTGCCGGTGGTGATTCTCGGTCTGCTGGCGATGGCGGGCATTACCCGCCTGCTGCGTGCGGCGCTGCTGGAAGAGAGCAGTAAAGAGTATGTGGTGCTGGCGCGTGCCAAAGGTGCCGGTCGGGTGCGCATCCTGCTGCGCCATATATTCCCTAACGTGCTGGGCACGCTGGTTACGGTGATCGCCCTCTCCTACGCTACGCTGCTGGAAGGCTCGGTGCTAACCGAAACCGTCTTCGCCTGGCCGGGTGTGGGTCGCTATATGACCAATGCGCTGTTCTCCGGCGATGTGCCGGCGATTCTGGGCTCAACCCTGTTGATTGGCAGCTGCTTTATCCTGATTAACACCCTGGCAGATGTTTTAACCTGGTTAACCGATCCGAGAACCCGATGACGCAACAACTCTCTGAACCCGAAACGCTACGACCACGCCGTCGCCGTCAACGCGTGACCTCGTTAACCGTTGGCCTGACGCTGGTCGCGATTCTTATCCTGATGGCGCTGCTGGCACCGCTGATTGCACCTTTCGACCCGAATGTGCAGACCATGTCGAGCCGCCTGCTGGCGCCGTCAGCACAGCACTGGTTTGGCACCGATGGCTTTGGCCGCGATCTGCTGTCGCGCGTGATTTACGGCACACGCCCTACGCTGCTGCTGGTATCGCTGATTCTGGTGCTGACTATTCCGGCCGGACTGCTGATCGGCATCACCGCCGGTTACGTTGGCGGCTGGACCGAACGCCTGCTGATGCGCATCACCGATATTTTCCTGTCGCTGCCCAACCTGGTAATCGCGCTGGCGCTGGTGGCGATTCTCGGCCCTGGCCTGATGAACGGCGCGCTGGCACTGGCGCTGACCAGCTGGCCGCCGTTTGCCCGTCAGGCACGCGCTGAAACGCTGGCACTGCGCCGCAGCGATTACCTCGCCGCCGCGCGGATGCAGGGCATTACGGGCTTTCGCCTGATGTTCGGTCATATCCTGCCGCTCTGCATGCCGACGGCGGTGGTCCGCGCTGCGCTAAGCCTGGGCGGGATTATCCTGGCTGCTGCCGGACTCGGTTTCCTCGGTATGGGCGTTCAGCCGCCGACGGCTGAATGGGGCTCAATGGTCGCCGAAGGCAGTAAAGTGATCTTCGATCAGTGGTGGGTTGCGGCTGCACCGGGTGCGGCGATTCTGTTTGCCAGCCTGGCCTTTAACCTGACAGGCGATGGCCTGCGCGACCGACTGGATACCCGTCATGCAAAATAATCTGCTCCTTGCCGAAGGGCTGACCATTCGCAGTGATGAAGCACTGCTGGTCGATAACATCAGCTTTTCCGTGGGCCGCGAACGTGTGGCGCTGGTCGGTGAGTCCGGCTCCGGGAAGTCGCTGACCGCCCGCAGCCTGATGGGACTGCTCTCGCCCGCGCTGCATCTGCAGGCCAGCCAGCTTCAGGTGGCCGGTGAGAATGCGCTGACGCTGAGTGAGCGTCACTGGAACCAGCTGCGCGGTAACCGCGTGGCGATGGTGATGCAGGACCCGAAATATGCCCTTAATCCGACGCGCACCATTGGCTGGCAGGTGGAAGAACCGCTGATGCTGCATCGCCGCCTGAGCCGTGCCGAGCGTAAAGAGAAAGTGTGTGAGATGCTGGATGCGGTCGGCCTGCCCGATCCGCGTCGGCTGATGCAGCAGTATCCGCATCAGCTCTCGGGCGGCATGGGCCAGCGTGTGATGCTGGCAATCGCACTGATCACCGATCCTGACTTCCTGATCGCTGATGAACCCACCTCTGCACTGGATCATGCCATGCGCGATCAGGTGCTGGCGCTGATTCGCGGTCTGGTGGAAGCGCGTAACATGGGTCTGCTGCTGATCAGCCACGATTTGCAGCAGGTTTCGGAACATTGCGAGCGGGTGATGGTGATGTACAAAGGCCGGTTGCTGGATACGCTGCCCGCCGCTGAACTGCCTCACGCGACCCATCCTTACACCCGCACACTGTGGGCCTGCCGTCCGGGTAAAGCGACCCACGGACAGACTTTACCGGTGCTGGATCGCGCTGCGCTGGAGGCGAATTATGATTGAGTTACACAATCTCAGCGTCGCCCACAAACAGGGTTATGACCTTCGCACCGTGGTGCATGAGGTTAATCTTGAGGTTAACGCGGGCGAGTGTTTTGGTCTGGTGGGTCCTTCGGGCTGCGGCAAATCGTCACTGCTGTGGGTGCTGGCAGGTCTGAACCCACACTGGCAGGGCCAGATGCAGCTTGCCGGTCATACTGTTCAGCCGGGCAAAGCCTTTACCGGTGCGCTGCGTCAGGAAGTGCAGATGGTGTTCCAGGACCCTTATGCCTCGCTGCATCCGCGTCACCGGCTGCGTCGCACCCTGTCGGAGCCGCTGAAGCTGCTGAAACGCGAGAATATCAACGATCGTATCGATCAGGGTTTCCGTCACGTCGGACTCGATCCTGCACTGGCAGATCGCTATCCACATCAGCTCTCCGGCGGTCAGCGTCAGCGCGTCGCCATCGTGCGCGCCCTGCTGCTGCAGCCAAAGATCCTGCTGCTGGATGAGCCGACATCGGCACTGGATATGTCAGTGCAGGCGGAGATCCTCAACCTGCTCAACGATCTGAAACAGCAGGATGGTCTGACAATGGTGCTGGTCAGCCACGATCCCGATGTTATCGATCATATGTGCGATCGCGCAGTGCGTATGGCACAGGGCCGCATCATCGAACAGATCTCTGCCTGAAACCCGGCCGGACGGCGTTAATCTGCCGTCCGGCGCTGTTTCACTCGTCGCGCATTTCGTAACTCGCCTCTTAATCGGCATTAACCCCTCTTCTCTCCTGCCGGACGGTGTGTGGTTCTCTCACAGCCATCTTGATTGCCACGCTACGCTATTGTCGGTTGTACGATAAAGCAGCGCCCCTATACGACTGCACAAAACGCAGCACCAGGCTGATGCGGTATACTCGCGGCAACTATTTCATGAGAGGAAAAAGCGATGACGGTAAAACTGCGTCCACTGGAGCGGGAAGACCTGCACTTTGTCCATCAGCTGGATAACAACGCCAGCGTGATGCGCTACTGGTTTGAGGAGCCCTATGAAGCGTTTGTGGAGCTGTCCGATCTCTACAACAAGCACATTCATGATCAGACGGAACGCCGCTTTGTGGTGGAGCATAGCGGGCAGAAAGCGGGATTAGTGGAACTGGTGGAGATTAACCATGTGCACCGCCGCGCCGAGTTTCAGATCATTATCGATCCGGCGCATCAGGGCAAAGGGCTGGCAACCCAGGCGGCAAAGCTGGCGATGGATTACGGCTTTTCGGTTCTCAATCTCTATAAGCTCTACCTGATTGTCGATCAGGAAAACGAGAAAGCGATCCATATCTATACCAAGCTCGGCTTCGAGATCGAAGGCGTGCTTAAACATGAATTTTTCATCAATGGGGAGTACCGCAACACCATCCGCATGTGCATTTTCCAGCATCAGTATCTGGAACGCCATAAAACGCCAGGCGGGATGGTGAAGCCGACCGCGCAGTGATCAGCCGCGCGCGCCAACCGGATTCATGAAGGGACGTGGATGTTCCGGCTTGAGGTCGTACATGCCGCCATAGAAAGGATCGACCAGCAACCAGCCGGGGAATCCACCTAATGGGATATTGCCCAGCAGATACCAGAGGTTAGCGCGAGCCTCGATAGGCACTGTAACCGGCACGTAGCCCGGGCTTTCCAGCATCAGCAGATAGTGCTTTTTGCCGAAGTAGCGGCCGGTGGATTTTGCCAGCTCAACGGTCTGCGGCGTGAAACCCTGCGCAACTGCGTAGCCACGCTCATCCTGCACGGTAAAGCGCGCGCCCTGCGGCAGAGAGTCGATGCGCACCATTTGGGTTTCAGTGCCGACAATGGTGGCACAGCCGCTAAGCAGCAGCGCGGCGGCCAGAGCCAGAATTCGCTGTTTCATGAAGGGGTCCACAGAGTGATCAGTGCTCAAAGTGTAGACCGCCTTCTTTGTCTCAATCGGGCTATCATCGCCCGATTCAGCCAGCTTATTGCGGTTGACAAGCGCGGGCGATAGCCGCGATGTCGTTGGGTGAGGTGCGACAGCAGCCGCCAATCAGCTTCGCGCCCGCCTGCTGCCACTCATCCAGCTTGTCGTGCAGCGTGCAGCCCGACGGCGCGGAATGCCAGGTTTTGCTGCTGGCAGCATACTGCTCGCCGGAGTTGGGATAGACCACCAGCGGTTTGTCGGTCAGCCTCTGCAACTGCTGCAGCGCAGGCGTTACGCTCTCCAGCGCTACGCAGTTGATCCCCAGCGCTATCACCTGCGGCTGCTGATTCAGCCAGCTCACCACCTCTGACAGCGGCGTGCCGTCGCTGATATGCCCGGCATCACGCAGCGTAAACGTGAACCACGCGCGGCCTTCCGGGAATTCAGCCAGCAGCTTCACCAGTGCCTGCGCTTCCGCAAACGAAGGCAGGGTTTCACAGGCCAGCAGATCGGCACCCGCCGCCAGCAGCGCCTGCACGCGCGGACGGTGAAACGCCATCATTTCCGCTTCCGGCAGTGCATAGTCACCGCGATATTCCGAACCATCCGCCAGGAAAGCACCATATGGCCCCACCGATCCCGCCACCAGCAGCGTTTTCGCATCGGGCCGGACCGCCAGATAATCCTGACGTGCGCGGCGCGCCAGCTCGACGCTCTGGGCGATCAACGCCAGTGACTGCGCTTCATCAAGACCACGTGTGGCAAAGCCCTGCGGCGTCGCCTGATAGCTGGCGGTAATGGCACAACGCGCACCGGCGACAAAATAGTCGTAGTGCACCTGATAGATGAGCTCAGGATTTTCCATCAGCACCTTTGCTGACCAGAGCGCATCGGCCAGATGGCAGCCGCGGGCTTCCAGTTCGGTGGCCAGCGCGCCATCCAGAATCAGCAATGGTGACTCTGTTAAAGCCTGCGCGACAGGGTTATGCGACATCTTTGGCCTCCTCAGGCTTCGGGGATGATTTGTGGGTCAGATGGTATGCGGCGTAGCAGAACAGGACAAACGGGATGCCACACCATAGCGCGATACGCTGAGTTGGATCGAATGCCAGACCAACACAGGCCAGCAGACAGAGCAGAAAGCCCAGAATCGGCGTCAGCGGATAGAGCGGCGCGCGGTAAGCCAGATCGGCCAGCGATTTGCCCTGCTGAAGGTGACGGCGACGGAAAACAAAATGCGAGGCGCAGATGCTGAGCCAGACCGCGACCACCGCAAAGCCAGAGATAGCCGACAGCGCCACAAACACCGTGTCTGGCGCAACCACGCTGGAAACCAGCGCCAGCAAACCGCCCACCATGCTGACAGTAATTGCCAGCATGGGTACGCCGCGCTTGTTCACCCGGGAAAAGGCACGCGGCAGCGTATTTTCGTTGGCCAGCGACCAGAGCATACGGCCCGATGCGTAAAGGCCGGAGTTGGCTGCTGACAGGATTGCAGTCAGGATCACAAAGTTAATGATGTCAGCCGCATACGGGATGCCGATCTTTTCGAACACCAGCACAAACGGACTTTTTACGATGCCAGCCTGATCCATCGGAATCAGCGCCGCCAGCACAAAGACTGTGCCGATGAAGAAGATGATCAGCCTGGCCACGGTGGTGCGGATCGCCAGCGGCAGCACTTTCTCCGGCTGCTGGGTTTCACCGGCCGCAATCCCGATCAGCTCGGTGCCAGAGAAGGCGAAGTTCACCGCCACCATCGTCATCAGAATCGGCAGTACGCCATTGGGCAGCCAGCCGTGCGCGGTAAGATTGCTCAGACCGGGCGCGGGCGTGCCATCTTTCATCGGGATAAAGCCAAACATCGCTGCGCCGCCCAGCACGATAAAGGCAACGATCGTGACCACCTTAATCAGCGAGAACCAGAACTCCCCTTCGGCGAAGAAGCGGGTTGAGATGACGTTCAGCAGATAGATAGCGCAGCAGAAGACCAGGCACCATATCCATACCGGAATCTGCGGGAACCAGTACTGCATACAGAAGCCCGCTGCCGTCAGGCTGGAGCCCAGGGCCACCGTCCAGGTCAGCCAGTAGAGCCATGCCACGGTATAACCGGTTGCCGGACTGAGATAACGCGCAGCGTAAACGTGGAACGCGCCGGTTTCCGGCATCGCCACAGAGAGTTCACCCAGACAGACCATCACCAGCCAGACCACCAGCGCGCCAATCAGATAGGCAAGCAGCGTACCCGCTGCTCCGGTAGTAGAAATGATATAGCCGGTGTTAAAAAACAGGCCAGTACCGATCACGCCGCCCAGCGATAACATCACCAGATGGCGCACTTTCATGGTGCGTTTAAATTGTTCCTGCGAGGGAGTTGGCTGTTCGCTCATCTTTTTTATCCGTATGGACGTCTAAACATCTATAGTGGACAATTTTATACGCGTCACAGCGGGTAATTGCAACGGCAGGAAACAGGGAGGATGGAAAGGCCGTTCAGAGCCCCGTCGCGGCGGGGCCTGATGCGTCAGCCGAAAACGCTTTGAATATAGCGTTCCAGCGCCATGCGGGAACTGAATCCGTGCGGGATGCCGTAATGTTCCTGTGAATCACCCGCCAGGTAGAGAGGGAATTGGGTGTAGTGATCGCAGGTCTTCATTTCTGAAGCGGGTTCAGCGAACGGCTGGCTCTTCTCTTTCAGTGTCGGGTGAATCACTAAAGCCATGCGCCCCATGCGCGCTTCGCGATTCACATAAACGTAGTTCTCTCCACGGCGATAGCCATAGGCCCGTGGGGTAATTTCATCGACTTCGAAACCCGCTTTTTCCAGTACGCGCGCTACCTCATCCGGTCGTAAATACATGCTCGATCCTCTCCTCTTTCAAAAGCTTCGCAACCTTACAACAGCATGACAGAGTGGGCATTCGGAATTTTCCCTAAAGAACACTCCCGCGTCTCGTTAATCTCAAGGTCGTCTACACTAGTATTACGTTTTTAAATCAAAGGGAGCTAAAAAATGTTTAATCGCACTGTAAAAAACGATGACATTGATATCAATCAGGACGTTAACGAACTGGCCGATTCACTGGAAGCGCTGTTGAAATCTTACGGCAGTGACGCCAAAGACGAAGTGGACTCAGCCCGCAGTCAGGCAGAGAAGCTGCTGAAACAGACCCGCTCTAAACTGAACGGCGGCAGCAACCGTGTTTCACAGGTTGCGCGTGATGCTTCCGCTCAGGTTGATACCTATGTCCATGACAAACCATGGCACGGTGTAGGTATCGGTGCCGCATTCGGTATCGTTGTCGGTGTGCTGCTGGCTTCACGCCGCTAAGCTAAGCGCTGAGAAATCCCCTGAGCCCTGCCCTGTGCGGGGCTTTTTTTTGCCTTTTTTCCGGCCAGCGACATTTACAAAAGATTTTTCCAGGCTGCAGGGCGCATCCCTGCTGGCTTTTCCTCTGTTGCGCAAATACAAATCATAAAACCCTATATCTGGTGGGCTTGACCACCAAAACCACTACATCTAGTATTTAGCTCATCAGCACGACACCTGCTGTTCGTCACAATGAAGCCCGCAACCTGTCGCGTCTGCTTTGTTTTCGGGCATCAGAACCGCACACAGAGGGAAATACGAATCATGCGCATTATTATTTACACTAAAGATAACTGTGTCCAGTGCACGGCGACCAAAAATGCGATGGACCGTCAGGGTCTCGCCTATCAGTTAATCAATCTCGACAGCGAGCCGGAAGCGATCGACAACCTGAAATCACTGGGTTACCGCCAGGTGCCGGTGGTGATGGCAGATAACGATCACTGGAGCGGCTTCCGCCCGGACAAGATCGCCACTCTGCGATCGCTTTCTGCCGTCGGGGGCTAAGCGCATGTTCCCGCTGGTCTATTTTTCCAGCCAGTCGGAAAACACCCACCGGTTTGTCACGCGCCTCGGCCTGCCCGCCTGGCGCATCCCGCTTGATGCCCGTGATCAGTTGCATATCGACCAGCCCTATATTCTGGTGGTACCCAGCTATGGCGGTGGCAGCAGTCGCGGTGCAGTGCCCGGTCAGGTGATTCAGTTTCTTAATGATGAGGCGAACCGCCGTGGTATTCGTGGCGTGATCGCAGCAGGCAACCGTAACTTCGGTGCCGGTTACTGCCTGGCGGGCAGCATCATTGCAAAAAAATGTCAGGTTCCTTGTCTTTATCGCTTCGAGCTAATGGGAACCCCTGACGATATTGCGAAAGTTAAAGCGGGAGTAACCCAATTTTGGCAACAACAGATACCCTCAACGGCGTGACGCTCGATTATCACGCCCTCAATGCCATGCTGAACCTCTACGATGCTGACGGCCGTATCCAGTTCGACAAGGATCGCGAAGCGACACGTCAGTTTTATCTGCAGCATGTGCAACCTAATACCGTCCCCTTCTCCAGCAACGCCGAGCGTTTACGCTATCTGGTGGCGGAGAGCTATTACGAAGCGGATGTGCTGAATCAGTACGATTTTGATTTTCTGCTTGAGCTGCATGAGGTGGCGGAGACGTGGGGATTTGAGTTCAAAACTTTTCTGGGCGCCTGGAAGTACTACACCAGCTATACCCTTAAGACCTTTGACGGCAAACGCTATCTGGAAACCTTCGAACAGCGTGCCTGCATGGTGGCACTGACACTGGCTCAGGGCGATGAAACGCTGGCGCGAGCGCTGCTGGAGGAGATCCTCAGCGGCCGTTTCCAGCCCGCTACGCCGACCTTTCTGAACTGCGGCAAACAGCAGCGCGGTGAGCTGGTCTCCTGCTTCCTGCTGCGCATCGAAGACAATATGGAGTCGATTGGTCGCGCAGTGAACTCGGCATTGCAGCTGTCAAAGCGCGGCGGCGGCGTCGCCTTTTTACTGTCGAACCTGCGTGAGTCTGGTGCGCCGATTAAACGTATTGAAAATCAATCGTCGGGCGTTATCCCCGTAATGAAAATGCTGGAAGATGCCTTCTCCTATGCGAATCAGCTTGGTGCGCGTCAGGGCGCCGGCGCAGTCTGGCTTAATGCGCATCATCCCGATATTTTCCGCTTTCTGGATACCAAACGCGAAAATGCCGACGAGAAGATCCGCATCAAAACGCTGTCGCTGGGCGTGGTTATTCCTGATATCACTTTTCAGCTGGCAAAAGAGAACAGACCCATGGCGCTGTTCTCGCCCTATGATGTTGAGCGGATTTACGGTCAGGCCTTTGGCGATATCAGTATCAGCGAGAAGTATGACGAGATGCTGGCGGATGATCGCATCCGTAAAACGTATATTCAGCCACGCGACTTCTTCCAGACGCTGGCCGAGATTCAGTTTGAGTCGGGCTATCCCTATATCATGTATGAGGACAGCGTGAACCGCAGCAACCCGATTGCCGGTCGCATCAATATGAGTAATCTCTGCTCTGAGATTCTGCAAGTGAACAGCGCCAGCGAGTTCCATGATGACCTGAGCTATCGCCGCATCGGCAAAGATATCTCCTGTAATCTTGGCTCCCTGAATATTGCGCATGCCATGGATTCGCGCGATCTGGCGCGCACCGTGGATGTGGCGGTTCGCGCCCTGACCTCGGTGTCGATGATGAGCGAGATTGGCTCGGTGCCGTCGGTCGCCGAAGGCAATCGCCGTTCGCACGCCATCGGGCTGGGTCAGATGAACCTGCACGGCTATCTGGCGCGGGAAGGCATCGCCTACGGCTCACCGGAAGCGCTGGATTTCACCAATCTCTACTTCTATTGCATTACCTACTATGCGCTACGCACCTCTAATCAACTGGCGCAGGAGCATCAGAAGACGTTCGACGGCTTTGCGGATTCGCAATACGCCAGCGGCGTTTACTTCGATAAATATCTGCAGCGGGAATGGCTGCCGCGCACTGAACGGGTGACGACGCTGTTTGCCGATGCCGGACTGACACTGCCGACCCAGGCGGACTGGCAGGCGCTGCGTGATGCAGTGATGCAGCACGGGCTGTTTAATCAGAACCTGCAGGCGATCCCGCCGACCGGTTCGATCTCCTACATCAATCATGCCACCTCCAGCATCCATCCGATTGTCTCCCCTATTGAGATCCGCAAAGAGGGTAAAACTGGTCGCGTCTACTATCCCGCGCCGTTTATGACCAATGAGAATCTCCACCTCTATCAGGATGCGTATCAGATTGGGCCGGAAGCGATTATTGATACCTACGCAGAAGCGACTCAGCACGTCGATCAGGGCTTGTCACTGACGCTGTTTTTCCGCGATGACGTCACGACCCGCGACATCAACAAAGCGCAGATTTACGCGTGGAAAAAAGGGATCAAAACGCTTTATTACATTCGACTGCGTCAGATGGCGCTTCAGGGCACGGAGGTTCAGGGCTGCGTCTCATGCTCCCTGTAATGAAAACGATGAAACTTAAACAAATTCAGGCTATTAACTGGAATCGCATTCAGGATGAGAAAGATCTTGAGGTGTGGAACCGTCTCACCAGCAACTTCTGGCTGCCAGAAAAGGTGCCGCTCTCTAACGATCTGCCCGCCTGGCAGACGCTGGATAAACAGCAGCAGCAACTGACCATCCGGGTCTTCACCGGCCTGACGCTGCTGGATACCATCCAGAACGTGATCGGCGCGCCGGGACTGATGGACGATGCTATTACGCCACACGAAGAGGCGGTGCTGTCGAACATCAGCTTTATGGAAGCCGTCCATGCGCGCTCTTACAGTTCTATCTTCTCAACTCTGTGTAATACGCAGGATGTGGATGCCGCCTATCAGTGGAGCGAAGAGAATGTGCCGTTGCAGAACAAGGCGCGCATCATCCTTGAACACTACCAGGCGGATGATCCGCTGAAGAAGAAGATCGCCAGCGTTTTTCTGGAGTCGTTCCTGTTCTATTCCGGCTTCTGGCTGCCGATGTACTGGTCGAGCCGGGGCAAGCTGACCAACACTGCCGATCTGATTCGCCTGATTATTCGCGATGAAGCGGTGCACGGTTACTACATCGGCTACAAATATCAGCAGGCGCTGGCCACGGCTGACGATCTGCGTCGCGAAGAGCTGCAGCAGTTCGCCTATGATCTGCTGCTGGCGCTGTATGAGAATGAAGTGGCTTACACCGAGGCGCTCTATGCCGATGTCGGCTGGGTGGAAGAGGTGAAAACCTTCCTGCACTACAACGCCAACAAAGCGCTGATGAATCTGGGCTACGAGGCGCTGTTCCCGGCGGAGCTGACGGCGGTAAATCCGGCCATTCTGTCGGCGCTGTCACCCAATGCTGACGAGAACCACGACTTCTTCTCCGGTTCAGGCTCCTCCTATGTGATGGGTAAAGCGGTCGAAACCGAAGATGAAGACTGGAATTTCTGAGGGTTACCGGGTGCTGTTTTATCAGCATCCGGTTTTCACTGGCAATGGCATAGCAGCCGCGCCACCGCGACTCATCATAAGAAAAAAATATTACTGCAATACCGCCTGACTATTTCATTGTTTATTGATGTTCATCCGCCCCGTATTTTCTTTTTTTCGGCCAATTATTTCACTGAACATGGTCGTTTCAGGCGTGATTATTTTCCTGCATCGGTCCCCATTATTTCCGTAATATTTCACGTTGGTGACGTCTGTTTTTCTCCCTTTCACGCAGCAAATCGACCTAAATGCCAATAAATCCCTGATTATTTCACAAAAAATTAATCCGCGCTTATCCCTTGTGAGCACTGAAGATAATCTACATCTGAATGCCCCGTGCCCGGCAAACATCCCAACTCAGGGTTGTCAGATAACGTCAGTGTGCTACGGTATGGCCTGCTTAAATTTCAGCGGGAACGACAGGTTAATATCAGATATTTCAACCAGGATTTAATGACTGCATGGCTATTAAGCTCGAAGTAAAAAATCTCTATAAAATATTTGGCGACAATCCGGATCGCGCGTTTAAATATATTGAAAAGGGTGCGACCAAAGATGTCATTCTGGAGAAGACCGGTCTCTCTCTTGGCGTAAAGAACGCCAGTCTGGCTATTGAAGAAGGCGAGATATTCGTCATCATGGGGTTATCTGGTTCAGGAAAATCGACCATGGTTCGCCTTCTCAATCGTCTGATAGAGCCGACGCGCGGCCAGGTGATTATTGATGGTGTCGATATTGCCAAAATATCGGCCAGCGAACTGCGTGACGTGCGCAGAAATAAAATCAGCATGGTATTCCAGTCATTTGCTTTGATGCCGCACATGAATGTATTAAATAACACGGCATTTGGCATGGAATTAGCGGGCGTCGCACTGGCTGAACGCCAGGAAAAAGCCCTGGAAGCGTTACGTCAGGTCGGGCTGGAGAATTATGCGCACGCTTACCCGGATGAACTTTCCGGGGGAATGCGACAGCGCGTCGGATTAGCCCGCGCGCTGGCAATCAATCCCGACATCTTATTAATGGATGAGGCCTTCTCCGCACTGGATCCGTTGATTCGTACTGAGATGCAGGATGAGCTGGTTAATTTACAAGCCAGGCATCAGCGCACCATCGTCTTTATTTCCCACGATCTGGATGAAGCGATGCGTATTGGCGATCGCATTGCCATTATGCAGGGTGGCGAAGTGATACAGGTTGGTACGCCGGATGAGATCCTGAATAACCCAGCCAACGACTATGTCCGCACCTTTTTCCGTGGCGTCGATATCAGTCACGTATTCAGCGCCAAAGATATAGCCCGTCGTAGCGCGGGAGCATTGATCCGCAAAGCGCCTGGTTTCGGTCCGCGCTCCGCCATGAAACTGCTGCAGGATGAAGACCGCGATTACGGCTACGTGCTGGAAAAGCAGAAATTTATCGGCGTGGTTTCCACCGATTCTCTGAAAGCGGCGCTGGCAGCAGGCGAAGGTATCGACAGCGCCCTGCTCGACACCCCGGCGGCGGTTCCCGCCGATACCTCATTGAGCGATTTGCTCTCTCACGTCGCGCAGGCACCCTGTGCGGTGCCCGTGGTCGGCGAAGAAAATCACTATGTCGGTCTCATTTCCAAAAGCACGCTGTTGCGCGCGTTAGATCGTGAAGGAGCCCAGCCATGAGTCAGGACACCACCAATCCGTGGGATAGCGGCACCGCTGCCAGCACTCAGGCTGCGCCCACCAGCAGCGGCGGTGCCGATGCCTGGGGCACGCCCGATGGTAGCGCGACAACCCATGCAGCCAGTAGCAGTGACTGGCTCAACAGCGCCCCTGCACCCGCACCGGAACATTTCAGTATCATGGATCCGTTCCACAAAACCTGGATCCCGCTTGATCACTGGGTGACCACCGGTATCGACTGGGTGGTCAACCATTTCCGCCCGCTGTTTCAGGGTATCCGGGTGCCGGTTGACTATATCCTCAGCGCCTTTCAGCAGCTGTTGCTGGGAATGCCAGCGCCAGTGGCAATTCTGGTGTTTGCGCTGATTGCCTGGCAGATCGCAACCCCCGCCATGGGCATTGCCACGCTGGTATCGCTGATCGCCATAGGGGCCATTGGCGCCTGGTCGCAGGCGATGGTGACGCTGGCGCTGGTGCTTACCGCGCTGATGTTCTGCATTCTCATCGGCCTGCCGCTGGGGATCTGGCTGGCCCGTAGCGAACGGGCAGCGCGTATTGTACGACCTCTGCTGGATGCAATGCAGACCACACCCGCCTTTGTCTACCTGGTGCCGATTGTGATGCTGTTTGGTATCGGCAACGTGCCGGGCGTGGTGGTAACGATTATCTTCGCCCTGCCACCGATTGTGCGTCTGACTATTCTCGGCATTAAGCAGGTACCCGCCGATCTGATCGAAGCGAGCGAATCCTTTGGTGCCAGTCCGAGACAGCTGCTATTCAAAGTGCAGTTGCCGCTGGCGATGCCCACCATTATGGCGGGCGTCAATCAGACCCTGATGCTGGCGCTGTCAATGGTGGTGATCGCCTCGATGATCGCCGTCGGCGGGCTCGGTCAGATGGTCCTGCGCGGTATTGGCCGTCTTGATATGGGGCTGGCTACGGTGGGTGGCGTGGGAATTGTGATTCTTGCCATTATCCTTGATCGCCTGACCCAATCGTTTGGTCGCGATAGCCGCAGCCGCGGTAATCGTCACTGGTATCACACCGGCCCGCTGGGCCTGATCTTCTCTCCTTCGCGTAAAAAATAATCTGTCGGGCGGTGCCTGCGCGCCGCCCATCCTGACGCGACATCTTAAATAAGGAATGACTATGCGCAACAGAGCCTCTCTGCTCGCCGCCGTGGTAACCACGCTGGCCGTTTCACACGTCTCCGCTGCCGATCTGCCGGGCAAAGGTATTACGGTGCAACCTATACAGAGTACTATCGCTGAAGAGACTTTTCAGACCCTGATTGTCAGCCGCGCGCTGGAAAAACTCGGCTATCAGGTCAGCAAGCCGAGTGAAGTGGATTACAACGTTGGCTACACCTCTATCGCCGCTGGCGACGCCACCTTTACCGCGGTGAACTGGCAGCCGCTGCATGACGACATGTATAAAGCTGCCGGTGGCGATCAGAAGCTGTATCGACAGGGAACCTACGTTACCGGTGCCGCCCAGGGTTATCTGATTGATAAGAAGACCGCCGAGAAATATCACATAACCAATATCGAACAGCTGAAAGATCCTAAGATCGCCAGACTGTTTGACGCCAACGGCGATGGCAAGGCGGATATGACCGGCTGTACGCCAGGCTGGGGCTGTGAAGCGGTAATTAATCATCAGAACAGCGCCTTTGGTCTCAGTGATACCGTGACCGCCAATATGGGTAACTATTCGGCGATGGTGGCGGATACGCTGGCACGCTACAAACAGGGTAAGCCGATCCTTTATTATACCTGGACGCCCTACTGGCTGAGCGATGTGCTGAAGCCGGGCCGCGATGTAGTCTGGCTGCAGGTGCCGTTCTCGTCGCTGCCTGGCGAACAGAAGGATGTCGATACTAAGCTGCCAAACGGCGCGAACTACGGTTTCCCGGTTAATACCATGCACATCGTCGCCAACAAAGCCTGGGCGGCGAAAAATCCGGCGGCGGCCCGTCTGTTTGCGGTCATGAAGCTGCCTATTACCGATATCAATGCTGAAAACTCAGCGATGCATGCCGGACAAAACTCAGAAGAGGCGATTAACCGTCATGTTGATGGCTGGATTAAAGCGCATCAGGCTGAGTTCGATAAATGGATCAGCGAGGCTCAGGCCGCCGCGCAATAACATGAAAACATGTCCACCCCAGGGTGGTTGATAAAAGTGCTGGCTCAGAGAGCATACGCCTTAAGTCGGACAGTGATTAAGGGCGGAAACATTTCTGCCCTTTTTTTATGCCTGCTATCCCGACTGGTATGGCCTGTTAATAAACATGCGTGTGAAATAGTTTTTTGAGTTATTATTAACCTTAAATGATTATTAGCGACCGATGCTGTTTATGAATGCGACTCGCCAGGGTCTGACGCCTGCTTTAGTGGTTCTGATGTCGGTAGCAACCGGCCTCTGTGTAGCCAGTAACTACTACGTTCAGCCACTGCTTAATACCATCGCCCAACAGTTTGATCTCTCTGTGAGCCTAGCCGGGTTTATTGTCACCACGGCGCAACTCGGCTATGCCTGCGGATTGCTGTTGCTGGTGCCGTTAGGCGATCGCTTTGAACGACGCAGCCTGATTGTGACGATGATCCTGCTGGCTGCGGCGGGCATGGTCATCATCGCCCTTTCACACTCCTTCCTGTTTTTACTGCTGGGCACAGTCATGACTGGCCTGTTTTCGGTCGCTGCGCAAATCCTGGTGCCGCTGGCTGCCACACTGGCCGAGCCGGAGCGACGCGGCAAAATCGTTGGTACCGTCATGAGCGGTTTGCTGCTGGGGATTCTGCTGGCGCGCACCGTGGCAGGCGGCCTCGCACAGCTTGGCGGCTGGCGTACGGTCTACTGGACAGCCAGTTTGCTGATGGTCGTGATGGCGCTGGCGCTGTGGCGAGCGCTGCCACGTGTTAAGCAGTCCGTGCCAATGAGCTATCCACAACTGCTGGCCTCTATCTTTCGCCTGTATGCAGGTAATCGCGTGATCCGCACCCGCGCGTGGACCGGCTGTCTCGCGTTTGCCAATTTCAGCCTGCTGTGGACCTCAATGGCGTTTCTGCTTTCTGGCGCGCCTTATCACTTCTCAGAAGGTGAGATCGGCCTGCTGGGGCTGGTCGGTGCCGCAGGGGCGCTGGCTGCTCGTCAGGCGGGCTCACTGGCTGACAGGGGTAAAGCGAAGCTGACGACCCGACTCGGCCTGCTGCTCATGTTGCTCTCCTGGGCCGCTATTGCATGGGGCGCAGCGCAGCTGGTGCCGCTTATTATTGGCATTCTGCTGCTGGATCTGGCGGTGCAGGCTGTCCATATCACCAATCAAAGCGTGATCTATGCGCAGATGCCGGAGGCGCGTAACCGTCTGAATGCAGGTTACATGACCAGCTACTTTATAGGTGGTGCGGCGGGTTCGCTGCTCTCCGCCACCGCTTATCATCTGTGGGGCTGGCATGGCGTCTGTGGCGCTGGCGCACTGCTTACGCTGACTAATCTGCTGATCTGGGCAAAGGGATCGCGCTTTGAGCCGGAAATAATCAACTGAATCCTGGCCCGACAGTGCAAGGGTCTGGTCACAAATGGTTAGGTTTGTTATGGTTAGTAACAAAGCTATTCACTTCGGTTATTTTTCCTCGCGATATTATTAAATTTGCCCTCTTTTGAAAACGTCCCGGCTCAGCGCTGCCGCCGGGTGTACGGGTTTTTGACCCAGGGCCAGGGAGTGGCCTGGAATACCTTTGATGGTACAGAGTGCGGGTCTGAGAGCGATCACCTGCCAAAAAGTGACTACGCTTACCCTGTCACCATAGTTATTATACAAGTTGCAATTAGTGAGGTTTTTTTTAATGGAAAGTTCGTTTACTCCCATTGAGCAGATGCTAAACATCCGTGCCAATCGCCATAAGGATTTTCCGTTACAGGAAATTATTCTGACGCGTCTCTGTATGCATATGCAGGGTAAACTGCTGGACAACCGTAATAAGATGCTGAAAGCACAGGGGATTAATGAAACCCTGTTCATGGCGTTGATTACGCTGGATGCGCAGGAAAACCACAGCATTCAGCCTTCTGAACTCAGTTCAGCCCTTGGCTCTTCGCGCACCAATGCGACGCGCATTGCCGATGAGCTGGAGAAGCGCGGCTGGATTGAGCGTCGCGAAAGCGATCACGACCGTCGCTGCCTGCACCTGCATCTGACCGATAAAGGCATGGAGTTCCTGCGTCAGTTGCTGCCCCCTCAGCATCAGAGCCTGCAGTATCTCTGGTCGTCGCTGTCAGTCGATGAGAAATCCCAGCTGGAAGGTATTACCCGTAAGCTGCTTAATCGTCTTGATAAAATGGATGAAGATCAGCTGATCGCCTCGCTGTCCCGCTAATAGCAATAAGTGCGACACAATCACCCGTCGAAATCGTTATTTTAACTTCCTTTTTTATCTGGCCAGCGCCTAGTCGCTGGCTTTTTCGACTCGGGCGCTGGCAGAAATGGATTTCTGCTGCCCGTCTAAATGGAAAACGTGGAGAAAGTCATGAGTGCAACGGCAGAAGCACAAAGTCCGCAACCGTCAGCCAGTAAAAAGAAGAAGCGCAAAAGTGTGCTCATTGTGCTGGCGCTGATCTTTGTGCTGATTGGTATTGCCTGGGGGGTTTACTGGTTCCTGGTCCTGCGCCATTTTCAGGAGACCGATGACGCCTACGTTGCAGGTAATCAGGTGCAGGTGATGGCACAGGTTTCCGGTAGCGTGAACAAAGTCTGGTTTGAAGATACCGATTTCGTGAAAAAGGGCGATGTGCTGGTTTCACTCGATAAAACGGATGCTGAACAGGCGTTTGAAAAAGCGCAGACGGCACTGGCCACCAGCGTGCGTCAGACGCATCAGCTGATGATCAATGGCAAACAGTACCAGGCCAGCATTACGTTGCAGCAAACTGCGCTGGCGCAGGCACAGGCCGACCTGAAACGTCGTGAGCCATTGGGTGCAGCTAACCTGATTGGCCGTGAAGAGTTGCAGCACGCCCGGGACGCTGTCGCGACGGCTAAAGCGCAGCTGGATGTCGCGATTCAGCAATATAATGCTAATCAGGCGATGATCCTTAATACCTCGCTGGAGAATCAGCCAGCTGTGCAACAGAGCGCAGCTGAGTTGCGTGATGCCTGGCTGGCACTGCAGCGCACCGAGATCCGCAGCCCGATGGATGGTTTTGTTTCACGTCGCAGCGTGCAGGTCGGTTCACAAATCTCCACCAGCACCCCGCTGCTGGCTGTTGTACCTGCAACGAATCTGTGGGTCGATGCCAATTTCAAAGAGACCCAGTTGGCTGGCGTACGCATTGGTCAGCCTGCCACCGTGGTTGCCGACATTTACGGTGACGACGTCGTTTATCATGGCAAAGTCGCAGGACTGGATATGGGCACCGGCAGCGCCTTCTCTCTGCTGCCTGCACAGAATGCTACCGGTAACTGGATCAAAGTGGTTCAGCGCCTGCCGGTTCGTATCGAACTGAATCAGGAAGATATCGCCAGACATCCACTGCGCATCGGCCTCTCCACGCTGGTCAAAATCGATACCACCAGCAACGAAGGCAGTGTGCTGGCTACCAGCGTCCGCCAGCAGGCCGCTTACAGCAGCAATGCCCTGGCGATTGACCTTGCGCCGGTCAATCAGCTGATCACCGATATTGTCCGCGCCAACGCCGGATGATGACGCGGAGGCTGTAATGGCACAAAAACCGCTTGAAGGGATGCCGCTGGTCCTGATGACCGTAGCGCTGTCGCTGGCGACGTTCATGCAGGTGCTGGACTCGACCATCGCCAACGTGGCCATCCCTACGATTGCCGGGAACCTGGGCGCGTCGAACTCTCAGGGTACATGGGTAATCACCTCGTTTGGTGTCGCGAATGCGATCTCGATCCCGCTGACCGGCTGGCTGGCAAAGCGCATTGGTGAAGTGAAGTTGTTCACCTGGTCGACCATTCTGTTTGCCATCGCCTCCTGGGCGTGTGGTATGTCAGATAGCCTGGAGATGCTGATCTTTTTCCGTGTCATTCAGGGGATTGTTGCGGGTCCATTGATCCCGCTGTCGCAAAGTCTGCTGCTCAACAACTATCCGCCCGCTAAGCGCAGTCTGGCACTGTCGCTGTGGGCGATGACGGTGATCGTCGCGCCGATCTGTGGCCCGATACTGGGCGGCTGGATCAGCGATAACTATCACTGGGGCTGGATCTTCTTTATCAACGTGCCGATTGGTGTGGCCGTGGTCATACTGACGCTGCAAACGCTGCGTGGCCGGGAAACTAAAACCGAAATCCGGCGGATCGACATGGTCGGGCTGGTGCTGCTGGTCGTGGGGATCGGCTGTTTACAGGTCATGCTGGATCGCGGAAAGGAGCTCGACTGGTTTAACTCGGTCGAGATTATCGTGTTAGGGGTCGTGGCATTGATTGCGCTCACAGTCCTGCTGGTCTGGGAGCTGACGGACGATCACCCGATCATCGACCTCTCCCTGTTTAAGTCGCGCAATTTTACCATTGGCTGTCTGTCGATCAGTCTGGCGTACATGCTCTACTTCGGCTCGATAGTCCTGTTACCGCAGCTGCTGCAGGAGGTTTACGGTTATACCGCAACCTGGGCAGGCCTGGCGTCGGCACCGGTAGGCATCATACCGGTGATCCTGTCGCCGATCATTGGTCGCTTTGCGCATAAGCTCGATATGCGACGGCTGGTCACATTCAGCTTCATTATGTATGCCATCTGCTTCTACTGGCGCGCGTATACGTTTGAACCGGGGATGGACTTTGGCGCCTCAGCCTGGCCGCAGTTTATCCAGGGCTTTGCCGTGGCCTGCTTCTTTATGCCACTGACGACTATTACGCTGTCGGGACTGCCGCCGGAGCGCATGGCCGCAGCATCCAGCCTGTCGAACTTTATGCGTACGTTTGCTGGTTCGGTAGGCACGTCGATTACAACCACGATGTGGACGAATCGCGAGTCGATGCATCATAGCTATATGACCGAGTCAATTACCCCGTACAACGTTAATTCACAGCAGATGTATAGCCAGCTGGAGAGCCTGGGAATGACGCAGCAGCAGGCCTCGGCGTATATCGCGCAGCAGATTACCAATCAGGGACTGATCATTTCAGCGAATGAAATTTTCTGGGCATCGGCGGGGGTATTCCTGATCCTGCTGGTGCTGATCTGGTTTGCCCGTCCGCCGTTTGGTGCAGGCGGTGGCGGCGGTGGCGCACACTGACGTGACAAAGCAAAACGGGCCTTTCGGCCCGTTTTTTTATGCGTTCTGACGCCACCATTCGGCGAGCAGTACGCCGGTTGCGACCGAAACGTTGAGACTTTCTACGTTGCCGGTGCCGCCAATCGACAGGCTCATGTCACCCTGTTTGAACGCGGTGTCAGAAAGACCTTCACGCTCCTGACCTAACACCAGCACCATTTTCTCCGGCAGCTTAGCCTGCGCCAGCGGCGTGCCCTGATGGCTGGAGGTGGTCACGATGGTGTAACCCGCTTTACGGAACGCTTCCAGACCTTCGCTGAAAGTTGCGCCGCTGATGGCCTGAACATGCTCGGCACCGCCTTCTGCGGTGCGCACTGCTGCACCCGACTCCAGCAGTGAGGCATCGTTTACCAGCAAACCTTTTACGCCAAAGTGCGCGCAGCTGCGCATAATCGCGCCCAGGTTATGCGGGTTACTGACATCTTCCAGTGCCAGTACGCAATCTTTGGTTGTTGCCTGGCTCAGCCATTCCGAAACTGCCATACCCATACGCTTTTTGATCAGGAAGCAGACGCCACCGTGATGCTCAGTGCCTGATGCTTTGGTGATCTCTGCATCTTCTACCACGTGATAGGCTTTGCGGTTCGCCGCCAGCCAGCGCAGCGATTCACGGAAACGCGGAGTCACTTCCTGAATGAACCAGGCGCGAACAATCGCTTCCGGACGACTCTGGAACAGTGCCTGACAGGCGTTCTCACCATAAACGCGGGTTTCTTCGTTACGCTGACGACGGATCTGCTCAGGATCAACAAAGCTCTTGCCGCTGATGCCGCCATGATCGGGCTTATCACTCTCAGGCGATGCAGCACGGTCTGCTGATGGCGCGCGTGATACGGTGCGCCATGGGGAGTCGCTGCTGCCATAGGCGCCACGGCTATCATCGCCACGATCGTTGCGGCGACCTGCACCCTCGTCTGAACGGCGTGGCGCGCCACGTCCGCCTTCGTCACGGCGCGGTGAACTGCTGCGACCAGTGTCGTCGCTGCGACGCCCCGCGGAGCGACCACCTTCCTGACTGCGTTCTGTACGGGGGCCAGATGAACGACGATTATCATCCTGGCGGACAGCAGCGTGACCACCTTTGCCTGTACGAGGATTCGGCGCACGCGCACTTTTATCGTCCTCGCCACGCACGTACATCACCTTAACCTTGCCGCTCTTGCCTTTAAATTCGTCGTTCATATCTTCCTCCTGCATTGAGAGCGCGCAGATTACCTGATGTGCTGGCGCTTAGCTATCAACTATTGAACCTATAGAGCAATCCAGATTGAGCAGGAATCCGCCCTCTTTCATAATGGACAACAATTACCAGACTGACACTTTTAAACCTCAGAGGTTCCTATGAATACGGTATGCGCTTCCTGCCAGGCAACCAATCGCGTTCCTGAAGAACGCCTTGCCGATGCGGCGAAATGCGGCCGCTGCGGAAATGCGTTGTTTGATGGCGAGGTGGTCAATGCCACCAGCGCTAACTTTGACAAATATCTGCAGGACGATCTGCCGGTGGTGATCGATTTCTGGGCGCCCTGGTGCGGTCCCTGCGTCAATTTTGCGCCCGTGTTTAAAGATGTCGCCAGCGAGCGCAGCGGGAAAGTCCGCTTTATTAAAGTGAACACCGAAGCAGAACCGGCCCTCAGCGCCCGTTTCAACATTCGCAGTATTCCTACCATCATGCTGTTTAAGAACGGCGAGCGGGTGGACATGCTGAATGGTGCCATGCCCAAGGCACCGTTTAACGAATGGCTGGATGAATCACTGTAATATTCAGAGGCCAGCCAGTCTGGCCTTTTCCTTTTCACCTGCGCTTCGATTACACTGACGTTTTTTCCTGCCCTGAAACCTCATGTCTGATAATGCTGTTTTGCGCTTGCGCACCCAACGCCTGGCGCGTGCCACCCGTCCTTTCCTTGCGCGTGGAAATCGTGTCATTCGCTGCCAGAGTTGTCTGCTGCCAGAAGCCAACTGTCTTTGCAGTCAGATCGTTCCTGCGTCTGCACGTAGCCGCTTCTGCCTGGTGATGTTTGATACCGAGCCGATGAAACCGAGCAATACCGGGCGTCTGATTGCCGATATTCTGCCGGATACCCAGGCGTTTGGCTGGTCACGCACCGAGCCGGATCCGCTGCTGCTGGCGGCCGTGCGCAATCCTGATTATCAGCCGCTTGTCGTCTTTCCGGCCGCCTATGCGGATCCTGGTCGCGAGGTGCTGACAACGCCACCCACCAGCGGCAGGCCGCCGCTGTTTATTATGCTGGATGGCACCTGGACCGAAGCACGCAAGATGTTCCGCAAAAGCCCCTGGCTCGACGCCCTGCCGGTGATGTCGCTGGATGTGAGCACCCCTTCGCGCTATACACTGCGGGAGGCGCACGGTGAAGGTCAGCACTGTACCGCTGAAGTGGCCGCGGCGCTGCTGGCGCAGGCGGGCGATCGGCTGGCGGCAGAAGCACTATCTCACCATTTTGATCAGTTCCGTGCGGCCTACCTGGCAGGGAAACCGCATCACGCGGGACAGGCTTAACCGCATCCCTCTTCTTCCGGCAGGCGAGCGCCTGGGCTGACCGATCCGAAGATCCGGATCTTCAGCCTGCGATCTGCCCGGAAGCACTGCCAGCAAAAAGCGTTTACAATCACGCAAATCCCGATCTCTGGAGGGCGAGATGAGCCAACGCGGACTGGAAGCGCTGTTACGACCTAAATCAATTGCGGTGATTGGTGCCTCGGTCACGCCCGGGCGTGCCGGATACTTTATGATGCGTAACCTGCTGGCGGGCGGTTTTAGCGGGCCGGTTTTGCCGGTGACGCCAAAATATAAAGCAGTGAGCGGCGTGCTGGCCTGGCCCACCATCGACAGCTTACCTTTCGTGCCCGACCTGGCGGTCATCTGTACCCACTCCAAACGTAACCTAGAGTTGCTGCAACAGCTCGGCGAAAAAGGCTGCAAGGCCTGCATTATCCTCTCCGCGCCCGCCAGCCAGTCGGCCGAGCTCAAAGCCTGCGCAGGTAAATGGCAGATTCGATTGCTGGGACCAAACAGTCTGGGCCTGCTGGCGCCCTGGCAGGGATTGAATGCCAGCTTCTCGCCGGTGCCAATTGAGAAAGGCCGCATCGCGTTTATCTCTCAGTCCGCCGCCGTCTCTAATACCATTCTCGACTGGGCGCAGCAGCGTAATCTCGGTTTCTCCTGGTTTATTGCGCTGGGTGACAGTCTGGATACCGATGTCGATGACCTGCTCGACTTCCTGGCTCGTGACGGCAAGACCAGCGCCATCCTGCTCTATCTTGAGCACCTCAGCGATGCGCGTCGTTTTGTTTCCGCTTCCCGCAGTGCCTCGCGTAATAAACCGATATTGATCATCAAGAGTGGTCGCAGCCGCGAAGCCCAGGCGCTGCTTGGCACCCACAGCGGCCTTGACGCCGCCTGGGATGCGGCCATTCAGCGCGCCGGGTTGCTGCGGGTCCAGGATACCCATGAGCTGTTCTCCGCCGTTGAGTCGCTAAGCCATATGCGCCCGCTGCGAGGCGACAGGCTGATGATCATCAGCAATGGAGCCGCACCTGCCGCGCTGGCGCTGGATGAACTCTATGCCCGTAACGGAAAACTGGCGCAGCTCAGCGATGAGACACGTCAGCAACTGGAGGCGCTGCTACCCGCGGGTGCAGGTCGCGGTAATCCGCTGGATTTGAAAGATGACGCCACAGCGGAACGTTATGCCGCCTGTGTGGAGATTCTGCTCAACAGTCATGAACTTGATGCATTAATGATTATTCATGCGCCAAGCGCGGTCGCGCCCGCAACTGAAACGGCCGCACATCTGATCGACACCATTGCCCGTCACCCGCGCGGTAAGCTGGTGACGCTGCTGACCAACTGGAGCGGCGAGTTCTCTTCCCAGGCTGCACGTCGTGCCTTCACGCAGGCGGGCATCCCGACCTGGCGCACGCCGGAAGGCACCGTCACCGCCTTTATGCATCAGGTTGAGTATCGCCGTAACCAGAAGCAGCTGCGTGAAACCCCTGCCCTGCCCACAACACTGAAGCAGGATAGCGCTCAGGCTCACCAGTTGCTGTCACAGGCGCTGTCGCGCGGCGTTACCGCGCTGGATACGCACGAAGTGCAGCCAGTATTGCAGGCATACGGGCTGGCGACACTGCCGACCTGGATCGCCAGCGACAGCACATCGGCTGTGGCGATTGCCGATCAGATTGGCTATCCGGTGGCGCTGAAACTGCGTTCACCCGATATCGCCCATAAGTCGGAGGTTCAGGGTGTAATGCTCTATCTGCGCAATGCCAGCGAAGTAGAGCATGCCGCTGAGGCCATTTTTGATCGGGTCAGACAGACGCTGCCGCAGGCGCGTATTGAAGGGCTGCTGGTTCAGAGCATGGCCAGCCGTGCGGGCGCGCAGGAATTGCGGGTCGTGGTCGAACAGGATGCCCTGTTTGGCCCAATCATTATGCTGGGCGAAGGCGGCGTTGAATGGCAGGCCGATAAACAGGCTGCGGTTGCCTTGCCTCCCCTGAATATGACACTGGCACGCTATCTGGTGATTCAGGCAATCAAGAGCGGAAAAATCCGCAGCCGTAGCGCCCTGAATCCGCTGGATATCCCCGGTTTAAGCCAGTTGCTGGTGCAGGTCTCTAACCTGGTGGTGGATTGCCCGGAGATCCAGCGACTGGATATTCATCCGCTACTGGCAGCGGGTAATGATTTTACCCTGCTGGATGTCACCCTGACGCTGGCTCCGTTCGATGGCGATAACGAAGCGCGGCTGGCAATTCGTCCTTATCCTCAGCATCTTGAGGAGCAGGTGGAATTAAAGAATGGGCAATTCTGCCTGTTCCGGCCGATCCTGCCAGAAGATGAACCTTTGCTGCGCGACTTCATTAGCCAGGTGACCAAAGAAGACCTTTACTACCGCTACTTCAGTGAAATCAATGAATTCACCCATGATGATCTCGCCAATATGACCCAGATCGATTATGACCGTGAGATGGCGATCGTAGCGGTGCGTCAGCATCAGGGACGACCTGAGATCATCGGTGTAACCCGCGCTATCTCTGATGCGGATAACATTGATGCGGAGTTTTCGGTGCTGGTCCGTTCTGACCTGAAAGGGTTAGGGATGGGCCGTCGTCTGCTGGAAAAAATGATCCGCTACACCCGACATCACGGCTTGCAACAATTGAACGGTATCACCATGCCCCATAATCGCGGCATGATTACGCTGGCCCGTAAACTTAACTTTCATGTTGATATTCAACTGGATGACGGTATTGTCAGCCTGAAATTGTCCTTACAGAATGAGATCAACCCACCTTGTAGAGAAAGGTAAAAAACGTTCGAATTGACGGAGTTGATGTTATTATTTGTGGTTATAACCCTGATTTGATGGCAAAAGGCCATGCAATGAACAGAGAAGAAGTGCACTGTGATGTTGTCTAAATTCAAACGTAACAAACACCAACAACACCTCGCACAGCTGCCTAAACTGTCACAATCCGTTGCGGATGTGTCGACACTTTATTCGCCTGCTGAGTTTCGCCAGACGTTGCTGGAGAAAATAGCGACCGCACAGACACGCATCTGTATTGTTGCGCTTTATCTGGAAAATGATGACGCCGGACGTGCCGTTATGGATGCGCTCTATAGCGCGAAGCAGGCGCGGCCAACGCTGGATATTTCGATTCTGGTCGACTGGCACCGCGCGCAACGTGGCCGAATTGGCGCAGCACGAGGCGTAACCAATGCTGACTGGTATTGCGAAATGGCCACACGCTATCCGGATATTGCCATCCCGGTTTATGGCATCCCGGTTAATACGCGTGAAGCGCTGGGCGTGCTTCATCTAAAAGGCTTCATTATTGATGATATGCTGCTCTATAGCGGTGCCAGCATCAATGACGTCTACCTGCATCAGCATGATAAGTATCGGTATGATCGCTATCAGGTTATCCGGAATCCCCAGCTGACCGATACCATGTATGAGTGGATCACGCTGAATCTTAAGCCTGCAGAAGCCGTCAACCGGCTCGATTTTGCAGAACGCCCTTCAAGTCCTGAAATCAAAAATGAGACACGCCAGTTCCGTCAGGATCTCCGGGGCTTCAATTACCAGTTTGAAGGCAATGCCGGCAATGATGAACTGACGGTCACGCCACTGGTCGGTCTGGGCAAGCATAGCCTGCTCAATAAAACCATTTTCCATCTGATGCCCTGTGCGGAACAGAAGCTGATCATCTGTACCCCTTACTTCAACATGCCCGCCCTGCTGGTGCGTAATATCATTCATCTGCTGCGCCAGGGGAAAAAAGTCGAGATCATCGTCGGTGATAAAACCGCCAATGATTTCTACATTGCGCCTGATGAGCCATTCAAAATAATCGGCGCGCTGCCTTACCTGTATGAAATCAATCTGCGTCGCTTCATGAGCCGTCTGCACTACTATGTTACGACCGATCAACTGGTCGTGAGACTCTGGAAGGATGGTGAAAACAGTTATCACCTTAAAGGGATGTGGGTTGATGACGAATGGCAGCTGATTACCGGTAATAACCTCAACCCGCGTGCATGGCGGCTTGATCTGGAAAATGCGGTGCTGATTCACGATCCTCATCAGGAGTTAGCGGCTCAGCGTGAGAAAGAGCTTACGTTAATCCGTCAGAACACGACGATAGTGACGCATTTCCGTGAGCTTGAAAGTATTGCCGATTACCCGGCTAAAGTGCGGAAACTGATTCGCCGTCTGCGCCGGATACGTATCGATCGCCTGATCAGCCGTATTCTTTAATCGCTGCGGCCATAGAGGCATTCATTACGCGAAGTATCCTGTTGCTGTGCTGCTGTGCTGCTGTGCAGTGGCTGCGTCGATATGGCGGAAGATCAGCGAACCGGACGGGATAAAGCGGAACATGTTTTCGCTTCTGCCGCGCTGGCTGCTGCAGGCAATAAATATGGGCAGCGCCAGCCTCTTTCTGGCCGTCAAAACCAGACTATCGGCATCCTGTTTTCATTAAATATTGAGGCGGGAAAAGAGTGGTATGACAGCCGCCCGAATGGCAGCGGCTGGCGCTGGAAAGCGTTCGTGTGGGATGCCGCGGATGCAACCCGCGGCATTGCCCTGTGGAATCTGAGTCAGTCGCCTTGTTAAAGCGTAATCCCTTTGCCGCGTCTGTGCAGCAACAGCGACACCAGAAAGGCTACCGCACCCATCGCTGAAACATACCAGAAGAAGGTGGTCTCAATCCCCTGCTGCTTCATCAGCAACGCCACATACTCCGCCGACCCACCGAACAGCGCATTCGCGACTGCGTATGATAGCCCGACACCCAGAGCACGCACCTGCGGCGGAAACATTTCGGCTTTAAGAATGCCGCTGATGGCGGTGTAGAAGCTGGTAATCAACAAGGCCAGCATGATTAACAGGAAAGCTACGCCAGGACTTTGCACGTTTTGCAGCAGGGTCAGAATGGGTACTGTACATATCGCCGCCCCCGCACCAAAGATCATCATCGAAGTGCGACGACCGATTTTATCTGACAGCGCACCGATTATTGGCTGAATCAGCATGAAGACCAGCAGTGCCCCGGTCATCAGCCCGCTGGCCGTTTTTGGATCCATGCCTGATGTGTTAACCAGATACTTTTGCATGTAGGTGGTGAAGGTGTAAAAACTCAGGGAGCCGCCGGCGGTGAAACCCAGCACCATCAGGAAGGGACGGGTATGATTGCGCAGTAACCCGATGACGCTACCCGCATCACGATGTTCACGGCTCGCTTTATCTGACGTTTCTTCCAGAGAGCGTCGTAGCCATAATGCGACAACGGCGAGCAGTGCGCCGAGGAAGAACGGAATGCGCCAGCCCCAGCTGCGCAGCTCTGCATCAGTGAGCACAAATTGCAGGACCACCACGGTCAGCACCGCCGCTAACTGACCGCCAATCAGCGTGACGTACTGGAAAGAGGCATAGAATCCCTTGCGTCCTTCCAGGGCGACTTCACTCATGTAGGTTGCGCTGGTCCCATACTCCCCACCCACCGATAATCCCTGAAACATACGCGCCAGCAGCAGAATGACGGGAGCGGCTACGCCAATCGTTGCATAACCGGGCAGGCAGGCGATCACCAGCGAACCAAAACACATCATGCAGACCGAAACCAGCATCGAATTTTTTCGGCCGTGCTTGTCGCCAATATAGCCAAATAACCAGCCGCCAATCGGACGCATTAAAAATCCTGCTGCAAAAACGCCCGCTGTCTGCAATAACTGCGTTGTGGTGTCACCCTTTGGGAAGAAGATGTGCGCAAAGTAGAGCGAGAAGAATGAATAGACATAGAAGTCGAACCATTCAACCAGGTTGCCCGATGACGCGCCGACGATTGCCCAGATACGCTTCTTTGTATCATCCGGCTGAGTTTTATTATTGGTGGGTGTCATGCCTTACCTCTGTTCCTTGCTGATCAACAGCGTTTAAAGGAGTGAGTAAAGCATTTAAGTCTACCGAAGGTAAAGGCGGGGTAATCCGAGATTATATTTGTGAGCTATGTCGCTAATTATCGAAAAATCAGCGAGTTGCTGGCAATTATGAGGGAAAGCCTGCTGGTGATAGCGCTGCAGGAAGCGGGAAAATCATTAACAATTTTGCTAAATACAGCGTAATTCAGACGTAAAAAAGCCCCGCACTCTCGTGCGGGGCTTCTTCACTTATATAATGCCTGGCAGTT